>JBBQSD010000044.1:0-43194 GCA_038214135.1 Chloroflexales bacterium | reverse complement strand
AAGCCGAGATCGCGGGCACGCTGTTCGGCAGCATCGAGCAGCAGCGTTGCGATGTTCCGATGCCGATATGCAGGGATAACGGCCAGTCGGCCAACATACAGATAGCCATCCTTTGGTGCGTAGAAGATGCATCCCACAGCGATCCCGCCGATTTCACCCACAAGCGCGCCACCATCGTTGAGCTTCTTCGCCAGCGAAGCAACTGTCTCGGCATACACGCCTGTGGGTGGATCGAGCCGCCCTTCATACTCAATGAAGGACTGGATCAGCAGATCGCGCAATATATCGGCATCTGCGGGGATTGCCTCGCGGAGCTGTGGTTCCTGAATATGGAGTGGTTGGGTTATTCGCTGAAGTGTCCCATCGGCAAGCGCGCATGCCAGGGCTTGTGGCCGAATATCGTAGTTTGCTAGCGCATGCACATCCAGCCAGATCGGGCGATAGCTACCACGCGTTGATGTGGGATGCTGGCTATATTCTTCACCAGTTCCATGCCCACTGAGTGGTGTGACGTAAACTTCTGCGGCGGTCTGCCAGGCGTCCACGCGTATGGGCCATAACCCACGTGTCGGCCCGCACGGATCCGCAATGGTTGGCGGACATATAGGTTCGCACCCGACCATTCCAAAAGAATACGGCACATCCTCACTGCGTCAGCGGGTTGGAGCCACTAACAGAATCTGATATACTGCCAACACTGGTGGTATATCTATTTTGTTGTCTTTGCTATGTTGTCCAGGAGTCATCTCTATGGCCAAGCACCAATCTATTTCTCAAGATCTCGGTCTCTTTGCGGGACTACATGTCCTTGATGATTATATTCTTGAAGAACAAATTGGTGAAGGTGGCATGGGCGTGGTATGGCGGGCGCAGAACAAAAACCTAGATCGCCATGAGGCCATTAAGTTTATTCGCAAGCGCACTCCAGAGTTTTGGCGGAAGCGCTTTGCCCAAGAAGCTAGAACAGCAGCACGATTCACTCATCCAAACGTCATCACTATATATAACGCCAAGACATGGGGAGTCGATGAGCATGGCCGTGAAATGCTTGCTATTTTTATGGAACTTATGTCTGGTACTAGCCTAGACAGAGCCTTTCCAACTGATCTACTCTCTGCTCTTGATATTTTCCTTCAGGTTGTTCAAGGGCTGATTGTAATCCATGACAAGGGAATCGTGCATCGCGATCTGAAACCGCATAATATCTTCGTAGAGGAACAACTCGGACCCACAGGTCAAATAAGGCAGTTAGCTAAGATTGGTGATTTTGGCATTGCACAACTGCCAGACGCGCCGTTTGGCGTCGAAACAACTGCTGGTACGGTGTTTGGCACCATGCTGTATGCATCACCAGAACAGATCCGCGATACATCATCCACTGATGTGCGAAGTGATCTTTATTCCCTGGGATTGATCTTTTGGCAGGTACTAGGACAGACGCTGACCCTCCCACAAGCATACTACCAGGCGCTAGATAATGATGAGCTTATCGCTGCTAAGCAGCGTTTACCTGAACCACCAAGTTTCACTAACCCGGATTGGAATATTCCACCACAGCTTGATGATCTCGTACTGAAGCTGCTTCAGCCTGATCCTGCACAGCGTTTTCAGACGGTGCGCGAGGTGTATCAAGCACTGATAAGTATTCAGACAACCCTTGTTCAACTACCTGTTCGCCTTCCGACAACCGTACCACGGTCTGAAGGCGAGCAACTGTCGTTCGATGACATCGGTAAACCTTCCCGTACCGATGCTCCTACGATACTGTCTGTAACCGATGTGATGCGCTCTCGGTCAGTTGATGCAGTGCGTCAGCTATTCGCAAAATTGGGTTACCCAATTAGTACTGATCCACTGCTAATTGACCAATCATGGTACACCCAGTCATATAAAGCAATCGAGCAGGCGTTCTGGATCACAAACTACAATCTGGGTGGAGATGCTTTTGGCGTGATACTGCTTGAGTTGAATGACTCATCTGCTACCGTGCTTCAATCTATTGGCCGCGACCTCCTACGGCGAGGTGGCAATTGGTTGTTTGTCGCAGCAAAGACAGCTCAAAATACGGTCGGCGAGCTAATTTATGAACAGTTGTTGTTCATTGCTCCACAACGTGGTGCAGCCCCTGATTGTCCGCGATTGCTGCGCCTTGCCGTTGATATTGATCGGCCCACACGCCACACATTAGATGTTATGCGCGATATGGCCTTGCCGCATCCGCTCCCATCGCCATCTGCAATCTATGCCAAGGTATTGGATGCATTCAATGTTGAAGTCACTACTAAGCGCTTCTACAGCCAGTATGCTCGGCTTTTCCGTGAACTTGTTACTGCGGTGCGTAAAGATAATGCGATGATTGCTGAGTTCAGCGATATCCATGAGGTTGAGGGTTTCGTTCAGCGCCTACTTAGCCGCTTGATGTTTCTCTACTTCCTACAGAAAAAAGGCTGGCTGGCTGGCGATCAAGCATTTCTAACCAGTCAATTTGGCATTGTATCCGGCCAATTGGATAACTATTATCGAGATTTTCTTGTTCCCTTGTTCTTTAAGGCATTGGCATTGCCCGAGAATGAGCGAAATACTGATCCCGATAAAGGCCCAGTTTGGAGCCAAATCGATGTGCCATTTCTTAATGGTGGCCTATTTGAGGTCGGTGTTGGGCAAGATTATGAACTGGATTGGCGCTCCACCAACGCCCTCGGCGTTCAACTTGACAATCGCTATTTCACGCCCGATAGCAGTGGCGCATTTGACATCGGGGGTGGCGAAAGCGGTGGCATTCTTGCATTCTTTAACCGCTACGAATTTACGGTAGAGGAAGATACGCCAGAAGATATTGCTGTCTCGCTCGATCCAGAAATGCTTGGCAAAGTGTTCGAGGAATTGATCACCGAACGACATGAAACAGGCAGCTATTACACCCCCCGCCCGGTCGTTACATTTATGTGCCGCGAAGCGCTTAAGGGCTTGCTCCAATCGCGATTACCTAGGGTTTCGCCCGCCGCACTTGCCAAGCTCGTGGACGAGCACAACGCCAGCGATCTTTCAAGACCAACACGAACTGATGTGATTGCTGAGCTCCAAAATATAACAATCTGCGATCCAGCATGTGGAAGTGGAGCGTATCTGCTGGGCATGCTGCACGAGCTACTCGCACTTCGGCAGCTTTTAGTACGCGGTGATGATGATGCCCGCAGTGTGTATGAAGATAAGCTCGATATTATTGAGCGGAATATTTATGGTGTCGATGCTGATCCAATTGCGGTCAATATCGCTCGACTCCGCCTATGGCTATCGCTGATCGTCGACTTTAATGGTAACAACCCGCCGCCGCTGCCCAACCTGGATTACAAGATCATGGTCGGTGATTCGCTGGTGGAAAAGCTTAATGGCAAACCACTTGTGGAAGGGCAGGAGCAACGTAACACAACCCAGCACGGCATAGTGTTCAACGCTGACCGTGCGGCGCTCCAGGCCGAGTTCGAGCGGTTGCGCCGCGATCTGTTTGGCTTCGAAGGCACGAGCGCCGAGCGCCGAAACATGAAGGAACGATTGCTCACAATTGAGCGTGATCTGCTACTGAAGGTGTTGCGTGAGCAGCGCGATGATCTGGATAGCAAGGAGCGCGATATTTTAGCACGCACCGATTGGGCTGTTCCTGCGCGGGAAAAGCGCTATACCAAGGAGTTAGATGCGATCAAAGGCCAGCGCAACGTCATCGACGAGATCGAGCGACAAGTCACCAAGGAGCAACGTCGTCCGATCTTTCCCTGGAATTTGTATTTCTCGGAGGTGTTCCAGCGCGGTGGTTTCGATATCATGTTGGCGAACCCGCCGTATGTGCGTGCTGATGCTCAGTACAAACATCTTACTCATGAAGGAGATCGCCAGGAGGCGATTGCGCGCTGGCAGACCTACCGAGCCATGCTGCTGAAGAGTGGCGACTATACGACATTGTTTGAGAAATGGGATCTCTACATTCCATTTCTCGAACGCGCCTTTCAAAAGCTGCGCACAAGCGGCCAGCTGATATTTATTATTCCTGACGCTTATAATTCGAACAAGTACACGCTTAGATCGCACGAATTCTTTTTGAAGCATAGCAGAGTTATGCGGATCGATTTTTGTTCAGAGATACCTATTTTTGAAGGGGTGGGTGTCTTGAATAGCATTCTTCACTTCGTCAAGACAGAACCTACGATAAGTGATAGCCCGGTTCGTGTGCGACGATGGGGCAAAACACCGCGTGAGTTTGAAACAAACCAGGAAATCTTGGCGACTGACCCACAGCAACAGCTTGAGCAAAATTGCTTTCGCTATACACATGAGCAAGCAGTGCAAATTGCAGTTGATACCGTTTTATTAGCACAAGTTTGTTATATTAGTGTTGGTATGGTAATTCATGCTGACGAAAAACAGGCTCATGGGCTGTTCAAAGCCGAAGATCTTGTCGTTGATGTGCAAGATAATGAACACCCCAAGCCCTACGTCGAGGGTAAAGACATTGTACGTTGGTCTTTTGATCGCATCCGGTATTTGGAATACGGGACGTCACGAGCACCTGCACTATTTCGACGGATAACTTTTAACGAATTATATGACGCGCCAGAAAAGTTAATATCAATGGACTTGGCTGGTAATCAAACCCGAGTAGCATATGATAATCACCAACTCTCTCATAATCATTCAGCTTGGTCGTTTGTGCGATGGTGCGACTTAGTAGGTGTGCAGAATAAATCTATCCAGAAAACAGCAAAATATCGTGGGGAAGTGAAGCTGCACCAGCCTAATCCGGATGTATACCGTGAAGAGTTAGAGGTTCTATCACGGAACTTCAGCACAAAATATCTTCTTGCGATCATGAACTCTTCGTTTGCTCGACAATGGCTTGCAACTAGGCGACGAAATAAACTTCGCATATACCCCGAGGATTGGAAGCCGTTTCCTATTGCTGTTATTCCACTATCAGAACAACAACCCCTCATCGATCTCGTTGATCACATTCTGAACGAATTCCAGACACACGGCCACCCTCTACCTAATCCAGCAATAGCACGCGTGGCTGCGTGGGAGCAGGAGATTGATACGCAGGTGTATGCAATCTATGGCATCGAACCAAATGCTGTGGGATCTATTGCCGCAGCTGCACCAACTGATCTGGGCGAAACCGACGACGGCGATGATGGGGATGGCGAGGCGTAGGTATTTGCGCTATCATGCAGCAGATAATACTGATGTATGATCTTCAGATGCGAAGGGAGATAGCGTATGACTGCACCACTGACCACTATTCGCCCGCTGTTGGTAGATGAATATTTAGATATTGTCGCTGACGATGATATACGGGTCAAAGGCCATCGGATCGGCTTGGAGCACATTATCCAGCGCTACCACGAAGGCTATAGCCCTGAACAAATTGGGTTGGATTTCCCTGGCCTGGAATTGAAGGCCATCTATGTCATTATCAGCTACTACCTACAGAATCAGGGCGATGTTGATGCATACATCGCACGACTTGACGCCAAGTTTGCAACGGATTACCAATCGTGGGCTGCTGAACCTCGCTCGCCTGCATCGTTGCGCGTGCAAGAACTGCGTGCCCAACGCGAACGTACATACCAACTATGAAGTTGCGTTACCTCATCGATGAAAACCTTTCGCCACGGCTCAAGAGTGCCATCCAACGACTCGAACCATTCGTTGATGTGCTGCGTGTCGGCGATCAAGGCGCTCCGTCGTTTGGAACACTCGACCCTGACGTGTTGGTCTACCTTACTGCAACCCAGCGACTGCTTGTTACTGACAATCGTAAAAGTATGCCAAAGCACCTTGCGGATCACGCGGTTGCCGGGTTCCAGCATTGGGGGATCTTTGTCGTCGGTAAGGATGCACAAATCGGTGCGCTTGCTAACGAATTGTACCTCTACTGGGAAGCAAGCGAAGCCGAGGAGTGGATAGACCGCACGGAATGGCTTAGATTCTAAAGCAGCAAAACTATGCCTCCATTCATCCCACCTGACTTCATTGACAACAATCAGCACAAGCTCAGCAGTGTCCTAAGCCAACTCATTACTGAGATGGCGCAGACTGAGGCTGCGATTGCCAGCGGCTATTTCGAGCCAAATGTTTGGAAGCTCGTTGGCCCAGCATTACAGCGCCTACAGCGCTTCCGGCTCTTGCTTGGCCGTCAGCCCGAGATCGTGCTGCCACAGAATGATCTTGTTGATCTGCGCCGCTACTACCAGCAAAAGCTCCAGGGCGATCTTGAGCATCTGCAATACAATGCAACCCACGCGCAGATTATTGAAGAACTCATTGCGTTCTTATGCCGCGAAAGTGTACAAGTTCGCCTGTTCAATCGCACCTTTCTGCATGCCAAAGCATACATCTTTCCCCACTATGCTATTGTTGGCTCCTCGAACTTCACTCCTTCTGGCCTTAGCAATAATGCCGAACTCGACCTCGTTAACAGCATGCAAGCAGTTGCCCGTGACTTGTTGCACAACTGGTTCGAGCCAAAATGGGTTCAGAGTATCGATTATAAGCCTGATCTTATTGCTACACTCGAAGCATCAAAATTCGGCAATCGGCCCTGGACACCGTATGACGTGTTTATGAAGACGTTGTATGAATACTTCCGCGGGCGATTGACACCAGAGGACGAGGGCACAAGTGGATTGGAGCTTGCCGAATTCCAACGCGAAGGCTTGCACGAGGCAATTCGATTGCTTGATCGTTACGACGGTGTATTGGTTGCCGATGCTGTTGGTCTAGGAAAGACTTTTATTGGTCTGGGGCTGCTTGAACACTACCTGATTGGTCAACGTCGGCGTGGCAATATTCCCCGTGGGTTGATAATATGCCCAGCACAACTACGTACAACAGTGTGGGAACCAAAGCTGCGCGACTATCAGATTGCTGCGACAGTGCTTTCGATGGAAGAAATTGGGCGTCAGGATTTCCCTTGGAAAGAGTATCGTAACGTCGATTTCGTTTTGATTGATGAAAGCCATAACTTCCGGAACTCAGCCACGACACGCTATCGAAACCTCTTCAGATTGCTCGCGGCTGGCAAGCGTCACAAGCGTGTAGCGCTCCTTACCGCGACACCAATTAACAACACAATCTGGGATTTGTACCACCAGATCATGCTGCTAACACGCGGGCAGGAAGATTACTACCGAGATATCGGTATTGGCAATCTCCGCAGCTTCTTTGCCCGTGTTGATAAGGGCAATAGTGAACTATTCGATCTTCTTGAGGCGACAACCGTTCGTCGCAGTCGCCGCGATGTGCAGCGTCGCCAGCAAGCAGGCGAGCGTGTGCTCATCAATGGTCTGGAAGTGCGCTTTCCAGAGCGAATCCTTGGAACAATAACCTATGATCTTGACGGCACATATGCTGGCTTTTACTCTTCGATAGCGCATGACATCGAGCGCCTGACACTCGTTTCCTATAACATTGAACAATTCAAACGAAGCAATCAGGAGCAAACCACGATTGATCGCAACTCTGCGATTATTGGTATTTTAAAGACACTATTCTTGAAGCGTTTAGAAAGTAGCATCGCCTCATTCGAATCAACACTACGACGCCAGCAACAGTTCCAGCGGATGTTCTATGAGACACTCATAAAGCGCGGTAGGCTCTTAGATAGTGCCACATATCGGCGCATCTCTGCACTGCTTGGTAGCAGCGAAGATGGCGATATAGGTGATGAAGGTATAAATAACTCGCTTGCCACACTGCTTGGTAGCCTGCCTACCGCTCGTGCTCAAGATTACGATGTCGCAGAACTTGAACGCAAGCTTGAAGCTGATCTAACCATCTTTAATGGGATGATTGAGCGTATCGAGATCATCCGCCACCGCGCACAGTCTGGCGCAGTACACGATGATAAGCTCGAACAATTAAAGCGTGCTCTACAAACGGCTCCATTGCTCGGCAAGAAGCTGCTGATCTTCAGCTACTATGAAGAAACAGCCCGTTATCTGCATGACCAGTTGTGCCAAGATCAGGCATGGCTCGGGACAGTCGGTAATCCGTCTATCGCGCTTCTCACGGGAAGGCACGATGCTGCCCAACGTAAAGCCGTTATTCAGCGCTTCGCGCCACAAGCAAACAATGCTATCGGCATCAACAACACTATCGATATCCTCATCTCAACTGATGTGCTTTCGGAAGGCCAAAACCTTCAAGATGCAGGGGCGCTAATCAACTACGATTTGCACTGGAACCCTGTTCGCATGATCCAGCGTGCTGGTCGCATTGACCGGATTGGCTCACCACATCCCATACTGCGTATCTATAATTGCTTCCCAGAAGACGAACTTGAACAACTGCTTGGCTTAGTAGGGCGTCTTCAGTCGCGTATTGCAGCGATTGGGCGTAATCTTGGCAACGATGCCTCTATTCTCGGCGAAGTTGTGAACGAGAAGAGCCTTGATGACTTGCGACGGCTGCGGATGCGTGACCAAACGATTCTAGCTAAACTCGAAGACGAAGAAGAGGCATTGTTCAGTGGCGATGACATGCGCTTGCCATTGATTGCGTATATTCAACAAATTGGCGAAAGCGTTATCAGTGAGATACCAATGGGTATTCATAGCGGGCGCGGCAACCAACAGCTAGATGGCATCTTCTTTGCTTTCCGCTCGCATGACCGGTATTTCTGGCGTTTCTATGAAACCATGGACGGTGCACTGAAGACACCAGCGATAAGTGATCGACGCCAACTCTTTCAGATGCTTGCTTGCCCGCCATCTGAACCACGTATGGTGCCACACCATACAATTTGGACATATTTAGAACAGGCTACGCGCCATGTACTCACCGATATCCAGCGGCAACAGGGCACACAACGCCTACGCCCGCCAATGGCTGGCACAAATCTGAAACTTTACCACGCACTCGCAGTAGATAATGGCCGCCTTATCAATACAAAAGGGCGTGCCATTGGTGATAACCCCGAGCGGCAACAGTTAATCCAACAACTGATGGCGATGTTGCAATCGACTCCACTCCGACCCTTTGAGCGTGATTCTGAATTGCGACGGTTGCAGCAAACCTACCAGGAAACGAACGATCTTGACACGCTCATCGCCGATCTTGATACGTTTGCTGTTGAACACGAACTCTATTCAGATGTCGCCACCGAGCGGCCATCAACATTTGCAGGTATTACGGCAGAAGATGTTGAGTTGGTTTGCTATGAAATTTTCTCTCGCTCATAGTTCGGAGTAATAGTATGCCTGTATTTGCTTATGTGAGTTCCGATTCAGCTGGACGACCATGGTCACCAGATAATAGCCATGAAACGCTATCTGCAATTGAGCTTATTAAAAGCCTTTGGGTTGCATTCAACCATGAAGCGGCAACATACTGTGTCGTTAGCAATCTACATCACCCAAATGCCGATTTGGTCATTCTCACAGAAACTGGCATTGGTGTGGTCGAACTGAAACACTATGCAGGACGAATCCGTGAAGGTGCACCAGATACTTGGTTTGCAGGGGCTGTTCCGATCAAAGCTGGACGATATACAAACCCACATCTTCAAGTGCAAGCATATGGCACTGAAATTCGGCGGCTTATTACTCCTCGCCTTACATCTTGGTGGCACTCTCCACCTGAGCAACGCTGGCAGGCTTATAAAATGCAGACGTCAGTATGCTTTACTAATCGTGATGCTGTGATTGATACTGCGAGCCGTGATCTAGAGCGCCGTGAACAACAGAACCGCCACAGTTGGGAGGAGTTTCTGTTCTTAACACCGGCCCTCTTTCCGGCTTGGGTTGCAGCACTCAAGTTTGGTGTTGACCAGGGATATACTCATAGATTCGAGCCATACCGCTTAACCCCCTCACAAGTTGTGGAGGTTGCAACTACTGTGTTGGGCGGCACACCTTGGACACAAATCAGCAAGGTCATGCCCACTGGTCACCCATATGCGTATTTGACTATGATCGAAAACGGGCTACCAGTTCAGACATATAATCTCATCAACGAAGAACATCTCGTAGGTCGTGAAGCAGAAGATCTACGTGTTCCTGTCCGTTTTGAGCGTGTCAGCCGAAAGCATGCTCGCATTAGCCGTATCCTGAATGATGTCTATATTGAAGATGTGGGAAGCAGCAAAGGTACTTTCATCAATGGCACGCGAGTCTCAGGGCAACAGCTGCTCCTTCCCAATCAGCAAATCACGCTTGGTGGTATGGCTACTGAAGAGAAAGTATGCCTGCTTACCTTTTCACGTAGCCCAATTGCAGCAGCTGCAACCTATATGACGGACTCAATACCTGACTCTTCCTCGTGATTATTTATTTCCATCCTCCTCGATTCGACCCGCATAGAATCCTGTATGAGAATGACTCATGAACGATTCGATGCCCATCCTCCTCGATTCGACCCGCATAGAATCCTGCATGAGAATGACTCATGAACGATGCGATGCCCACTCTCCTCGATTCGATCCGCGTACAATCCTTCATGGAGGAGATTCATGCAGGATTCTATATTCATGTTGGTCGATTCGATCCGCATAGAATCCTGCATGAACTGACTCATGCAGAGGAGCAGCGCAGCCAAACTACCGGTTGAGCGTGCAATCATCAATGATCGATCTGCTGGAACAAACAATCACCCACATAATGGTAATAAAATGGTTAAGGGCATGCGGTATTGTATCAGCACATACGTCGACGCACTGTGCGCGACGTAGGATTGGCAAATATTGAAAGGAACATCCCAGACATGCCAACACCACTTGCACCCGACACACTTGACGCTGACCGCGCCGCGCTACTGGCTCTTCGAGACCTGACCGACTATACGGCGGTCAATCCGTTGTATGCGACGGAGTCGCTCATCAGCCTCGCGCAGGCGATGGATCGGGCCTTGCAGGCGACGCAGCGCGCCCGCAAGGCACTGGCCGCCGCCCGCGACGCGGAGATCGCTGCGACGCGCGAGTTCCACAATGCGATCATTGGTGCCAAGGCGGCCGTGATCGCGCAGTATGGCAACGATTCACCAGCGGTTCAGGCGATTGGACTGAAGAAGAAGTCGGAGCGGAAGCGACCGTCACGGCGCATCGCCCGTGGCACCGAGGCTTCGGTATAACATCGCGCAGAGGCGCGGTTACAGCAGCAACCGCGCCTCTGCATGAGGGCAGTGTTTCAGTAGTTGTTTCTGGTACACAAACAGGTACGGATGCCATAATCATACAGATAATGTAGAATAGTGTGTGCCTATACCAAAAGAACTATAGCATTCCTATTTGAGTTATAAAAGCGCGTAGCGCAAAGCAGGGGTTTCGGGGCGCAGCCCCCGAGAAAATCTCCCTTCATTTACAAATCCGCTAGGATTGCTATAGCTAGTTCTTGACAGCGGTAAGCAGCAGATTGGCGATGAGAGGCAGTTGAGCAATGGATCGAAAATATTGGTGTTGGGAACTCCAACAGCACGGCTATGGGCCAGATTGGCGCTTTTGTGCATCAATCCATCCAGTTGGCCCACTGTTATTTGAGCATCTCGCACAACAGTATATCCCACAGGAATTGTTTCATTATTCTGAAGATGATATGTATTGCGCTGATCATCAGCAGTTATGCCATCAGCATGTCTATATTGATGATCATAGCTTTCAGAAGCTTGAACACATGAAAGAAAAACAGGAAAATATCTGGATCTATCATCAGATCAGTATTCATCAGAATCTACTTATGATCGAACGTGGGTATGCTGGCTGGCAAGATCCCTATAATCAGGCTGAAACAATGTTATTGCTGGATCTGTTTGCTCGCCCAGAAATCGAACTCGAACAATGGCGCATTATTGCCTATGGGGATGGCTATGAGAGCAAGATTGTTCGTGTTGGCACGAGCCTGGCCGATCTACAATCCTACCTTGCGTGAAAGAGAACCAAGCAGCAAGAGCACGAGGAAACAAGCGAACAAGAGCGTATTGATGGCTGTTTGTTCGCTGGCTCTCTTGTTCTAGTATGTTCGTTTGTTCCTTGTTCTACTGCTCACCACACTGGCTGCATGTCCCAGATATCGGCGCAGATCAGCCGTGCATCATTGCCCCATGCGCCGATGGCCAGCCCCAGGCTGTTGGCTTGTTGGGGGTAGACACGGCTGGTAAGGCATTCGCCTTCAATAAATACTTCAATCACAGAGCGATCCACAAAAACTCGTACCTGTATCTGCCCATTTGATGCTGGTGACCAATCCATACCAAAGCTTTCACGGTGGCTGGTGGAAGCGAGGCTGGCAATTGATCGATCAATCTCCAGACGGCCACGCGCCCGATCAAACAGAATTAATGTCTGCTCGCTTCCATCTGGTGCTCGGCAGACAGCCAGAGCGACCTGGGTTGCCTTGCCAAGATCAATGGTCAGATCAACCTCGATCATATTGCCAGCCTTTGCCTCAAGATTAATCAGTGCATCAGATGGCAGCTCAATAGCGCAATATTGGCGGTGGCGTCGCCGCAGTTGTTCGAGTTCGGCAATTGGCTCGGCAAGCAAGCGGCCCTTGGAACCAAGGCGTAGTGTGCGTGGTAGTGACATAATGCCGGCCCAACCGGCAACAATTTGTGCATTGAGGGTTCGACCTTCCCACAGCCACCCGATCATGATCCGGCGACCCTGATCATCTCGAAATGAAAGCGGTGCATACAGATGTCCACCCGCATCAACATCGCCATCTGTGTGTGGCGTGAAGGTTCGCCCGTCGAAGCTGCCGATCAGGTAGATCGCCCGTCGTAGTGGGATCGACGAGACGATCAGCACATGCTGATCGCCAAGAGCGAAGAGATCTGGGCACTCCCATATCTCACCGGTTTCGGCTGAACGGCCATCGCAGATCGGCCCAAGATATTCCCATTGACGCAGATCGGCTGAACGATAGAGCAGTGCTGTGCCACCTCGAAAACGGATTCCACCACCAATCAGTTGATACCAATCGTCACCATCCCTCCAGACACAATGATCACGAAAGGTCAGCAAATCCAAATCCACTGGCGAGGCGCTGATCAGTGGGTTGTGCGGGTTCTTGTGCCAGGTCAACAGATCATCAGTGCTGATTGCCAAACAGGGAAACTGGCGATCATTGCGATTGCCGCTATAGATCATGGTTGGAATACCAGCAGCATCAACGATCACACCAGACCAACAGCCATCGCTATCCGGGCTATCTGGTGTGGGTGATAGAGCAACCGGCAGATCCTGCCAGTGCAACAGATCGCGACTGACCGCATGGCCCCAGGAGATCGGCCCCCAGATTGGTTCTTCTGGATTGTATTGATAGAATAAATGATACTCGCCACGCCATTGAATCAGGCCATTTGGATCGCTCATCCAATTCGCGGGCGGCAGAAAGTGGTAGCCGGGCCGGTGCGGATCGGCCTGTAACCGCTCTCGTAACATTGTGTGCCTCTGTTTTCAAATCGTCGGTTCGCATACTATACCGCACAGATCTCGTTTTGTCTTGCAGTTTATCTACTAGACCGAACAAATCTATCGTCGACTCTTGTTCGCTTGTTCAGCAACAAGGAACAAAGGAACAAGGAGTGCATTGTTCAATGTTTTCTTGTTCTTTGTATAGAATGCTGGGCCTGTGGTGCTACAAAGTTACAGGGCCAACCCAAGGTCGTGATGGAGGGCACGGACAACGGTATCGACCTGGTGTTCTGGCAGGAGGAAGGAGATATGCGTCCCAGCGTGGGTGAGTGTCAGAATGGATGCATTAGCACGCCCAAGTGATGTGAGCATGCGTGCTGTTAGTGCATCATTGCCGGGTGTGGTAATCAGTGCCACCATGCCAACCGGCGAGATCAGGGTGATTTCAGGTGGCTGTACCTGAGCCTGGTCGCCGGTGTGGGCATTGATCAAGCATTCACGGGCGAATGCTGCATCGGCAGCGCGGACGGCCAGTGTCAGGCTGTGTTCACTGAGGCTCTGCGTGAATGAGAGAATATCGACACTTGATGCTGCCATCCGGCTGAGTGCTGGTCCCCAATCTGCATCATTGGAATGGCTAGAAACGCTGAGCAGGCTGAGGCCACGGGCCGAGATGATCGTTCGTGCTGGTTGTTCGGCTGGTTGTGGGCGCGCAACAACCCTGGTGCCTGTGCGCTCGGGGTGGTTGAGGTTGCGAATATGCAGCGGAATCCCACGCTGTTCAAGTGGTGCCAGGGTGTGTGGATGCAGAACCTCCGCGCCAAGCGCAGCAATTTCGGCGGCTTCACTGAATGAAATCTCTGGGAGCGTGCGAGCGCCAGCAACAATCTTTGGATCGGCCGTGAGAATGCCATCAACATCAGTCCATAGAAATACTTCTGTGGCTTCAAGGGCAGCACCAATCAGTGTTGCTGAATAATCGCCACCACCACGCCCCAATGTCGTCACCACACCATCGCGGGTTGCGCCAACATACCCAGTAATCACCGGCACAATCAAGGCTTTGAGGGAACTCTCCAGGCGAGCGCGGACGCGCATGAATGTTTCGGGCAGCAATGGGCGTGCGTTGCCAAAGTGTGCATCGGTGACGATCAGTTCGGCCCCATCGACCATCTTGGAGGCGATGCCACTGCGCCGCAGCAATACCGCAACCAGGTGAGCCATGAAGCGTTCGCCCAACACGGCGACAGCATCAATGCCACGGGGTGAGAGTTCGCCAAGGGTCGTCACTGCTCGGGTGATTCGATCAAAGATCTTAAGTAGCTCGGCCCATTCACGATACAGTTCCTCACGTTCCCATTCATCGTTGATCAGCTTTTCGGCCAGGGCGCGATGGCGGCCCCATAATTCGCGTCGCGCATATTCGATTGGGCCATCACGATGTTCTGCTGCGGCGCGGGCGGCCTCGATCAGTGCATCGGTGATGCCAGCCAATGCACTACACACAACCACAACCGCATAGCCCTCATCGCGGCCATCCTTGACAACCCGCGCCAGATCGCGCAATCGTGCGGCCTCATTGATCGCTGCTGCGCCAAACTTCATGATCAGCATTGCACCCTCGACATTGCACTACTCCATGGGTGGAGCAGGTGGCCGTGGATATAATCCAGCCTGCTGAACAACCTGTGGAATCGCTTTGGTCCAGCCAACTGACATGAGGTGAATGCCGCGCACACCCTCGATTGCTAACAATTCCTGGGTTAATTCGGCAGCGATCTGAATGCCCTCTTGCTCAGGGTTTTTGGCCTTGTCCATCCGATCAATCACCCAATCGGGAACACGCGAGCCAGGCAAATGATCACGCAGGAAGCGTACCGATGTGGCCGATTTGACGATCATCACACCAGCCAGGATGTGGGCCTGTTGGTGCAGCCCGGCCGCACGCGCATCGGCCATCCACAGCTTGAAGCGCTCAAGATCGAACAGAATCTGGGTCTGAATAAATTCGGCTCCATACTGAATCTTGCGTTCGAGCCGTGCGACCCGTTCGATATTCGGGTTCGAGACGCCGCCAAGGAAGAAACGTGGTGCTTCGCTGAGTGCCACGCCCGATTGGAAGCGGCCTTCATCACGCATGCCACGCAGCATCTTGATCAACTGGAATGAATTCAGATCCAGGACGTTCTTGGCATCTGGATGATCGCCAATCTTGGGGTGATCGCCGGTCATCGCCAGGAAATTCGGGATACCGCAGGCGTTGCCACTCAGTACATCGGCCTGTAGGGCGATCCGATTGCGATGCTGGCATGTCAGCTGGGCAATTGGTTCGATGCCCAGTTGATGAACCAGGATGCCGGCACCAAGGGCGGACATTCGGCCAAGCCCGCGCTGGTTATCGGTGAGATTGATTGCATCAACGGAATCCTTGAGGCCCAGCGCAAGTCGCTCAACCGTGGCGCGTGATGCGCTCTTTGGTGGAGCAAGCTCACCAGTAACAACGATTTGTCCGGCCTCAAGCCGACGCTGGAATGTGCTATATGTTGGCATATGTTCATGATAGTTTTTCTGGTGTGCTTCAGCAAAGCTGAAGCACACCAGAATATAGAATGTTTGGAGGCTAGCAAGCCCCCAAACCCACCAAGAGATAAACACTAAAGATGGCTATCGAGCCAATTGGCAATATCATCGACTGGCCGATGCCAGCCGAGATCATTATGAGTCTCGTGAACAACGCCAGGATAGGTGATGCGCTGCTTATCGGCTGATCCGGCGTTGGCAATGAAACGGGCGCTTGATTCGGGCGGCACGATTGGATCGGCCTCGCCGTGAATAATCAACAGTGGCAGCTTGAGATCGCCAGCATGGGCATTCGTCCAGGCGATTGCTGCGAAACTCTCGGTGGCAAGCCGTGGTGTGCCAACCATGCTGACAAGCGGATCGGTTGCGTAGGCCTGCTGCGCTGCCGGATCGCGCGAGATCCCGCTCAGCGGCAGCTTGCTCTGCAACGAGAATGTTGGTGCAATCCGCGAGAGCAATTTACTGAGCAGTGCCAGCACAGGCGAGAGTCCATCGCTACTCAGGGCAGGAGCCGATGCAATAATGCCATGCAGTGTACCTGGTTCGTGCAGCACATAGTTCAGCGCGATCAACCCACCAAGGCTATGGCCGATCAGGAACACCGGCAGATCCGGTTCACTCGTATGAATATATGCTATCAGTGCGCGTATTCCCGCCCGAAAATCCTCCCAGGAATCGATATAGGCTCGTTGGCCGGGGCTACGCCCATGCCCACGATGATCGATGGCATAGACGGCATAGTCACGGGCATTGAGTTCGGTGATCAGATTCCCATAACGACCACTATGTTCGCCGAGGCCATGCGCTAGCGCAACCACCGCACGCGGTTGCGCTGGCCGCCAGGATTGCATGAACAGCGCCATGCCATTATTGCCAGTGATTGTGCCATCTGTATGTGTGATCGTCATAGTATTATTCAGTAAATAGCGGTGCCATCTCCCGCTCGGCCAACAATTCGTCCATGGCCATTTCCGATGGAGCCTGGGTGAAGCGGGTCGCAGCTTCCAGAACCTTCGGCAGCACATGAATATCGCCGACGGTATTGAGGAACACCGGGCGTGAACCAAGCACCCAATGAACCGCCAGATCGATATCCTCCTGGCGAGCTAGTGGTTCGTACCATGTTGCAGCCGTGCGGTCACGCTCGCCCCATGGGGCACGGGTGATGGACTTGATCGTCTGCATGGCGACATTGCGTTGGGCGCACAGTTCTGCGAGAGCTACGAAATCGGCGGCATACTGGGCATCCTTCATGAGGATGTAGCTATAGGGCAACAGCACCGAGTCAAAGTCGAATTGTTCGAGAGCCCGGCGATGCTGGCGAGCCACTGGGAGGCCGTGGCCAGTGACACCAATGAAGCGCACGAGGCCCTCATCACGGGCCTTGATTGCCGCCTCAAGTGCGCCACCCGGACCCATTGCCGTCTCCCATTCGGCTGGATCAACCAGATTATGCAACTGGATCAGATCGAAGCTCTCGATGCGCATGCGATCAAGCGAGCGCAGGATGGAATCGTAGGCTGGCTGAAACGAGCGCTCGCCCGTCTTCGTTGCAAGAAAGAAGCGTGAGCGATGTTCCGCCATCCATGGGCCAATGCGTAGCTCTGATTCGCCATAGCTCGCGGCAGTATCGATATGATTGATCCCATATTGAATCAGCAATTCGAGCGTGCTATCCGCTTCCTCCTGGGTCACACCGCCGAGTGCTGCTGCGCCAAAGATGACGCGGGTGCTGATGTGTCCTGTCCGGCCAAATGGTTGTGTGGCGATCATTGGTTGCCTCCTGTGGGGCACTTTAACTAGGGGTTCATGCAAATCAACGATACCAGAAATCGCGGGTGTGTCAAGGAGCGCAGAACCGAGGAGTCAGGAGTCAGGAGTCAGGCGATGTGCGAGTTGATCAGCTATCGGCTATCCCCTCCAGCCGTGTATTCGCCCGGAACTGGCTGGTGTACAAATGCTGATAGAAGCCATGCTGAGCGAGTAATTGTGTATGGGTGCCGCGCTCGATCACCTCACCATGATTAATCACCAGGATCTGATCGGCATCGCGGATCGTACTGAGCCGATGGGCAATCACAAAACTGGTTCGTCCGGCCATCAATCGCAGCATGGCCTCCTGGATATGTTGCTCGGTGCGGGTATCGACGCTGCTGGTGGCTTCATCAAGGATCAACACACTCGGGTTGGCCAAGAGTGCGCGGGCAATCGCCAATAGCTGCCGCTGGCCCTGGCTCAGGTTTCCGGCCCGCTCAGAGAGCAGCGTCTCATAGCCCTGCGGCAGGCGATGGATGAACTGATCGGCATTGGCCAGCCGTGCCGCCGCAATCACCTCATCAGCGGATGCGTCAAGCCGCCCATAGCGAATATTCGCCATCACGCTCCCCGCAAACAGGAATGTGTCCTGCAACACAATCCCCAACTGCTGGCGCAGATCGGTCTTCCTGATCTGGCGAATATCCTGGCTATCGATCAAAATCTGGCCGCTATCGATCTCATAGAAGCGCGTCAGGAGATTAACAATCGTCGTCTTGCCTGCGCCAGTCGGCCCAACCAGCGCAATAATCTGGCCCGGTTCGGCACGTACATCGATCTGTTTCAGCACCGGTACATCTGGCTCATAACCAAACGAAACCTGCTCGAAGCGTACATCGCCACGAATTGCACCAAGTGGCAGCGCATCAGGCGCATCCGTCTCTGGCGTCTCATCGATGATCGCAAACACCCGCTCGGCACCCGCAACAGCCGATTGGATTGCGCTATACAGATTGGCCAGTTCGTTGAGTGGCCTGCCAAACTGGCGTGAGAAGTTGATAAACCCAGCAATCGTACCGACGGTTGCCAATCCCTGAACGGCCATCCAGCCACCGATTCCGGCGACAACAGCTAAACCCAGGTTGCCAACGAAATTCATCATCGGCCCGATCAGGCTGGCAAAGATCTGTGCCCGCGTTGCAGCTTTACGCAACTCACGATTGTTCTGATCAAACTGCTCGATCACAACTGGCTCACGATGATAGGCCTTCACAACCCGCTGGCCGCTGATTGTCTCCTCGATCAAGCCATTCAGCTTGCCGAGCGATGCCTGCTGTTGCCGAAATCCCGAGCGAGTACGCGGTGCAACCCACATGTTCACAGTCAGCGACATCAATGTGATCGATAGAATGCTGACAAGCGCCAGAACTGGGTTGATCAGCAGCATGGCGATGGCCACGCCAATCATGCTCAGAACACCAGAGACAATCTGCACGATCCCATCGGCGAGTACCTGGTTCACATTCTCAATATCATTGGTCAAGCGGCTCATCAAATCGCCATGTGCCCGTTGATCGAAGAAGCGTAATGGCAGTGATTGGAGCTTCTTAAACAGATCCGCCCGCAGATCCCGAATGGTTCGCTGCGCCGCACCAGCCATCACATAGCTCTGTAGCCATGTCAGCAATGCGTTGAGCGCATAGGCCGCTAGCATCAGCAAGCAGATCCAGGCCAGCCCAGGCAGATCATGCGTCAGCACATACTTGTCGATTGCTAGGCCAAGCAGATACGGTCCGAGCACGTTCAGTGCCGTTGTCACAACCACCATCGCAGCAGTCAATATGAGCGCATTGCGCTGGTGCTTCAGATAGCCCCATAGCCGCCGAATGGTGCCGCGCCGATCTTTCGCGTGTTCAACCTTACCGAATTGGCGTGGGCCGCCACCCATACGCCCCAGGAGTTGCGGCGGCTCTACTGGAGATTGCGAGCGTTGTGTTCGTGCTTCACTCATGCGGCACCACCGCGGTGGCCGTGTCCATCTGCGAGCTATAGATCTCACGATAGATCGGGCTGGATTCGAGCAACTCGCTATGCGTGCCCTCGGCCACAACTCGCCCATCATCGAGCACCAGAATGCGATCCGCACGCAGCACGGTACTAATCCGCTGCGCCACCACAACCTGGGTCGGCTGTTCTGGCAAACTGGCTAGTGCAGCCTGAATCCTGGCCTCGGTCTCGATATCAACAGCACTGGTGCTATCGTCCAATATCAACACTGTTGGCTGTGCCAGCAACACGCGCGCAATCGCCAACCGTTGCTTCTGCCCACCCGAAAGGTTGACGCCGCGCTGGCCAACGATTGTCTCATAGCCATCGGGGAAGTTACTTGTGAACTCATGCGCCTGGGCCATTTTGGCTGCCGCAATCACCTCTGCGTCGCTGGCATCAGGCCGACCATAGCGGATATTATCACGAATTGTGCCACTGAACAGGATCGATTCCTGAAGTGCAGCACCAACTGTTTGGCGTAGCATTGTTTCATCAATCGCCCGCACATCAACACCATCAATCGTCACACATCCAGCGGTCACATCATAGAAACGCGGAATCAGATTGACCAGGCTCGATTTGCCAGCGCCCGTCGCCCCAAGCAGTGCGATTGTCTGCCCTGGCTCGGCCACAAAACTGACATCCTTCAGCACGGGATCATGACCATTGGCGGCATAGCCGAAGGTCACATGATCGAAGACGATCCGGCCGCGCAGCGCAACAAGATCAGCTGGTTGTGTCTGAAATGCAAGATCGGGCCGGCTATCCAACACCTCCTGTATCCGTTCCGCCGATGCTTCTGCACGGGCAAAGCGCATCACCAGCATACTGATCATCATGAGCGACATCAGTGTCTGGGCCAGATAGTTGATAAACGCAATCAGTTGGCCAACCTGTAATCCACCAACAGTAACCTGCAAGCCACCAAACCAGATCACCGCCACAATACCAGCATTCAGCGTCAACATCATGAATGGCATCGTCACCGCGCTTGTTCGCACCGCCAGGATATTCTGCTCCATCAGGTGATCATTGGCCCGCCCAAAGCGCTCAAGCTCGTGATCCGAACGGGCAAATGCCTTGACAACCCGAATGCCAGCGAGATTCTCCTGCAACACGGTGTTGAGCTGGTCGAGGCGATGCTGCACCTCACTGAACATCGGGAAGGTTCGGTTGATAATCCAGATCAGTGCTGCTAGCACAATCGGGATCAGCACCACAAACACCAGCGCCAATTGCGGGCTGGTGATCGTCGCCATGATCAGGCTGCCGATCAACAGTAATGGGACGCGCACCATGACGCGCAGCAGCATCATGACAGCTTCCTGAACCTGGGTGACATCATTGGTCAGGCGGGTGATCAGCCCACCGGTTTCCAGCCGATCCAGGTTGCCGAAGGAGAGCGCCTGCACCTTGCGAAACAGCGTCCCGCGCAGATCCGCGCCAAAGTTCTGGCCAGCCAGAACGGTAAAAATCCCGCAACCAATACCGCCAACCAGGCCAATCACGGCCACACTCGCCATCAGCAGCCCCGTCGAGATCACCAGGTTCATGTCCGAACGAGCAATACCCTGGTCGATGATCCTCTGCAGCAACCATGGCTGTGCCAGATCCATCGAGACTTCAAGAGCCATCAGCAGTGGCGCGAGAACAGCCCAATGCCAGTAGGGAGCCAGAAACCGGCCAAGTTTGCGGGCTGCATGCATTGAAACCTCGTTATTGAGTATTCAGGAGTCAGGAGTCAGAATACCAGCATGGCAATGTCCCACGAAGGATCTCGCGGAACTGCGTAGCGACGCCCCAAAGGCTGATGGATCTTTCCATAATGTTCATTAGGTATTGTCACCCTACCCCACCGCGGGCTGAAGCCACGCGGCTAGGGGTTCGTTTTCTCTTTGCCGCCGGCTTCAGCCTGCGGATGGATGAGCCATGCCATATCCCCGAATGATTGCTCAATGTTCATAGGTGTTGTAGCAATGCGTCAATCTCGTGCCAGAAGAGATCGAACCGATCTTTCCCAGGCGCATCGGTCGGTGCGATCACTTCGCCAAGCCCCTGAACCTGGCTCCCACGATAGCGTGGCCATGCTGGCAAACCAGCCCCATTCGGATCGCCAGTCGCCGCGAAGTTGGCCCAATATGATGACATGATCTCAGCCAGGGTCGTGTCACTGGATGTCCATGGCCGCTCAGTCGATGCGAGTGTATCAAACACATAGTAGAGCTCACCCGAATGGAAGGCCCCATAGAACTCGCTATCCCGCCCAGGCAACCGGCGGTCGAAATAATACACATATGCGCTATCCGGGTGATGCTGCTCGTGCAAGCTGGCCCATGCTCGCATGCCAACCGCCATCTGATCACTCAAGCTGGCAATCTGGGAATTGCCCGCCAGCGCAGCGCTATCGGCTGGATACAGTTTCAGAAATGCTGCTGCCTGTTCGCCATAGCGCTGCGCGATCTGCTGCCGAAAAGATTCGGTTGGGATGGTTCGCGCACCAAGCAACGACGTAAACTCATTGGCCGTCGATCCAACCATCAGCGAGGCTACTGATTGGCGGCCTTGTGCAAGCAGGCCGATTGGCGCTGTAGGAATGGCCCATCCATCAATAACAAGCCCACGCGATTGGTGGTTGTGGTGCCTTCCAGCGCAATGGCCCGATTGGTGCAGCGGCAAAGGGAACACCTTTGAACATCTGAATGGCAGGATCGGGGGCAGGAACACCAGTGAGCAGGCCACTTTCGACGCGTACGAATTCAAGCGAAGTATTTGCCTGATCTCTGATTGGCAATTGATCCATGATGTGTACCCCGTAATCAGCATTGATCGTTCATATGCAACATGGTGCGTTTCTGTTCGTGCCATTGTACGAAGGACAGCGGGTTTGTGCAACCCAGAACAACTAACACAACGCTGCCACATTCGGTGACAATAAACGTAGGGGCGGTTTGCAATCTCCCGTGATGATCGCCGCATGAGATGGCAATCAAAATCGGCAATGTAACGCAGAACACAAAGTGTGAGACATGCGCGACTCTTGCGCAGAAGCGCAGAGAAGACCATTCTCTGCGGTTTTTCACGAGCCGACACTGCGGCAGGGAACCTATCGGATTGTGCTGGCACGCCATTCGGATCGCTGAATACCGATGTACGATGTTACTACACAGGACTTGGCGGTCGTTGTTGGCAGAGGCTCATCTCATCGGCAGCCGCACAATCAACCAGCTCACGGCAGCCACAGTGCAGGGCATGGTGCAGGATGCGCTTCATCTGTTCAGCGCGCTGGATCAGGGCGTCAATCTCGGTCAGCTTGGTGCGTGCTAAGCGCTGCCAGCGCACGGCGGGTGGCGTACCAGATTCAAAGCCATGCACCAGTGTCTGCATCTCGGCGATCATGAAGCCAGCCTTCTGGGCCATCTGGAGTACCGCCAGCAGCTGCACGGTGCTGATGTCATAGCGCCGCTGGCCATTGACACGCCGTGGTGTGGGTAACAGCCCAATACTCTCATAGTAGCGCAGCGCCGAGGGACGCATCCCAACCTGCCGCGCAAGTTCGCCAATGGTCAACGCATCATTCATACAAGATCCCTCTTGACTTCAAGTGTACTTGAAAGCGTACGCTATGCGTGGCACTTGTGCAAGTGACCCGTCAATCATAACAGAGGAGCACCGTGATGAGTACGACATTCCCAGCGGAGACCCTGGTGTGCCAGTTGGATGCGATTGCGGAAGATAACCGCACGCCGCACATGGCCCTGGCCACCCAACTCATTTTTCATATGGCGCAGGAGCGCGTTGAGCTCGCTGATGGCTACGCATTCCGCTTTCCTGCCGAAGACTATCCAGCGCTGGTGGCGTTTATCGGCAATGAGCGCTTGTGTTGTGCATTCTTTCGCTTCGAGCTCATCGTTGAACCACAACACGGCCCAGTGTGGCTGCGGCTCTGTGGTACACCCGACGTGAAGGCCTATCTGGCTGAGCAGCTTGAATCGCATACGCTCCGTCCTGGAGCAACGGAGGAAACCAATGCGTAAACTGATCGATGCATGTCTGCCCACGCGCGCATGGAAGCTCGCGCTCCTGATTTTGGGCGGAGCAGGCGTGCTGCTCGTGATCGCGGACAGCCTGCTCGGGTTTGCGCGTATCGCAAGCCTGGCACCACTGATTCTGCTCGCAGCATGCGCCATTCCCTGCCTGATTCCTCTGGCGTTGCTCCGTCGTCGAAATCCAGACCATGTGGTTGCACCAGCGCATGTGGTCAACAGCGGCTCGACGACCGACTGTGCATGTGGGCAGGACGTCGGTTAGGTTGGCGGCGCGGCTGGCACATGTTAATATTCCACGCATGTGCGCAACGCGCAGAACGTCACAGCCAATAGCATAGATCAAGCGATCGGTACGATAGCAGCACAGGCACAGCGCTGTGCTGCTGTCAGCGGCTTCATGGAGGTGGTTCTTGGCACTGCTACAATCACTGATGGTATTCGTACTCGCGGGGTTGTGCGAGATTAGTGGCGGCTACCTCGTGTGGCTCTGGCTCAGAGCGGGACAGAGTGTCTGGGTCGGTTTCCTTGGAGCGGTCATCCTGATCCTGTATGGTGTGATACCAACCCTCCAACCTGCATCCTTTGGCCGAGTATATGCCGCATATGGTGGCATCTTTGTGGTCTTATCGCTGCTGTGGGGCTGGCAGATTGACAAAGTAACACCCGACCGCTATGATCTGATTGGCGGCCTGATTGCGCTGTTTGGCATGGCGATCATCATGTACTGGCCACGTGGATAATCTCCATTGAAAGCAGGCGTGCGGTAAGGGAGCTATCATGAAACGCATCACCAGCATCCACTGCCCATATTGCCATCAGGCACAAACAGCGGCCATACCAGCCGATACGTGAATCGTTATCTATCAGTGTTCCAGTTGTGGAGCTACCCTGCGTCCAAAGCCTGGTGACTGCTGCGTCTTCTGCTCGTATGCCGACGATCCCTGCCCAGCGATGCAACACAACGAGTAAGCTGCGGGTCTTGATCTCATGAGAAGGGCGTACGTGCCAAGGATTGCTCCGTGTATTGACCATAGCGTTGGCCTGACGGCCTTGCCGGGAGACAGGGGCCGCTGGAACGGTGAACCCAAGACGACGGATGAGAGCGTGGCAGCGCAGTCGTGCATTCATCCAGAAGTAAAACGTCTGTATCCTCACGAGGTGCAACGCTATCGTGCTCAATCGCCGCTCTCACCGAAGGCGATTGGCTGGGTATGGGGCGCCGTATGGACGGGCAGGGATAGGGAAATCAAACCAGCGGCCAGGACACAGCCAACGGCAACCCACCGGCAGGCAATCAGACCGGCAACGGTATACAGCCAGCCGAACAGCACGGTTCCCGCCAGCCGCCCAAGCACATTGGCCGTGTAATAGAAGCCGACATTCATGGCTGCCTTTTCGCCATCGGTATAGGCCAGGATTAAATACGAATGGACCGCCGAATTCAGCGCGAACATGACCCCAAATGCCAGCAACCCGCCAACAACGACCATCGTTGGTGCAACTCCTGCCATGAGCGCGGAGCGACATATTCAGAAACCGCCTCAGGAGCCAGTATCCGCAAGAATCTGCGTCTCCGACGCGAGTGGTACAGTGAACCAGAATCGACTACCGCGCCCCATGACGCTGGTCGCGCCGATCTGCCCGCCCTGGGCGTGGACGAACTGGCGGGCGATTGCTAACCCCAGGCCCGAGCCGCCCTGCATCCGCGTGCGTGCTGCATCCGCACGCCAGAAGCGCTCAAAGACATGCGGTACATCAGTTGGTGCGATCCCTGGGCCAGTATCCTCAACTTCAAACATGATCTGCCCTGCAGGCTGAAGATTCATATGGCTGCATGGAGAATCTGAGATGCAGGTTGGATGGTGTGCTGCGTGCAGGGTAACGCTGCCGCCGCTCGGCGTGTAGCGCAGCGCGTTCGCCAACAGGTTGTGCAGCACCTGACCGGTACGTTCTGGGTCGGCCCATACTGCGGGCAGATCATCTGCGGCCACAACACACAACGTAACCCCCTTCTCGGTCGCAATCCCATGGAATGCGGCGGCACCCTGCGCGATCAGCCCGTTACCGTTGACCACCTGTGGCTGGAGGCGCAACTGCCCGGCCTCGGCCAACGCCAGATCGCGCAGATCATCGACCAGCCGACCGAGCAGCAGTGTCTCATCCAGAATCGTCTGAATCTCCGACTTCTCCAGTGGGTAGATGTCATCCAGAATGGCATGCAAATTGCCTTGGATGACCGTCAATGGTGTACGCAACTCGTGGGCAATATCGGCGACCATATGCTGCCGCAGCCCTTCCGCTACTTCAAGCGCACTGGCCATCTCATTGAAGGCCTGGCCAGCGGCGGCGACCTCGATGGGACCATCAACCGGCACACGCTGAGTCAGATCACCAGCGGCAAGCTGCCGCGCCGCTTTGGCTAATCGGTTGAGTGGGGCAGCGAGTCGGCGGGCCAGCAGCACGCCAAGCAGCACGCCCAAGATCGCTCCAAGCAGCCCGGCCTGGATCAGCGCCTGATTTACTTGGGCCAGGAACTGTTCCGCTGCTGTCGTAAGACCGGTCTGCCCCGTAGCGCGAACCACCAGGAAGCCGACCGGCGCATCTCCAACCATGATCGGAAGTGCAGCCGCACGGTCGCTCGCCGTCAGCCGTTCAGTTGTACCAACGCTACTATCGTAGACAACAACTCCGTCGCGATTGGCGAGCACGAGAGTCGGTGCGCCGCGCATCATCCCGTGGCCAGTACCCATGCCTCCAGAACCACGCCACTCCGTAAATACTTCCGTCACACCGTCCCAATTTCCATGGGCCTGGTAATAGGAGGCAAGTTCGGCTGGCAGGCCCGACTCCTGCACCTGGTTCTGCGCCAGGAAGCCCCGAAACTCCGTGCTGGTCTGCCGATTGGCCAGCAATGCCGCCACAGCCACGCTCGTGAGCGTCACCAGGGCGAAGGCGAGGGTTAACTGAATCCAAAGACGACGCATAGTAGCCTCGATTGCAGCATGTGTGCGACGCGCTTATCCACCAGGCGTGTGAAGCCGGTAGCCAATCCCATAGACCGTCTCGATCTGTGGTGCGGTGGGGGTGCGCTCCAGCTTCTTGCGGAGGTTTTTGATGTGACTATCGACCGTGCGCTCCAGCCCTTCATAGGTGTAGCCAAGCCCATGCTCGATCAGTTCCTGGCGACTGAAGGCGTGGCTGGGTTGGGACAGGAACAGCCGCAGCAGATCAAACTCCGTCGGCGTCAGATCCACCGGCTGCCCATCCAGCGTGACGACATGTTGGTTCGTGTCGAGCCGCAGGGTTGCGTAGGTCAGCGTCTGATGATCGGGGGCTATACCCTTGACCCGCCGCAGGATTGCGCGAACGCGGGCGACCACCTCGCGTGGGTTGAATGGTTTGGTGACATAGTCATCGGCACCGAGTTCCAGCCCGACGATGCGGTCGGCGTCCTCAACGCGTGCCGTGAGCATGAGGATGGGCAGCGCTGCGGTTCCGTGGTCAGCGCGCACCGCACGGGTGATCGTCCAACCATCCATGTCCGGCAGCATGAGATCGAGCACGACCAAGTCAGGTTGCTCGGCGCGAATCATGCGGAGTGCGGTTGTGCCATCATACGCTGTCAGGACGGTGTAACTGGCCTGTTCCAGATAGGATTGCACCAGCCGCACGATCTGTCGGTCATCATCGACGACCAGGATACGCTGTGCCATCGCACTTCTCCGCTTGTGATTATCATCCGTACCGTACAACATCGCCGTTCCATAAGGCGTTGCCATGCTATCTGCCCAGGATACAAGAAGACAACCAGCGGCCAACGTGAATCACGTTGGCCGCTGGTCTGCGCTTCGGAGGGCTATTGACCGTTGCGTCCCATGCCCATCCGGCTACGTCCCATTCCGGTGCCTTGTCCCATTCCGGTGCCTGCATTGTCGCAGCGACCGTTGCCGTCCTGGTCGGTGAAGCCTGCGCCACCATTCGGGCCGCGTGCCGTCCACGGTGCGCTGATTTGCGCCGTCACGTTGGCCTTCATCGTGACCACCATCTGGTCAGCTTGGGCTTGAGTCAACCGACCAGCACTGACCTGGGCTGCCATCCGATCCACGCGTGTCTGCACAAACGCATCCACAATCGCGCCTGCTTTGTCGCCCGCGACATCCTTGATCGTCTTGCCCGACTGCAGCTGGGTGACGAGATCGGCCTGTGGAACACCCAGCACCTGGGCTGCCACCGCCACGAGCGACTGTTCCGACCCACCCATCATCCCGCTACCAGGACCCTGCCCGATGCCGCCATTCGGCCCGCGTGCCAAGGTCAGTGATGGGAGTGCTAATACGGCGATAAGTGCCAGCGTTGCGCCAGCAATGATGATCCAGTGACGAGTACGCATGATCTTCTCCTCGGGTCTTGTGCTGCGTGGCCGCTGTGACCACGCTGCTTTGTTTTCCACACCCCGAGTGTAGCAGCCAATGATGGAGAACCAATGGACATTCCCGCGAGATGTGATGGAGTATCAGTGGGTGCTGGCCGGACGTACCGGGCAGGTGCTGATGCCAACGATTCGGTAGAGTGGGCAGAAGCCAACCGCCGCTGTGGCGAGCATCACCACGCCGAGTACGCCCGCAACAATCTGCCAGATACCCGTCAGCATAGTGAATGTCACAGCGAACAGAATGATACCGAGTACCAGACGAATGATGCGGTCGAGTGAACTTTCGTTTGTAGCGAACATGGTGGTGGTCCTTTCAATGATTCATATACCGCGTGGCTTCAGCCTACGGGGTTCCGGGGTTAGGATAGGATAGATAGCGCAGCCATGACCCGCTGCAGCTTCACGCCGACCTCGTGTGCAATCGGCATCAGGTCGTCGCGCTGCACAACGTTGAACATGGCCTCTGGATCGATGGCCGAGATGATCGTTTGCCCTGCGCTATCAACATACACGACGACATTGCAGGGCAGCAACAGGCCGATCTCCGGCTCAGCGGTGAGCGCACGCTGGGCAAGCGGTGGGTTGCATGCGCCAAGGATCGTGTAGGGGGCGGTTTCGGCTCCCAGCTTCGCTTTCAGCGTCGCCTGCATATCAATGGTGGTCAGGACGCCAAAACCCTCTTGTTTGAGCGCCGCCGTCACCGCCTCGACGGCGGCCCGATAGTCGAGCGATGTTCTGACGGTATAGCCATAGTGGTGCTGCTGCATCATGCGCGTTTCCTTCTACTGTATGGTTCTGCTCGTTTGATGCGCGCAGACGACCATTGGTTACATGGTGCCTGCCTATGGCCCACGGGAGCGTTCGACCAACCAGGCCTGGAGTTCGGTCACGGAAAAGTCGGGGGCTGCTCCTTCCAGACTCTTGAGTTGCGCCGTCTCCGGCACGTCATTCGGAATACTGAAGCGGGTATACAGATCCGCCTTTGGCACCTGGTACGCGGTCAGTACATCACTGATTGTCATCCAACCTTTGATTTCCGTTGGGTTTGTTCCCGTTATCTGGATTCGCACGCCATCCGCCGTTGTCCGGCCGGTGGTTGACCACCAGCCGGTTGCCTGTGCTGCGCCGATCACCCCCAGGAACACGACAAGTACCGTAGCGAGGTAGACCAACGGGCGAATCTGGATGCTGCGCCAGCGCTGCGGTGCGGTTGGGATGGCCGCACGCTTCGCAATCGGTTTGTTTTGCATGATTAGTTCCTTCCTTCGCTCGGACGTGCAGGCATACCGGGAACCACCAATTTCAGATCCAGTGCGCCCGGCTGCGGGCAGGCGTCGACACATTCCAAACACATCACACAATCATGGTGTGTGAGTTCGCTCATGGTCGCCACCGGCAACCCCATCGGACAACTCTTGCTGCACAGCGTACAGCCCGTGCAGGCGGTTCCTTCGCGTTGGATTCGTAGTGGGCTGAGTTGGCTCGTCAGGCCGATCACCGCACCAAGCGGGCAGGCATACCGGCACCAGGGGCGCTCAACAAACAGCGCGGCGACCAACACAATACCAAGCACGACCGTTCCGGCAGTGAGTTCCAATGCGCCAATCTCCAGCAGTGCCGACCACGGGTCGTAGTCGCGGAAGATCATCACGCCATACGCGATCGTGCCGCCGATGATCGTCGCGAGAACTGCGTATTTCCCATAGCGCAGGATGCCATCAATGCGTTGGATGAGCGTTGCTTCGGGTAACATCCCGAGACGTGCTGGCCGCACACCCAAACGCTTTTTGAGTGCCCATATTGCACGCCCAACGGGTGGGATACGCTTCTGGAGCCAGGTGCTGGCCGCATACAGCCACTCCTGGATCGCGCCAAAGGGGCAGAACCAGCCACAGAATGCGCCGCGTGCGACAACGGTGAGGGCCAGTACCGCAACCAGGAGCACCACATTTGAAAGATGGGTATGGTTGATGAAACTGCCACCACTGGCGACATATTGATAGAGCGTTTCGACGCCACCAAACGGGCAGAATGCCTCAGCTGAGGTGGTCGTCGTCGTTGTTGCACTCTCGCCCACCAGCAGGTGGCTGACGACCAGCACACCAATAAACAATGTGAATAGCGCCTGTGTCAATCGGCGCAGATGGTGCGCTCCGACCTTGAACCAGCGCTTGGGCGTGTGATGGATGGCCATGATCAACCTCCATACGATGATTGCTTGACGCGAGTGTAGCAATCATGTGTGGAGAGTCGATGGAGGTATACGACAGAGGTGGAGGAGATGCCGATTGCATGGAGCTGTGGCGCTTGGTCAGGTGTGCGGCGAATCAGCGGGCAGTAACGTTATGCACAGATACTGCATCATATTGTCAGAAATGACGCATAGCTATAAGGAGACCCTCTCATGGCGCTCATTGATCCAAAAAAATGCCACTGCTGTTCGTCAGGAGTTGGACGCCGCACTCACTCGCCCAGTTACCCTGGTGTTGTTTACCACGAATGATGCATGCGCGTACTGCGATGTGACTCGCGAACTCCTGCTGGAGTTGGTTGCGCTGCACCCACGCCTCCAGTTGCGTACGTATGACCTCAACACCGATGCTACGTATGCCGCTACCCTCGCTGTCGATAAGGCACCGGCAATGGTGATCCTGGGTGGTGTGCAGGAAATCGATTACGGCATCCGCTATTACGGGTTGTCGAGTGGCTATGAGTTCGCCACGCTGCTGGAAGCGATCCGGATTGTCGGAACCGACCAGGCAGCCCTGCAACCAGCGACACAGGCATTCCTGGCGACGCTCACGCAGTCACTCCATCTCCAGGTGTTTGTGACGCCCAGTTGTCCCTACTGCCCACGAGCGGCAGTCCTGGCCTACGCACTGGCCCACGCCAGCCCACACATCACCGCCGATACCGTTGAGGTGTCCGAATTCCCAGAACTTGGCGAGCGCTACCATGTGATGGGTGTGCCGCGAACCGTGATTGCGGAAGCGATCTCTGTCGAGGGAGCAGTGCCAGAGGGGATGCTGCTGTCCAAACTGTCCGCGGCGCTCCAGGCTGCAGCTGCCAACTAAGGAGTCACATCTATGATAACCGCTGAGCTTGAGCGGCTGCATGCGCTGGCGCTGGATCGACGGTACGATCTGCGAACATGCAACCCGACGCATGGGCGCTTCTATGCCTTTATGTCCGCCTATACGGATGCCGCCAATAGCGAATCGGCACTGCTGACGCTGGCAGCGACCATCGATGCGTATCGGGCGGGTTCGAGCGCGACCCAGGAACTGTTGGTGGCCTACGGCCAGCTTGCGGAACTGGCCCGCTGGCGGGTGGCGCAGTTGTCAGGAGGAGTCACTGACTGATGCTGGTGCTCCAAATGTCACCGCTCCGTGCTGGTGAACGGTGGTGCCAGTACACGTCCACACACCCGTCGATGTACGCTCATTCATGTCCACCTCCACCTGTCATCAATCTAACCGCGTCGTCGCAGCGTGTACCAGGCCGAGGCCGTTTGCAGTTCGCCAATAATCGTGATGCCGGGCTCAACCGTCTCGAACACGAACGTCTCAGCGAAGAGCGCTTCAATCGTCCCCTTTGCAATGCCAATCAGCCGATCACCTTCCGGCTCACGCAGGTGGGCGAACAGGAGATAGCATCCATCTGGCCGCACCAGCCGCGCTACTTCTGCCGCATATGCCTGGAGGTCAGCACCCTCGAACCCATGCATACAGCCCACGTCAATCGCCAGGTCATACGGCTCGATCAGAAAGCCGAGATCAGTCACCGACCCGACATGCAGCCGCACCAGATCAGCCACTCCTGCTGCACGTACGCGTTCTTCGGCCAGGGTGATCGCCTCAGGAACAAAGTCAATCGCATCTGCCTGCCAGCCACGCACTGCCAGGAACACACTGGCCCGTGCAGTACCACAACCCAGATCGAGCACCCGTCCAGGCGGAAGGTGCTCAGCGGCTGCAATAATTTCGGGCGGTGGCAGATCCCGGTCCCAGGGCAGATCGTGAGTACGGTAGCGCTGTTGGAGCCGCTCGAAGCGGGTCGGCTCAGAGATCGTCATGGAATCCCCCTTTTGTCATGAAGCGTCGTGGATAGCATACGCGATAATTGACCAGCGCTGGTAACGTTCAGCATGTCTGCTGCATCATATCAAGAGACGCAATCGTTTGCGTCGGCAGAATGAAAGGATCGAGCAATGGCCTATGATGTGCTGGTCGTCTCGGCCCACCCCGATGATGCCGAAGTCCAGATGGGTGGTACGATTGCGAAGCTGACCGACAGCGGGATGCGGGTGCTGCTCGTTGACCTGTGCGATGGTGAGCCAAGCGACTTTGCCGAGGCGGGAGTTCGGGTCGCGCAGGCCCAGCGCGCGGCGGCCATCCTGGGTGCCGAGCGGGTTTTTCTTGCAGGACAGGATCGCTTGATCACTGATACGCCCGCACTGCGTCTGGCCGTCGCTCGGCTCATTCGTGAGCATCGCCCGCGGCTGGTCTTCTCCACAACCGACGCCACGATCCACCCAGATCACGCGGCGGTCGGCAGCCTGGTGAGCGCTGCGGTGTTCTATGCGCGGCTCGACCACTGGGATCGTGTGCCGGGTGGCGCAACCCTGGCCGATGGTACACCCTGGGCGATTGAGCGGCTGTTCTTCCCGCATTGCAAGATGGAACCCGCTTGGGGCCGCGACTTCGCCTTTGCCGTCGATGTCAGCGACACCTATGACCGGAAACGGGCGGCGCTGGTGGAATATGGTTCGATCTTCAATGTTGCAGTCGGCGACCGGTTGCTGACGCTCTATGATGCTGAGGATGCCTATGTTGGTCGGCAGTTCGGCGTGGCCTATGCCGAGGCATTCAAGAGCCACAGCCCGCTGCTCGTCACCAGCCCGACGGTGTTTCTCCCAGGGCTACATGGCTGAGTGGGTGTGGAAAGATCAGCGTGATGGTCGTCCCAACGCCCACCTGGCTTTCGGCTCGCACATGACCACCATGTCGCTCGACCAGGTGCTTGACGATGGCCAGCCCTAACCCAGTGCCACGCCCGCTGCGCGCCTGATCGCCTTTATACAGGCGTTCGAAGATATGCGGTAGGTCGTCGGGAGTGCTTCCGGCACCCGTATCGCGCACCCAGAGTGCAATGGTTTCCGTATCGGCCTTGGCCCCAATCGTCACACTGCCGCCGGGTGGTGTGTGCAATGGCATTCTGGAGCAGGTTCAGGAGCGCCTGTTCGAGCCGCAGCGCATCCAGCAGAAGCCACGGCAGATCTGGCGGAAGATCATCGGCCATAGTCCAGCGCGGGCTGCCTGTTCCGCCATGCGTGCTGCCGCACTGCGCGCAATCGCGGCAACATCACATAGGGCCAGATCTAGGGCCAGTTCGCCCGACTCGATCCGCAACAGCTCCAGCACCTCATCGGCCATGCGGCGCAGGAAATCTGGGGCAGCGTCGGCATCCGTGAGCGCCCCATCCTGCAGCATCTCGATAATCGCCTGGAGCGAGGCTAGCGGTGTGCGCAGATCGTGGGCGATATTGCTCATCATCAATACGCGGCGCGATCGCTCGGCACGCCGCAGATCGGTCAGATCCTGGAGTACAATCAGTGTTTGATCACCCTCAGGTGCAGGCAGCCGCGTCACCTGCGCCCGTAGCGACGTGTCGGTTGCCGCAATCACGAGGTCATCAATCGTCACAAGCGTTTCACCAAACGGCATACGCCACACCGACTGTAACGCCTCCTGGAACAGATTGATCTCTGGGTTTCCGATACTGGTGCGAACAGGCGCATCGCCTCCACTGAGCAGGGCGCTACCAGCCGGGTTGATCAGCGTGATCTCCTGGGCACGGTTGACGATCACAATCCCATCGGCCATGGTCGCGAGCACCATATCGAGGCGCTGTCGTTCGGTTTCGACGGTGTGTATCAGTTGGCGGAGTCGGCTCGCCATCTGATTGAAGTCCTGCGCGAGTGCAGCCACCTCGGTGTCGGGTGGGATCGGCACCTATACATCCAGATCGCCAGCGGCAAGCCGCCCGGCCATCGTCCGCAGATCGAGCAGTGGTTGGGTGACTCGTCGGGCGATCAGCACCGCCAACACCACCGTCACGATCCCAGCGAGGAGCGCACGATAGTCAGCTGCGCCTGGGCCTGAGCAATAACAGCCAATGGCACTCCCACGCGCAGCGCACCTTGCGGAGCGCTTGGCGGCAATATACATCCGGATCTCGTGCCGGTTGCGGCACTGAAGCGCTCATTCGCGCCCTGCCCCTGCTGAAGCGCATCATGCACTTCTGGCCGGTTCAGAATACTGGTGCCAACCCCTACATCAAGCGAGTCGGCCAATTCCACGCCTACACGGGAGGCAATCGTCACACGCGCACCAAGCTGGATGCTGGCCGTATGGACAAGTGCATTGAGCTGAGCGGTATCGGTTAGTGGTATCTGTTCGCTAGCAACAAGGGTGGCCAGTACGCATGCTTGGCCCGCAACCCCATCCTGGAGCGTACGCAGGTAGGTCGCACGCAGCAGTTGCACGCTCACCAGCGCAAGTAACGTGAGAGTCACTGCCAGTAACAGGAGATAGGCACTAGCAATGCGCCAGCGCATGGAGGCTATGCGTCGGAACATGGGCTTATCCTGCAAACACATACCCAACCGTGCGAATGGTACGCAGGCGCATCGGGTTGCCGGGATCGCCCCACAACTGCTGAAGTAACTGTTCGCAGGTGAAGACCTGGCCAGGGTGCTGCATGAAAAAATGCAGCAGCGCAAAGGCTCGGGGCTTGAGCATCAGTGATCGATTGGCACGGGTAATGGTAAACGTGGCTGGATTGAGGATCAGATCAGCAGCGATGAGCGCGGCAGCAGGAGTTTCGCGCTGGTGGCTGAGATCGGCGCGGCGGAGTGCGGCAGCAATCCGCGCCAGCAGTTCACGCAGGCGAAATGGCTTGGCGATGTAGTCGTCGGCACCGAGTTCCAAACCAACAACGGTGTCGATCTCATCAGTACGAGCCGTCAGCATCAGAATGGGAATGGTCGAGGAGACCCGAATCTGGCGGCAGACATCGAAACCACTGATGCCAGGCAGCATGACATCAAGCAACATCAGATCGATTGGAGCGTATCTGAAGCGATCCAGCGCCTCAGATCCCGTCGCAGCAACCTCCACGGTATAGCCAGCTTTGCGGAGATTATAGGCCAGCGTAAAGCGTAGATGCTCCTCATCCTCAACGACCAGCACGGTTGGCGTTCTGGCCTCACACTATGGTCATACAGCGCACGTATCGCCAGCATGATACCACACCGCTCAGGATGGAACCGATCAGCGTATCGATGCATCACATGGGTAGCAGCACAACCGTGGCAATGTATTCGTCGTTGTGTGGAGCTGTGTGCATCGTTTGTGAGTATAGGAGCAGAAGCATGACGATGGCGCAACCGTCATCGATGTGCGTAATCCGGACGAATATGCTGCTGGGCATCTCCCCAATGCCGTCAATATCCCGCTACCAGAGCTACGAGCGCGGTTCACCGAAGTGTCGGCCCTGGCTGAGCGTGGGCCGGTGCTGCTGTACTGCATGGTCGGCTTCCGTAGCTACGTGGCCTATCGCATCCTGCGGCAGCGCGGCATTGAACAGGTAGCCACGTTGGCCGGTGGCATGGAAACATTTATCGGTCTCCACGGGAGATCATGGCGCGTTGAAGCTTCAAGGTAGCCTGGTATCTGACGAAGATTGAGGAAATAATCGGGTGCCTCGTCCGCCGTCGGGCTGAAGCCCTCGGCTCGATTGTACGAAGGCCACCTCCGTGGCCTCCAGCCTGCCGGGTATCCGTTGAGTGTCAGGCTTTGTAGGGAAAAGCCCAATGCTTCAGCATCTGGGCGGGCGTGAGAACGGGAGATACCTGAATAATAATCAATCTCCATAAGATATCATAGGCCGCTGGCGAGGAAATAATCTCGCTGGCGGCCTGTAGTATGTCTCGCTCCCGCACCCAAACCCTCGCTTACGGCGGTTTCGAGCTTTGTTGCGCCGCACAATGCGCTCATCCCTTCTCCCGCGCTGGGAGAAGGGATGAGGGAAGGGATGAGCGACAATGGACGGCGACGATACATTTTGACTGCTGACTCCTGCCCTACACATGACCATGCTTGCGCGAGTACAGGAAATACTTCTCGAAGGCCAGTTTGGCCCAGTGCGCCTGTGGGCCAGGGATGATGAATTCCAGGTGTCGTGCGCCGAGCATATGATCGCCCAGGATCATCATGCCCATGTCGCCAGTGTCCATGATGCAATATGCCTGGATCAGCGAGAATGGCATGGTCTTACGCTCGCCTGCGCCCTGAATATCCACTGCGATATTGTGTGCCGCCGTCTTGGCCATCACCTCCGAAGGATAGCCCGTCTTTGGCACACCACATGGCACCTCCGTCTCGCCGACTGGCGGCACATGCACGGCCACGCCAGCCGCGTAGACATTCGGGTACACCTTGTGGCGGTAGTCGTCGCCGGTTTCGATGAAGCCATTAGCATTGCCCAATCCCGGTGTGCTGCGGATCGCGTCGATCCCCAGGAAGCGTGGGATGATCATCGTGAACTTCGAGGGTAAGACCTCGCCGCTGCCAAGCACAACCCCATCTGGCAGCACTTCTGCAATCGTACTGTTCGTGCGCCAGTTGATGTCCTGCATCGAGAAGAACTTCTCCGACATCCACTTTGCATTGCCAAAGCCGCCAATGCCGAAATGGCCCAGGAACGGCTCAGCGGTCACATAGGTGAGCGGAGCCTGTTCCAGCAGATGCAGCTTCTTGAGCTGATGGCGGATATTGAAGACAAATTCGTAGGCTGCGCCGAAGCAAGCTGCCCCCTGCGCTGCGCCAATCACGATTGGCCCAGGATTTTTGACAAACCGATCCCACGCATGGCGCGTCTCCTCCGCATGGGCGACATTGCAGATCGAGTAGGAGTTGTGTTCTGGCCCAAGCCCCGGTACACTCGCAAAATCAACCTTTGGCCCAGTGGCAATCAGCAGATAGTCATAGGGCAGCTCGCCGGTTGTGACTGTCTGCACGATCTGGCGCGCAAGATCAAAGCCGGTGACGTTATCCTCAATAAATTTGATGCCACGCTCAGCGTACAGGGGCCGAACATCAAACGAGATATCGGCCTGCTCGCGGAGGCCGAAAGGATACCAAATCAGCGAAGGAATAAAGACAAACTCGTGGGTATTGGCGACGACTGTGATGTCGTGCGCATCGCCAAGTAGTTCGTGGAGCTCCAGGGCACCGGTATAGCCGGCAAAGCTGGTGCCGATCACAATAATTCGTGTACGTGCCACCACTGACCTCCTTGTGATACATGATGATATCTCTGTCCCTACTAGTGAGATGCAGCATAGCGATGAAGGGTTACATGTTCCCAGAGATATTCACACATGTCCGTACCCTGGTATACTTGCACAGTTGGCCTATCGGCTATTTTCGGGTTGGTCGTCCAGCGTGTAACCATTCGGGCACAGCTGGCATCAAAGTTATGCGAGGGGCGTATGCCTGGATTGCACATTGATCTGTCGATCTACGCCGATGAGGAAGCGTTACTTGTCGGGCTGCGTCGCCACGAGCCAGATGCCTGCACCTGCCTGATCAAACATTTCGCGCCACTGGTGTATGCCCGCACACTGCGATTGCTTGGTGATCCGGATGAGGCCGAGGGCGCGCTCCAAACAACCTTCGTCAACGCATGCGCCAAGCTCGATAGCTATGCAGGGCGCGGCGGGTTAGGAACGTGGCTGTACCGCATTGCGACCAACGAGGCGCTGATGCAGGTGCGCCGTACCCGCCCGCAGGTATCGCTGGATGCGGTGGCCGAGACGCTTGGGCCGGACGATCTGCCGCGTCAGCTGCAGCCATGGCCCGCCGATCCAGCAGCGCTTGCGCTCGATCACGAACTGACGGATCAGCTTGAGGCCGCACTACACACACTTCCAGAAGGGCTGCGGCTCGTGTTCGTGCTGCGCGAGCTTCAGGAACTCAGTACGGAAGAAACAGCAACAGCGCTGGGAATTGGTGAAAGTGCTGTGAAGGTTCGGCTGCATCGTGCCCGTCTGAAGCTCCGCGAACTGCTCGCTGAGTATCTGTCTGCTGAGGAAGGAACCTGAGATGACGCGCCATACCCACACGCCCGAGGAGTGCCGCCGATTACTCGGCCAGCTCAACGAGTACGTCGATGGCGACCTCGCCGACGATCTCTGCGATGTGCTTGAGTCCCACTTGGCTGGTTGCGCCGATTGCCGGGTGGTGCTGGACAGCCTGACGAAGACGATCACCCTCTATCGTGGGCTGCGCGAAATGCCGGTGGAGCTACCACCCGATGTTGAGGAACGCCTCATGCAGCGACTGGAACGCGATATTCATGCATCGGATGGATAAACAATGTCTGCTGAGGCATCGCTCAATGGCAGGGAGAGCGTGAAGGTACTGCCCTGGCCTACACCAGCGCTGGCGGCGGTCATCTCACCACCCATCGCCCACGCCAGATGGCGGGCAATCGTCAGCCCAATACCGCTGCCGCCGCTCGCTCGACTCCGTGAGGGATCAACCCGGTAGAAGCGCTCGAACAGATACGGGAGCGTGGTGGCAGGAATCCCAACCCCCGTATCCTCCACCACGATGATCGCCTGATCGGCATCGCGACGAATCCGCACCGTAATGTCGCCATCGTCGGGTGTGTAGCGGAAGGCATTGCCAATCAGGTTGACGAGAATCTGTGCGGTGCGATCAGCATCGGCCCGCACCCATAGTTTCTGGCCAGGAACCTCAATAATGGCAGCCAGGGATTGCGCCGTCAGCTGCGGGCACAATTGGGTGATGATACGCCGCACCAGTGGTATCAGATCGAACATTTCGATGTGCAGGGCAACCTGTCCGGCCTCAACCCGCAAAAGCTGCTGGAGATCGTCCACCAGTCGGCGCAATCGACGCACCTCGTGCTGCATGGCCGCCAGCACAACTTGCGCCAGCATCTCATAATGCTTGCTCATCGGTCAGCTTATAGCCGATGCCGCGCACCGTTCGGATGAGGATGTGCCCAGTGGCGGCTTCGAGCTTACGCCGCACCTGGCCGACATACACATCCACGACCCGATCCGTGCCGTAGAAATCGCTGCCCCAGACGAGATCCATAAGGTACTCACGACTGAGCACCTTCCCGGCATGCCGCGCCAAGGCCAATAACATATCAAACTCAGTCGTGGTCAGTTCGACGATCTGCGAGCCAGCCCATACTTCATGGCGCTCGGGATCGATCCGGAGTGCTGCGACGTGTAGGCTCTGATCGGCTGGCGCTGCGGATCGCCGACGGCGCAGGATTGCTTCGACGCGGGCGACAAGTTCGCGTAGACTAAACGGCTTGGTCAGATAATCGTCGGCACCAATCCGCAGCCCAGCCACCCGGTCGGCTTCCTTAGTGCGGTCAGAATCAGGATGAAGACATCCGACTCGGCGCGTAGCCGGGCGGCGACCTCCATCCCGTCCATACCGGGCAGGTTCAGATCGAGGATAAGCAGATCGGGCCGCTCACGCCGGGCCTGTTCTAAGCCCGCTGGGCCAGTTTCGGCCAGCAGCACCCGGTAGCCTGCCTGCTCCTGGCTCAGGTCACGGGACGTGGGCGGATCCATCCGCTCCCCATGGACTCGCTCACGGGATAATTGGCGAAGGTATTGATTACCGTATCGGTTATATACTGTGGGGTGATGTTCGGTGCTTGTTTGAGTTCACCAAACTAATGCAGTGTTCGCTGCTGCCACTGATCAATTTCCTTGGCTGATAGCAATGGTGTATAGTTTGGGGCTGTCGCAGATGCCAGGCGCTCCCAAACCATAGGACGCCATGTTGCGTGATCATGGAGGTTGAAATCGATCTGATCAGTTTCTTGGTAGTAGAGTATGCGTACTGCGGAATGCACAGACGCGGCCATGAACCGTGGTTTGCACCCTTCATGGCCGCGTCTGTGTATGCGTAGGGCAGACTACCTCATGACGCCGTCGGCCCATGGGTCTGGCGGTAGCGTCGGTAGCCATACAGACCGAACAAGGCCAACGCCAGCATCAAACTCCCGCCGATCAGCACACTGCGCAGATCGAGCCCAGCTGCTGCGGGGGCGGCCTGGCTGATCGCGGCCGGTTGCGGAGCGGTGCCGATTGGTTGTATCGCCCCCTCCGACTCGACCTGCGGCACCGTCAGCGAGCTGGGATGCGCCGCAGCCGACACGCCCTGCGCGCTATCGGCGAGCGCAAGTGCGGCCGTATACGCACCTGGGTTGAGCCGCCCGGTGAAGGGAACCTCAACAAACGTCTCCGTCCCAGCGTACACCGAATCCATCATGATCGGGTAGCGGCTCACCTCGATACCACTGGCATCGCGGAGGATGAACTCGCCAGCTGGCTTGAGCCGCACATTCCCGGTGTTCTTGACGGCGATCGCAATCGCTGAATTGCCCGCAACGGTGCGATAGGTGGCTGCCCCAATCTCCAGGCTCGGCGCACGTGGCCCGGGCACCGTGATTACGACGGCGATCACCTGGCGGGTGACCTGGCGGATGCCCACACTGCCGGTCGTCGTCGTGCTGCCGATATCGGCATTCTGGATCACGAGACTGGTAATATATTCGCCTGGGGTCGTGTCAGCGGGGACGGACACCTGGAACGTACGGTTGATGCCGGTGCCCGATGCCAGCGCGATCGTATCCGCCGTATAGTCCAGCCAGTGGGTCGTGCCGCTGGTCGGCTCACCATCAAGCTTGGCGCCGAAGCCCCCATTGACGATGGTATAGGCATCGGCAGCATAGGTTCGGGCATTTACGGTCTCCGCACCAAAATTGCCCAGTTCAACTGTGTATCCATGCGTCTCGCCGGGAACCATGGTAAGCATGAAGTAGCTGCCGGTGACCCCAACCGGTTTAATCCCCAGTTTGACGGCCGAGCCCTCGGCATGCGCGCCCATGGCCGATGCCAGACCAACCAGAAGTGCGATACCGAGCGCCAGATGCTTCACCAACCGATGCAGCGTGCGTCCCATCATCCCAACCACCAGATCTTTCACGTATTTTGAACCAACGACTGCCGAAGTATGCAAGCACAGCGGGGTCTGGTTCGTGACCAGACCCCGCTGTGCGACAATAGCCATCCTTATGGCGCTGCGGTGATGCTCGTGGTGAGCGTCCCGGTGTAGGTTCCTGCGCGGCTCTGGGCAGGAATGCTGAGGCTCACGCCCAGGGCCTGCGTGTAGGTGCCCTGGCCGAAGGCGGCATCCGCCTGAATGACCGTGCGTGCTGTGTCAAGTGCGCCAACGGGGCTGGTCGAAGGGACTTTCGGGCCACCGGTCGCATCCCAGACCTGCCCAGCCGTCATCGCTGGTGTCGCTGCGGAGGTGATCGAGAAGTTCGCCTTCGGGATGTTGGTGCCGCCGTTCGTGCCGCTGTAGACGAAGTCCGACGAGACAATCGTCACATGCCAGCCAGCGCCGGTGGCGGAACTATCATCGGCGGTCAGTGTCATGGTGCCGGTCTGCGCTTGGACGCTGTGCGAATAGCTCACAGCGGTGAGACTCAGATCCGCGACACTGGCGGATTGTGAGCCACCGTTGAGCTGTTGGGTAATGCTGTCGGCAGCGAATGTGGGCAGCGCTGCGCCAAGGGTCAGAGCCGTGGCGAGGACGAGGCTGGTGGACAGGCGGGCGAACCGTGATTTGAGTGAAAACATGATCGTACTCCATAGATGCGCTAAAGAACGTTCCCAAACGAATGGACGCTGGATGCTCCTGGGCCGAACGCGGCCACAAAAAAGATCGGTCTCCCTTCTGCTATTGGAGCTGACCAGCGCTATTGGGAACAGCGCGGAGTACGCAGATTATGCGTACCTGCCAGGGTCGGTTACGCCACTTGCTCCACTGGTGATATGGGCGTCCAAACTCATCACCAGTATTAACGCACCCGCTGGTCAGGCTTCATTCTAGGTCTGTTCATAAAGTCTTGTTTGGAATGACCCGGAGGTCGGTAATCCATGCAATATCTTTATGTAAATATACTATACCGTAGTGTGTTGAGAATATCTATAGGCCATTGGGTTCGATCACCACTAGGTCTTGTACTAGTAGGAGACCAGGCCAAACCAGGAGCTAGGGGTAACGTAAGCGCAGACTCTGTTGGTGAAACCATTTATTACCCTGCACGCAGCAGTTCGTGACAGCGTTTGCCCGCATAAACTGCTGGCAAACCCGTGATCAACAGCGCTGAACTACCAATAACGCTGGTTAAGATTTCATGTAACCAACCGAGTCGTCGCTTCCTTTACGCCTGGGAGGTGTCGGGTGTCGCATCTGCCCAGTTCACCAGCCGCATGCCCTGATCATCAGGCGACAGTCGATTGCCAATGCCAGTCCACCCGTGGACAACGCGGGCTTACGAGCCACGTGGATGGTGCCAAAAACGGTTATAATTGACCCATGTCGACGCCAATCTTAACCACGAAACTGTATCTCCCGCCGCCGCGGCCGAACGTGGTTCTGCGCCCGCGCCTGATCGCGCAGCTGAACGAGGGTCTGTATCGCAAACTGATCCTGATCGCTGCCCCCGCCGGCTTCGGGAAAACCACGCTGCTCAGCGCATGGGTGGCAGGTTGCGACCGGCAGGTGGCCTGGCTATCGCTGGACGAAGGCGATAGTGACCCGACCCGCTTTCTCACCTACCTCGTTGCGGCGTTGCAGACGATTGCGCCGACCATTGGTGCCGGGCTGTTGGATGCACTCCAATCCTCGCAGCCACCGCCACCTGACGCGATTCTGACTGCCTTACTCAATGACCTCGCTGCCGTCCCAGATGCGTTCGTCCTGGTCTTTGACGACTACCACCTGATTGATGCTCAACCG
>JBBQSD010000043.1:0-43414 GCA_038214135.1 Chloroflexales bacterium | reverse complement strand
GTGAAGGTGCGACCGGTCGCAGGCGATAAAAAGCCAGGGCCACCGCAGCGGCTCCTGGTGCGGCACGAAGGGCGATGACCCTGCGGGCGCGTGCTGTGCCTGTCAACCGATTGTTGGGTTTGCCTCCGACGAGACGAAACCACTACATGCTTCTCGATAACGTGCTTTATACCACTCAACAGATTGGCCGTCAAGCTTGGCTTGCCGGGCCAGAGCCATTGTTTGGAATTCCGCTGTCTCGTTGACGTTTGATACTATACCACTGCATTAACATTCTGTCAAGGATGTGCATTATATCCTTAATGTGGCTTCAGAACGGGCAAAAAGGCGTTTTTGACGAGCTATGCTCGAGGGAAGTTTGGGCAGCCTTTGGAGGGTATTTCGCGCATATTTCGCGTTGGCATGGGCTATCGAGCTGTTGCGTTACCCAGGGCTTCGAGTGGCGTTCGTTGGATCGATGGGCATACCCACGAAAAAGACGTTCGGGTTGCTCGATTGGCATGCTGGTTGCTCTATGGTTGATAGGCCACGGTGATGTATTCCAACAAAACATAGGCGTATATTAAGCCACAAGGGGTGCTTCTTTGCACAGACTTAGCCTCAGCTTAATCGAGAGTTCGATGGTTGACAATCAGGGAAGTGTAGCCTTGTGCTGTTGGCGATGTGTGGAGTACAGAATGCTGGAGCGATTGAGTGTTGTCGTGCCAACTCGTAATGAAGCGGCACGCATTAGCGGGCTTTTGGCCTCCCTGCCTAGTGAGGTAGAACTTGTTGTTGTTGATGCGAGTGATGATCAGACTCCAGCGATCATCGTGGAATCTCGCCCTGAGCACACACGGGTGATCCGTTCACAGACTGGCATTGCAGCGGCACGGCAGATTGGCGCGCAGGCGGCACGCCGTGAATGGTTGCTGTTCACCGATGCTGATGTGGCTTTTACGCCTGGCTATTTTGAGCGAATTGAACAGTATCTGGGCTTTGATGGGTTCTATGGCCCAAAAATGGCAACGGATCGCCACCCGACCTATGATGCGCTGTTCCATGGTGGGCAACGCTTCTGCGATCAGATCGGCTTTCCGGCGGCTTCTGGCTCCAATATGGTGGTGCGTAAACGGGCGTTGCTTGAGGCGGGTGGCTTTCGGATCGATCTGCCTGTGAATGAGGATACTGAGCTGTTTCTGCGTATGGCGCATCTTGGCTTTCGGATAACCTATGCGCCGGATCTCAGGGTTCGTTCACTCGATGACCAGCGGCTTGACCGAGGGGCGACGCGGAAGTTGCTGCATAGTGTGGTGCGCTCGGCACTGATTGCGCTGGATCTGCGTGTGGCTTTGCCAAAACGCCTGCTGCGCCACGATTGGGGCTACTGGAGAACCCAACGACAGGGGGACAAGGTGACAAGGTGAGTGTGCTTGACTAGCCTTGTACTGCTTCAATCGAACATCTGTCACCAAGTCACCCCCTCACTATGTCACCGTGTCAGGGGGTCGTGTCACCGCGTCCCCGCGTCCCCCTGTCACCCTGTCACGTCTGATGGAGGTAGGGCTTGCGTATTGCAATTATTACTGAGACGTTTCTGCCAAACGTGAATGGCGTGGTTACAACACTGTGCCGATTGTTGGAGCATCTCCAGCGTGAGGGCCACGAGGCATTGTTGTTTGCGCCAGAGGGTTCGCCAACCAGCTATGCCGGGGCGCAGGTCGTGCCGTTGGCTGGTAGGCCATTGCCGATGTATCCAGAACTACGGCTGACTCTGCCGCAATTTGGGTTTACCGAGCGGCTCCAGCAGTTTCAGCCAGATCTTATTCATCTTGCAGGGCTGACAATGCTGGGGGCGACCGGGCGGTTTTTGGGTTCGAGATTTCGAGTGCCGCTTGTCGGTACGTATCATACCGATTTCCCGGCCTACACATCCCATTATGGCCTGGGGTTTTTACGCGATGCAACCTATTCCTATCTACGTTGGGTGCATAATGCATGCGCACTGACACTCTGCCCTTCGTCGGCAACGCTTGCCGATCTGCGGATGCATGGGTTTCGGCGGTTGCGCCTATGGGGCCGGGGTGTCGATACCGAACGTTTCCATCCACAGCATCATCGGGCGGCCTTCCGGGAACTGGCTGGTATCCAACCCCACGAAACGATGCTGCTGTATGTCGGAAGATTGGCGAGTGAGAAGCGGGTTGAGTTATTGGCCGATGCACTTGATGGCCTGAGCAATGTTCGCCTGGTGCTGGTTGGCGATGGGCCCGCACGGGCAATGCTTGAGCAGCGGTTGGTTGGCAAACCAGCCTTCTTTGCTGGCTACCTGCATGCTCAGGCATTGGCTGAGGCCTATGCCAGTGCGGACATGTTCGCATTTCCTTCCGATACCGAGACATTTGGTCAGGTTATTCAGGAGGCGATGGCATCTGGCCTACCAGTTGTGGCGGCACGGGCCGGAGGGGCGATCGATCTTGTTGGCGATGGTGTTACCGGGGCACTGTTCACAGCAGGGGATGCCTATGATCTGCGCACACAGGTTCAGCACCTAGCGAGTGATGCAGCGTTACGCATTAATATGGGCAATGCTGGGCGGGCCCTGGCCGAGCGCCATTCGTGGAATAGTGTGATGGCGGAACTTACCAACCACTATGAACAAGTGCTAACGAGAAGCAAGAATCGGGCGATACGAACAAAGAATCAATCTTCTGCACGAGCATATCTTGGGCGTTGATAGAGCGTTTCAGTGTTTAATGGCTTCTATGAAACCAGGCTGGCATTGACAACCAATCACAACGTATACGCTGGAAGGAACATCTGTGGAGACAGTATGGAGCAAGGCCGACATCCATATTCACACAACCTATAGCGATGGGATGGCGGGAGTTCGCGAGGTGCTAGAGCAAGCGGCCAACACGGATCTCCAAGTAGTGGCGATCACGGATCACAATACCATAGCAGGCGCGCTTGAGGCCCGTGAACTTACCAGGCAGCAGCGCTATCCATTTGAGCTCATTCTTGGTGCAGAGATCTCAACGGCAATTGGACATGTGCTGGCATTATTTATTGAACAACCAATCGCAGCCGGGATGTCGGTTGAGGCAACGCTTGCTGCCATCCATGCACAGGGCGGCCTAGCAATCGTGGCGCACCCATATGGCAAATTGGTTCATTCGATTGGGCGGCGTATACTCGACAATTGCCGCGGGCCACAGCCGCTCTGGCGCTTCGATGCCCTGGAAACCTTTAATGCGAGCCTATGGGATTCGCGTGATAATGATGCAGCTGCCGCCGCCGCAGTATCGCTTGGATTACCAGCCTGTGGCGGGAGCGATGCCCATAGCCTGCCGACGATTGGCCTGGGCTATACGCTGTTTCCGGGCCGAAGTGCAGCCGAACTACGAGCGGCGATTGTGGCAGGCCGCGTGCAGCCTGGTGGCCGACGCTGGAGTTGGGGAAATCTACGCATGGTCGCTGGATCGTTTATCAAACGCGATATTAACCGTACCCTGCGCCGTTCAGCGTGATAGCAGCCATCAGCTTCTGTTTTAATAAACCAGCGTGGCGTATCTCACCATTGTGGCATTGCGCTGCCGTTTGTGCTGCCACAATGCTTTTTTTGTGGGTATGCAAGCCGCTCTAACGAACGCCACCCAAGGTACTGGGTGTTAGCAATCTAGCCCGACCACTCGGTGAATGCAGGGCCAGTCTCAAAAAAGATCGATGGCAACAGGTATAGCCGCCGACTCACCCAGGGGAATGTGGCATGCACAACTCGCCGCCGAACTGATGGAACCAGCATGCTCGATGCGAGTGCGCCAACCAACCCGGCACTGCGGCGGCTCTTACACGCCAGTAGCCCGGTGAGTAGCGCAGCCGCTCCAAACCCACTGGCCAGATACAACCGCCGCCGAGGAATGCGCCCAAGCCGCAATCGCGCACACAGCCGCACCGCCAGGCGTGCCTGACGCCAGAGCAGATCTGGCCTGAGATGCAGCGCCAACAGAAAGCGCTCAACCTCACCAAGCTCCAGTGGTGTGTGGGTTGGATCAGTGGCCCAGCGGCGCTCATGGGCTTGTAGGCGTTCACGCAACTCCATGGCCTGCCCCGCTCGTTTATACCAATCCTTCCGATCTCCTGCTTGGGCAGCGCCTGCCAGCCCCAACATGCCACTGCGAACCGCATGAGCAACCGTCAGCACATCTGCCAAATAGGCTGCTCCGAGTGCAGTTGGATGGTGTGCTGGTGCAAAGCGGGCAATCCGGGCGGCATGGAATGCTGCGCGATCACAAGCCAGCGCCCCAGCACGCAACGCTGCCTGTGGATCGGGCAATGCCGTGGCAAGATAGGCCCAGATCAGCAGCGATGCCGTTGGACGCATCCACCAAACCCACAGGAGCGTTGGCAGGTAGATCATCCCCAATGCCAGGATACCCTGTTTCAATGGGCCAATATACCAGCCATGCTCGATCAGCGCAGCCGATTCTAGATACAAATCGGCGACTGCAGCGCCCCATTCGCCGCCAAGCTGTTTGGCACACCAGGAACGTACAAATGCCTCAGTATCACAATCCGGGTTGGCCACCAGTGCGCTAGTGAGCGCACTACTCAGCTCGGTCCACAAACTCCAGCCATCATCGCCAAGAGCTGCCCGCCCGCCGCCCCAGCCACCAGAGCCATTCCATGCCCAGACACCAGCGAACTGCAGATCAGGCGCTGCTCGCTGAAGCACACTCTGATGCAGGCTAGCCACCGAACTCGGAACCATGCCAAACAATTCATATTCACGGCGATTCTGGAGTTCGATGATCTGGCGCGGCCCTGGCAGGCCAAGCGTTGGGTTGTGTGGCAGAAAGCGAAAGAAATCCATTGGCCCATGTTTCACAGAGGTTAATAAAAAAGGCGATGTATAGCTGGCAAACGCAGCCTGATAGCGTTCAGGCGACCAGATCAGATCGCCTAGTTCACCAATACCAATACTCCAGGTTCGAACAACAAGGGTGCGCTCGTGTTGTTCACAAACTGGCAGCAGGGTATCGATCAGCGTTCGCAATTCTTCAACGCCGGTATAGATCATGTGGCCCTGGTAGCCATCCTGATCGTGAGCACCGCCAGCCTCACCAAAACGAATAAACAAGCCACTGATCTCTGGAAAGGTGCGAAACAGTTCGGCGAGTGCCCAGCGATTCGCATCGGCCAAGCGCGGATTATCGGGTTTCATTCGGCCAATATAGCGGCGCAGCGCTGGTGTACTCCACTGCATATCGGACGTCACAAAGACACGCATGCCGCATGCTGCAGCGTAGCGGAATAGTGGTGCGAGGCCATTTCGGTAGGCAATTGCGCGCTGGCGTTCCGGGCTATTGGGCGGATAGATTGCGATCGGAGCCTGTTCGAAGCTCACAAGGTGGGCAAGATTATCGATCACAATGCCATTATAGCCCTGGGCCTGAATTGCTTTGATGTATGCACACGCCCGATCAACGCCCCATGTCAGTTGGCGCTGATCAACAAACGGTGGCGTGGAGCGATCCAGTTGATAGTAGGGCAATGCTGACCAATTACGAAACGGTTTGGCTGGATCATAGAACGGGCCAGCAATATCGGCAAGGCACAGGCGATCCATTCGTGGCTCCACAGCACTTGTAGATGTATCAGGAATCGGGTTCGAGGTAGAAGCTGAGGGGGTAGCCTGCTTCACGGGCGCTGCTCTGTGCTGCATAGACGCGCTGGCGGGCTTCTTCAAACGGTAGTGTCACAACATGAGCACGGCCTTCATTGTGAGCAGTAAGCATCACATCAAAGGCACGCTCACTGCTGAGTTCGAAGATCACAACGAGTACCATGACGACAAACTCCATCGGGGTGGTGTCGTCGTTCTCGATAATAACCCGGTATCGTCGATCAAGCTCTGCATCATCAACAATAACATACTCTGTATCAATACGCGGTTTGGTATCGATCTCAGGGAGAGGCGCATCGATGTGCGGTATTGTACGATAGTATTGGTTCGTCATATTGGCATGATACCACATTGGTTATAGTACTGGGACAAGTTCCTGTATGCCATCGGGCCCTGCGACAATAGCACGTTCTGCCATACCAACAAACAATCCATGTTCGACGACGCCAGGGATTGCGCGGATAGCAGTATTGAGTGCAGCTGGATCAGTAATGTGAGCAAAGCGGCAATCCAGGATGACATGACCCTCATCAGTTTGTAGCGGGCTGCCATCGTCTGTGAGGCGAAGCTTTGGTTGCCCACCCAGCTCAATGAGGTGGCGCTCACACAGTGGTATTGCAAACGCAATCACTTCAACTGGAAGTGGCGTTCGTTCGCCAAGAACTTTGACGATCTTGGCGGTGGCACCAATAACAAAGAAGCGCGCAGCCGATGCAGCAACAACCTTCTCACGAAGCAGGGCTGCGCCAAGGCCCTTGATCAGATTAAGCGCTGGATCGATCTCATCGGCCCCATCGAGTGCGATATCCAATTGAGGGCATTCTGCAAGAGTCAGCAGGGGGATGCCTAATGTTCGGGCAAGTGTCGCTGTTGCTTCCGAGGTTGGGACACCAGCAATATCGTGAAGGCGTTGATCGCGCAGGCGCTCGGCCAACCCTCGTAATAAAAAGTTTGCCGTCGATCCAGTACCTAACCCCAAGCGCATGCCACTTTTGATGTAGGTCAGCGCTTGTTCAGCAGCCCGTTGTTTCTGAACGTCGTTATTACTGATCATCATAATCCTCGTGGTATAGAGGGCGCGAAACAGGGCGCAGCGAGTCGAGAAAATCCTGCAGAATAATCGACGCGGCCACTTCATCAATTTTGGCCTTGCGTTGCTCGGGCCGCATGCCAAGATCAAGCATCATGCGTTCTGCTGCTACTGAGGTTAGGCGCTCATCAAGGAGGTGAATAGGAAGGTGGGTAGCCTGACGTAAATCGCCAACAAATGCCTGAACAACTTTGGCTTGTGTGCCAATCTCTCCACTCATTGTTAGCGGAAACCCAACAACGAGTTCCTTAACCTCGTGAGTGGCAAGCAAGGCGACAATCTGGCTTAGTGCTCGATGGTGTGGAAGTGCCTGAATTGTTGTCAGCGGCGACGACAACAGGCGGGTCGGGTCGCTGAGTGCGACACCGATCCGCCTTCCGCCAACATCTAGCGCCATCACGCGCCCTGGCTCAGTCATTGTTTCAGCTCCTGCCATATGGCTAGTAGTTCGTCCAAGCTATGCTGATGGGCACCTCTCTCTTGCCTGGGTTATGCAATACGCCCCAACGCCGCAGAAAAGCTCGGACGGGGTACTAGGCTTCAATGACTCATTCAGGGTTTGGGCGCTTCAACAAATTGGACATCCAGCAGCGCATCAAATTGCGGAAACTGTTGAATATCCTGTGGCAAAGTAACGTTGCCAATTAAGCCTTTGTTCTGAAGGTCGCGGAGTGCTTCTTCCGCCTGATTACGGGTTTTGCCACGCAACGCCTCACGCACTTGTAGGCGTGTTTCTGGTGCCAGTATACCAACCGGCTCACAGACAACCGTACCAGTCACTTTGAGGCTGGCACCATCCCAATTCCAGCTCTGGATGCTTGGGCGAGTGACCTCAGTGGATGAGCAGGGTGGCGCACTCCGCTGTGCAAAGTGAGCATTCACAATCTTGGCAATCTGGTCTTTCATCGCACTATTAGGTGGGACGGCTAATGCAGTAAAGCGTGTTCGCACACTCACGTTGAAATCACGTGTATCGGATATCATACCAACTGGTGGCGTTACTACTGGCTGGTCGTAGCTTTCAGGGCGGCCAAGCGCCTGGGGGTTTGGCGCAATAGAGGTTTCATCAACCATCGATTGACCTGCAACACCCTGCGAGCGAAGTTGTTGGATACCCGCATTATACAGGCCGGTCAATGCTTCACCAAGAATAGCCTGTACATCCGCATTCGTTACCACATACTGCATTTCATCTGTACCACCATTAATCGATCCGTGCTGGCAGATAAAATTACTCGTACCACAATCCAGTAACGGCTGACCAGGAATAAGGATTTGTTTGATCGTATTTTCGGCCACATTCGAGGCCGCCCCTGGCGAACGAGCGATGATACCAACCTGCACCTGCCCATATGTTGTGTTACGGCCAGTAAGGCTGGAACTTGTCGTCGCACCTGGTATTGTCACAGGCCCCTGAGCTGCAAAGCGAACCTCAGCACCCTTCGCATTCTTGCCAATAAATTCGGTTCCCTCTGGCAGATTGAGCGCCTGATCGATCGTGTTAATGATCGTCATCGTTCCCTGAGCCTTACCAATTGGTGAGAGTGTCTGGTTCGCAACCTGACCAGTTACGGTATATTCGGCTTCGGCGCTGACAGGAACCGCCAAAATCGCTGGTGTGTCGGCAACGGATTTATCGGTGACAGGCAATACCTCATCGGTAATTGGAATCTCGCGAATGCTCGCACTTGGTGCCTGAACGATCACTGTAACCCGACCACTGAGCGCCCATAGCGCTGCTGCAATCAGTATAATGGCGATGATCAACCCTATGATCAGCACTGGTGATATAGCAGATCGACGGCGTGCTGGCAGTACTTCCTCATCCTCATCCAGAACGGGTGCCAGCCGACGACGAGGTGCCACAGGAGCAGCAGGCTCTTCACGAAGATTTGCTCGGCGAGCACCGGAGCGAGAGCGATCATCTGGTCGTGGTAGTCTAGCAGGCTTGCGGCCTGCCGTGTCACCAACCGCTATTGGCAGCGTCTCCTTACCAGCCGATGTCTCCCGGGAAGTATGCTCACCCGCAACGCGGCGAGCAGCACGCTCATTCGACGGCAGGGTTGTGGAGGGATTATCAAGAGAAGCATACAGATCAGCCTGATCGCCCTGATAGACTGGTGTGGTTTGGTCGGCAACTTGATCAAGCAGATGAAGCATATCAAGATCATCAGGATTCGCTGCGGAGCCAGCAGCAAGGCCAGTTGGTGCTACGGATTGGCGGATCTGCGGCATTGCGCGCGGTTTTCGGGGAATAAGAGGGCCAACAACACTAGCTCCATCAACAGACAATGTGTCGACGCCGCTTGATCGAGCGGCATTCAGCACCCGTTCATCCGAGCTTACGACAAGCAAGCCAACGCCATCCTGGGCAAGGATCTGACGCAGTGCAGCCATATTGCGCCGTACCTGCAATTCGGCATTATCGGCTGGCACGAGCAACTCAACATTCTCAGTTCCAGCCTGGCGAACCTTTGCGGCCACAACTGCGACTGTATCACCAGGCTGTACGAGTACCAGTGCCGATGCATGCTCCGTCATCCCGCCCTCCTCTACCAAATCCCACTGTGATTGATCTGCTTATAGCAATTCAGAGACATGCGCAAGTGCATCATTCAATTTGGCAGGTTCACGGCCACCAGCCTGAGCCATGTCTGGTCGCCCGCCACCGCTTCCGCCAACGATCGGAGCTAGTGCCTTGACCAAATTGCCGGCATGCACCCGCTTGCCAGCGAGATCAGGTGTGACCATCGCCAGCAAATGCACTTTATCAGCGATCACTGCGCCGATGACGACCACGCCTGAACCGATTTTATCACGCAACCAATCGCCCATTTCTCGTAGGCGTACCGCATCATCAGCTTCTACCCTGGCTGTGAGAAAGGCCAGATCGCCCTTTTTCTGAACATTCCCCAACAATTGTTCGAGCGTCCCACGAGCAGCCTGCGAGCGTAAGCCCTCCAGCTCTTGTTGGGTTTGACGCAGATCGGCCAGCAGCACATCAATTCGCTCAACAACCTGGGTCGGCGGGACGCCAAGTTTGCTGGCAACGGTACGAAGTGTTCCGAATTGCTCATCGGCCCATTGCTCGGCTGTCGCACCGGTGATTGCTTCAATCCGGCGCACACCAGCAGCAACACTTGTCTCCGCTAACAGCCGGAAAAAACCGATCTCGCCGGTTCGGGCCACATGCACACCACCGCACAACTCACGCGAACACATCAGCCAGGTATCATGTGCTGGAGGATTCGCGTTATCAATGGGCTGTTCCAATGCAGATTCATGCGTTGTAGATGGCTGATCATCGCAGCCAACAGTCACCATCCGAACACGATCACCATATTTCTCGCCAAACAGCGCCATTGCACCAGCATTAAGCGCTTCCTGATAGGCCATCTCTGTCCAGGAAACTGGCGTATCGGCGCGAATCCAAGTATTGATCCGGCGCTCAATCTCGTGCAACTGATCCGGCGTCACCTGACGTGTGTGTGTAAAATCGAAACGCAGGCGTTCCGGCGAAACCAGCGAACCGGCCTGGGCTGCGTGCTCACCAAGAATATCGCGTAATGCCCGATGCAGCAGATGGGTTGCGGTATGGTTGCGAATGATATGACCGCGACGAACCTGATCAACCTGAGCGTTTATCGATTCGCCAATGCCAATGCTGCCTACAGTAATCATGCCATAATGAACAATCACGCCCGGTACTGGCCGTTGTGTATCGGTCACTCGTACCTGCCCATTTGGGCCCTGCAGAATGCCACTATCACCAACCTGTCCGCCGCTTTCCGCATAGAATGGCGTACGATTGAGCACAATCTGAGCCTGTTGCCCCTGGCTGGCTTCGGCAACTGAATCGCCGCCAACCACGATGGCCAGCACGGTGCTTGTATCGGCCACCGTCTCATAGCCAACAAATGTCGTCGTTGGCAGGCCCATCTCACCCCAGATCTCGGCATCGGCACCACGCTTAAACTGGGTTGCCCGACGCCCACGCTCACGCTGCTCCTGGAGTGCGACATCATAGCCAGCCTCATCGACCTCCAGGCCCTGTTCGACAGCAATCTTCTGGGTTAGATCGAGCGGAAAGCCATAGGTGTCCTTCAGCATGAAGGCATCTTCACCAGGAACCACCGCATTGCCAGATGCGCGAACCTGCTCGATGACTGTATTAAGCCGAACCATACCGCCACTCAACGTGCGAAGAAACTGCTGTTCCTCGGCGTCGACGGTTTCGAGAATGAAATTGCGGCGTGTGTTCAATTCCGGGTAGGAATCGGCCATCATGCCAACCACCTGCTCAACCGTTTGCGCCAGGAATGGCCGTTCCAATCCGATGCTACGGCCCTGATAGACGGCACGGCGCAGAATGCGGCGCAGAACATATGACCGGCCAGTATTGCCAGGCAGAACGCCATCGGCAATCAGGAATGCCACTGCACGGCTGTGATCGGCCACTGCCCGATATTTCGCAAAATGTGTGCGATAGTGCGCCTGATCGCTACCAAGCAGGGCCATCGTTCGTTCAATCACTGGCACAAACAGATCGGTTTCGTAGGTCGAATGAACGCCCTGCATCACCATTGCAATCCGTTCCAATCCCATACCAGTATCGACCGATGGGCGCGGCAGTGGTTGCATGGTGCTACGCTCGAACTGCATGAAGACGTTATTCCAGATTTCGACATAATCTGGATCATCGCTATTCACGCCATGTGGCCCCATTTTGCTGAGATCATCGCCAATATAGACGGTAATCTCGGAGCATGGCCCGCATGGGCCGGTATCGGCCATCACCCAGAAATTATCCTTGCGGCCATAACGTAATACCCGCGCTGGATCAACGCCGGCCTCAATCCACAGCCTGCCTGCCTCCTCATCGGCTGGCACTTCTGCATCGCCCTCATAGATCGTAAACCACAGCCGCTCAATCGGCAGCTCAAACACCTTCGTCAGCAACTCCCAGGCCATTGGAATTGCACCAGCCTTAAAGTAATCGCCAAACGAGAAGTTTCCCAGCATTTCAAAGAAGGTATGATGGCGTGGCGATGGCCCAACCTCTTCCAGATCATTATGTTTCCCAGAAACCCGTAAACACTTTTGCGATGTTGTTGCCCGGGAATATGGCCGCTGTTCTAACCCCAGAAAGGTATCTTTGAACTGCACCATGCCCGAATTAGCAAACAACAATGTTGGGTCGTTCCCAGGAATAAGCGAAGAACTTGGCACAATCGTATGGCCACACTGCTCAAAAAACTGAAGATACGAGCGGCGAATATCCGCGCTGGATCGATATTTCATGAAACGATATCCTTGACACTTGCACTCGGCAATCGCGCATATTATAGCGCTGCCACTATCGGCGTTGGGGTGCTGACTGGGAAATCCTGACCAATAAAGTAGGTTGCGCTGCGGCAGGCTTCCAGAATTGTGAGTAGGCCACTGCCAGGATGCACAGCCCCACCAATAAAATATAATCCATCTGCCGCTGTGGAGCGAATATGTGGCCGTAACGGGCCAAGCTGTGTCCAACTATGCGTGAGATTAAACACAGCACCCTGATACACACGATAATCATCGCGCCAGGTATCGGCGGTGTAGCACACTTCGCTGGTGATATGTTGCTCCACATCTTCGTAGCCGAGCAGATGTAAGCGACTGATGATCAAATCGCGAAAAGGCTTCTGTTTAACAGCCCAATCGATGCCATGTGATGTATTCGGGATTGGTACGAGGACGAACAGCGTACTATGGCCTTCTGGTGCATTGCTTGGATCCAGAATAGTTGGATTGCACACATAGAATGGCGGATCAGTTTCATCCAGGATCGTATCGTTCGTATATGATGCATCGCGTCGGCGAATATGATCGGACAGATACAGTTGGTGATGCGGCAGATCATCCCAGCGCCGGTTAACACCCAGATACAGCATGAAGGTTGAGCAGGAGAACTGCATCTTTGCCAACTTTGTGTCGGTATACTGGCCACGGGCGTGTTCTGGCAACAGGTTGCGAACAGCATGAGCAAAATCGGCATTCAGCAATACCGCATCGGCAGCGATCTTCTGGCCATCGGCCAACTCAATGCCTGTTGTACGCTTGCCCTCAACAATCACCTGACGGACAGGCGTATTCAGGTGGATGCGAACGCCCAGATCCTCGGCGGCGCGTGCAAATGCCTGTGCCAATGCGCGAAACCCACCCTTGGGGTGCCAGATACCATAGGCGAATTCCAGCCATGTGACCAGGCTAAACACGCTCGAACACTCAGTTGGATGCATACCCAGATACTTGGCCTGATACCCCAGCCCATAGGCCAGCCGTTCATCCTTGAAGAAATTATCGAAGTGCTGGTAGAGGCTCTCCCAGGGGCGGAAGGGCAGTGCTGCCGCTATTTCGCGCGGGTTCAGATAGCCAAGAATGGGGCGTACTGGCGTCCCAAGATATGGCTCGTAGCCAATAACATTCTTGCGAATATGCTCAACATACCAGCGATCAAAGGCGGCTGGCATTTCTGGGCCAAATGTGGCAAGTTGCTGCTTGAATGCAGTAAGATCCGATGTCAGATCGAGATGCGTGCCATCCCAGAAGCGCAACCGCGTATTTGGGTCAACCCGCAAAAAGCTGATATAGTCGGCCAGGCGCAGGCCGCAATCACGATAGAGTTGTTCATACACCTCGGGAACCTGAAGAATCGTTGGGCCGCTATCAAAACTGTAGGGGCCATTCGCAAAGCCGGCCATACGGCCGCCCACGCGATCATTGGCCTCATATATTTCAATCTGGTGTCCAGCGGCAGCCAGGCGCATCGCCGAAGCAAGCCCGCCTGGCCCAGCACCAACAACAATAATCTTTGCCATGTATATATCCTTGCAAGCAGCCGCTAACTCGCTGTCCGCATAAAGAGAGCAACGCTCCCATCAACACTTGCCGCTAATATCGAGCCATCCTGGCTAAATCCAACCGAGAAGATCTGGCTTGTTAGGCGATATTGGGCAGCCTGCTCACCAGAACGAACATCCCACAACTGAAGCGCCCCATTGCGCGCCCCTGTCGCAAGCAATGTTCCATCGGGCGAAAAGCTCACGCATGTAAAGAAGCCTTGGCCAGCGGCTGCATCGATCTTTCGAACAGGCAGGCCGCTTTCGGCATCCCACAGGCGCAGCGTACCATCAACGCTGGTTGCGGCAACCAATGTTCCACCTGGCTGGAAATCCAGGCCGCTAATTTGGCCTGTTGGGCCAGTCAGAACCTGTGTCCGCTTTGCAGATTTGACATCCCACACCTCGATTCCAGGTTGGTTGGATGGGCCAACAATCGCAAGCCAATCGCTGTTATAGCTGAAGACAAGGCGCGTCACCAGGTTCAAATCGGTGGTAAATGTTGTGACAATCTTGTCGGTTGTGGTATCCCAGACAACAACATCGCCGCCTTCGCCACCAACGGCAACAAGTTTTCCATCACGGCTGGCCATGAGGCTCAGCGGGCGGATCGTCGAACCCGTTAGTTCTGTGAGCTGAGAATTAGAAATACTGCCGATCACAACAGTGCCCTGATCGGTGATAACAGCAAAGCGATCCTCAGAAAGAAAAGCCAGTGGATGAAAGATGCCAGATGCGCCAGTCATTGGCCGAATCGCATCATCACTCAAGCGGCGGAGCTGAATCAAGCCATTGAATCCGACCATACCGAGCGTTTTATCGCCAGGCGCAAAGGCCAGCGAGGTGATCACACCCTGACCGACGCGCAAGCTCTCGCGAACCTGGTCACTCTCCAGATCCCAGACCAACAGTGAGCCCTCTTGATCGCTGACCGAAACAAGCGATTTGTTATCCGGGCTGACCGAAATACTGAAGACATTCAGCCGATGGCGATCAAGCACTTTTAACTCATCGCCAGTCGCTGGATCCCAGACATGAATAGTTGCATCGAGGCCAGCCGTATACAATTGTTTGCCATCTGACGAAAAACTCACACCACGAATCACAACCCAATCGGTATGGCCAGTGAGGCGGCGAATTTCTTTGCCAGTTGTCGCATCAAGAAGATAGACCACCGCATCAGTTGCACCAACCGCCAGCATCTTTCCATCTGGCGAGAAGCTGACACCTGTTGTATAGAAGCGCCGACCAGGCTGGGCAAAATCGGTTTGGAACGAAAATTCTGGCCGTTGTTGGCCAGTTGCCACCTCCCATAACCGCACGCTGCCATCACGCGATGCCGAAGCAAGCGTCTTCCCATCCGGGGTGAACACAACCCCACCAATCAAATCGGTATGGCCCTTGAGTGTTTGCAGCAATATGCCACTCTGCGCATCCCAGATCCGAACCGTGAGATCGGTACTTCCAGAAGCCAGGATCGTGCCAGTTGGAGCAAACGCCAAGCTGCGTATCCAGCCCTCATGGCCTGTCAGAATATGGCTAATCTGGCGGCTCTGAACATTCCACACCCGAATAGTGTTATCGGTGCTGGCACCCGTCGCAAGCAGCTTACTATCGGAGGACCAGGCCAGTGATGTGACGCTCCCGGTATGCCCAGAAAACGTCGTCACTTCATTCAGGGTTGTGGCATCGTGCAAACTTACTTGTTGGCTCACAGCGACTGCCAGCAGCGATCCATCGGGCGAGTAGGCAACTGGCCCAAACTGCGCCGTCGTAATCTCGCGTGTCTGAGTAATTGCCTGGGCGCTATCAATCGTTATCGCATTTGGGCCAAGGGCAATTGGTTCAAGCGTTGCTAATGGTGGTAGCGTGGCCTCAGGCGTCTCAGTCACGCTCATCGGCGCTGGTGTTGCAATAGGTTCTGGCGTTGCCGCATTGGCAACAACACCAGGCAATCCTGCCGATGATAAGCCAAGCGTGCTACGCAGTGGCGTGAACAACAGTGCTGCGGCTAAACAGGCCACACCAAGAACAAGGGTCAGCACGACGGCCAATGCCACAATACACCCAACGCTCATGCCGCGCTGTTGCGGTACGGGCGCTGGCTGGTAACCAGGCGTATACCCAGGTGGCGGAGCTTGTCCGGGCTGGTAGTTTGGTGGATATTCTGGTGCTGGTGGCGGAACATTTGGCATAGGAGGCAGAGTCGGTGTCACAACCGCCGTCGTATCGATCGCAAATGTAGCCGGGCGACTGGCCATAATCCGGACTGTCTCCAGCGCCACCCGCATCTCACGCGCCGTATGGTAGCGGTTCGGTGCTCGTAGTTGCATGGCCCGCAGCAATGCTTGCTCACTCAGTGTTGTTATCGATGGGTTGAGTATGCGCGGAGGGTTGAGCGGTGTACCAGCATTGATCTGATCAGCCGTCGGTGGTGGCCAACCAGTCAGGGCGTGATACCATAATGCACCAATTGCGTACACATCACTTGCCGCAGATGGTTCGGCACCACTTGACGACAACTCGGGTGCGCGATAGGGCGAAGGGGCTGTTCCAATTGGCCGAACCAATGTGAATGGAGCCAATGCCCAGTTACCATTCTCCCGCAACCAAATATCGGCGCTGGTCGGATCGCCAAGATAGATCGGCTGACTCTGCGTATGCAGATACTCAAGGCCTGCAAGCAGGCGATGAATATTCTCAAGAGTATCATTCTCTGGCAGCGGCCCACCGCGGCTCCGCAGCGTCCGCTCAAGATCCTGGCCACCGGGATCATCGCAAACAAGATAATAGCGACCCTCATTCACAAAATGATCGGTCAGTGGCAGCAGCGTTTCATGGCTAATAGTTGCAATCTGGCTGGCAAACCTTCCAAGGACGCGCAGTTCGTCCTCAGATGCAGCCAACAATTCAGCAACGAGCACCAGGCGGCCAGTTTGATCATCGCGGCAGCGCAGCACTCGCATGCCAGGGCGTTCATCAATCGCGTAGATGGCGCGATATCGATTATGTAGCGTGATCTCGAATGAAGCCATGCAAACCCCATATATCGGCATAAAGCCCGTCATCGTGGCAGGGAAAAGATCATGACCATGTCAGAATGCACAGCCTGATCACTTGTGTTATCTTGGCAGAGCCATTTCTACATACCCATCCTGGTATGCGGCTCGTTGGGTATCGATCCGTTGTATGGCGCGCTTTGCGCTCCGCACAGCCCCTTCGATCGAGGCCATGAACTCCTGTTGAGTATAATCGCCGGCAAGAAAGAGGTTTGGAACCTCAGTTGCCTGATCAGGCCGATACTGATCAACGCCGGGGCGAGCCTGATACACAGAATTGGGAATACGAACAATCGTATGCTTGATCAACTCAGCATCACGCGCCGCCGGATGCAGCATATAGAAATCGTTCAGCACTGCCTGAATAATTGTCGCATCATCAGATCCAATGAGATCCTCTGCTGGGGCAACAACCAGTTCGATGATCGAACCACGCCCGGTGTGATAATCTGGAGAGACCAACGCCAGATCGGCATACACGCTTAAACGCGTCCCTGCGCTAAACAGCAAGTTATTGACCGTCGTCACAAACCTATCGAAGTACAGTTGCACCGTAATCACTGGCTGTCCCTTAAGGTGGCCAATCCCCTCAAATGTCGGCAGCCGTCGCAACGATTCTGGCAACGCCTTACGCAAGCTATGAACAGGCATAGCTGAAATATACAGATCACCGGTGATCACACTGCCATCATCCAGGGCAAAACCAGTGACGCGGTTTTCGCTTGCATCATAGCGTATCTGCTCAACTCGGCGATTAAACACAACCTGAACGCCCTGCCCTTGAAGTTTTGCGATCAGCGGCACCCACAGCCGTTCGTGCGGAGAACCCTTCACCAGGCCCATTTTCGGCGCATCGGTTTCTTTCGCAAAATGGAGCAAGGCCGTCAGCATAAGTTTAGCCGAGACTTTATCGGCGCGTTGGAAGTTGAGTGCCAATGCCATGGTATGCATCACGGCATCAAGCGAATGCTGGCCCATTCCATGGCGTAGATGCCACGAGGCATAGCTCTCGTTATCCTGGCCATCGACATATGCCTGCGAGCCAAAGATTGGGCGAATAAGCCCAAGCCCCATGCGCAGTTTATCGCGCGTTGGCAGGAGCGGGCTAACAGCCACCCCACCCAATCCATTCAGGGGTGCTGGAAGCCAGGGAATAAAGCGAATTGGTGCAAGGCCGTGTGTTGGCGAAGCAAAGATCATCTCGGCTGGCTTCCAGTCGAAGCTGTCGCTCAAGCCACATTCAGCCAGGAACCCAAGTAAATTGTGGTACGCACCAAAAAAGACATGCAGACCACTCTCGACCCAATCGCCATCAGCGTCTTTCCAGGCCGAAACCTTCCCACCCGGAACAGCGCGCTTTTCCAGCAGAACAACTTCATCGCCACGATCAGCAAGCCACTTTGCACACGCAAATCCAGCAGGCCCGGCACCAGCAATAATTACCCGCATCGTCACTCTCTCGATACCCATACACAGCGCATCACAGATCGAAACAGAGTTTTAAGCATGTTCGCCCAAAACCCTGGATTGAATGCCACTGGGCATGCAACGTTTATTGTCATAACTACGTCGGGCATTATGGTCTGGATGTTGCCATCTCTGTTCCAGCTTAATCGCAGCCTATTATAGCACGGTGGGCCTGATTGCCGGATTATGTTTCAACTCTTTGCTAGTGGCGATGCCAGGACTTTATCGATCCGCAGTCCATCCATATCAACAACCTCAAAGCGCCAACCACTCCAATCGACTTTATCACCTGTATGTGGCATATGCCCAAGCAGGCTAAGAATGAACCCTGCTAAAGTCTCAAATGAATAGCGCTCTTCCTCTGGAAACGCATCTATGGCTAGAGTCTGCTGGACTCGATCAATCGGTGCCAAACCAGCAATCAGGAACGAGCCATCATCGCGCTCAACAAACAACTCCTCCTCTGCTTCGTCATATTCATCGGCAATTTCACCAACGATCTCCTCCAGAACATCTTCAAGTGTGATAACCCCTTCGACTGTGCCAAGTTCGCTCACAACAACCGCCATGTGCTGCTGCTTGCGAAAGATCGCCAAGAGTGCGGCAGCCCGGCTTCGCTCAGGCACGAACAGCGGCGGACGCATGGCATCACGCACCAGCCGCGATGGGTCACTCCGATGGATCCGCAACAGATCACGGATATGTGCTATTCCGATCACATGATCAAGCTGCCGTTCATAGATGGGAAAGCGCGAAAAGCCAATCTCAAGCAGTTCATCGATCACCGAACCAAGTGCCCGATCACCATCAACAGCCTTCAGAGCGTGGCGAGGCGTCATCACCTGGCGCACGCTACGGTCGCCAAGGCGGATCACACGCTCGATCATGGCGTGCTCCTGTGGCTCAAGTGCGCCGCCCTCGGCTCCCTCGCGCACAATCTGACGGATATCCTCCTCGGTGACTCCCGATGCTTCGGTTTGATGGCGGCCCAGCAGAATAAGTAACCCCTCGGTTGACAATGTCAACAGCCAGACGACCGGGCGGCTGATTGCTGCCAGAAATAGCATCGGCTGCGCCATACGAGTTGCAATTGCTTCCGCGCTCTGCAACGCCAGGCGCTTCGGCACAAGTTCACCAATCACCAACTGAAGATATGCGATGAAGGCCACAACAACCACGAAAGCGGTCGTCTCAGCGAAATTGCCCAACCATGGTTGCAGAATCATTCCAAACTGAGTGGCAATACTCGTACCACCAAAGGCACCAGCCAGTGTGCCAATCAGCGTAATCCCGATCTGCACCGTCGAAAGCAAACGGTTTGGATCCTCCTGAAGCTGAAGCGCGACAATGGCTCCCTGTTGCCCTGCATCCGCCTGCGGCTGCAAACGACTGCGCCGCGCCGATATCAGTGATAGCTCTGTTGCCGAAAATAGGCCATTTGCAATACAAAGCACGAGAATGAGTGCTAATTCCATACTTAACAAATACCTCACGTTTTCGTGTACACACCTGTATTGTACACCACAAGCCGCATTCGTGCCATACGATCAGCCAACAAAATCCTTGATCAGGTGGTTCATAGTACCGTACCAGACACGCCAATATAGCAGCCCATGAGGGGACTTTCGACGGCCTTGTTTGCATGGACAAGCTCGGGTACATTCACACTAGGAAATGCGTCAGGGAGGAGCAAAATCTATGGACGATACACTCAGAACTGAATGGACTCACAGCGGAAATATGGCAACCGTGGTGGGGGTACTCGAACTACAGACCATCCGTGGCCACGAACTCATTCGCATTATTCGGCGTAATGAATTGCAGGGCAGCGCGGACCAGATTGTTCTTCAGGTTCCTTCGCCATTTGGGCATAGCTATGCACTACCGCTTGAACTTGGGCGCTGTGTTACTGGGATCGATCTCATGACCGGGGTTTCTTCGGGCACACGCCTGGCTGTATCTGGGCGGTTGATCTGGGAGCAACATACCGATATGCGTTTTTCACTTGATGGCGAACCAAGCCGAAAAACAAACGATCTTGTGTTCCATGTCGAAGCTATCCGTTTGGCCAATGATCAGGAGCAACCCGGCTGTGATGTGCAATTGAGCGGTGTAATCCGCTCGGCACCACGCATTATGCGGCATCCATACCGACCTGGAGTGCTGCTTGCCGCAACCACCCTACAAGTATCAATTGAACAGCAGCGTACTGCCACTCGTTCGCGCATGTTCATGATCGAGCAAGTACCAATTGTGGTGCCGCTACAACATCCAGATGCGCCAAATCTCCTGCGGCCTGGCAATCGTGTTGCAGTTGAAGGAATGCTTGAGCGGATCGTTATCGATCTACAGGGGCCTGATGTAGAGCAAGCTATCGCTACGTTAGATGCAGAATGGGAAACACGTAGAATCGCTATCACAGATGCGGATACACTCCGCCAGGCAGAACGCCGCCATCAGCGCGAACGCCGCAAACTGGCTCAGGCAACTCGTAACCGAGTTGTGGTTGGTTATGTCGAGCTGATTGAGGGCACACCAGCCAGCCCGCGTGAAGCGCAGGCAATCCGCCGGGCCAGTGTGCGCGCCAAACGGAATGGCGATCATTCGATCCAACAGATAATCTCTTCCCCATAGGAAGGGTGCATTTCTGGGTGGCGGAACCGACATCTCGGGCCGCCGACACCCAGCCTGCCGGTCTCGCTTGCGTTTCTTGAGTGAGCGCGCACGCCCGGCTCCATGTTTGCGGCCCGAGATGCATTCCCTACTAACCAATCATCACTAACCATGATGAAACATCGGTAGAGGATCGTCCACCCTATCACGCAAGTGATATGTATCCGCTACTTGGCGCGACTCCCGATCACGCCAGTGCCATTGTTTTATCCGTCTTGGGGCAATTGATATGCCCCATCCGGCATAGCGATCAGCCCCACCCTGCCCATATTGGGAACTGAATGGAGCTGCTTGCACCAATTCCGTCGGCTGGCATACTCATGATACTGATGATCCACGGCCGCTAGTCTCTTGAGTAGCCAAATAAACGAATGATCAATGGCGTGTAGCCAAGCTACACGCCACCTACACAACTGAATTTCTACCTCTAACCGAGGACATGCCATGAACTGGCTGTCCCGGTTGGGGACGGGCTGCTCATTGGTATGTCCTTGCACTACAACAAGGAGCTATCCAATGAGCACCACAAACCAATCAACACAAAACAACCTAGACAATGCTACCCATACGACCATGTTTGGCATTCCTGTCACGTATACGCAGAACCGAATCGCTATCGGCCCACTGGATGAACCAATCGAGAATGCATTCAAAGCACCAATGCTGCCAGGGTTCTGTGATCTTATCACGCATGGATTTCATGATGGTGAGTTTGCAGCATATCAACGCGACGGCATAGATGTGCAGCTTACACCAATGCAAGTTGCTGCAATCATTCGGTTCTTCTACCAGGAGCAGATGCCACCGATCCGCCTGGTCTCTTGCTGGCTTGGCAAGTTCTCTACTGGCTTTGCACAAAAGTTAGCATGGGAACTTCGGACGGTAGTCCTGGCAAGTACAGTAGTAGTGTACCCTCATCCAGATGGACAACTACAGACGCCCGATGGCTTTTGGAGGCTGTTTGAAGGCGTTCCGATGCTGCCGGTGCCAGATTACGTGTATTAGGAAATCCCAAGCTGTGAGTGTGCTAAACACACTCACAGCAACAATTATCACAGTTATCGCAGCTATCGCAGCTATCAGAGTAATAATGTATATAGGAAGGAATATGATGTTTTACTATCAGGATCTTTCGCCATGGACTCGCTTCGGGGACAAGGCCGCACAACAGCTCAAAGCCATTGGTTGGATTGATCAATCACATGCATTCACGCAGGCAACTATCGATCCAGCAATCATCGTAAAACTGCAACAACTGCCACGGCCAGCGCCTGTAGCTATTGCGTTCCTGGGTATTGATGAATGCACATTATGCCAAAAAACTGCAAACGACACCAGCTTCGTTATTCCTGGGCATGGTTTTTTGTATGTGTATCCTGAGTTACTGTTGCACTATATCAATAAGCATAACTATGCACCGCCACAGGAATTCTGTGATGCGGTGCAGAATTGCCCACCACTTACCTCACCCGAATATGTAGAGGCTGTCAAGCAGAATTGCTCACCAGGCATCTTCAGGAGCATTCATCGCAACAGGTAACCGAGGATTATATCTTGCTGCTGAATGAACTACCTGCATTGGCTGATACATCGATCATCACGGTTTGTTGAAGATACTCGCGCGCACGGTCGATCTGGCCATGAGCCAGAAGCAATTCTCCATAGCGAAACCGCAAACGGGCCTGCACTGCTGGCGTACAATGCTCAATCAAGCGATCCAGGCCCCCAAGCACTAGCGATACCTCAGCAGCACGATCCTCACTGAGCAGCAAGGCCGCCAGAGCACAACGGAGCGCAACAACATCATCAGCACGCTGGGCAACGGTCAGGCCAGATCGTAATGTATCCTCAACTTCAAGCGCGGAGATGCCATCGATTCGTTCGGCCTCCGCCAGATACAGAAACGCCACCGCACAGGATGGATCAAGTTCCAATGCTTGTTGGGCAGCAATCCGAGCAGCCGAGCCACGCCCAAGGCTGAGTAGCGCGCCACTGAGAGCAGCTTGAGTCGCAGCAGCAGCAGGAAATAGTGCCAGTGAGCGCTGGAGGAACCAGATTGACCGCTCCTGCGAGCCGCTCATCAATGCGATGACGCCACGCAGTGCGAGAGTATCTGCCGACCATGGGTGTAGGAAATTCGCAAATCGGGCGATCTGCTCGGCTTCTGCATAGCGCGCCGCAGCTAATGTAGCCTGTGCAAGATAGATAGCACCAACCCGCGCAACCAAGAGGATCGTAAGAAGCACAATCACCGTCCCCGTCATTGTGCTCCCGCCAAGTGCCACGCTTATACCAACAAACCCAACCATCAGGGCCGCCTCAGGAACCAACAATAGCTGCCTTCCAAGCGGCAACAGCCGATACGCCCAACCACTGAACGCAGCAGGGTGTAGTTGATCATTCGCCATGCGTGGGCTCCTTTCTGTGCTGCTCTTTCTATGAGAATAGCACAGCCTTGTGACACCTACTGTCACAATATTGGCACATATGGTCGAATTATGGGCAATTGGCTTATTGGTGTGCGCGTACTGTAGTTCGCTGGCGAATGATGTTCATAGCACGTTCTGCATCAGTTGGATCGATTGGAGGAATAGTGGGAGGTGTGCCACGCCAGGATCGATAGCGTAACAGGCTAAAAACGGCTTTAATGCCATCACTCGATTTAATTTTTTTGCCTTCTTCATAGGTACGGCCCATATAGGAGATTGGCACCTGATAGATTTTGAAGCCAAGGCGCAGCACTTTCGCGGTAATTTCCGGTTCAATCCGAAAGTCGTTGCTCTCAAGATTGAGGCTACGGAAGATCGACGTTCGCATAACCTTATAGCAGGTCTCCATGTCATCGATCCAGCAGTTATACAGGAAATTGGTAATAAATGTCAGGCCTTTATTCCCGAGTGCATTCCAGAAATACATCCCTGTGTGGCGGCCCATGAAGCGTGAACCAAACACAATATCGACACGACCAGCGACAATTGGCCGAAGCAGTTCATAATAATCGTTTGGATCGTATTCGAGATCGGAATCCTGAACAATTGCAATTTCGCCATTTGCCAACGCTAAACCAGTACGAATGGCCGTACCCTTGCCCATATTGGTGGGTTGTCGAACCACCCGCAGCTCTGAGTGGATCGCGGCCAACTCGCGCAATATCTCAGGGGTCCGATCACGCGAATGATCATCGACGATAATGAGTTCTTTCTCAAACTCAACCGCCAGAACCTGTTCAATAATTTCGCGAATGGTGGCTTCTTCGTTATAGCATGGCATAATAACTGAGAGCAACAATGATCATTTCTCCTTATTTCTCATATGGCGTACCAATTGCCGCCGGTGGGCGTGCCCGGCCAACAACGCCAGCGAGAACGATAATCGTAATTACATATGGCAGCATTTGCAGGAATTGCGGCGGCAATGCGAAATCAAAGCCCTGGATCTTGATCTGAAGCGCATCGGCCGAACTAAAAATAAGTGCGCCACCCATTGCCCCAAATGGCGTCCATTTGCCGAAGATCATTGCGGCCATCGCAATAAACCCGCGCCCATTGGTCATCAGATCATCGAAATTGAATGTTGCCTCAAGTGAGAACCAGGCACCCGCCAGCCCAGCCAATAACCCCGAGAAAAAGACATTCATATAGCGCATGCGGTTGACATCAATGCCCATTGTGTCGGCAGCACGCGGATGCTCGCCAATTGCACGGGTGCGCAGGCCCCATGGCGTACGAAACAACAGAATATGAAAGACAGGGACGAGGATGAGCATCATGTATGTGATCGGGCGATGGTTGAACAAGATCGGGCCAAGCACGGGAATATCGGCGAGCAATGGAATCGGAAATGCCTGAAGCGACCCACCACTTGTTCCGCGCTGCTCTAATGGAAGAATCAGATTATTGCGTAAAAAGCCAGTCACACCAACAGCCAGAATATTAATAACAGTCCCACTGATGATCTGGTCGGTCTTGAAGCGAATAGCCAGCAGTGCATGCAACATCACCAGGATACCACCCGAGGCAATCGCACACAGTAGCCCAAGCCAGGTATTACCGGTAACAAGCGCAATAATGAAACCCATACAAGCTGCTGTCAACATCAAGCCTTCAACGGCAATATTGACCACACCAGAACGTTCGCACAAAATCCCTGCCAGCGATCCAAGCACAATCGGGGTTGCCAACCGAACCATGCGTGCCAGCATATCCACCAGATCGGTGCGGCTGCCATTGATCGCCCAGATCAATATAATAAAGATCGTTGCGAAGATCAGTAAGCCCATATAGATCGATACGAACTGTTGTGGCTGGCGTACAATCAGGTAGATCGCGCCAGCAATCAGCAGCACCACCAGAATCCCAGTTGTCAGAACCGTCGGCAACGGAATATCAAGCAGTGGCGGATCAGTTGGCTTGGCTCCTGGATAGGTAATTCGCAGGGTCGAGATCTTATCGAGTGCGACGGCACCGCTGACCAGCCAGAAGAGCAGGGCTGAGACAGCAATCCCGATCATTCCAATAATTCGCTGGCGATTAAACTGAAATCCGCTGGTCATATGATCAACCCTGTCTCTATGGGTATCGGCTATCGGTCATCGGTCTATCGGCTATTGTGTGTTAGCCACCCCAGCCACGGGTAAAGACCACCTGATTACCGCCCTTGCGCTTGATCCTGTAGATCCAGCGAACGATCTGATCGGCGGCAACGAACACAATCACGAGTGCCTGAACAATATTGATCAGATTGATCGAGATTCCACTCTCTAGCTGCATCAGGCCAGCACCATTACGCAGCGCGCCCCAGAAGATGGCAGCAGGGATGATTCCAAGCGGATTACTGCGGGCCAATAGCGCAATTGCAATACTATCGAAGCCATACCCAGCCGAGAAGGAGGCCTTCAGATTATGCTCAAGGCCAAGTACTGTTGAAGCGCCTGCCATACCAGCCAGGCCACCACTAAGCGCCATTGCCAGGATAAAATTGCGGGTAATACTCATGCCAGCATACTGGGCTGCATTCGGGTTCGCACCAACCGTACGGATCTCAAAGCCAATTGTTGTCTTGCTCAGCAACCACCAGATCAAAATAGCTGCCAGAATCGCCAAGATAAACCCAGCATTCAGGCGATAATCGGCCCCGAACAAAAACGGCAGTTCCGCCGCTGGGGAAATGAAGCGCGTGCGTGGCGCGCTGGCTGCTGGATCCTTGAGCGGTACTTTGATCAGATAATCGGTGAGGCGGATGGCGATATAGTTGAGCATGATCGTTGTGATCACCTCGTGCGCACCTGTCTTAGCGCGCAGGAAGCCAGCGATACCGCCCCATAGCGCACCACCAAGAATGCCTGCTATAAGCGCAATCGGCAGATGAATAATCGCTGGCAGGCCAGTGAAGGCTGCTCCCGCAACAGCAGCAGATATCGCGCCCATCACCAATTGGCCCTCGGCACCGATATTGAACAGGCCACACTTGAAGCCCAGCGCAACGGCTAATCCAGCAAAAATATAGGGCGTCGCGGCAACGAGTGTATTGGCCAATGCCTGTGGTGTGCCAAGCGCGCCACGAAACAGCCCACTATAGGCGGCTGTCACACTTGCGCCGGTTGCCACAATGATCAATGCGCCAATCACAAGCGCCGTGAAGATCGCCAGGATCGGCACCAGCAACTCGATCAATAACTGGCGCAGATCAATTCGAACACGGCCAGCCGACCGACCATCTGGTGGAGACGATGCTTGCTCGGTGCTGGACATCAGCTTATTCCTTCTATTACCCTGAAGCGTACAGACGCGATATAGCGCGCCCCTGCCCATTTGCTACGCAGGTTGCTCGACAATCCCAGCCATCAACAGGCCAATTCCCTCACGGGTTGCATCTTCTCGCGCAATGGTTGCGATTATCTTGCCCTTGAACATCACGGCGATTCGATCAGCCAATGCCAATATTTCATCTAATTCCGCTGAGACAAGCAGAACTGCAATGCCCTCATCGCGCTGCCGCACGATTCCACGATGAATGAATTCGATTGAACCGACATCAATACCACGGGTTGGTTGCGCGGCGATCAGCAGCTTGATTGGGCGCGAGAATTCGCGAGCCACAACGACCTTCTGTTGATTACCACCAGAGAGTGTCGAGGCAAGCGCGACTGCGCTTGATGTACGCACATCAAATTCTTCAACTAAATCCTTGGCACGATCCATGATTGCGGCTTCGTTGATCACAATCCCGTGTGCATATGGATCGAGATAGTAGGTCGAAAGCACCAGATTATCGGAAATTGGGTAGCTGAGGACTAGCCCATGGCGGTGGCGATCTTCGGGGATGTGTGCAACACCCGCCTCGATGATATCACGCGGCGATGCGCCAGTCAGATCCTGACCAAGCAGCGTAACCCGGCCCGCCATCAGTGGCCGTAATCCTGTGATCGCCTCAACCAATTCTGTTTGACCATTGCCCTGCACGCCAGCAATACCAAGCACTTCTCCAGCCCGAACATGCAGCGATAGGTGATCGACAGCCACCGTGAGCCGATCATCCATAACCGTCAGGCCCTCGACCTGCAATACATCTGCTGCTGGATGCGCTGGCCCCTTCGGAACCGTCAGCACCACCTCACGGCCAACCATCATGGAGGCCAGACTTTCTTCTGTTGCATCCTTGGGTAGGACAGTGCCAACAACCTGGCCACGGCGCAAAACGGTAATGCGATCGGCGATTGCCAGTACTTCCCGAAGTTTATGGCTAATGAAGATGATCGATTTACCCTGCTTGCGCAGCGACTCGATCACCACAAACAGATCATCGGCCTCTTGCGGTGTCAGCACGGCGGTTGGTTCATCCAGAATCAGAAAATCGGCACCCCGATAGAGTGCCTTGATAATTTCGGCGCGCTGTTGAATTCCAACAGGTAGATCCTGGACGAGTGCATCAGGAGGAACATCCAGGCCATACTGATGTGAAAGTTCGCGGACACGGCGATTGGCACGCTCAGAATCGAGCAGGATTCCTTTGGTCATCTCGGTGCCAAGGGTTACATTCTCCGCAACCGTCAGAATCGGCACCAGCATGAAATGCTGATGAACCATACCCAAGCCAAGCTGAATCGCATCATTTGGGCCACGGATGGTTACTTCCTTGCCGTTCACGAGGATCTGGCCCTCATCTGGCGCATACAGCCCATACAGGATATTCATGAGGGTGGATTTCCCCGCGCCATTCTCGCCAAGGAAGGCATGGATCTCGCCGGCTTCAAGAGTGAAGCTAATCTTATCGTTCGCCAGGACACCAGGGAAACGCTTGGTTATGTTCCGAACTTCGAGGACTGGCGTCATCGAACGTCTCCATCAGGCTAGTACGCTAAAGCGTAGATGTTGCGCTATCGCGCATCACTTTGTAACGGGCTAAAGCCCTTCTCAAACCAGATTGTTACGTGGGCCGTACTGCATTAGAGGGTTTGGAAACTTGCGCGCTATTGTACCACGTCTGTACGCAAACAAATAAGGCGCGGGCATTGCTGCCACGCGCCTCACTGCTATCTGATGATTGGTTGAACCTACTTCAGAACAACATTGGTCTTGATCGAGCCATCGGCCAGGCCAGCAATTGTCTTCTTGATCAGATCCTTGACATCTGCTGGAACAACGCTATCGGCCTTGTTGAACGGTGCCAGGCCAACGCCCTCATTCTTGGCATTGAACACGACTGTGCCGCCCTTGAAGGTGCCTGCCTGTGCATCCTTGATCGCGCTGAACACAGCAACATCGACACGCTTGATCGCGCTCGAAACGATCTTATCGGCACCAGGAGCCGAACCAGCCTTGAATGTCGTCACGAACTCGTCCTGATCGACGCCAATGACATACACGCCACTCTCGGCTGCGGCCTGAATGCCACCCGAGCCTGTCTGGCCACCGGCACCGAAGATCACATCGGCACCCTCAGCAATAAAGCTCTTGGCTGCCTCACCACCACGGGCACGGTCGGTGAATGAGTCGATATAGACCTTCTTGACCTGGATGTCGGCCTTGACCGACTTGGCACCATTCTCATAGCCAATCAAGAACTTCTGGACTGGTGGGATCTCGATGCCACCAACTGCGGCAACCGTGCCACTCTTAGTCAGTGATGCGGCCAGAACGCCAGCCAAGTAGCCGGCCTCGTCCTCGGCGAACACAAGCGCCGCAACATTTGGGATCGGTGGATCGTAGGCATTATCGACGATTGCGTACTTGATGTTGGGGTTCTTTGTGGCAGCTTCCTTGAGCGCATCGCCCATCAGGAAGCCAACGCCGATGATCATGTCGAACTTCTGATCAGCAAACTGCTGCATGTTCTTGCCATAGTCAGCCTGATCCTGGGTTTCAATGAAGGCAACTTCAACACCAAGTTCCTTCTCGGCCCGCTTGAGGCCTTCGTAGGCATACTGGTTGAATGTGCCATCGTTGACCTTACCAACATCGGTGACAAGGCCAACCTTGAATTTAGCAGCCGTTGGCGCTGTGGTCGGCTCGGCAGCCTTGGTTGGCTCAGCTGGAGCGGTGGTTGGTTCGGCAGCCTTGGTTGGCTCTGGCATTGCTGTCGGTGCAGCAGCAGGAGCGGCGGTTGGAGCGGCGGCAGGAGCAGCCGTTGGGGCGGCAGCAGGTTGGGCCTGACCACAGGCAGCAAGCAGCGCCAGGGTCAGCAGCATCGCAACGAACGATTTGCGCATGAGAATCTTCCTCCATGTTCAGAGATTACCAGACCACTATGCAAAACGCGCCGATCTCGGCGCGCCACTGCGGTATGGTCGGCGTATGCGAGCGATTATAGCAGCAGGCGCATCTTTTGGCAAAAAATTAAAGTTTGCGATTCGCCCAGGCCAAAAACTCTGTTACGCTATAGACGCCAAGCAAGTTGCCCTCAACCTGAGATCGCAGCCATTGGATCGCACCGGGCCGTTGGCCACCACCATCGGCAATAACGAGTGCCGGGCAGGGGTAGCACTGTTGGATATTCAGCACCAGATAAGGGAATTTCTCATCGACACTGCCCGTCGATTGTTGCCACTTGACTTCAATAGCCAGGCCTTGGGGGTAGCCTGGTGCGCCGCGCACCCAGAAATCGGCATTGAGTGGCAGCCCATAGATACTATGGCCTATCGGGAATTGGGCAACAAACAGGCGGGTTGGCCGCGAGCGACGCCCAAAATCACGAAACATGGCCGTCTGCTGGGCTTCAGGTTCGGCTTCGAGTGCCTCCTGAACACCGAGTTCAACATAGCCACGGCCCATCAACACACCCCGAATGGTTGACTCAGCAACACTTCCGGTTGACTCGGCTCGTAGTAATCGATTTCGCTCGTTTGACATCGTAATTGGCCGATTCCGTGATCGCGTAACCGCAATTGGCCGATGTTATAGCAATCTACCGGATTTGTAAAAGAGGAGGAATTTTCTTGGGGGCTGCGCCCCAAACCCCCGCTTTGCGTGTACAAACTACGAAGGGTTGCTGTTATGATTGAGACATTGTTAAATACAATATTTCAATCATCTATTATTAGTGTACCACGTTTTGCCAGATTGGGCGAATATCGCTAGTAATCACGTATTCCCATAAACACATCATTTATGCATGAGCCGCAGCAAGTGCAGCAACAATCTTTTGTTCTGTGAGATCATACGCACCTTCGCCAATATGATCATAGATCATCCTGCCACGATGATCGATAAGATAAAAATGTGGCCAGTAGTGATTTCCATAGGCTTGCCAGATTTTATAATCGTTATCCTGCACAACTGGCCAGCTAATCTGTTCGCGAACTAATGCAGCGCGCACATTCTCTGTTTCGTGTTCGGAAGCAAATTCTGGCGTATGCACGCCAACAATTACCAATCCCTTATCCTGATAGCGCTGCCACCATCCGCGTGCAGCCGGGAGGGTATTGATGCAATTGATACAGCCATAGGTCCAGAAATCAACCAACACGACCTTGCCGCGCAATGCTGCAAGCGTCAGTGGTTCGGAATTAAGCCAGGTTCCACCGCCAACAAAATCAGGGGCAGGCGGGCCATCTGGGAGTGTAACATTCGCTGGTTGAGCTGAGTCGTTCATGGTAGCGCTGTTTGTTTCCGTTTTCATACTCGTTCGGCCACATGCCGTAAGAAACATAGCCAATGCACTTGCACGCAGCATGGTTCGGCGGTTCATCGGCTGATCCTTTCGTATTCTGGTGGTTCACACTGCCGATACTAAGGCCAGGAGCTTGTAGAATAGTAACAGAGGTATTACAGTTTCTGTAGTGTATCCTGTAAGCATTTCGTTAGCTATAGATAATTTGCAGCCACGATACTTCTATATGTGGAGGTGTTCTCGATGAGTAGCGAGATTATTCTTGTTGTCGATGATGAACCAACAATTGTTGAGGTTGTCGAGTTGTACCTCAAACGTGAGGGCTTCCAGGTTATTACCGCTGCGGATGGCCTCAGCGCGCTGCAGATGGTCGCGGAACGCAAACCGAATCTGATTATTCTTGATCTGATGTTGCCCGGCTTAAGTGGCCTAGAAGTGACTCGCCAGATTCGCACTGGTGTGTATATTCCAATTATTATGCTCACGGCACGTAGCGAAGAGACGGATCGAGTGGTTGGTTTGGAATTAGGTGCCGATGATTATGTCACCAAACCATTCAGCCCACGAGAATTGGTCGCACGGGTCAAAGCCGTGCTACGGTTGATGTCGGCGGTTGCGGCATCTGCGGCACCCAGCACGCCGGCTTCAACGAGTATTATGCTTGGGGCATTACGGCTCGATCCAGCGGCACGAGCAGTGACGCTCAATGGGCTAACGATCAACCTGACGGTGCGCGAGTTTGATCTGCTCCAATTTTTGATGCGCCATCCTGGGCAGGTCTTTACGCGTGAACAACTGCTTGATCAGGTGTGGGGCTTTACCTTTGCCAGTGACATGAGCACGGTGACGGTTCATATCCGGCGGCTGCGTGAGAAGATCGAAACCGATCCGGCCAACCCTCAGCTGCTTCAGACAGTCTGGGGGATTGGGTATAAATTGGAGCGCCCAGCATGACAACACCACCAGTATCACAGATATCGCATGTGTCACAAACAGTTTCCCCGATTGCCGTGCGGCGGCCAATGTTGCCACTGGGGTTGGGGTTGTTGATCGGGTTGGGGTTGGCATTACTGCTGGCGGTTGGTTGGTTGGGAGCGCCACGCCAGGATGTTTCTGATTTGGTAAGTTATCTGATTTTTTCCGGGGTGATCTCACTCGGAGCCAGCACGATTGCGATTAGCCGTCTACGGCGTGGGCGCGGCAAACTCTGGCAGCAGATCACGTTGGTCTATGCAATCGGGATTGCGATTGCGATCTTCAATGTGCTGTTTACTGCCCGGATGATGTTCATCTCTGCCGACCATGATCTGATTCTGCTTGTGCTGTTACTGCTGTTCTCTGCGGTTGTTTCGGTATCGCTCGGCTATATTCTGGCCCGTACCCTGGCCCAGCGTGCAATTGCAATCTGTATGGGTGCAGAAGCATTGAGCGATGGAAATCTGGAAGCACGCGTTGCTACAGATGGAAGCGATGAACTCACCGATATTGCGCTCGAATTTAACCGGATGGCTGATCGGTTGGCCATGAGCGATAGCGAGCGCAAACGCCTCGAAGCGGCCAGGCGTGATCTGATCGCGGCGATTTCCCATGATCTACGGACGCCGCTGGCCTCCGTGCGGGCGATGGTCGAGGCCCTCAGCGATGGGTTGGTTGAAGATCCAGCGACGGTTCAACGCTACCTGACGACGATGCGCAGCCAGATTGGGCATCTGAGTAGCCTAATCGATGATCTGTTCGAACTATCGCAGATCGATGCTGGCGCATTGCGGCTTGATCTGCAGCGGGTTGCGCCTGGTGATCTGGTGACGGATGCTGTTGAGGCGCTGCGGGTGCAGGCAACTGAACGGAATGTATCGTTAGATGCCGATATCCAGGCAGGGCTTGCTCGGGTGCAGTGTGCGCCACAGAAGATCGAGCGGGTGATCTACAACCTGATCTCGAATGCCATACGCCATACGCCAGGCGGCGGGCAGGTGCGTGTCAAGGCCTATACCGATCAACGAGTAGCTGAACACCCACAGGCAGCCCAGCGCCAAATTGGGCAATCGGTTGTGTTTGAGGTAGCCGATACTGGCGAAGGGATTTCCGCCGAGGATCTGCCGCATGTGTTTGAACGCTTCTACCGTGGTGAGAAATCACGTTCACGGGCGACGGGTGGAGCTGGGTTGGGGTTGGCAATTGCGCGAGGCATTATCGAGGCGCATGGTGGGCAGATCTGGATTATGAGCACACGCGAACAGGGAACGCAGGTTTGTTTTACGTTACCGAGGGCGGAGGAGTCAGGAGTCAGGAGTCAGGAGTCAGAATTCTGAACCAAGAACCGAGAGCGGAGGAGTCAGGAGTCAGGAGTCAGGAGTCAGAATTCTGAACCAAGAACCAAGAACCGAGAACTGCGAAACTGCGAAACTGCGGAACGGGTGTGACGTAAACTTCTGCGGCGGCCCGCGCTGTTCCGCACTGGTTGGCGGACACATGGGTCCGCACCCGACCATTCCATAAGAATACGCCGCACCCCTGCGAAACTGCGGAACGACGGAATCAAGAGCTGAGATCAAGAATCGATTGTTGCTTTGTTCACTTGTTCCATTGTTCGCGTGTGCAATCGCTCCCTACACGCCTGTGTGGTTTGGGCGTTGGTAGAAGCCTGGTGGAATGCCCAATTCGCGTTTGAATGCTTTGCGAAAGGCTGCTTCCGATTCGTAGCCGATACGCTGTGTTGCTTGCGTGACGGTTGCTCCGTGTTTGAGCATTTCGGCAGCGAGTTGCATACGCCAACGGGTGAGATATTCCATTGGTGGTTCGCCTACGAGTGCCATAAACCGAAGCGCAAATGCGGAACGGGACATTGCAACACCGCCTGCGAGTGTCGCCACGGTCCATGGCAGATCAGGTTGTTGGTGGATGAGTTGCAGCGCTTTGCCTATCTGTACATCGCGCAGTGCCGCCAACCAGCCTTTCGATCCAGCCGATTGCGTCTCTATCCAATAGCGCATTATTTGCACAAATAGGACATCGGCCAAGCGCCGAATCAGCAGATCGCCACCCGGGCGATTGGCGGTTGCCTCTGCATCCATATGGGTGAGTGTTGCTTGCATGCCATGTGGCGATTGCCCATTATCGGCATGGATGTGGATCATGGCTGGCAGAAGCGTCAAGAGTGGGTGGCTCTCGGCATTCTCGAAGTGAAAGGTGCCACATAGCAGCGTGGTGCTCTCTGTGCCATCGCGTGGCACAAGAAGCTGGCATGTGCGATAGGCATCATACTCCATGCGAGTATCTGGGTAGAGCGGCGAGGTTGGTTCATCGGCAATAACATGGGTTGTGCCATATGGCAACAAAATGATATCGCCAGCAGCGAGTTGAATTGGTGTCGGGGTATCTTCCAGCATCAGGTAGCAGGTATCTCCATGGATTGCGTGAAAGACGGCGGTTGTGTGTTGAACAAAGCGTAGTCCCCATGGCCGACTTAATGCGGAACGGCAATACAGGCTACTCTTCAGACGTAATGTGTTGAGCACATCCGTTAATACATCCATTGGTTCATACACCTCGTCAAACAGCCTAGACGATCAGACACACAACACGGACGATTTAGCATAGACCACTGCGATTTGCATCATTATACTCGCTTGTATGAGAAGCAGGCAATCAGGAGATGATGACGATGCGTGATATCAGGATCGCCCATATTGTGTACACATTTGGGGTTGGGCTGTTTGCGGGGTTACTGTACACCTTTGCACAGGGTGTCATTCCGACGTTGAATATGCTGAATGCATCCGAATATACCAAGGTCGAACAGGGCCTGATTACAAGCTTGGATGGCCTGCCAATTAGTGTCATTCTTGTGGCAACGATATCGATGCTGCTACCACTCTATCCACTGATCAAGTTATGGAAGCAGCGCGGAACGACATTCTGGCGCTTGACGTTTGTTGGCTGGTTATTATTCTGCTTTGGTGTGAGTGTTTTTACGATTGTGTTGAATGTGCCGATCAATAATTATGTTCAAACCTGGGATAGCGCGCAGCCACCAGCCGATTGGCAGAATGCCCGTGACTCCTGGAATATGTTGAATAGTATCCGAACACCGATCAATTACATCAGTTTTCTATTGCTGCTGTGGGCATCGTTTGAGTTGCCGAGGGCGGAGAATAGCTGAACCACTTAACTGCAGAACCGAGAACCGGGTCAACCATTCCTTTGATCCTTTCTGTGTTCCTTTGTTCATTCTCAGCATTGGATCGTCTGCTGACCCACGAAAAAGACGTTTCGGATGCAGACGAGGGATGGGCAGGCCATGATCGCAGGGGATGCACCGAGGCTTTTCAATCCAAGAACCAAGAACCAAAGGCTGAGAACCAAGAACCAAGGTTCGATTGTCTCATATGCCGATTGTTGCTTGGTTCCTTTGTGCTCAATTCTGACTCCTGACTCCTGACTTCTGACTCCTGGTTTCTGCCCCTGGCACTAGAATGGTTCAATTGGCGGGAGGCGCTGGGTCATGGCTTCGATGATGATGATCGCGGTGATCCAGCAGACATAGCCAGCCATGGCGAGTGCGGCGATTCTGGCGGCACGGCCACGCCGCCACCATAGCAATAGCCCCGCTGCGCCAGCCACCGCAACAGCCCATGCGGCGAAGGTCAGCCAGCGGGTTGTGATTGCGGATTGTGTTATGAATGGCAGTAGTGCCTGCCCCAGGCTGACGACACATGTGCCCCATAGTAACACTGGCAGTGCCGAATGGCGCAGACGGCGGGTGATGGCAAGCGCGCCAGGGATGGCCAACAGCACAGGGAAGAAGCCATAGTGGGTGATCAGGCCGCCCTGCCACAATACCTGCAGGTAGGTTGCTGCTGGAACTGGTTTCTTGCCGCTGACATCGAGTAGCCCGCGATTGGCAACACCGCTAACCTGTTCGATGATCAGGCCCGCAAAGGCGCTATAGTAGAACAGCAGCACGAAGATACCTGCTGCCATTCCAGCAGTTAGCAGCGCCAGTGTTGCGCGCCGCTCCTGCTGGTTGGTTGCTCGCACCCACAATGCCATAATCGCCAGAGCGCCAAGCAAGCCAGCATTGATAAACGTGCCGATGTGGCCAAGGAATTGTTGGCCAAGCAGGAACACAATCGGCCACCAGATTCGCGGAGTATCGTAGCGTGGCCAGGATACGACCAGCACCAGCATGAGCAGTGCGGTGAAGAACTGGGTTGAAACCTGGGTGTGAAACGAGAACCATGTGTTCATGAAGCCAGTTGCGGTGAGTGCGTAGATTGCAGCGGCCAACAGGCCCATGCGAGAACTGCCGATCAGGCGAGCCGGGATGGCATAGATCAATGGGATACTGGCGGCTTCAAAGAGTGCGGCCAGCACAGGCAGAACGGGCCGAATATCCAACCCAAGCAGCGTGAATGGCGCAATATCGAGATAATAGCCAGGCGGGAATGGAAATGGCAACCCGCGATGCTTGGCCTGAATTGCCAGATCGCCAAGAGCTGTGATGGTAAAGCGGTTAATATGCAGCTGCCAATCGCCTGGCATCGATTCGGGATACAGCCGCCCGCCATATTTGAGTGCAATAGTTACAGCGACCAACAGCGCAAGCCAGCGCAGGGCTGCTGCTGGCGCAGGAGTCCCACACCAACGCAGGATAGTGGGCAGTGTAAGCAACGCCACTGCCGATGAACCAAGCAACAGCAGGCCAAAAGCTGGCAGCCAGGGGCCAAGGAAACCAGCCCGCGGCGCATCGATGAGTGTGAGCAATGGCAACACTGCTGCTACCGGCAGAGCCAGCAGCAGCGCCGAGCGGCGTGCAAACCCACACACCCGTACAGTGCCCCACACCAGCACGACACCAAGCGGCAACCCGCCAAGCAACCCAAGATCTGGCAGAATAAAGCCAGTGGGCCGCACACTCCATAATCGCACCGATTGCGCCAATGCCACACCAATTTCATCGCGGCTATCGCCCTGGTTTTGCCAGGTGGGCGTATCCAGCCGTACCCGTAATGCGCCATCAGGTAACGCTGTGGGCGGCAGATAGACGAGATAGTGGGCAGCTTCACGGCGCAATCGGAAACTGGGCGAAACGCCTGGCCCATCGTAGCGCAGGGTGAGCAGCGTGGCAGGTTGCGATTGATCATGCTGCGAACGGTGGGAGGCGATTGTCAGGCCCAGAATGACGCCCCGCCGACCAAGACCAGGCATTTCAATCGTTGCATATTCGGTGCGCGACCAACGAAACAGGCCGTTTGGCCATTCGCCTTCGGTGGGATAAAAGCTCTGCAGGAATGGTTCATCGCTGAGCGAGCCACGGTTGACACCAACATCGAATACATAATTAGGTGGGAATTGAGCCACTAGCAGCGTGAGCAGGGCACAGAGCATGGCCAACGCAAGCGGACGCCAATCGAGTATTCCGGCGCGTATGGCAGCGAGGGTTGTTGCCGCACGCACACGTAATGGATCAATCAATAGCACACGTTTCCTCATGGGCAGCATTATACCGATTTTTTGTTTAATCGCTGCGTCGCCGAAAGATGGTGAGGGTTTCGTGCAGAATAGGGATAAATGTGCCAGTATACTGGGTGCGATTCGAGCTAACATTATGCTGGATTTTGACAATAATGCCTTCCAGGTTCGCCCGATCCAGCCGCGCAACATCAATGGTGAGTGGTTCGTAGCGCCCACGCCTTCGCAGATCGCCCATGAGGATCACCAAACGCCCGCCGGGGTTGAGCAGTTCATAGAAGCGCCGATAGCCAGAGCGCAGCATGGCTTGAAACATCGCCAGTGAACCCATTTGGCTGAGATCGCGTGGGTCATCGCTATAGATCTTCATATCGTGGTATGGTGGATGCCAGAAGATCAGATCGTAGCCAGAGCCGATCTCATCGTGCAGGCTGTCGGTGCCGCTGTGCAGATCATAGCCAGCATAGGGGATCTGCATGTCCGCGCAGACCTCGCGGCTGGTGCCGCCGCCCTCCATTGGATCCAGCACCGATTGCGGGGTATAGGTCGCACACAGATCGATCAGCATATAGCCCGAACAATTGCCGGGGTATTGATTATCGCCCCATGGGCCGCGGCCAGGGTAGCTGACAACACTTGTCAGTGGTGTACGACGGCGCAGATAGTTGGCAAGAGCCTGTGGATCACGCATAGATTAGTCAACATTCAGCCTGTGATTCGTACTGTATTCTATAGCAATTGTTCAATCAATAGATTTGGGATATGCAGATATGGAGGATCTCATGACGGTTGTCGTCTTTGGGAGCATCAATATGGATCTTGTCGTACGAGCAGTGCGGCTCCCAGTTCCTGGGGAAACCCTAATCGGGCATACGTTTTTTACCGCTCCAGGTGGCAAAGGAGCCAATCAGGCGGTTGCTGCTGCACGGCTCGGTACACGCACCCGTATGGTTGGGCGGATTGGGGACGATGTGTTCGCATCAGCATTACGCAGCAGCCTGGAATCCTATGGCGTTGAAACAGCAGCAGTTACCGATAGCCCTGGTCCATCTGGTGTGGCCGTGATTGCGGTTGATGATCAGGCCGAGAACACCATTATTGTTGTTTCTGGGGCAAATAGCCTGGTTGGTGCGGATGATATTGTTCGCCTGGAAGCAGCACTCGATGGCGCACAGGTACTTCTGCTTCAGCTTGAAGTGCCACTCGATGCGGTTCTGGCGGCGGCACAGGCCGCCAAACGACGAGGCATATTTGTGATACTCGATCCGGCACCAGCGCCGACATACAAACTGCCTGCCGAACTGTATGCGGCAGCCGATCTGATCACCCCGAATGAGCATGAGGCGATGCTCCTGACAGGATTCCCGATTGGCAATCCTGCAGAGGCCGAGCGTGCGGCCCGCGAACTCGTTGCGCGTGGCGTACAACACGCGATTGTGAAAATGGGCAGCCGTGGTGCAGTCTGGTTCGATGGGCACAGTGTACACACACTATCGCCATTTAAAGTGACAGCCATCGATACGGTTGCAGCAGGCGATGCGTTTAACGGCGGGGTGGCAGCGGCAATCAGTGAGGGGCTGCCATTGGCGGAGGCACTGCGCTGGGGCATGGCGACTGGTGCGCTATCGGTAACGAAATCCGGGGCACAGCAATCAATGCCATCGCGTGCGAAGTTACTGGTGATGTTGGGTTTGTAGAGCGGGTTGGGAGGGGCGGTTCGCGAACCGCCCCTCCATCGATCTGTGCTACTTGCGCGAACGCAGGCGCAGGCCAACGCCACCTGCGATTGTCATCAGCGCCAACACGGCCAACATTCCAAGCGGTGCGCTAGTGCCATCGCCGGTTCGTGGCAGTGCCGCTGGGACTGGATCGGCAACTGGGGCTGCTGCGGCAGATGCATCTGGAGCAATCACATACCACACATTACCAACACCCTGGCCTTTGGTCTCACCAGCTTTTGTGTCGGGTGTGTAGTAGTACAGCGGCTTGCCATTGTATGTCACCATGAAATTGCCATCTTCACGCATGATTTTACCGACGGTACCGCCGATACCCTCAAGCGCGACATCGATTTTAGCGCCGACCAGTAGTGGTGGCCATGCCGTGGCGCAGCCATCGTAACAAACCGTCTTGTTCTCGCTATCCTTCGTGAAGAGATACAACGTTCGACCAGCGCCATCGGTCAGAATCGGCCCGAGTGTTCCATTCTGAACAAGCTTCAATGAAACGCCCTGATTGCCAATGGTGGTTGTGTTGGGCTTGACAATGAACCAGACTTTGCCGACATTCTGGCCAATGACATCGCCAACTACCAGATCTTTATCGTAGTAATAGAGCGGCATGCCGTTATACATCACCTGCTGTGTGCCATCTTTGCGGGTGGTGACGCCAAGCAGATTGCCATTGACGCCCTCGCCCGCAATCGGGTTACCGTCCGTCAGCAATGGTGGCCAGGCAACTGCACACTTGTCGTAGCAGACACTTGCAGTATTGAGGATATCTGGGGTAAATCGATAGAGCGTTCGACCCGCACTATCGACTAGGATATTGCCGAGCGTTGGGTGCTTAACGAAATTAACGACAGTGCCACCTGCATGGGTGACGGGCACAATCGCCAACATCATCACCAGCATCATCATCAACCCAACAAACCGTTTGCGAATCGTCGCCATTCCTGTCCTCCTACTATCGTTGCAACCATTGCGTTGGCAGTTGCCCAGAACAGACCTGTGCATCCTGCCGAGCATCCACACGAGGCATAGAGCCTATCTGCTAATGCATAGCGATCCAAGGGGTTGCCGGCATGCCCCCGAACCTTCCTATGCGCCGATATGGATGTTCCCTTGCTATGAAGGTATTCGTACAGAACAAAAAAACGAATCTCTTTGAACTACGACACTCATCTTGTTTTAATCTATTGTGCATTGAGGCAGACGACACTCGCGAACACGATCCATCACGCCCCTACAATGCGGTACAATAGAACATAGACAACTGCTCATGCAGCTACAATGTACAATCCTGAGTTTCGGTATATGCAATGTGGCAAATGTCATAAGGATGGACTCGATGATAACGCTGCAGCGCCACGCACGCTACACACTACCAGACGGAACCATTGTTATGGCTCGCTGTTGGGAAACTGGGATTGCGCCGCCCGAATGGAAGCTGCATAGCGTTGATCAGCGCAGTACACCGCTCTATCGGGTTGATGGCGAATGCCTCGAACGGTATATCTGGGATGCGGAAACCAATGAGCAGATCTGCGTGTTTTGCGATCTCGTACTCGATGATCTCCAACCGCTCTGATTGAAAACGAGATGTCAATGCGATACCTATCGCTTTCCACAAACTGGCAGTTACGCCAGCACGAAGCAGATCGTCCAGATCGGCCAATCGATGCAGATTCCTCAATCGCTGCAAGCGATGAGGGTTGGATTCAGGCAAGTGTGCCTGGTACGGTTCACGAGGCACTGATCGCTGCCGAACGGGTTCAGGATCCATTCGTTGGCATGAATGAAGAAGGTGCCCAGTGGATCGGCGAGAGCGATTGGCTCTATCGTTGTGTGTTTGATCTCAGCGATGAATTTCTTGATGCTGGCAACATTGCACTGTGCTGTGATGGCCTCGATACTATTGCGACGATCTGGTTGAATGGAATACAGGTGCTGGCGAGCGATAATATGTTCGTTCCGCAGCGTGTTGAAATCCGCGATCATCTGCAACCCGGAACGAATGAACTACGCATCCTGTTCGAATCGCCGATCCGAATTGGGCGCGAGCGCGAAGCCACCCACGGCACAATGGCTGTCTGGAATGGTTCGGCAAGCCGGGTGTATATTCGCAAGGCCCAATATCACTATGGCTGGGATTGGGGTCCGATCCTGTTAACATTCGGGCCATGGCGGGCAATACGCCTGGAAGCCTATGATGCGCGCATCGTTGAAATCGCCTGCCCGGCAGAAGTCGCTGCGGATCTGGCCAATGCCACGATAGCAGTGCGCGTCACTGTCGAAGATACTGCCGTGGCGGCATTACCGCTTGGCGCGCAACACGCCGCCCATCTGCTGGTTGCCAAGATACTGCTGTACGCCCCGGATGGCAGTTTGGCTGGTGCGGCGAGTATCGCCATCGAAGATAATAGCGCGGCGCACACATTCACGATTGAGCAACCGCAACTCTGGTGGCCACACAGCTATGGCGCTCAACCACGCTATTCCGTTGTCGTTGAACTCGAACGCGGCCAGGAACGGCTTGATGATCGAAAAATCGAGATCGGCCTGCGTCGGCTCGAACTGGTTCAGGAGCCATTGATCGACGAACCGGGCACGACATTTCTGTTCCGCATAAACAATACGCCAATCTTCTGTGGCGGAGCCAATTGGATTCCAGCCGATTCATTCACAACTCGGATCAGCGCAGAACGCTACCATACCCTGGTTCGGCAGGCGGCGCAGGGCAATATGGTGATGCTACGCGTCTGGGGTGGCGGAATCTATGAGGACGATTCCTTCTACGATGCCTGCGATGAACTTGGCGTGCTGGTATGGCAGGATTTCATGTTCGCCTGTGGCCTGTATCCCGCCACCGATTGGTTCCAGGCCAGTGTACGCGCCGAAGCCGAAGCACAGATTCGCCGCCTGCGGCACCATCCATCCTTGGCAATATGGTGCGGCAATAATGAGGATTACCAGATCGCCGTTTCGTTCGGGCGCTATGATTATACGGCTGCGCCTGATGCCAATTCGCCATTCCCGGCCCGCGCCATCTATGAGGGTGTGCTTCCCGAGGCGTGTGCAGCGCTCGATCCAGGCCGGCCCTACTGGCCTGGCAGCCCATATGGCGGGCCAGATGGCAACAGCCAGACGGAGGGAGATCGGCACACCTGGGATATCTGGCATGGGGCCACGGCACCATACCAGCGCTACCCCAACTATAGCGGTCGCTTTGTCAGCGAATTTGGTATGCAGGCGCTGCCTGAACTTGCCACGATTGAGGCATTCGCGCCACCAGAGGAGCGCTTTCCTGGCAGCCACACGATTGAATATCATAACAAGGCCGATGGCGGTATTCGCCGGATTGCGGCCTATCTCGCCGATAATCTGCGCCCGGTTGAATCGCTTGAGGATTATATCTATGCCACCCAATTCATTCAGGCCGAAGCACTGGCCTGCGCCTATAGCGGCTGGCGGCGGCGCTGGGGTGGGCCAGGGCGTTATAGCATTGCAGGCGCACTCGTCTGGCAGATCAACGATTGCTGGCCAGTCACGAGTTGGGCGATCATCGATTACTATATGCGCCCCAAACCGGCCTACTATGTCGTGCGGCGGGCACTTGCCGCGCTGGCAATTGGGTTGGCACAAACGCCAGATGGCGCACAGGCCTGGGTCGTCAATGGCACAACTGCCGCAATCGATGGGCGGCTCGAACTGCGAACCTGGACAATTACTGGCGAACTGATGGGCGTTGAACGGGCCGATGTCACCCTGCCAGCCAATCAGTCGCTTGAACTCGGTGCATTCGGGCTTGGAGCAGGCGGAACACTGGTCTTTGATGCTCGATTATTGGTCGATGGCAATGTTGTTGCGCGTGCATCGGCCTGGCCCGAACCCTATAAATATCTGCACCTGCCGGATCCAATGATTGTGCTAGATCTTGAGGATAGCGAAACGATTCGGCTGCGCTCCGTTCGCCCGGCCAAGGGTGTCGTCCTCTCGGCTGGCGATGGCATTGAATGGAGCGACAATATGGTTGATCTGATGCCGGACGATGAGCAGATCATCACGGCACGCGGCCTTGGGGATCGGCCAGTGCAAATCCGTTGGTTGCAGTAGCGTAGAGCTATCCGCCCTCAGCATTCAGCTATCAGAGCGGGCACCATAGTGTCATCAAAGGGTAGGGGCGGGGGGCGGACCGCCCCCGCGGCGAGACAATACAGAGGAGCGTGGGGGGGTGGCGGGCCGCGCGCCGAGCGGGGGAGCTAGAATGAGGCGGGGGG
>JBBQSD010000042.1:0-44247 GCA_038214135.1 Chloroflexales bacterium | reverse complement strand
CGAGGTGTGTGGTGATTTGGCGGCAGGGCTGCGCCGCGAATGGCTGATCACCAACGGGTTGGGCGGCTATGCTTCCGGAACACTGGCTGGTATTACGACGCGCCGCTACCACGGCCTGCTTGTTGCCGCGCTCGACCCACCCGTCGAGCGGACGGTACACCTTGGCGGCCGGATTGAGTGGGCCAGCTATGCTGGCCAGCGCTATGCGCTTTCGACCAACGAGTACGGCATGGGCTTTATCGATCAGCATGGCTACCGGAATTTGCAGTCGTTTGCGCTGGAGGGCGCACTTACCATCTGGCAGTTCGTGCTTGGCGGCGCGCTCATAGAGAAGCGCGCCTGGATGGCCTATGGTACAAATGCGACCTATCTTAGCTATCGTGTTCTGCGTGGGAGCGGCGCAGTCGATCTCGAACTGATCCCACTGGTGACCTATCGTGACTTTCATGCGCTGAAATCTGGCCGCGATTGGTGTCCACACACGGAGTCCGTACCGCATGGCATGCTGGTTCAGGCCTTCGTCGGCGCACAACCATTCTGGCTGTTGACAGATCACGGCAGCTTCACGCCAAATGGCACCTGGTATTGGGATTTCTATCATCGTGAGGAGCGCGTCCGTGGATTAGACGATCACGCCGATCTGTATGCCGTTGGCACGCTCAGCGTCCGCCTACACGTAGGCGAGAGCGTCACGTTACTGCTGACGACTGAAGGTGAAAGGCAACCAGATGGCGCTGGCACATTGGTGGCGGCGCAATCGCGTCAGCGTGGCGTACTTGGTCGTGCCCAGGCCGAATCGGCACATCCCGCAGTGCAGCAGTTGGTGCTGGCCGCCGATCAGTTCATCGTCCAGCGTAGATTGCCAGCGACCAGTACGGAACCTGGGTCAGCCGATCCGCAGCCCATAAATGGCGGCACGACCGTGATTGCTGGCTATCACTGGTTCAACGACTGGGGGCGTGATACCATGATTGCGCTCCCAGGGCTGACACTGGCGACGGGTCGGCCACAGGATGCCGCCGACATCCTGCGTACCTTTGCGCGTTACGTTGCCGATGGGCTGTTGCCAAACAACTTCCCTGATCGCGCTGGTGCTATCCCTGGTTATAACACCGTTGATGCAACGCTCTGGTATGCGCATGCCATCCGCGCCTACCATGCTGCAACCGGCGATACCACACTCGTCGCTGATCTGTTGCCGGTACTGCGCGCTATTGCTGATCGGCATATTGCCGGTACCCACTACGGGATCGGCGTCGATCCTGCCGATGGGCTATTGCGGGCTGGCGAGCAGGGCGTGCAACTGACCTGGATGGACGCAAAAATCGGCGATTGGGTCGTCACACCGCGCATTGGCAAGCCGGTCGAGATTAATGCGCTCTGGTATAACCTGTTGCATACATTGGCCGATTTCCTGAGCGCACATGGCGATCCGGCGGCAACCAGCTACCGTGACATGGCCGAGCGGGTGCGCCAGTCGTTTCGCCTACGTTTTATCCATCCTCAGTATGGGTATCTCGCAGATGTGGTCGATGGGCCAGCAGGTGACGACTGGACGGTGCGCCCCAATCAAATCTTTGCCATCGCACTGCCAAGGCCGCTGCTTGATGGCAGCATGGCACAGCGGGTGCTCGATTCAGTCACGAATAGCCTGTACACCAGCTTTGGGCTGCGTTCACTCACCCCTGCCGACCAAGCCTACCATGGCGACTATGCTGGTGATTCGTTCCAGCGCGATAGCGGGTATCACCAGGGGCCAGTGTGGAGCTGGTTGATTGGCGCGTATGTCGAAGCCTACATGCACATGTATGGCCACCAAGCGGCAGGTGCGTTATTGGAACCCTTCGCCGATCATCTGAGCGACGCCTGCCTTGGATCGGTTTCCGAGATTTTCGCAGGCGACCCACCGCATGCACCACGCGGCTGCATCGCACAAGCGTGGGGCGTGGCCGAGCTACTCCGCGTCTGGCGGCTGGTGCAGGCAACCAAGGAGATGAGCGGTGCCTGAACCGAATAATCTGCGGACATCCAGCGGGCAAGAAACGGCGCAGGTCAACTGCCCACACTGCGGCAGGCCGAGCAGCAATTCCGCATTTGCCGAAGTCCGCTGGCTGGCCCCGTCTGCCATTGAACATTTGCTGCGCACAAATCCCGGCTGGCGTCAGCAGGATGGAGCCTGCCCGGCCTGCGTGCAGCAACTGCTGCTCGAAACGCTCCAAGAACGGGGCGAAGCCGCCTACCACGAGCGTATCCAGAGCGTCTGGCCAATCGATGCTGAGGCAGCCTTTGGTGCCCTACCTACGCCGCTGCGCATGCATGCCGATCCACGCTACACGGGCCGTGGCCAGACACTCGCGCTGATCGACGCAGGCTTCTTCCCGCACCCCGACCTGATTCGCCCGCTCAACCGCATTCGAGCATGGGTTGATGTTGGTACACCAACAGTACAGATGTTACAGTTCGGCCCGAGCGACATACCGCAATGGCCACGCTGGGGTGCTGGTGATGGGCCACAATGGCATGGCTTAATGACCAGTACGGTAGCAGCGGGTAATGGCTGGCTGAGCCACGGCTTCTATCGTGGCATGGCACCCGACGCCGATCTCGTCCTGATCCAGGTTCGCGAGCCGTCTGGTCGCATCGGCAATCAGGCGATTGCCCGCGCACTGAGCTGGTTACTCGTCCACGGCGGTAAGCTTGGCGTCGGTATAGTAAGCCTATCGGTGAGTGGCGATCTGATCGAGCCATTGGCTGGCAATATCGTAGACGTGGCCGTCGCAGCGCTCACCAAGGCGAATATGGTGGTGGTAGCAGCGGCTGGGAACGATGGGCTGCGGCGCTTGGTACCGCCCGCCACTGCGCCAGAGGCCATAACCGTCGGTGGCCTGGATGATATGAACAGCTTCGATCATGCGGCACGGGCATTGTGGCATAGTAACTACGGCGCAGCGGGCGGCATGATCAAACCAGAGGTAGTGGCACCAAGTATCTGGGTTGTTGCGCCGCTGTTACCTGGAACGGTGGCAGCAGCGCAGGCTGCAGCGCTGTTTGCACGGCGAGCTAGCGGCGACACACAGGCCGAACCGCTGTTGGCGGCGCAGAAGTTGATCACGCCACACTATCAGCATGTGAATGGTACCAGCTTTGCCGCACCGCTGGTCGCTGGCATTGTTGCCTGTATGCGTGAGGCCAATCCGGCGATCACGCCACAGCAGGTGCGCACCGCGCTCGTGGCATCGGCTGAGCCAATTGCGGGTGCATCAGTTGAGCGGCAAGGCGCTGGTGTGGTACATGCCGCTCACGCAGTTGCCCGAGCGAGCGCCAATATGTCCGGCGTGGGTGTACAGAGATAACCCGCCGGTAAGATCTGCGCAATGGGTACCTCATACGCGCCGGGTTTAATGACCTGGTTATGTGATCCGCAGCAAAACATCGCGCTGCCTGGTGCAGCCTGGTGTGAATTGCGGAAGTAAACAATGGTAGTGCAAGGTACAGCCTCAATGACGCGGCGTACCTTCCTACACTGTTTGGGTGATGCCAATGCATGCGCGTCATCCAAATACTTATAGCGCGTAACAGCGCAAGGAGCCGATCATGGCAGATCTCGCAACGATCAAGCAGACGAGTATCAATACGATACGCACATTGGCAATGGACGCTGTCCAGGCAGCAAACTCTGGTCACCCTGGCACGCCCATGGCGCTGGCCCCGGTTGCCTACTGTTTGTGGCAGCAATTCTTACGTTTCGACCCCAATGATCCGATTTGGCCCAACCGTGACCGTTTCGTGTTGTCGGCTGGTCATGCGTCGATGCTGCTCTACGCACTGCTGCACCTCACCGGGGTCAAGGCCGTCAACCCCAAGTACGAGGTGCAAGGCGAGCTTTCCGTTTCACTCGACGACATTAAGCGCTTTCGACAACTGGACAGTAAATGTCCTGGCCACCCCGAATATCGTTGGACATCAGGCGTAGAGACGACAACAGGCCCACTTGGTCAGGGCGTTGCCACCAGTGTGGGCATGGCGCTTGCCGGGCGTTGGATGGCATCGTACTTCAACCGGCCTGGCTTCGATCTCTTCAACCATGATGTGTACGCCATTGCGGGCGATGGCTGTATGATGGAAGGCATTTCGGGCGAGGCGGCATCGCTGGCGGGCCACCTTAAGCTCGCGAACCTGTGCTGGATCTACGATAATAACAAGATCACCATCGAAGGCCATACCGCTTGGGCCTTCAGCGAGGATGTTGCGACCCGCTTTATTGGTTATGGCTGGAATGTAACCCGTGTCGGCGATGCCAACGACCAGGAAATGCTCACGCGCGCGTTTACGACCTTCAAACATACTGATGACCGACCGACGTTGATCATCGTGGACAGTCATATCGCCTATGGGTCGCCCAACAAACAAGATACGCACGCAGCCCATGGTGAGCCGCTTGGTGCAGCAGAGATCCGCTTGACCAAGCGCAATTATGGTTGGCCGGAGGATGCGCAGTTCCTGGTACCAGATGGTGTGCACGAACATTTCCGTGACGGGATTGGCAAGCGTGGTGCGGGTGTGCGCAGTGCATGGTTCGCGCTGTTTGAGGAATATCAGCGCCAGCATCCCGACCTGGCTGAGCAACTCTACGCAATGCAGCATCGCCAGTTACCAGAGGGCTGGGATGCCAACCTGCCGATCTTCGCCCCTGATGCCAAGGGCGTTGCCGGGCGCGATGCCTCGGGGCAAGTGCTTAACATCCTGGCCCAGAACATCCCCTGGCTGATCGGCGGCGCTGCCGATCTGGCTCCTTCCACAAAAACACGGCTGACCTTTGATGGCGCTGGTGATCTCACACCGACGAACCCCGGCGGACGCAACATGCACTTTGGCATCCGCGAGCACGCCATGGGTGCGCTGCTCAATGGCATGGCCCTCGCGAAAGTGCGCCCATATGGGGCAGGGTTCTTGATCTTCAGCGATTATGGTCGCCCGGCGATCCGCCTCGCAGCACTGATGGAGATCCCGGTGATCTATATTTTCACCCACGACTCAATTGGCGTTGGCGAGGACGGGCCAACCCACCAGCCAGTCGAACAGATCGCCTCATTGCGGGCCATCCCCGGATTACTCACCCTGCGCCCAGGCGATGCCAACGAGGTTGTTGAGGCGTGGCGGATGATTGCGCAATTGCGCCACCAGCCCGCCGTGCTAATTCTTTCCCGCCAGGCGCTGCCAACGCTTGATCGCGCCAACTACGCATCGGCGGCGGGTGTTGCCCAGGGAGCATACGTACTGGCGGATGCCAGCGACGGCGAGCCGCAGGTGCTATTGCTGGGCAGCGGCAGCGAAGTTGCACTCTGCATCAACGCCTATGAGCAACTCAAGGCTGAGGGTATCGCGGCCCGCGTGGTCAGCATGCCGTCGTGGGAGTTGTTCGAGCAGCAGAGCGAGGAATACCGCAACAGTGTGCTGCCGCCACATATCACTGCGCGGGTTTCGGTCGAACAAGCCTCGACATTCGGCTGGTCGCGCTATGTCGGGTTGACGGGCGAACGCATCGGCATGAAGACCTTTGGCGCATCGGCACCGCTCAAGGAATTACAGCGCAAGTTTGGCTTCACGCCAGAACAGGTCGTCGCCGCCGCCAAGAACCAAGTCGTACTTGCAACTGGGAGGCAGTAATGATTGAAGCTGTCGTTTTCGATCTTGATGGAACGCTGGTTGAGACCGAGGAAATCAAAGCGCGCTCCTACGCCCGCGCCGCCACCGTACTGCGCCCCGAGCTCGATGAAGAGTTGGTGCGCCTGGCCTTTGGCGATCTCGTCGGGTTATCGCGGCGTGAGGTGGCAATGGCCTTGGTCGAGCGCTTCGCGTTAGAAGCCGCCGCACAGGCGCGCAGGGAAGAGTTCAATGTGGATACGCCCTGGCAGGCATTTGTCCAGGTGCGGCTAGAGATCTACGATCAGATGCTCTTCGACCCGGCGGTCTTGCGCGCCGCCCGGTGGCCGCATACCATCGAACTACTGCATGCCGTGCGGCAGGAGGGGCGTGCGACCGCACTGGCAACGATGTCGTACTGTGCGCAGGTTCAGCGGGTGCTCAGTGTGCTGGACTTGGAGAACGCCTTTCAGTTTGTTGCCTCGCGCGACGATGTGGAGAACGGCAAACCAGACCCAGAGATCTACCTGCTGGTGGCGCACGAGCTTGGTGTGCCACCAGGCGAATGTCTGGTTATCGAAGACTCACCGACCGGCGTGCAGGCTGGCCTAGCTGCTGGCATGAATGTCATTGCAGTGACGACACCGCTGACCCGCCAGAAGTTCCGCGACAAAGAGCTGCTGGCCCGCTCGTGGGTGGTAGACGACCCGAATACGCTGCCAGAGGTTGTACGTTTGCGAATCGACCATCATCAGCGCGAAGCGCACTAGGATTTGTGACAAAAGGAAGATTGAGCATGTTACCAACAACGGTTGTTATTTTCGGCGCGTCCGGCGATCTGACCCAACGTAAGCTAGTACCAGCGCTCTACAACCTGTGCCGCGACGGCCTGCTGCCCGACGGTTTCACGCTTGTTGGCTTTGCCCGGCGCCCGAAGAGCGATGCGCAGTTCCGTGACGAACTCAGCGCGGGTGTCACATCGTTCTCACGCTCGCAGCCGATTAACAACGCCGACTGGGCTGGGTTCGCCACGAGCATTCGCTACCATCAATCCGGCTTCGATGACCCGCAGGGATATGCCGATCTGAAGGCACTGCTCGCTCGCAGCGATAACGAGCATGGCGCGCCAAACGGTGGCAACCGACTGTTCTACCTTGCCACACCACCCGATGCCTACCCACGGATTGTGGCGCAGCTTGGTGCGGCGGGATTAAGCGGGCAACCCAACGAAGCCAATGGCCAGGGCTGGACGCGTGTGATCATCGAGAAGCCGTTTGGGCGGTCGACCAGGTGCGACGGACCAGGGCGGCCACGCTTTGGCGGATGGTCAGGTTCAATCGCTCAATAAACGCCGTGTTGATGTGTCCACTCAGGCCAAGGCCTTGGCGCGCGGTTTTCAGCGCGGTGTGCGTGCCACAGCGCATGATGGTTGTCACCCGCACCAGTCGTCGCCGCCAATACTGCTTTCTGACTTGCCCATACAGGCGGCCAGCATGATTACCAACACAAACACCGCGAGAAGCATACGACTACGGAGTGCAACCTTTATGACTGCCGTAGTATCGATTCCTCGTGCAATATGTGTCGCTACGGGTAGCAGCGCGGCGCGAGTAGGCAACCAACAAATGTGGCCGATACGGTGATCTGTCTACGCTCTATGGGTTACACCACCCACAATACATCTGTGGTGCTGCTTTACGTCCATCGGCGCGGGGTTGTCGCACGGTATGATCGCAAAGCACACAGCCATATATCTCATGGGCAACCATTTCAGTGGCTTGATCACAATATTCGCAGTGTAAGCCTTTCTCGGCGTCTATCCTGCCCCAGCCTGGCAAGGCACAAGAAGGACATGAAGTGGCGAGGCGCTCTGCTAATTTATCGGCAAGCTCACCTAGAGCGGTCATGCGCGATGGATTATACTGCGCCCGCATATCCGTCTCCACCCAAACCTGACCATCGGTGGAACGCTTGAGTGATTCCGTAAATGCATGTTCAAGCGCATCTTGCGTATCAATCCCTTTGAATAAGAGGTTGCTGTTTCCGCGATTGTTCGGACGAAGAATCAGTGCATGAGATGGAAACTGCCCCGAATTGGCGAATTTTTGTAGTTCCTCGAATGAACCCAGTGCCTGCATCCGGTAGTTTGTTTTGTCGCTACAATGAACCATGTGGAGATGAAAGCTGCGTTTGCGGTCAATAAAATACAAAATCTCCTGATCGTAGGGCAGAAATGGGATAAACGGGTGCGGCCCAAAACTGCCTTCGCTGGCAATGCCATATTCCGCCTGGTCACCCAACAAATCCAATCCCCATTCGCATTTGCGTCGTGCACATTCCAGCGCATTGCCTTCGCGTTCCACCTCGCCAGAAAATGTGCCAAGCGTATCGGTATCAACAAGATATTCCAGCACACTTGCGCCGAGTCTTTCCCAGAACGGTGGCGCAATCGCCACCGATTTGGCGTGCTTGGTCGGAAGGATAATACATGCGCCCTGATACGCTTGGCTCATAATTACTCCAGCTTGTAGAGCACCGACGAGTGGTGCAGGTTCATTTTCAGGTGGCCGCTTTTCGTGCTCGCGAGGAGGTGCTTCACGCTGTTGCGCTAGATTATAGGCTCACTCTGTACTGTTTCCCATTGCGACTCTGGGAACCACCGTACCAGTGTGCAGCTATTCGGATCGAGCGCGAATAAACGTACCCAACCATTCTCGAACAGTTCTCTGACGTTTGGTTGCTGTTCCAGTACCGCTTCAATCATTGATTGGGGCGCTTCGATCACCACTTGTAAGCGGAGTGGCTGATGATACCAGTGCCCATCAGCCGCTTGAACCGATTGAAGGGTAAGGCCACTGCGCAGATCACCACCATTGCCCAGCACAACACCCAGTGTTCCAATCCGGTTGTGCAGCGTTTTGGTTCCACATCCGAACATGGTGTTATCGACCGTCGACGCGAAATATTGCAGATTAATCCACGAGGCGACGACCATTGGGGCTGAGAGGATCAGCTGCAGGATCGAACCATCGGGGTCGGTGGTCCAATCGTATTCATGGAGAAAACTGCGTCCATCCAAGTTGACACCCCGAGTACGGAGGCGCCGAGCGGCAATAAAGCTCGCATTGCGTGCGAGCGCCCATTCCGGCCGTACCTCGGACCAGTCGCGGGCGCGATGACGGACATGGTCGAGCACATGCTGTGGCTGCGTGGTACGCTGAAGTGCTGGCGCTCGTTCAGCACGAGCCAGAGCGCCAGCTTGCTCCAGTGAGCGCGCTAATTGGCGCAGATCGGCCTGATGGCTCGCAGGAACCTGATCCGTATCGAGCAACTGCACATGATCGACGGTTGTATTGTGTAATCCGGGCAGGAACCATGTGTCGCTTGGTATCTGCCAGCCGATTGTTGTGAGTTCGTGTCGCACGGCGGGATCGTTCAGCAGTGCTGCAGCAACCCTGGCATTCATCGCACCACTATGGCCACCACAGGCACCGCAATCGAGTGCGGCAGCGTGGGGATTATTCTCGCTGGTGCTGGCATGCCCGCAGAGTAACACAATCCGCGCGAAGAGGGTGCGCAGGCCAACATTTTTGAGGATTCCTGCCGCCACATCCCGCTGCATTGTGCGGGTCATACGGTCAGTGTTGGTCTGCTGGATGGTGAAGGGCAGGCTGTGCTCATGCGAATGCGATTCTAATTGCCAGTTGAATGCATCGCATGCCATGCGGAACCCATAGGCTAGCCCAACCGTTTCAACAAATGAGAATGCACTTGCTGGTGCGTTTTGCAGCTCTTTCAGGATACTCCTGGCTACTTTTGATCGATCATTGCTGGATGATATGACCTGGATGCCCGGTTTGAGGAGCACTGGGCAGCGTGCGCTGCCAGGTTCATCAGCAGCAGCGTGCCAAGTCAGGGCGACGCCAAAGAAGCCCGCAAACCCAAGGGTGCTCATCTGTTGCCCCTGTGCCTCCAGGTGGCGCCGGAATACTTCGGAGCGCACATCAATACAGAAGAGCGCCTGGACTGCAGGCCGTTCGGGTGATTGAACAGTTGGCGGCAGCAACGAATCACCTAATTGGCGGACGTACGCATTCTCGAATGCGTCCTGAAAGATGACCAGAATCTGTTCATCCGCAACCATGGCCCGTGGGACAGGTGCGCGGACTGCGTGGGGAGGCGGGGCGAGGAGTTCGATACCGGCATCAACACAGATCCGTATGGCTAACAGATCACGCAGTTGACCTGGTTCAGCAGTACCGCGCTCCCACGTTGCACGGCGGAGAAACGAAGCCCACCCAAACACACCGCCGAACAATCGGTACAGATAGTCTTCGTGCTGATGGTCGGGAAGATGCAGGGTTTCGAGCATGGTCGTAAGCGCGTCTTCTGCCGATTCTGGCAGATTCTTGGCCCATGACCGCCAGCCGTGCAGCCCTTCAAGTTCGAGCGTTCGGTCCGTTTGGGCTGCTGCACGCCAGGATGGATAGAGACCATCAGCGGTATGGGGCAGATTCCAGCGCGCCAGCCCCTTACCTGTAAAGACCGCACACCACTGCGTTATATGGCGGATTGCGATCGCATGCCAGTTGCTGTGATCGTGATCATCGCGCCGCTCGGCAAACGTCAGCGTGTCGCTTGCCAGACGTATCGGCATCGCGTTGGTGCCTGCCAGGATGGCGGCGAGTGTTTCTGGATTGCGGTTGGCCCGCTGAGCTGCCTGGCGCAGTTCGGCCATGCCAAATGCGCCACATGCCCACTGTGCGCGATAGAACTCGATCGATGGCAGCACATGTGCGCCAAGCCCATTGCTGAGGATGCGCGCAGTATCGCTGAGTGGTTGACCCGAAAAACCGAGGAATGGATTGACCGCAACATAGTTGGGAAGCTCCCACAGGGGCGGGATGCGCGCACAGATCCGTGCGACCGTGTCGCGCAGTGCTTCGCTCGGAGACGAATCTGTGGCCACGCGGTTGTCGACGGGATGGTGCGTGAGCGATATCATAATCATTAATCCTTTCTTCACATCGGAGCGGAATGCGAGAAATGCCAGCGGCGCGCGATTGTTCCCTATGCTTCTGATTTCTGACGCCTGATTGCTGCATACTTTTCGCGCATCGTGGGCTGCCTCCAGAGCCAGTCAACGATCTGGTTGGCGTAGATGCCGATATAAAAACCATTCAGTGCATACACATACAACGCTCGCCCGAATGCGCTCTGTTCAATGGCCGGCAATAGCGCACGAAAGACGATCAGGCTGGTCATGAGGATCACCGGTAGCGCTGCTGCGATCCAATGCAGTGGTGTTCCTGTTCCTGGAAGCTGACCAAATACCGGTGCAAAGAAGAGTGCCGCACCTTTGTACAGGCTACACGCGCCCAGCGCAATGGTCATGGTGGCCAGCAGCCCGATTGAGAGGCGCATGAACGTATGTTGCATGCGGACGCCGAACAAGGCAACCCAGAGTTGGCCAATTGAGAGGGCCAGCATGGCCAATAGCGCCAACTCGCCCGGCGAATGAAATGGGTCATACTGTGTAATGCTCGTTGCCAGTGCCAGTGCCGGAACCGCAAGCAGGGTTCCGCCAGCACTGTATGCCAGAGCAGAGCGTGGCTCCATTGCTGGAGATGCGATGGTTGAATCAGGCAAGCCACCGGAACGCAGGAATGACCACGCTTTGTAGCAGCCATGCCCCATCATATGCAAGATTGCTGCGGGAAACACCACCAAGCCGCACTGAATTATCATAAAGCCCATCTGACTGATGGTTGACCAAGCGAGCATGCGCTTGATGTCTGTCTGCGTCCACAGACTCAGCGTACCAAACCCGACGGTGAGCGTGCCGACGAGCGCAAGCAGGAACAGCGCTTCTGGCACAGCACTGATCAAAGGCGCAAAGCGCAGGATCAGGAACCCACCAGCATTGATGATACCCGCATGCATGAGCGCCGAAACGGGCGTTGGTGCTTCCATCGTTTCTGGCAGCCAGGTATGGAACGGGAACTGGGCCGATTTTGTGAGCGCTGCGACGACGATGAGCAGTGCTGCCCCTAGTGGTGCTCCACTCCAAGCAGTTGGCACGGCAACGTGTTGTAAGAAGATCTGCAGATCAAGCGTTCCCCACTGGAACCAGATTACAAGAATTGCACTCAACAACGCGAGATCGCCAAGCCGACTGATCAGAAATTTCTTACGTGCTGGTCGCTGGGCCTCAGGTCGGTGGTGATAGAAGGTCAGCAGGTGATGTAATCCCAGGCTGGTACATGCCCAAGCCGCGATGAGCAGCAAGAGATTCGTTGCAAGAATAAGTACATAGGCCATCACAACCGTGAAGAACAACCACCGTAAAAAGCGTTGTTGCCCTGGCTCTCCATCAAGGTAGCGTATACTAAAGTGGAAGCATATCGTTCCAATACCCGCGACGAGTAATCCGATCATTGCGCTCAGACGATCGATCATGAGCGCCGGCAGCCGGATTGGTTGGAGTGTACTGGCCTGCCAGATCACAAAGACCATCGATGCCACGGTGAGCCCGGTGAGAACCGCCAATAAGCCAGCTTCGGTGCGGCCTGCCTTCTGGTACTGCACGCATTTCCCCTGTCATCACATTCGAGGTCGATACCTATTACGATTATTATATCACGAATTTAATATCGTGTATTATAGATCGTGTTTTGGTACCCGCTATACGCGGGCTGCATGACAAAGCGGTCATGATGGGAACGTATTGCACAGGAGCATGCTGCAAGCTGTGGGCGACAGGTGCCTACGGCGCACCCGCGATTCGTAGTCGGAGGCGCTGATAGCGCAGCGTATAGGTGATTCGGTGTGAAGGGCTTACTCAGTTTCGCTGGCTGCGAGCAGCCCAAGCAGATCGCGGATGGCAAGGCCGTGCTGTGCAGGATGCCGCATAGGGCGTTCGGGATGAATTTCATACATATTTTTGCGCCCATTGCGGGTGCGCGTCAGATAGGCTGCGGCTTCGAGATCATCAAGAATACGTTGGACGGCCCGCTCGGTGATGCCAACAATCTCAGCGATTTCACGGGCGGTCATCCGGCTATTTCGCGAAACACAGATCAAGACCTGTGCATGATTGGTGAGAAACGTCCAATACGCCATTGTATCCTCCGCCAAATAATTCGTGATTTCTCGTACGTTCATTATAACCATTCTGATCTGAGGACTGCGATGATATTGCTGATGTGTCAAAACCGCTCGTACCACAGATTAAAGAATGGACTAAAAACACACCATTCAGTTTAAAGGAGGGGTGAGGTAGGGAATAAGCACGCTCCGATTGCCGCCAGAGCACGCAATGTCTCTTCGATAAAGAATGGATTGCCATCGGTATGAGCCTGAATGGCATCGACAAACTCATCGCGCACCCGTTCCTGATGAAACAGGAGCCCAATCGTGCGTTTCGTCTCAGCAGGAGCGAAGCGGGCCAGTGGCAGTTCAAGGCTCAGGCGCTGTCGTTCCAGATCGGCATATGGGTGCAATCGCGCTCCCAATTGTTCAGGCTGGATGTGCGCTGCTGCTGCCTGGACGAGCGCCAGCCCAATCGCATAGGGTAGCGCACGATCACCCTCACGGCAATGACCCTGCACGATGGTAAAGCCGCGCTGAACGGCACGCGTGCATCCTTCGCTCACAAGCCGTGATTTGCCAATTCCGGCTTCGCCAATGATCAGCCGCGTCTGCCCAGCGCCAGTTGCAGCCAACGCCAGCATCGCATCGAGCGCAACGATTTCTGGCTGACGCCCAACCAGTAGCATTGAAGGATGGAATGGCCATCGGTTCCACAATAATCTTACAATTCTTACGACATCAATGCTCAGACACAACGGCTTGCATAAGACGATTTCACTAGTATATGCTGTCGTTTGTGCTGGGTGGCCGAATGATCCTCGATGTACCAGGGTGTTGTGGGTGGTGTGCGTTCGGCAAATCCTAACCAGAATCGTTAGACTCTGGTAACAACTGAATAAGTTTAAAGCGCTACTATGAGTATATTCCATACAGTTATACGACCCAAAGAGGTATCGCCATGCGCCTGTATCCCTGGAAACAGCACGTTGTCGCTGGTGTTGTAACAAGTGCGGCACTCGCTGGCCTGTTGTTATTGCTTTCACGAATCAGCTCTGCATCGTTTGTCCCACTCGATATTGCCGATGCAATGATTCGACTGACACCTGGTGCTGTTGCGACATTCGGAATCGAGACGCTTGGCTCACTTGCCAAGCTGATTATCGAACTCACTGGCAGCCTGATCCTTATTATTTTCGGCGGGGCAATTGGCTGGCTGTATGGCCGAATCGCTCCGCGACCACTTGCACTTGCAGCGATAGTGCTCGCGATCATCCCAACGATGCTGACGCTGTTGGTACAATCCATGATCGGCGGCTTACGTGGCGGTGTAATCGGTTTCAGCCTGACTATCTTAGCCTATCTTGGCTGGGGGGGAATGTTAGCCTGGATTATCAATCGGGTAACGCCGAGTACAGCGGCCCTCCTCACCGCTGACCCAGCCCAAGAAACATCGCGGCGCATCTTTTTACTGCGCAGCGCTGGTACGATGCTGGCGGTAGCAGTCGGAACGACAGCAATTGCGGAATTGCTTGGTACAAACGAGAGCGACACACAGGTTGCTGGTGCGGGCCAGGCACTTCCGACAAGCGCGCCTGTGCAACCAACCGCCGCACCTGCGCCAACAAGTGCGCCAACATCCCTTCCTGCCGCAACAACTATTGCCAACGCACCAACTGCCCAGCCGACCGATGTTGCAGCTCCGACGGCTATTCCTGAGCCAAGTGCCACGCCCGTTCCTGCATTTGCGCCTGCACCTGGTACTCGTGCACCCTTCAACACCAATGAGACGCTCTACGTGATCTCGTCATCAACCCGCGACCCGATTGTTGAGCGTGAGACCTGGAAACTGATGATTGCTGGTGCTGTCGATACGCCCTTTGATATCAGCTATAATGAACTGCTGGCTATGCCAAGAATTGAACAGACGAGCACGCTGGCGTGTATCTCGAATGAGGTCGGCAACTACCTAATCGGGAATGTGATGTGGACGGGTATACGGCTACGCGATCTGCTTGAGCGCGCCGGTGTGCAGGATGGCGTGATCGACGTCAAGCTAACAGCTGCAGAGGGCTATACCGAATCGATTCCGCTGGCGAAGGCAATGGATCCAACGAGCATCATTGCTTATGGGATCGGTGGCGAGGCGTTGGTCGTGAAGCATGGGTTTCCTGCGCGCCTGATCGTTCCGGGCCTGTACGGCGTGAAGAACGTCAAGTGGCTGACCAAGATTGAACTAGTGCGAACCGACTACAAGGGCTACTGGCAACAGCGCGGATGGACGGACGACGCCACAATAACAACGACAGCGGTTTTCGATACCGGCAATCCCCGGCTATCAAAAGAACCACTCCGTCTGCAACAAGGAATCGTACCATTGGGGGGAGTCGCATTTGCTGGTAATCGTGGCATCACGACCGTCGAGATTCGGATCGACGATGGGGAATGGACGCAGACGACCCTTGATCCACAGAGCGACCCATTAACCTGGCGGGTTTGGCGCTATAATTGGGCAGCGACACCGGGCAAGCATACGCTGACATTGCGTGCTGTCGATGGTACAGGTCAACCACAGATCGAAAAACCCCGCGATACACATCCCGATGGTGCTACTGGGTATCACATCATTATGGTTGAAGTCGCCTGAGATAGGCATTAAGGAGTATCTCTCATGCGACAGTGTTTGATTATTGTGGCCAAAGAGCCTGCGGTGGGCCAGACCAAAACGCGCCTTGCTGCTGGGATTGGTGCGGAGCGGGCGCTCGCGCTCTACCAGAGTTTTCTTACCGATACCATCGACTTCGCAGAGCGCACACGAAATTGCGCAGGCGCCCTTTCCTTCTGGTCTGAGTCGTCTGCTAAATACTTTCGCCAATGATACCCACACGCACTGCTGCTGGTACCAATCGAACAGACTGATCTGCAATCGGAAGGCCGTTCTGAATGAGGATGCAGCACCATGGCTATGCCAATATGGTGGCCTACACTGAAGCATCGGAGTGTAGAAGATAGTAAGCCGCGCAGCCGAATTGCCATTATGCTGCCGTTTGTGGTGTTTGTACTGGCACTAATGTTATATGTGCGCACTAGTGCACCATCATTACTCACGGGCGATCAGGCGGAACACCAGATGGCAGCAGCACTTGTTGGCGTTCCTCATGCAACTGGCTACCCATTCTTTACGATGGTGAATGCCCTAGCAGTGCATCTGATTCCAGTTGGCGATGCAGCCCGTCGTGTGACAATCATGACGACAATATGGAGCGCATTTGCAGTCGCTGCGGCATTCCTGGTCACCCAACGGACGACTAGTTCTATCTGGGGTGGGTTGGTTGCAGCAGCAGCGTTGGCCGTCTCGCCGCGCTTCTGGTCGCTCTCCGTAATTACCGAGGTCTACACGCTTCAAGCACTGTTCATCCTGTTGATCTGGCGAGTATTGCTGGATTGGTGGGCAACTCCTCAGCATACCCACCTATTGAGGTACCTAGCAATCCTGACGGGCCTCGCGATCACGCATCACGGCAGTTTCATCCCGATTGTGTTGCCTGCCCTGGCCCTAACACTACTGCCACAACTCTGGCAGATCACCCATGCCAGATTTAATGATTCTAACTGGCCAGCTATTCGTAATCTGATCGGAAGCCCGCTACTGTTCTTTGGATTGGGTTTAACACCCTTACTCTATCTTGCATTTCAGTTTGTACGCTATCGGCCATTCGATTACTATCGCAGCCAGGGTCTGCCCTATCATTATTATTGGGGCAACCCTGCCAATTGGACCGATGTCGTCAATCTTGCGTTGGGTGCTGGCTTTCGGGCAAAGATTTTTACCCACGGATGGGCACAGTTCCCTTTGCTCATACTACATGCTGGCGAAGTGTTGCGTGACGAGTTCTGGTGGAGTGGGTTGGCGTTTGCACTGATCGGAATTGCAGTGTTGCTCTGGCGAGATCGCCGGAGTGCATGTTTCAGCGGCATTATCTTTGTCAGTGCCGTGTTGTTTGGCATTAATATCGCTGGTGATGTGCCGAAAGCACCCGTCTATTTTCTGCCAGCATATGTGGTTGCCAGCGTTTGGGCTGGCATTGGCGCAGGCTGGCTGATTGGCGAACTGCGCCGCAGGCTGCCGCACATCCTCCAAATGGTGCCAGCGCTACTAATTGCAGGTGTCATTGGGCTGACGCTTGTGCGTGGGTGGCAGTGGTTTGACCAGATTGATCAATCGGCTAACTATGCGCCACGCGAAATTGCAGCAGGTGTGCTGGAGATTGTTGAGCCGCATGCAGTTATTCTCTGCCGTTGGGAAGAATGTGTGCCAATCGAATATTTGCAGCTCGTCGAACATCAGCGCCTTGATGTGCAGATCGACCAGACCGAACCAGAGGATGGCATTAGTTGGGCTGATCGTGCAGCACTGTATTACCCACAGCGGCCTGTCTATGCGATCCAATTTAATCAGCAATTAGCAGCACGCTACCCGATCTTCCCAATCTCAGAAACGTTTGACCTGTGGCAGATCCGCTCGTTCGATTGATAGCGTGAGGCGCGTAACCATGCTCATCCTACCAACACCAGAGTCAAGCGAGGACATGGTACCCTTCCCGGAGCATTATCTTCATCGCATTGTAGCGCAAACGTATGCATCTGGTGGCACGCCAATCAAACGCGATACTGGTGATATCCTTGATACAAGTGACACATGGGGCTTCCCGAAATACCCAAGCCAAACCGTCATTTTGTCATCAGACGCAGACCTCATGCAGGCATTGTATGGCTTCATCGTGGGTCATTACTAGGTACTCTGCCAACCAGATTGCTGGCCTGGAGCCTGGATTCACCCGCGCACTGGCGAGTATTACCTGGACATCACAACAAACCATAGCAACCTGAAAGAGGCACGTCGGCTTGCCTATGAACTCAGCGAACGTGAAGATCGCCAGATCATTGCGCTATATCCGAAGCGACGCCAGATGGTGTACTTATAAGCGTATCCAGAGCAACCCGTTGAGAGAAGCAATCCAAGCATTACATTCGCTCCGCCACCACAATATAGTCATTCATCGTTGCAAAGAAGCGGCCCTGTGCTAAGCGCGTATCGATCTCGGCAATCCAGGCCATATGCTCAGTTTCTGAGATTGCATCGTGTTGTTGTGCGCCCGCCGCCGCACGGCGTATTGTTGCGATAAAGCCCATATCTTCGGTTTGATGGATGCTTGCAAGCACCTGGATCGTGCGAACTGCCCATCCACTCTCCTGGCAAAGGCGTGGCAACTGCCGACCCATCCAGTTATCGCCGCCATGGTTATCGCAGCGCCAATCGAGTATCCGGCGCGTGATCTGGCGTTGGCTATGGTCAATTGCGAGTGTGCCCCAATCCCATTCTAGCAATCCCAACCGGCCACCTGGCTGAACCACACGATGTACTTCATGCAGGACGAGCAGTGGTTTCGGCACATGCAGCAACAGCCGAGCGGCTGCGGCAACCTCAAAACTGGCAGGCTCATACCCAAGATTGGTAGCATCGCCAGTGACAAAGCGAAGCGCAGGATGAATACCAAGCCGCCGCGCCTCGCGGATCATGGTTTCGCTGACATCGACGCCAACCACTGTGCCGCTGCTGCCAATCGCATGGGCCAAGCGGCGCGTGATCACACCAGTACCGCACCCAAGATCAAGCGCGTGTTCACCGGGTTGTGGAGCGAGTGCAATAATGAGTGCAGCATGCAGCCGCTGCTGATCCGGCATACGAGCGCGCTCCTCCAGGAAACGTGCCATCTGCTGAGCATCAGATTCCGAGATTGAATCGGGATACGACCAGGCGTTCATACAGCCTCATATATCATAGTGAGCAGTTGGCACGCTCCCATGGCAACTGACGACTGAATGCTTACACACGAGAGCGAAAGGTCACACTCAGAATACGGTAGGTTGCCAGGAGCGTGCCGCGGAGTGTACCACCAACCTTCGATTCGCCTGCAAAGCGTGGCCGATAGCGCACCGGAACTTCAACGATCCGTGCATGTTGGCGGGCTGCTTTGATCATCATTTCAACCGGCCAACCATACGTCCGCTCACGCAGATCGAGTGTATCGAGCAGATCGCGACGAATAACACGAAATGGCCCGAGATCACTCAGCTGCACATGATACATCCAACGCAACAATGCTGCCACAAGCCAATTGCCAAACTGCTGGTGTGGTGGCATCGACCCTGGTGTCATTCCGCCCTTTGTACGCGTCCCTAAAACAAAATCGGCCTGATTGGCCGAGAGTGGTGCAAGCAGTGCCGCCAACTCACCAGGCACAAAACTACCATCGCCATCCATGAACGCGATTGCGTCACCTGTCGCTGCACGAACGCCAGCAGCACAGGCAAAGCCGTAGCCACGGCGCGGCTCGGTAATCACGAGTGCGCCAGATGCAGCAGCAACAGCCGCCGTGGCATCGGTTGAGCCATTATCAACCACGATCACCTGCTGGATCAATCCAGCTGGAATCTCGGCAAGCAGCGGTCCTAAACAGTCGGCCTCGTTCAGGGCCGGAATGATTAATGAGACGCGCATCGGCTTCCTCTCTACTGTGCTGAGATAGGCAAAGCGTAGCGCACAAAGCTTACGATTGCATCGCCAAGATATCACAGAAATCCTACGGTGGCTATCGAGCAGTATATTAGTAACCTATGATAGACTTGCACAAAATCAGGGAGAGGAGCCATCATGAGCATTGAACAACAGTCAGCGCACACCCCTTATGCACCCGTGCCGTATGAGCATCACTGGCTGACATCTACAGAGCAATTGGACGCTGCGCAACACTTTCTAGCAGCAATGGCCCGCCGCCGTACTATTCGTGATTTCGCCACAACACCTGTACCGTTCATATTAATTGAAGCTGCCATTCGTGCTGCTGCGCTGGCACCAAGTGGCGCTAACCAGCAACCCTGGACCTTTGTTGTTGTCAGTGATCCAGACTTGAAACAGCACATGCGTGCAGCAGCAGAGGCGGAAGAACGTGAAAGCTATGAACGACGCATGTCTCAGGAATGGCTTGATGCGCTAGCGCCGCTTGGTACCGATTGGTATAAGCCACATATCACACAGGCACCTTATGTCATCGTCGTGTTTGAGCAGGCGTATGGGTTAGAGCAGGGCAGCGATGGCGGCGAAGTCAAGATTAAACATTATTATGTGAAAGAATCAGTGGGTATTGCAGTCGGGTTTTTGCTTGCGAGTTTAACTCATGCCGGATTAGCAACACTCACGCACACGCCTAGCCCAATGGGTTTTCTTGGAACACTGCTCAATCGCCCAGCGAATGAGCGGCCATATTTGCTGATTCCCGTTGGCTACCCTGCAAAAGAAGCAACAGTGCCGATGATCACCAAGAAGCCGCTTGAGCAGGTGCTCATTCACTTCGCTGGAAAGCAGGAATCGCCAGAACAATCGCGATGAAATACGTCAGGAGATCAAGCAATGCCACCCAAACCATGGAACACACGTACAAGCCGCCCAATCTACCAGAATAAATGGATGTCACTGCGCGAAGACATTGCCGAATTGCCAAATGGGCAAACAACGCTCTGTGGCGTGGTGACGTGCCGGCATTGTGTTGGCGTGTTGCCATTTCTTGATCATGTTCTTATGGTGCGCCAGTATCGCTATGTGCAACAGGAAAATCATCGTTGAGAGATGCCAACAGGTGGTATGCACATTACGATCTTCACAGCGCGTGTACGGGCGCAGCAGCCAAGCAGGAACAAATGCTTCGCACGAATCGCGCTGCTGCTGCGCCCGTACTTTAGCTATAGGCCTATTCGTCGATGTGACGTTGAATGAGGCAGATGATGCGATATTTCTACTGGATACTCATACTGTTGCTCTCGTTACTGGTCGCAGGATGCGATCGTGTGGCAGCACCTCAACCACAACAACAACAGCCCCGCCTGCCAACTACCACGCAGCCTATCCAGCCAGCGGCAACGGTTTCTGTGCGTGTGGCTCCAATTCGCGGTCAGCTATGCCCTGCCTGGGTTCACGACTCCTATACAGTCATGGGGCCTGATGGCAGAATGTATCCAACCTGGCATCCTGCTGTTGATGAACAGTATGGTTGTACCCTTGACCACGAACATGGCGACGACCCGCGCACGTCTGTCCTGTTCTCACAAGTCGGGATGCCACCCTTTGGTTATGTCAATGCTATTGAGGGCAAGCGCACAGAGGATCATGTTGGCAACAAAGTATTTGTGATTAATGACGATGACCGTGGTGGTAGCCTACTGATTAAATTGCATCAAGGCACACACTCACCAGATGCGTTCACGAATAACCTGCATGAGCTTCATTATCATTATCAGAATGTCGATGGGCGTCGGCTTGATATTATGCTCCTGTCAGCATTCGGGCGCTCTGGTGAACTGACTGTTTCGTGTGGTGCAACGGATCGGCAGGTTGTGAACATACGAAGCGCAACCAATGAATATGGCAGCGCTGATAGCGCTCGGATCATTCCATCCGCTGCATGCTTTGATAACACCCATCCCGTATATGAGGATTGGCTGAGCAATAACCAGATTATTACGCCAGATCAGCGTATCATTGCTCTGTTCAACCCACATTTCGCCGTCTTCGATCCAGGTCGTTATTTTTTGCCTGGCGCACCCCAGAACCTTGGTCGGTCGGTTGATCGCTGCCGTGAGATTGGCATACCAAAGCAGCAGGCATGCCTGTTTTTGCACAGCCATCCGGAAGTTCAATGGAATGATTCACAAAGCCCATTTCGGGGTAACAAACGCGAAGTGTTTGTCAATCAGAACATTATTCTTAACAGTGACGGGCCTCAGCTCTGGTACTCTGATCCCTATGGCCGAAATGCCCAGACAAAACCATTCCCCGGTGCAATTCAGCAACGGATTGCAGCAGTTCGGTTTACGACTATAGAACCAGCCGTGATTCTTGGTACGGAAAACATCCACAATGGCCCATCTGTGCGTAGCCCTAATTAGGCCCTATACTAATTCATCATTCTGTAAGAACTGCGTAATTAGTGGTTCACGCGCATCTGGTTTGATAGAGTAATCCTATCAACAGGTAATTATATAGAGGAGATTGCAAGCCAATGCAACAAAGACATGCTATAGGAACTTCAGCGCGTGCCTTCCCTCGATGGGTGGCCGCGCTACTGCTGACCACACTTCTGGTGGCCTGCGGAGGTGGCACAGCAGCACCGCCAACGACTGCACCAGCACCGCCAACGACTGCACCAGCCGAACCAACGACTGCACCAGCCGAACCAACGACTGCACCAGCCGAACCAACGACTGCACCAGCCGAACCAACGACTGCGCCAGCCGAACCAACGACTGCACCAGCACCGCCAACGACTGCGCCAAAACCCACCACTGCACCGGCGCCGTCATCAACAGGTACTATCCAAGGAATGGTCACGGACAAAGACACTGGAGCACCGCTCGCAGGTGTGTATATTGTCGTCGGATACAAGGGACTCAAGCGTTCGACAATAACGGGAGCGGATGGGCGTTATACCGTCAACAATGTACCTGCCAACAAGCCAGCCGATGTGTTTGGATTTACTGGCCGTGGGTATCGCTACCATAACAGTATTTATGATGACAATCTAAAGATTGTGCTCAAGCCTGGCGAGGTCTATACCTACAATTTCACGACGTATCAGCTCAACGATCCCGCTGGCGAACCACAAGTCGCCAACCCCACAGTTTCGAGCGAGAGCGTCGCAGCCGGCCAACAGGTAACATTTACGCTTTCGGCCAGTGGCGGCAAAGGCGGCCTCTCCGATGAAGTCTTTGCCGCAAGCCCACAGCTAGGCCGCTTGGCATTGTTGACACCAGCTGCTGGTGGGGTATTCAGCAGTGTGTTCACGGTTCCGGCTGGTACGCCACCTGGTGATTATGAGTTTGCCTTCTTCGCCGCCAGCAATGAGTGTTATGATAATGCTCTGTTCCCGAAACTTACCCTGCGTGTGACCAAATAGCGCGATAAACGCTGGCTATAAGGAGACTCTCCATGACCGAGACCACCGCTACTCCGATGGTACCCTATCTCGCAGCGTTGGAACAGGTAATTGCCGATGTTGTTGCGCCCGCCGCTGTTGATATTGATCAGAATGGAACATTTCCAAAAGCAGCGCTTGATGCACTTGGTGCGGCTGGTCTGTTGGGACTAATCAGTGCGAAAGAGGTTGGTGGGCAGGGTTATGGTCATCGTGCGGCAACTGAAGTTATTGAACGGCTAGCGCAGGAATGTGGATCAACCGCGATGGTCGTGTGTATGCATTATGCTGGCACCGCTGTGATCGAAGCGTATGGGCCACGCGATGTTCGGGAAGCGATTGCTGCTGGGCAGCATGTGACAACCCTGGCCTTTTCCGAAGCTGGTTCGCGCAGCCATTTCTGGGCACCAGTGAGTAGTGCTGTTGCAGAAAATGGGCATGTCCTGATCGATGCTTATAAGAGCTGGGCAACCTCCGCTGGTCAGGTCGATAGTTACGTCTGGTCAAGCCGCCCAATGGCGGTTGAGGGCACCAGCACGATCTGGCTTGTACCAGGGCATGCCGATGGCTTGCAGATCAAAACACCATTTTCTGGCTTAGGGTTGCGGGGCAACTATTCCAGCCCAGTGACGGCCACGGGTGTTACGATCCCCAACACGGCCATGCTTGGGCCAGATGGTGGTGGCTTTGATGTGATGATGGGGGTTGTGCTACCCTACTTCCAACTGATGAATGCTGCTGCCTCAATTGGCACAATGGAAGCAGCAACCACCAAGGCCGCCGCCCATGTGGGTGGCGCAAAACTGCAGCATCTTGGCCAATCGCTGGCCGATCTGCCGACCATCCGCGCTTATATTGCGCGTATGCGCATCAAGACGGACATGGTTCGTGCGCTGTTACTTGATACACTTACTGCACTCGAGAGCGGCCGGGCCGATACCATGTTGCGCGTACTGGAAGTCAAAGCCGCTGCCGGTGAAACCGCAACCGAAGTAACCGACTTGGCCATGCGAGTGTGTGGTGGAGCAGCCTTCCGTAAAGAAGTTGGGGTGGAGCGACATTTCCGCGATGCACGTGCTGCGACGGTCATGGCCCCAACGACGGATGTTCTCTACGATTTCATTGGCAAGGCCGTTTGCGGTATGCCACTCTTTTAAGGAGCGTACCAGTATGCCAAAGCGACCAGATACGCTGGTGCTCGGGGCGGTCGCCTATGCACCAAAAGTCGTTACCATCTGGGAAGGGTTTAAAAGCTATTTCGCTGGACATGGCCTGCAGTTCGATTATATCCTGTACTCGAATTATGAAACCCAGGTTGAGGCGCTGATGGACGGGCAGTGTGATATTGCTTGGAATTCACCATTAGCCTGGGTTCGTGCAGAACGACTAGCGCGTGCCAGGGGTGTGCAGGTGCAGGCAATTGCCATGCGCGATACCGATTGCGATCTGACATCAGTCATCATTGTACGGAGCGATTCGCCAGCGCAATCGGTTGCCGATCTGAAGGGCAAGATCGTTGCCGTTGGGGCTGTCGATTCACCACAGGCCTATCTCATTCCTCTGGATCTGCTCCGTTCACATGGCCTGGAACCAGGTACCGATTTTGAGATTCAGCGCCATGATCTGCTTGGCGGCAAGCATGGCGATCATGTCGGTGGTGAGCTTGATGCCGCACGATCATTACTATCTGGGAGCGCCGATGCGGCATGCCTGATTAAAGGCAACTATGAAGCATGGATTGCCGATGGCACAATTCCAAGTGGCGCAACACACATACTGGCCGAAACACCCGCTTATGATCATTGCAACGTCACGGTTGGGCCAATGGCAGCAGAACAGCTTGTCGAACATTTCTATACCCTGCTGATGGCGATGTCCTATGATGATCCCGATCTGCGCCCACTGATGGATCTGGAGGGCCTCAAGCAATGGCGTGCTGGACGCGTTGAGGGGTACCTACCCCTTGAAGCGGCGGTTAATGCTGCAGGCTTCTATGATCAGGATGGGGCAATCACAGAGAACGACTATCGCTATTGATTTGAGCGTGATGCAACCTGATCACATACTTGATGCTGGCGAAACCGGATGTGGCGAATTGACCATGCTGATCTTTCAGTCGATCAAACAGATCGCGCATGGTCAGACACTCGAAGTGCATGCATATGATCTGGCGGCTGGTATGGATATTCCAGCCTGGTGTCGATCAACCGGCAATGTGCTTGTGGCCGTTGATGCCGATTCGCAGCCAAAACGATTTTTGATCCGAAAATCGGCAACGCTGTAACAGATCCATACTGAACAGATACTTTATACTACCTGCTATGCTAGACACGCTGAATATAGAGCATTCCCACCTGAAATGCCCATGCTGATACTATCGCTAATGATATCGTTGAGGAGATGAATCGAATGCCGAAGCTCTTGATTAACCTGACCACTGCGAAGAATGATACCGACAAGACGACCGTTGCGTTTGTGGTTGCCAACGCTGGAATCGCTGCTGGACAAGAAGTTGTCATCTTTCTGAATGTTGAGGCGGTACGGTTAGCTACGCCTGGTTACGCCGATGATATCACCTCGGAAGGTTTTAAGCCGCTGAAGGAATTGCTGACATTCTTTACGGCAAACGGCGGCAAACTATGGGTGTGCCCGCCCTGTTTCAATGCTCGTGGGCTAAATAAAGAGCAGGTCGTTGATGGGGCAACATTTGCCGGTGGGGCGGCTGTCGTCGAATTTCTTGGCCAGGGTGCGGCCAGCCTGAGTTATTAAGATAGACGATAGCCGAAGATCAGCCAATAGGTTGATCATCGCAAGCATATGCCAAAAGGCACAGGTGGCGATTATGATGATCGACGATACAATCGCAAGCGCTGCAGCGGATCTGCAGTGGAAGTTGTGGATCTATACCAACTACGATTGTAATCTGCGCTGTTCGTACTGTGTTGCAAAATCGAGCCCGAACGCGCCGCGCCGTGCGATTGGGTTTGCCAATGTACGGCGGTTAGTTGATGAGGCCGTAGCGCTCGGCTTCACCGATGTCTTCTTTACCGGCGGCGAGCCGTTCATTCTCAACGACATCTACGACATGCTGGCCTATTCGTCGGCGCGGGTGAGGACGACCGTGCTAACGAATGCGATGATCATTCGCGGGCCGCGCCTGGAGAAATTGCTGGCGATTGCCAACGATAACCTCATTGTACAGGTGAGCCTCGATGGCGGTCAGGCTGCGCATCACGATGCCTATCGCGGTGCTGGTGCCTGGGCGAAAACGGTTGAGGGCATTCAGTTGTTGCAGGAATACGGCTTTCGGGTGCGCATCTCGACGACCGAAACGCCTGCTAATAGCCCATTTCTCGAAGAGGTCTGTTCTTTTCATCGCTCGATTGGCATTCCCGATCAGGATCATTTCGTGCGCCCACTCGCCAAGCGTGGCAATTCAAAAGAAGGCCTCGAATTGGGGATGGATAACCTGGTACCAGAATTAACCGTGAATCTCGATGGAGTCTTCTGGCATCCACTCTCGACAGATTCCGACATGCAGATCAGCAAGAAGCTCTTTCCACTGGCTGAATCGGTCTCACGGGTGCAGGCGCAACTCGATGTTATGGCGAGTACGGGTGCCGTGCCGCTGATGACATTCACCTGAGGATAGAACCCTATGCTCCCGTTGGGAGCATCTGCATGCAACTAGAGCAACCCTGGTTGAATTGTCGATGCGCACAGTGCAAAGCGTGGTTTGGGGTGCGAACGAGGGAAACCCCTCCTCTTGCACAAACCCGGTAGGATTGATATATCGTCGATCCACACAGACCCTGATATGAAAAGGAGCAATGAATGATTCAGGCCTATGTTCTGATTGAAGCTGAGCCAACCCGCGTTCAGGAGCTAGTGGTCGAATTGGCACATATGGAACTCGATGGTTCCGTGATCACCCATATTCATGCGGTAACGGGGCGATTTGAGCTGATTGCGTTTGTTGAGAGTCCGGATCTTCAATCACTGGGCAACTGAATAACCAGTGGAATAGCGAGCGCCGTTGGCGTTCGACGCACAGAAACATGCCTGGTCGTCTGGTAAGCCTTGCACGAAGCATATTCAAGCGTTTTTAGGGAATACATGCATAAGCTCCCTAAACTGATGGCATGGGATCTCCTCGTACGATTAGTTTAGTACAGTGTTCATGTGTGCTTTCAATAGAAGGGGTACTGGTATGGCTACGCAGGCATCAACATCACAGCCATCAGTCGGCATCAAACCAATACCTATCGTGCTTCCACGCTGGGAACAGCGCCTCCAACATATCGTCATTGTGATTGCGCGCCTGGTATTGGGCTATTTGTTTCTCGCAAACCTTGGTTGGAAGATGCCACCGCGTTTCGGTTGTGCCAATGAGTTTGCTTTTCCAACAACGACTACCGATGGCAAGATACAGGCCGATAAATCGACCGGTCTGTGCTACTATCTTGGCCTCGAATCATTCTACGCTCCCAAACCACGCGAGATCTTTGTTGCGGATCTGCATAATGCTGGCGGTCCGAAGCTGAGTATCAATATCAGCCCGATTGCCCAACTAAACGCAGCCGCAATTGATGGGTTTATCAAGCCAAATATTCGTTGGTTTGGCTATGTCATTTGGGGTGCGGAGGCATTTATCGTAACCACGATGTTTCTCGGTTTGCTCACCAGGCTTGGTGGGTTGGTTGCAATCGGGGTTTCTGCGCAGCTCATGATTGGGTTGGCAAATATTCCTTCCCCATTTGAATGGGAGTGGAGCTATAACCTGATGGTCACACTTGCGCTCCTCATGTTTGCATTGGCACCAGGGCGCCATTTCGGGCTTGATGGCCTGTTGCGGCGTTGGGCTATACCAGCTGCAACTCGTGGTAATTTGCTGGCGCGTGTGCTGCTGGTTGTAGTGTAAGATCATGGATGCACGACGGGTTTTGTTTGTTGTTGCCAAGCGACCAGCAGCAGGGCAGACCAAAACACGGCTCTGCCGATCATTAACGTATGAAGCAGCCGCACAATTGTATGCCTGTTTCTTGCAGGATACCCTTATGGTCATGCGGTTCGTGCCAGATGTAGAACCTGTGATCGCCTATCTGCCTGCAACTGTTAGGCATTCTTCCATGGCTTCTACACAAAGTTCCCATGAGCACGCCGACAGTTTTACGTGACACACTCGCAATTGCGGCTGAATTGGGCCTGCCGGTGGCACTACTGCCTATGTGGTACAACTTCGTCGCACCCAATCGCAAGCGTTCACTGCGCCAATAAGGCGACTGGATCAGGAGAGAATATGATTGACCTTGAGGCGCGCACAGCGATCGCTGAACAACTCCCGCACAACATTTATGTTGAAGTCACCAATCGTTGTAATTCACTGTGTGTTTCATGCCCATTGACCTATGATCATTTTTTGCCATTTGAGCCAAAGCGGCATCTCAGTTGGCAGCGCTTCCGCCAGATCGTCGATCAATTGCCAGAGATTCGCCAGGCAGTACTGCATGGCATTGGCGAACCACTATTAAACCCTGAACTGCCGCGCTTTATTGCTCACCTCAAGCAGCGCGGTACGCAGGTGTTGTTCAATAGTAATGCGGTGCTACTTGATCAGCGGCGTGGCGATGCGCTGGTTGAAGCAGGCCTCGATGAACTGCGTGTCTCGATGGATGCGACCACACCCGAGCTATACCATAAGCTACGTGGCATCGATAAGCTGCCGCAGATCTTAGCGAACTTACGTGCCTTTATTGCACGCCATGGCGGGCGCGAACGGCCACGGGTTTCGCTGTGGATGGTTGGCATGCAGGAGAATATCGAACAGTTACCGAGTTTTGTGCAACTGGCCGCCGAATTGGGTGTTGCCGAAGCCTATTTACAACGGCTCGTCTTTTTTGGCACTGGCATACCCATCGCCGATGGTACAACCATGGTGCCAGAACAGTCGTTATACGGTTCACTTGAGCAGCGCCAGGCCGAACTGATGTTGCACTGCGAGGCACTCGCCAGCACGCTCGGGTTGCAGTTTCGCGCATCGGGTGCGACCACGCCCCACGAAAGCGTCGCCGTGAAGGGTGATCACCCATGGCGCGGATGTTACCGACCCTGGACGTTAACCTACATTACAGCGAACGGAACCGTTCTGCCCTGTTGTATTGCGCCATTTGCCACACCAGATTACCAGCATATTATATTGGGGGATGCTTTTACGCGCCCGTTGGCAGAGATCTGGAATGATACACCATACCAGAACATCCGCAGCGCCATCCTCAGCGAAAACCCGGCACCCTGGCCATGCCAACACTGTGGTGTGCGATGGAGTCTCTAACACAATATACAGAAGTCAGGAGTCAGAAGTCAGAAGGGTTTATGAATCAGCACAAGCCCAATTCCGACCACGATGGCTCAATCTTGACGAGAAGCATTTTAACTCGGCCTACTCACCATCTGATTGATCGATTTCATTCGACATGTTTAGCTGGGCTTGGGTTGATCAGCATTATAGTGTATGCATATGGGCTGGCTGCCCGATACCCTTTGATTGGCGGCCTTGCCAATCCAAACATAATCTGGAGCAGCATGGTTGGCCGTTCGGCAATGGCCTTTTCTGTGCATGCATTAGTATATCTCTTCCTTATTCTGCTCTATCTATTGGCGATCTGGCTTATTCGGCGGGCAACCAGCAACCAACAGGCAGCGATCACTATTATTGGCGTCTGGCTGTTGGCATCGATAGCGCTGCTTGGCACAGCACCAGGCGGCGAATCACACGATATTTTCGATTATATCTACCGTGGGCGCATGTTGGCGATTGAGCAGATCAGCCCACTCGCAGTAACGCCCGATAGTGCTGCGGATCGGCTGTTCTATCGGTATATCTCCTGGGGCGGAGTTGTCGATACCTATGGCCCATTATGGGAATATGCGAGTGCAGCAACAGCTCTTGCCACACATACACTGCTGGATAGCATTGGTTTACGGGTTAGTAACGCCTCGGCTTGCTCATTATCGCCATCGATGTGTACGGCACTCGCAGCATCTATTATTGGCTATCGGCTGCTTGCGATCGCGCTCACCGGACTCAGTGGTTACTTGATTGCTGCACTCGTACGGCATCATTCACCGAATCTTGTACCGGCCGCATTGTTGATCTGGTTCTGGAACCCATTATTATTGATTTCGACCGCACTTGGTGCCCATAACGATGCACTGATGCTGCCGATCATTCTTGCGGCGCTGCTTGCCATCCAACGGCAGCATTGGCTCTTGGCATTGTTAGTCCTTGCACTCGCGGTTCATGTCAAACTCACGGCACTCCTGTTTGTGCCACCGATCCTGTTCTGGCTGATCTGGCAGGTTGGCTGGTGGGGAGCGATCTGGCGTGGCGTCTGCGCGCTCGCCATCGCGCTGCCGATCTCGTGGGCACTGTATGTTCCACTTGGCGGTTGGGCAACATTGCCACGTATGTTGGAGGAGCGCTCACGGTATCTTGCCAACTCAATCGCCCGGATTGGCTATGTGGTACTTCAAGATTTGCTTGGCTGGAATCAACCAGCCGCAGTAGGCCTTGCGACGAATGCAGCCAACTGGATGTTTCTCGCTATAGCAGCCATGCTGATGATACGAATGCTAGATCTTCCGCGCTTGGTGCATTGGCAAGGCACAGAAAAGCGCCCCACGAACGATGCCATCCTGTGGACAAGTATCTGTGCTGTTGTGCTGGCCTATCTATTGATTGGGAGCTTCTGGTTCCAGCCCTGGTATCTTACCTGGCTGCTTGCCCCAGCCGCATTATTACCCTTCAGCCGATTAACCAGCACCATCTTGCCATGGTACTGCTTGGGTGCATTGTGCAGCAATCTGCTCAGCGATTTCTTCTTTTATGAGCAGCGCACCGCATGGACGCGCACCAACCAGATTAGCTTGATCGTCGCAACCATGCTGATCCCCATGCTATTGGCAGTGGCAGTCATGCGCTGGCGAGATCGTCATCACAGCGACGAAACAGGGGGAACAGAAACGCTTGCTCAATCCCAAACGGCGTAGGCTTCGGCGGGTTGTTCGCTCAATCCCGCCGCGACACATGCATTGCCTATCAGCAATACGATCTGGATGCGCTCAGGATGTAGAAATCATCCCCTACATCATCGGCGGCCCAATTGCATCACCCGCTCGACCTCATAACGGAGGGCAAGGTGCGAGGCACGTACTTCTTCGGCAATAACCGTCACACCAACGAAAAAGGCCAGCATAGCGAGCAAGAACACTCCTAACGCCAACCAGGTTGCCCATACCATGCTGCTGATCACGGCGATACCAATTGCAAACATGCTGATGATAAACAGCATGATCGCACTATAAACCGTGAGCAACGCGGCGTGGGCTAGGCGATGACGCCGGAGCAATTGCGGAATCTGGGTGTCCAGCTCGAGCAGACGCTCCTCCGTGTAGGCATCCGAACTGCGTTGTGGTGCCGCTTGCACAGGGGCCATCATTGGCACAATTGGTATACCGAGGGTACGCAATAGATCAAGCCGTTCGCGAGCCATGAGGCGCAAGCGGTCGTTGATGGCGGCATAGCGGCTCTGGAGCCCACCAAGGGTGATTGCACAGGCACTGATCATCACCACTGGTGCGATAATGATCTGGATGGTGCGCGCCAACATGTCGATATCCATACTTCTCCGTGATAGTTGTGTGTACCCATTGCAGGCTGTGTGCCGCATGCTCGTTCAACAGCTTGCAGCACCCGTTATGCAGCACCAAGTCGTTCGTTATGGAGCAAACAAGGACTCATGATACCATACTGGGCCGAGAGTACTGGCTGCGCTTGCACGTACGTCCAGAACTCTCAACAGATCCGCTGCGTATTGCCCAGTCAAGGCCCTGTAATAGCTGACCGATCTGCGATACTAACTCTATGTGAGCGCATGATTGTTGCTATGCTCAGCCGAAGCATAATGATGCTGTCTGACATGTGGAATCTCGCTTCACGCAGTCTGTCGGGCAATCGAAAAGGATGGCTATGAATAGGTATCTACGCCGTGGCGGTGTGGGGTTGATCGCTGGTCTGGCGAGCAGCGTGTTTCTGACAGCAACACTTGGCGCTGTCAGTTCTGGTCTCCTGTTTGGTGCATTGGTCGGAGTTGCGTATGCGCTCGTCTTCCGTTCCACACGCCATGCCTATGTAGACAGTATGATGACGGCGGCTGCGCTTGGCATACCACTATGGGGGCTGATCAGCGTCATTATGCTCCCACTCGTGACGGGTCAAGCGCCACAATGGTTTGCCGAGGGTATGCGATTGTTGTTCCCAGCCTTGATTGGTTGGGTGCTGTATGGTGTATTTCTTGGGCTGATTGTCCAGGCACTCACCGATCTTGCGCTGGTTTGGCTCGGCCCAGAGCCTATTCCGGTGCCGCCGGAGCGGGTGATCAAGACCCGGATCGTTATTCTTGGTGGTGGCTTTGCTGGCGTCACAACAGCTAAACAGCTTGAGCATCTGTTCGGCGCTGAACTCTCAGTTGAAATCACATTGGTCAGCGATACGAATGCACTCTTGTTTACGCCGATGCTGGCTGAGGTCGCGGGGAGTAGCCTGGAACCGACGCATATCAGTACGCCGCTGCGCACCAGCCTGCGACGCACCCAGGTGGTTCGCGGGTTGGTCGAAGCGATTGATGTGGAGGCGCGATGGGTGCGGCTTGCTCCAGAATCAGCCGGTGCTGTTGGGCGGGTGCTTGTCTTCGATCATCTGGTGCTGGCGCTTGGTGCGATCTCAAACTATCTGGGCATGCACGATATTCAGGCCGAAGCGTTCGACTTCAAATCGCTGGCCGATGCAATTCGCATCCGCAACCAGGTGATTGATATGTTTGAGCGTGCGGATCGCGAGAGCAACCCAGTGATACGGCGTTCGCTGGTGACATTTGTGGTGGCTGGTGGTGGTTTTGCCGGCGCAGAATTAGCTGGCAGCCTCAACGATTTCGTCCGCGGCATGCTCGTCTATTACCCGAATATCCCACCACAAGAGGTGCAGATCATCCTGGTTCACTCGCGTGATCGCATTCTGCCAGAACTGAGTGAACCACTTGGCGCATATGCACTTAAGCGCATGGCTGCGCGTGGCGTGACCTTCAAGCTCAACGCCCGCGTTGCTGGAGCACGGCGTGGCGTCATTATCCTCAAACCGGAGGAGGAGATCCACAGCGAGACGTTGGTCTGGACAGCAGGGACAGCACCGAACCCGCTGATCAAAAGCTTACCGCTTGCGCAGGATAAACGCGGTGCAGTCGTGGTGGACAAATACTTGGCGGTGCCAGATCGCCAGGGTATCTGGGGACTTGGCGATTGTGCGGCAGTGATTGATGGCCACACTGGATTACCTTGCCCACCAACGGCACAATTCGCGTTACGTGAAGCTAAGACGGTTGCCAAGAATATCTTCGCGGCGGTACATACTAAGCCATTGCAACCATTCCACTTCAATGCGCTGGGGGTTCTGGCAGTGGTCGGGCACCAGACGGCATGCGCCGAGATCGTTGTCCCTTTCACGAAGGGCAAATCGCTGCTGTTCTCCGGCTTATTCGCCTGGCTGATGTGGCGCGGTATTTATCTGAGCAAGCTGCCGGGGCTAGAGCGACAGGTGCGTGTGCTGACGGACTGGATCATTGAGCTGTTTTTCCCACGCGATATTGTGCAGACGATTGATCTTGGTGTTTCACCGCAGGCAACACAGCGCAGTATGGCCTCGCCGAACGAATCCATAACGAAAGAAGTGCGGCAATGAAAGCGCTTAACAGTATAGCATCGCCTTGGCGCGAGTTCTTGATTTGTCTCGCTATTGGGCTGCTGGGTGGGCTGGCCTGCACGATATTGGGGTTCGCCTCGGGTATAAGCGGTGTTGTTCTTGGTGGCCTGTATGGGCTACTCTTTGCGCTATTCGGAAGGCAGCGGGCCGTTAGCCCTGGTGCCGGGTTACTATGGGGCCTGTCATATGCATTGCTCCTGTGGCTGGCTGGCCCAGTTGGGCTGTTTCCGTTGCTTGGTGGAGCATCGGCGATGGCAATGCTCGACACGACACGCACGCATTTTGCCGAACTGGTGGCCTATCTGCTGTGCTTTGGTATGCCACTTGGCTTGGTGCTTGGCACACTGGGCGCAATCACCAGGAGCCAACCAGACCAACCGAATCCATTTAGCTGGCCGCGTGCGATCATTGTTGGCGGGCTAGCGGGCATTGTTGGTGGTTGGGCCTTTGGCAGATGGATGGAGCAGATCGATTTTTTCCCGCTGGTGGCAGGCATTGTTGGTTCACAAGATCGTATGGTCGGTACCACACTCCACTATGGAATTGCCATTATTATCGGGGCGAGCTTTGGCATTCTGTTTCAACGAGACGTACGGCGAGCTGGTTCAAGTGTTGGTTGGGGTTTGGCGTATGGCTTTTTCTGGTGGTTCCTTGGCCCACTTACACTGCTGCCGCTGCTGACTGGCCGCGTGCTTGACTGGTCCTATCAGCATGGCGCAATGCTGTTTGGTTCATTTGTTGGCCATGCGATCTATGGTGTGATTGTCGGGCTGATCTATGCAGCAATTGACCGGCTCTGGGTTGGCTTCTTCACTGAGTCGGATCCGCTCAATCGCGAGGTTGATGGCTCAGGCCTCCAAACAGCGCAATCTCTTGGTTGGGGGTTGGCCGCGAGCCTGGCTGGTGGATTGCTCTTTAGCCTGGTGATGATTGCGACAAACACGCTGCCACGGGTTGCGGCGCTCGTTGGTGGCTCTTCGCTGGTTCTTGGGTTCTTCGTGCATATGTTGATCAGTGCGCTGATCGGCATGAGCTATGGAACGCTCTTTCGCTACGAAGCACCAACGGTAGGTGCCAGTATCACCTGGGGACTAGTGTATGGTCTGGTTTGGTGGTTTCTCGGCCCATTAACGCTGTTTCCGATCTTGCTTGGTAAGAATTTTAGCTGGTCGATAGCGACCGCTAGTACATTGCTGCCCTCATTGATCGGCCACCTTGTGTATGGGGCTGCAACCGCGCTGATTTTTGCGCTGCTGGAACGCCGACATCGCGATTGGTTAGTTCTCGACCCACGCATCGCAGTACGTGAGGCCCGCCGCCAACGCCCAGTTGGAACCGCCGCTCCTGCGCTATGGCTGTTCGCATTGAGCATTGGGATCATCCTGCCGGTACTATTGAGTTAGATAGTTGTTATGCAACGTTAGGAATATTCTTCGTATTGAGCTATCTGACCCGGCGATACCACATTCATGGGTCAACAGAGAAACTTCATATGCGCTCCAATCGGTTATGAATAACCAACCTAAAACCTTCAATCTGCGTCAGATCCAGCGTATTGGCTGGTTTCTGGCTGCGCTTTGGTTGCTCGTCGCCTGCACCGCACAACCAGAACAGGCCTCGCCATCGTCGGTAGCGCCAACGCCGATAACGGTAGCGCCAACGCTTGCACTTGAGGTTACACCGTTACCAGGCCAAACAAGCATATCGCCAGTATCGATCACACCACCAGCCGTTACCGCTCTGCCTGCCGATACCATGGTCGTCGTGCCACAGGGCTATCGCGCCGAACGCTATGCCGAGGGGCTCGCGCAGCCTACTGCGCTCGCGTTTGGCCCCGACGGGCGACTGTATGTTGCGCTATTATCAGGTGAGATTGTCGTCATCGCAGGGCCAGGCGCGACACCACAAAACTATATCAGTGGGCTCGAACGGCCATTGGGGTTGGTATGGCGCAATGCTGATCTGTACGTCATGAGTCAGGGAACGCTTAGCGTCTTCCCGAACAGTGGCGTGATGGCTGGCAAGCGCCGCGATCTACTCAGCAACATTCCGACAGCGGGAATGCAGAATAATAACCTAGTTCTGGGAGCGGATGATTGGCTCTATGTTGGCATCGGCAGTTTGTGCGACCACTGCCAGCCCGATAACCAGATCAGTGGGCAAATTCGCCGCCTTCGGCCTGATGGTTCTGGTTGGCAAACCTATGCGACGGGGTTGCGCAATGCCTTTGGCCTGACGGTTGCGCCCGATGGCACGCTCTGGGGTACCGATAATGGGCGCGAGGGCTTACCACCCGGCCTGCCACCCGAGGAGCTAAACCGCATCGTTGCGGGCGGCGATTATGGTTGGCCGCACTGCTATGGCAACCGGATTCCCGATTTGCAAAGTGGCGGTACCGCACAGAACTGTGCCAAAACCATCCCGCCAGTGGCAACCTTCCCAGCCCATGCAGCGCCAGTTGGTCTGGTGTTCTACACTGGTGGTGCCTTCGCACCCGACGACAATGGCGCGCTGTTTGTTGGCCTAGCAGGTTCCTGGGATCGATCCGCCGGGGTGGGGCGCAGGATCATGCGGGTGCTTCTGCACCACGATGCCCCAGCCGAGACGAGCGATTGGTCAACTGGCTGGGGGCGGCCAGTTGGCCTGATCAACACGCCCGATGGCGCACTGCTGATCGCCGATCTGGATCGCGGCACCATCACAAGGATTGTGTGGGTAGGATAAGCGTGTTATTGCATCAGATCCAGAAGGATTGATAATCCGCGCTTCTTTCGATGCGATACGCAGATCAACGCAAACGGATCAATCAGTATCAAATCATCGTGATGCAAGCGCATGTGCCTCGCAACCTGAAAGGAGTTAGGCTTCTGTAAGAATTTCGTAAGTTCCTGTTCTCGTCTCCCAGGTATAAACAGTTGGTCATTCCCGAATAGCACAACGATTCCATGGTACTATCGCGATGTTGAAGGCGCAGGCACGGCGCTTGAAGATATGCAGCAGGCGAATGTTGGTTTGGCTGTGTATATCGCTGCGACAGCTTCCTCATCCACTTCGCGCTAGGATGAACAGGAGAAACAGATGACACAGCGCGTCTATTGGGTTCCACATACCGTGTGTTTCTTTGGATGTGCTCACTGCCATAACGATTCGGTGATGCATGGAACCCGTGCCTCGAAAAAGGTCATTGATGGCGTGATTGCCAATCTACCAGGCAGCGATTCAGCGATTACGCTCGAAGAAGTGCTGGTGGGTGGTGGCGAATCACTGATGCGCGGGCAGCAGATGGAATACCTTGTTCAACAGTTTCGAGCACGCTTTCCGCAAGGGCCACAGCCCATGCTCGCCGAACGTCGTGCCGCTGGCTATGTCACGCTTGCGTTGCAGACGATGGGGCACCCATTGGCCGATGCGTCTGGCAATCCATCCACAAAGAATATCGATTACTGGCTCAAGCAGGGAGTTGATCTGTTTCATATTGCCTCCAACGATATCTTTCATGAACTCCAGCGGCCCGATTACCCATGGGAGCAGTTTCGTGAGAACATTCGGCAGTATGGGCAGCAGCACGGGATTGAGTTTGTGATCTATGGCAAGCCACCAGCACGTCTGGTTCCATCAGGGCGGGTTCTGCACGATTTACCAGCACTTGAGCGCGAAGGTGCTGCGCTGCTGACAGATGAGGGCTATTGTGCTTCCGCTTGGGAAGGCGGGGCGAACTTTCTAAGCGGCCAGGGGCGTAACCATCCAGATTGTTCGGAGGTTGTGATCGATCCGCATGGATGGGTGCATCCATGCTGCTGGCATGAACTTGCGCCAGGTTTGTTTAATCTCAGTACCACGCCCTTTGACGAGGGCATGCAGCGCATGCAACAAGTTCCATTCTGCCATGCAATCGATACTGGTGACATGACGCAGTTCGCGCAGCTTGCGCAGATTGCACCAGCACAAGCACAGCTGATCCGCAACACAGTTGGTGATTGTGGCTTGTGTCGATTGGCTTCGGTACGGCTGGCGAATCAACCAGAACATGCATGGCTCAAACCAACCCGTTTGTCCGAGCATGAGATTCGCTTCTACGAAACGCAGCTTGGTACTGCCCTTGCACACGATATCTTCCCGCCAACAGCAACAGTGATTGTGCTCCAAGACGAGATCACCGCGATTCAGAGCGCAGCAACGAGATAATCGCCATCATGGCATGCAATCGCACCGAAATATACCAGCATTGGTATACTTCGGCGCGATTGCGGTTTGTGATGCGAAGATGCGCAGTCCCATTGAAGCGAATCAGAGCTTGCGGGTGTCATGTAAGCTTTTGCAGCGGGCGACTCATGAAGATGTACAAAAGTCGCGCCTGATGGCCGATGACGTGATGATATTGGTATGCGCTTATTGCGATATACTCACTGGACAATACAAGAACAAGCATGCTCGCTTCCAATATCATACCCCTATTTGGAAGCGAGCATGCTTGTGCGATACCGAGGTGTATCAGGCACATGCTGACTTCTGACCTCTGAAAACAAATACCGCTAGCCTGCTGTTGGGTCGAAGACATCGCGTAGGGCTTCACCAAGGGTTGAGAACAGGAGCACCAGCAACGTCAGAACACCAGCAGGGATGAATACAAGCCAAGCGTTTTGGGCGAGCAGGGGTGCCCCTTCAACAATCATTTTGCCAATACTCGTATCAGGTGATTGGATTCCCAAGCCCAGCAAGCTTAGTGTTGCCTCACCAACAATGGCATTCACAACATCTAAGGTTGCTGCGGTGATAATCAGGCCCAGCACATTCGGGAGAATGTGGCCGATCAGAATGCCGCGATCACGCTGGCCAATCGCACGAGCAGCCAGAATGAAATCGCGCTGGTTGAGGCTAAGCGTTTGCCCGCGAACATAGCGAGCCATCAGTGGCCAACTGACGAGGCTAATCGATCCGGCGACGAGCATCAGCCGAGCGGTGGCACCATAGGTTTCTGTAACCCATTGGCCAAAGATAGCTGCCACCAGGATTGCGAGGAGCAGCCCTGGAAAGGCAAACAGCATGTCGGCAATTCTGCTGATGATCAGATCAACCCATCCGCCAAAGTAACCGGCCAATAACCCCAACAGTGCGCCAAGCAAAATATTGATTGTTTCGACAAATATTGCGACGAGTAGCGAGACGCGTAATGCAGCTAGGATGCGAGCCAGTGTGTCGCGCCCCAGGCGATCCGTGCCAAATGGATGGGCAATGCTTGGTGCAGCATTGATATGGGCAAAATCGGATTTTGTTGGATTGATTGGATAGATCGTTGGCCCTACAAGCGAAGCAAGCACCAGCAGCACCAACAGCACCAGGCTGGAGACGCCAAGCCGATGGCGTGCCAGCCGCTTCCAGAATCCGGGTGCCTGGCGTAGCGGATCGGTTGTTGGCTGTACTGCAATTGCCTGCGCCACATTATGCTCCGTGATAATAGATTACTCAGCCAGGGTAATGCGCGGATCAACAACCCGATAGAGAATGTCGGTGATTGTGTTCATTACGACGATTGCAACGCCAAGGATAACGGTTGTTCCCTGAATGATTGGATAATCGCGCTGCCCAATTGCTTCAACGGCGATGCGCCCAATACCAGGGATGTTAAACAGGTTCTCGATCACAAATGCGCCAGTCACAAGCGCAGCGGTAGCCGGGCCAAGCAGCGTTAAAATTGGCAGCAATGCATTTTTCAAAACGTGTCGGCCAATGATTGTGCTGTTATGCAGCCCTTTTGCGTAGGCCGTGCGAATAAAATCGCTCGCGACGATTTCGAGTGTTGCGGAACGTGTTAGCCGCGCCATATAGCCAACATTCGCCGCCGCTAGTGTGAGCACTGGTAGCACATAGTGTTCTGGTTTGCCCCAGCCTGCTTGTGGTAGGCTGGGATACCCGGCCCGATAAAGTGCCAGGTTCATGGCCCACAATATCGGAATAAGTACAAAGCTGGGAATGGCATACAGAGCTAATGTCACTCCTGTAATAGCGTGGTCGACCAGCGATTCCCGCCGAAGGGCAGCGATCAGGCCGAGTGGTATTCCAAGCGCAAGGCTGAGCAGCAAGGCGATTCCGCCGACTTTAATGGACACAGGAATGCCCTGAGCGATCAAGTCGCGAACCGGGCGGCCCTCGTAGCGGAATGAAAGCCCGAAATCGCCACGCACTAACCCGCCTGCATAGGCGACATATTGGGTCAGGAGTGGCTGATCAAGACCGTATTGATGGCGCAGCCGTGCGTATGTCACGGGATCGCGGCGTGCTCCCATCAGCACCTGAATGGGGTCACCCGGTACGAGGCGGCCAACCATAAAGGTGAGAAAGGTCAGGCTGAAGAGTACAAACACGAGGCTCAGCGCCCGCCGTACAAGAAATTGCATCATTATGTAGAGGGGTAGCAGGCTCAGGTATACCTGAGCCTGACACGCTATTATTTCAGGTGAACTTTGGTCCAATCGGGGACAATCAGGCCATTCGGAGTGACGACCATTCCCTCAACCCGTGGGCGCAATAGAATCTGGAATTTCGGGTAGTACAACGGCAGCCAGCCCACCTGATCAATGGCGATCTGTTCGGCCTGATTGTACAATTGCAGCCGCTGATCGAGCTTATCCTGATCGCCAAGACGATCCGCCTGCTCAACCAGTTTGTCGAACTCAATATTGGCAAAATGCCCATTGTTGTTTGGGACATCAGTATGCAATTGCTGTGACAAGAAATTCTGCGGGTCTGGATAATCGGCACCCCAGATGCTCAGGTAGAACTGTAGCCCTTGCGTGGGTGTGTAGTAGGTCGTATCCAGGTTCTTGCTAAAGGTCGCCAGTTCATATGATTGGAGTGTGACCTTGACGCCAAGATTCTGCTCCCATAACGCTTGCAGCGCCTGGGCAACAATCTCGTTATCACCCTCCTGCCCATAAGCCAGCGTAATTGGCGGCAGATTCTTGCCATCGGCAAAACCGGCCTTGGTCAGTGCTGCCTTCGCAGCAGTCGCATCAAAAGCAAGTGGCTTGATTGGGAGTTGGGTTCCAACTAACCCGGTTGGCAGGATTCGATCAGCAGGGACGACAGCGCCGCCCAACACCTGATTGGCAAGCGTTGCCCTATCGGTAGCAAGTGCAAAAGCCCGCCTGATATCGGTATTGTCAAACGGTGCCTTTTTATTGTTAAAGCCGATAAAACGCGTCGCTAGTGATGCCGCCGACTTGAAATCCGGCAGGTTTTGCACTTCAGCGACATGCGCAGCCGGGATGGGATTCTGCTGGCTGCCCATAATATCAAGCTCGCCCGTCTGGTATAGTTGGAAGGCCGTCTCGCTCTCTTTATTGAACGACATCAGAATATTGGTGATTCCTGGTTTGCCACGCCAATAGTTCTCGTTTGCAGCCAGCAGCACCGATTGACCTCGTTTCCACTCTTTGACGGTGAATGGCCCCGTGCCATAGGCGCGTGTTTCCCAATCTGGGCCACTCTCGATCAACTTGCGCGGCACAACATAGGTGTAGGGGTAGGTCAGTTGGGCCAGAAAGTAGGCCAGTGGGGCATCAAGTGTAATCTCAAGTGTGCGATCATCAATGGCCTTGACGCCAGTTACTTCTTTGGTTTTCCCATCGATGACATCCTGAGCGCCAACGATATGGCCAAGCTGGAATGGCGCACCATAGGAGGCTGTCTCAGGGGATAGTGCCCGGTTGATCGAATAGGCAAAATCACCAGCAGTGACGGGCGTGCCATCAGAGAATTTCAGCCCATCGCGGATTGTGAAGGTGTAACTGGTGCCATCGGCGCTCACCTTCCAGCTTGAAGCTCCATCTGGCTGAACTTTGAGTTGCTCATCAAGGCGTACAAGCCCGGCAAAGATGGTATTGATTACGGTGATTGTTGGCGCATCGCCTGGCTTGGCTGGGTCGATTGACGTCAGGTCGCTAATGCCTTCAAGCGACCAGCGCAGGGTGTTTGCCTGATCTTGGGTTGTTGGCACGCTTGTGGTTGGCTCGGCTGGTACACTCGTTGTTGGCGCAGGCGCAGCCGTCGGTTCGGCTGGTGCGCTTGTTGGCGCAGACGGAACTGCGGTAGGAGCGGCAGTGCTAGCGCCACCACAGGCACTTAAAATCAATGCCCCAAGCAGCGTCAACACAGTTGCGGAGAGTCTGAGAGATCGCATAGACAATCCTTCCTGATCAGAATATGGCTCACATGATTCTTGTAGTTACTATACTACCATCAAGAACCATGCCAGCGCAAAGATTTTGTTGATACATTAGGTACTGCTATCGGATACTGTGGATAATTCCATCCTACCCATGTTCTAGATGTGAGGTCTATTTTTACACGCATACGGGAGGAGCGACGAGCCGGTTGACGACGGAGTTGACGTCCGCTATGGCCGCATGGCGGCTGGCTCACCCGAAAGCGACCTTGCGGGACATTGAACAGGAACTCGACACCCGGTTGCAGCACCTGCGGGCGCGCATGGTCGAAGATAGTGCGCTGGCCAGTGCCACGACCGATTGGCGGGAACCGACCACTCCCCATCTGTTGCCCTGATTGTGGTCAACCGCTCGTTCAGCGCAGCAGCGACACCCGCATCCTCAGTGTCGACGGTGCGATGGTGCCCCTGATCCACGGTCAATGGACGGAGGTGCGCACCCTCGCCGTCGGCGAAGCACAGACGTTCCCAACCCCGGATGGCCCGACCAACCGCTCGTATTTTTCACGTCGTACCGACAGCACGACCTTTGGCGATTTGGCGCTGTTGGAGCTCCATCAGCGCGGGATTGAAGGCACCCGGCGGGTGGGCGCGGTGGTGGACGGTGCCGCATGGGGTCAGTTGTTTATCGATCTCCACGCCCCAGAAGCAGTGCGCATCCTCGATTTCGCGCACGCCGCCGAGTATCTGACCGCCATTGCCCAGACCCCCGGCCCGGATGGCCCGCTGCTACCCGCGCATGAATGAACTGGTGACACTGCGCCACGCCCTCAAACATGACGGCCCGCAGGGGGTGTTGCCACGATTGCAGGCATGCGTCGCCACCCAACCGGCCAACACCGTACTTGCGACCCAGCTCGCGTATCTCGAAACGCGGGTGGCGCAGCTCCAGTATCCACAGTTTGTCGCAAACGGCTGGCCGATTGGCAGTGGGATGGTCGAAAGTGCCAATAAACTGGTGGTCGAAGATCGGCTGAAAGGGGCGGGGATGCATTGGGCTGCGGCCAACGTCAATCCGATTCTGGCGCTGCGCAACGCGATCGGTAATGATCGGTGGGATGCCCAATGGACGGTGATTGAGCAGGCGCAGCAGCAGATCACCGAGCGGCGGCAGTTCCGGCGGAAAGCACCCGTGTGCCAACAACCCGATCCTCGCATCCACCTACCGGTCGTCCCAGCGCCCACACCCACACCCCAGCCACTCGGTGAACCCGATGCCCCGCAGCCAAAGGCTGCCCATCCCTGGAAGCGTGCCTGGAGTAGGCGACGACAGCGTGAACTCGCGAGCGCGGCCTGAGCCTGCAAGAAGATACGTCACACCCTGAGATGTTAGGTTTGTCACCTGCTATGCTCCTGAGTGACCCAAACTGAGACCCTGCAGGATATTGGACAGGGGCTGCTGATGGGTGTATTGAATCATGTGAAGAATGGCAATGGCAAACCTGGCAATCCAGCCTTAATCTGTACCTACCTGATACTGCCACTGATCGAACGGGATGTGTGGACCCCACAGCATACCAATGCCCTTCAGTCGCTCAGTGGCCCGTTCTTGGCAGCATTTGTTGAACAGTTCCAGCACAACTGGCATCAATTAGGCACCGATCATGGGCAAATGATTGATCAGATTCTGGCCCAGATTGATGATCATCAGTTGATTCCCGACATGATCCGGCTGCTGTCGAGGCTGACCGAGCCAGAACAGTGGCAAGCGCTGCTCGACGAACGGCAGCTCCAGGATCTTAAACAGCGCTACGAACAGCCCAATGCCGATCCACCAGTTGCACCTCCCCAGCCATCGCCAGCGCAACAACACCTGCGTGAATTGCTGATTGCAGCGATTAGTGCGGCGGCTGGCTCGGCAATGACTGCCACAGCGATCATTGGCGCTCAGCAAACCACAGCAGCACCGGCAGCCCCACCCAGCACCACGCCGACACCCACGCCCGCCCCGACTGACACTCCACGGATTTCGTTGGTTGACAGCGCCCCGGCACGGATTGGCCCGCTGACAATCCCAGTGACGGCTGCTGAATGGCGGGCAGCACTTGCAACCAGGGATCGCGTGTTTGGGCGGCATGGCCTGCACCAGAACCCAGTACCGTATTGGTGTTATGTTCCAGCCCGAACCTACCCGATTGGTGGCTGGGAAAAAGGTGATCCCATTGCTCGAATCAAACTGCCCGAATACTGGATTGCCCGTGTGCCGATCACTGTGGCGCAATACCACCCATTTGTGGCCGAAGGCTACCGCGCCGATGCCCGCCGCTTCTGGACAACGAATGGCTGGGAGTGGAAGATTAAAGAGAAACGTACACAACCCTGGCGATGGGGCGAGGCCAACTCACGCCAACCGCAGCAGCCAGTTGTTGGCGTGAGTTGGTATGAGGCCAGTGCCTACTGTAACTGGCTGGCCGCGCAATTGACGAGTAATATTTCAAGTGATCTGATCA
>JBBQSD010000041.1:0-45810 GCA_038214135.1 Chloroflexales bacterium | reverse complement strand
ATGCTCTTGGCAACCCAGGAGGTAGCTCCATGCGTGCAAAGCGTTTGCGATGGGTGGATCTGGCGGCACCCGCAATTGCGATGCTTTCCAGTACGATTTTTGCGTTGATTATAGTGCTGGCTGGCAACGGCTATGTATTATACAAGCGGGATTAGTCTGGCATATGCATTGCGTGATAACCGAGCATTTTGTAAATACCTGTGCCCAATCAGCGTGCCACTCAAGATCGGTAGCCCATTTGCGCTGCTAAAGATCCAGACCAACCCATCGCGCTGTAATCGCCACGAAGAATGTGAGGCGATCTGCCCAATGGATATTGATATCACAAGCTATATCGCACACAGCGAGCGGGTTTCGTCAAGTGAATGTATTCTGTGCCAAGCCTGCATCAACGTTTGCCCTGAGCAAGCGCTGAGCCTTTCGTTTGGATTCGAGGGAAAGCCCAAGGAGCGCCTGCGGATCAAAGATCCAAGCGGCAACATCATACAGCAGCAGCATGCAATGACCGAGCCATACGATATTGACGCACAACAATGATAGAGCATAAACTAGCACACAAGCAAGTCCATTGACGGTTTGTCCCGCTGAGCAAGGAACACTATGCTCATTATCAGTCGTTTACTCAGCCTGATCACAGTTTGCTTACTAACCAGGGCCTGTGCTGGCATGCAATCCCCTGCTACGATCATGCCTCTCTCACCAACAACCATTCCCACTATAAGTATGACTCCAACGAGTGATCCACCTCCTTCGACGGCTGTTGCCGAGAGCCATATCGCTTGTATACCAACCTATGATGATACTGTAAGCCCATCGTACATACCAAATACTCCCATCCGTACAGCAGTCGGCCATGGTCACATACTGACTGGTGTCATTCGTTCGAGTAGTGATTGTAGCCCTATTATTAACGCCAAGCTTGAGTTTTGGCCAGAAGAAGCAGGCAAAGGGCATCCTAATGAATCGCGTGCTACCTTGTTTAGCGACCAGAATGGGATGTATCAGTTCGAATGCAATCCGCCTGAGCATATTCACATGCGTATATCTGCACCAGGCTATCGTACAATTGGCGTCAATAGGTATCATCCCAATGGAGCATCGAAAGGAACTTTAGATATCGTGTTGGTGCCAGAGCGGCGCAGCATCTGATCCATCACCCAGGATGTGCGGGCGGCACTTTCGCCAGTACTTGGGCATGGCCCAATACCATTCAGGTGATCGACCACAGTTTGAATGAGGGGTTGCTGAATATGCGCGGGATCTGCAAATAAAAATTCTTCGCTCCCATTGGGTTTGGTGACAATAATTGGTTGTGCATCAAATGTTGAATATGATATGTGGCCTTCCGTACCAACAATCTCGGTGATATCTTGCCGCCTATAGCCTGTAAAACACCACGTTCCGACGGCATGCACGCCTGATTCAAACACAAATGTGCCTGTAACAATATCCTCGGCAGCATACAGGTGGGCCTGGTTAGAGGCGAAGCCATGAACAGCGCGAATAGGCCCAAGCACGAAATCAAGAATATCCAGCATATGCGATGCCAGATCAACAAACAACCCGCCACCAGCTATTTCTGGAATAACTCGCCAGGGTAGTGTTGGAGCCTGGAGCAGATCGGCAGCCGCTGGTTGGCACAGAGTCACCGTGATATAGCGAACATCACCGATTGCCCGTGTATCGATCAGCTCTTTTACCTTGAGAAAGCGTGCTAATGCCCGCCGATAGTAGGCGACGAATAGTGGCACATTAGCCGCCCGGCATGCCTCCATCATGGCCTGACATTCTGCCGTATTCAGCGCCATCGGCTTTTCTACATAGACGGGTTTTCCGGCCTTAGCACTCAACAGTGTATATTCTTTATGCGAGGCAGGCGGTGTCGCAATATAAATCGCATCAACATCTGGATCATGGATGAGGGCCTCGGCAGTATCGTACCATTTGGGCACGCCATGACGATGCGCATAATCTCTGGCCAGATCGCCATTACGCCGCATAACAGCAATTAAGCTTGAGTTATTGGCCTTCTGAAATCCAGGGCCGCTTTTCACTTCGGTGACATTGCCGCATCCAATAATGCCCCAGCGAATAGTTTGCATAGATGACTCCTGCTGTGCTGGTACTCTTTTCGCGGGAACCGTTCCGTCAACGCCCAGAGGGCACCCGACCCGTAATAGAAGTGATTGGCCCACCAACGCCCGTTGACCATGGCTCAGCTGCGAACGATCAGCCACCAATTCAACAATGTATCATATCATCGCACACAATGAACGTAGGGGCGAATACGAGATTCGCCCACATCGCCGTCGTATTGGCTGGCCTGCGTTACACCTGCACCGCTGCTACACTGGGTGGCGAATCAGACGCTATCGTAGCGTCCCCCTGCACCAGTTTGGCCGACACGATCCACCACCAGCCGCCGACCACAACCGCATAATACAGCAGCAACATCCACAAGGGAAATGGCGGCAATTGCGTCGCTGCTCCGGGCATCTGCGAAAACATGCGCGCCCCTTCGGTCAGCCAGGTGAGCGGCCCCCAGGCAACCAGCGCAGCAATCTGGCCGAACGGCTGCCAGATCAACCCACATACTAGCGCCAGCGTCACCAGCAGCATGATGTAGGGCACGACTGGCACTAGCAGAATGTTGGCGAGCGGAGCGATCAACGATAGGTTCCCAAAGTTGTAAAGAATAATTGGCAGTGCCAGAATCTGGGCAGCCAGCGTCGCTGTCAGCGCCTCGTTTGCCCATGCGAGCCAGGCATGGTTGATGATCGGAATGCGTGCCAGCAATGATTCAACCGGCTTGCCATACGCAAACAGGCTGGCCGTTGCCAATGCCGAAAGCTGGAACCCAAGATCCCATAGTACATATGGATCATAGACCGAAAGGCCCCAACACGCCGCCATCAACAGCGTCCAGGCATCCCCCTGACGATTAGTGGCGCGGGCGATGACTGCCAGGCTGGACATCACGGCGGCGCGTAGTACGGTACCAGTGGCTCCAACAAAGAGTGCGTAGATCCACAGGATCGCCAGCGAGATACCAAGTGTCACAGCCTGCCCAAAGCGCAATCGGGTTGTCAGGCCAGCCAGCATTGTTGCGACAATTGTGAAATTCCAGCCCGAAACCACTAAAATATGCGATGTTCCGGTGACAGAAAAGGTCGCATACACATCATCGGGAATCGATGCTTGCAGCCCAAGTAGCACACCAATCGCAATCGATGCCTGCGGCTCAGGCAACTGGCGCATCAAAACATCCTTGCAGCGATCACGGAATGCCAGTAACACCCGCAGTGGCGCGATCCCCGCTTCGCCAGGAGCCGCACGTACCAGTGGATCGCGCATCATCACCAGAATACCCTTGCGTCGCAGATAGGCCCGATAATCAAAACTCCCTGGTCTGTCGGGGCCACGCGGAATCAATAATTTGCCCGTCAACACAACCCGATCCCCATAGCGGCGCTCTGGGTATGATGCAATCGTGACGATCACCATGCCCTCAGCAGCCTGAGTGTGCTTGCCAACCTGCGCCGATTCGACACGCACAACCAGTTGCTGGCCAGCTTCCGTCCGCTTCGGGTCGGTCGTCACCCAGCCACTCAGACTTATTTCCCCGCGATCAGCAAGCTTCCAGACACTCAATGGCGTTTCGGGAATCTGCACGGCACACAATCGTGCTGCGGCAAGGAATGCAATTGCAGCGCAGAGCAATGCATGAATAGCAAGAGTAGCAAGGCGTAAACTCGGCTGCGGTGTTAGTTGGGCATTTGGCGGAGGCAGGCGTGCCTGTTTATATTCACGCCAGCGTAGCAACAGGCCAATCATTGCAAAAATAAGGCCACTAGCCGTCAGCGGCAGAGTCCAGACAGCCTTTGCCCCAGCCAGATCGGCAACAACAACCCCAACCATCCAGGCAATAGCAAGAGCGATCAGATTCATACAAAACCAGCATACGCTGGTCCTGCACGAGGAAGTGCTGCCAGCATGGCGTATGTGTGTATACCGCAATCGTTAAGAAATAGTTACTGGCAGTCTGTTCGAGCTATACTGATACATTCAGGTGAGACCTGTCCGGTCTTTGGCGAATATGGCATGCGGTACTAAACTCATCGCAAGGTGCAATCTCCATGGTTTGTCTCGCAATACACCTGACTGCGTACGGACGCGATATATCGCGTCCCTGTGGGTTTCATTGGGCGATGAGTCTAGGGCCATGTCACTTCAAATGTCCGAACGTTTGTTTTTTATTCTCTTGAACGAATAACGGCAAAGTGCTATAATTGATACGGTTTCGTGTGGAAGGAAATAGTACTTATGAATTGCATTGAGATTTGTGCCGGTGCTGGCGGGCAGGCGCTTGGTCTTGAGAAAGCCGGTTTTGAGGCACAAGCACTAGTCGAGATTGACACACATGCATGTGCAACGCTGCGTTTGAACCGCCCACTATGGAATGTCATCGAAGCAGATGTGAAGTCATTCAGTGCGGCACCATATTATGGGATAGAGCTTGTTGCAGGAGGTGTTCCCTGCCCTCCTTTTTCGGTTGCTGGAAAGCAACTTGGCGCTGATGATGAACGTGACTTATTTCCTGAGGCACTGAGGCTGGTGGACGAAGCCCGACCGCAAGCGGTCATGCTCGAAAATGTCAGAGGCTTTCTTGATGCTGGATTTATCGACTACCGAAATAATTTACAACGGAGCCTGAAAAAATTAGGGTATTTCTCGGATATTCGGCTTATTCAAGCCTCCGACTATGGCGTATCACAACTCAGGCCCCGTGTTATTATTGTTGCTCTGAAGCATCAATTTGCTGAATATTTCGAATGGCCAAAATTAAACTTGTCGATGCCCAAGACAGTTGGGGAGTTGCTTTATGATTTGATGAGTGTCAATAATTGGTCACTTGCACAACAGTGGCGAGAAAAAGCAAATACGATTGCACCGACCATTGTTGGTGGATCAAAAAAGCATGGTGGGCCAGATCTCGGGCCAACTCGTGCGAAAAAAGCGTGGATGCAGTTAGGCGTAGATGGGCATGGCATTGCGGATGAAGCGCCACAAGAAAGCTTCTTCGGGTTGCCTCGTCTGACCACCAGAATGGTAGCGCGTATTCAAGGGTTCCCTGACAGTTGGAGGTTTTCTGGCAAAAAAACCGCATCATATCGGCAGATTGGAAACGCATTTCCTCCGCCTGTTGCCAAAGCTGTCGCACAACAATTAGCTCATTGTTTACGCATGGGTAATCGCGTATTTTCTTCGATTGAGGTGCCAGTATGAGTGATACACCAAAACGAAAAGGAAAGGGCGCCCGATCCAAACTTCGTGAATATATCCTCAGCCATGTTGGTAAGGTTATGAATTCAGAAGAGCTACGGCTTGCTGCTGACAATACCAGTGAATGGGCTAGAAGGATTCGAGAACTACGAACAGAAGAAGGTTTTCAGATATTGACCCACAATGATCGTAGTGAGCTGAAACCAGGCCAATATCTCTTGCTTAATCCAATCCCAATCCCCGCCTTTGAGCGAGATATTTCAAAAGAAACACGCGCATATGTACTCGACAGAAATGGCTTTACGTGCCAGATGTGTGGAGCAGTAGCAGGAGAACAACATCCCTACGATCCAACACGAAAAACGCGGCTTCATATTGGCCATATTATTGATAAGTCTATGGGTGGTACAGATGAGCCAACCAATCTACGAGCGATTTGTTCAGTATGTAATGAGGGTGCATCAAACCTAACACTTGATCGGCCAACCGCCCAGAAGCTACTCATCCAAATACGACGGGCTCCAGGTCATGAACAACTAGCGGTTCTAGCGTGGTTAAGAAGTAAGTTTCCAGATCAGGCAAAAAAACTGTTTGGATGATATCTGGGCGTGCCGATTGCGACACTCGGAACCGGCTACCCCGGCTTACGTGCCCACGCTCCGGACGAGAACCTGCGCATTGATGATTTTGTTCGCGGTGCCAAACACATGGCGCGAGTATTGGTCGGATTCGGCAACTAATCACGCTTGATCACGCCTGTCATGCAATGCACCGCGCCACCACCCTTCTTGAGTTCGGAGACATCGACGGGATGACATTCGATTCCATGCTGTTCAAGCGCACGCCGGGTGTTGGGGTTGCCTGCTGGCAGCACAACAACGCCCGGTGCAACTGGCACAAGGTTGATCGCCATGCCAGCCGCCGTTTCCGCTTCATCGGGTACTTCGATCAACTGATAGCCAAGCCGATTGAGTTGCTCGATTGCGCCATATGGGCAATGGTATGGCCGAACAATTGCCTTGCGCCTGTCGATTACCGAGAGCCCGCCATCAATATGGCCCGTGCCATATGGCATCTCAACGATCACCGGTTCTAGGCCAATTTCCCGTAACATGCTGCTGACTTGCCGACAGCCATCGCGGTTGGATCGAAACCCAAAGGCAACCAGCACAACACCATCATCCAGATAGACAATATCGGCACCCTCGAATGTGCCAGTTCCGTGGACACTCATCAGGATCGGGACACCTGCCGCCGCCAGAGCTGCCGCCGCAATTCGTTCCTCGCCAGCGCGGGCCGCCGAGGCCATCCGCGAAATAATCGCACCCTGGGGCGTCATAAAGAACAGATCGCGAGCAAAATACAGATTAGGAGTGGCGCGTTCGCCAGGCTGCATATACAGCACCTCGACCCCCAGGCTCCGATATGTTTCCGCCAGCGTATCGTGTTGATGCGTGGCAAGTTCCGCTTCGAGCAGCGCATCCCATAATACTGGAGCTGGATCAGCAATCCCTGCAATCTCAGGGCCAGGGCGATGCAACAGGACTCTCCGCAACCGCCCAACTTCCGTTCGGACACCAGCATCGGCCCACACAGAGCCAATTTCGGCGGCCAAACTCCCTGCGCGTGGCTGCCATGCTTCGCCGCCATGGGCCGAATTGAGGATACTCATCGGGAAGGAACCTTTCCTCTTAATCAAGAAGTTAGCAGCGACGTGATGCATCGCGTCGGTACGGAGTCATAATTGATAGCACGAGACAAAATAGATCTTTACCATTATATCGGGGAGATTGCACCGCGATGGATCACGCCCTCGGAATCCGCAGGCTGATGGATTTTGAGGAAATAATCGGGAAACAAGGGATGCCTCTCCATCCGCAGGCTGATGAACATTGACCAAATAATCGGGAAGATTGCGCCTGATACCACTCATGCTCATGTGGAGTGCGCAAGCCATGCGTGCGCGGCGGCAGCATGGCGGCCGCACTCCATACACATAGCCAAACAATACCCAATTAAAATGTAAAAATCCATCAGCCTGCGGCCAAGGGACGATGCACCCATAGCCGCACGGCTTCAGCCCGCGGTGGGTAGGGATAGCAATATCCGATTCATTTGTAAAAGATCATCAGCCATCACAGGTGCGCCACCAACGATGGTATGCATCATTCTTATCCTAAGAATCCTAACCATCGTGGCTGGCATCGCTTGCCTGAGGTCGCAACGAAATCCCCAAACTATCGGCCAGGGCGATGATGCGGGCCAGGAATTGGGCCAACCCATCATAGGCACCATCCCCGCCACCAGTTTGCAGCACTTTGAGTTCATGGATTTCGGGCATGCGCGCCGCCAACTCGGGCAAGCGCTCAATCAACCTGCTTGAGAGATCACTGGCATTCACCAGGTTGCGGGCCTCCTGATGCAGGCGGGCTATTTCAGTCTCACGCTCAGCCAGCGCCATGCGCACCCGATTTGCCGCTTCATCAAGCTGCAATTGAGCCAGCGTTGCCTGACGGGTGTTCTCCAACTGATCCACAAGCGTCTGCCGTTCTAACTGGCTGGTCTGCGTTTGGGCTGTCAACTGCAACTGCGACTCAAGCTGGGCCAATGCCGTCTCGCGCTCGATCCGCTGGCGCTCTGATTCGAGCCGACTTGCCGCCAACCGAGCTTCCTCAGCCAACTCCTGCAGCGCCCGCTCAACATCAAGCGTTTTGCGGCGCGTACTCGATTCCGCATCGAGCCGGGCACGTTCGAGTGCCTCTTCCTGGGATCGGCGCAGCGCTGCCAGTTTCTGCTCCTGGGCAATCCGATCCGCCTCGACTTTCAGCCGCTGATCGGTTTCCTGGCGCAGCAGGGTTGTCTGCGCCTCTAGTTGCACCCGCCGCCGAACGCTCTCCTGTTCGCCAGTAAAGCGGCTCTGCTCTTCCGTCAGCCGAATCTGTTGCGCCTCGGTCTGCTTACTCTGGGTGGTGCGCTCGATCTCAACCAGCGCCTCCGCCTCGCTCGTCTCGGTCAGCTTGCGATTCTGCAGTTCCTTCTGGCGGATCTCATCCTGAGCGAGCAAGAAGCTGATTCGTGCCGTTTTCTCTTGTTCATAGCGAAACGGTGCCTGGAGATGCTCCCACAGCCGCTGCGAACTGACCAGCGCTTCCTTGATCTGCACCGTAACAATCTTGATCCCTAATCCCTCAGCGCCGCCCTGTTCGCCACGCCCTTCCGCTACCGATTTGAGCCGGGCCGTCAATTCTTCAATCACCGGCTGCTTATCGGTCAGCACATCCTCAACACTCATGGTCGCGATCTTATCCTTGATCGCCGCCTCAGCCTGTTCGCGCAACTGAGCATTCACAATCCCCAATGGATCGCGGGTGTCCGAAAAATCCAGCTTGCGATAGGCAATGGCGAAATCATCGATCTGCCACTGGACATAGGCCAGAATATTGATGCCCTGCTTCTCACGGCTGATGCTATTCGCCACAATGCCGATTGTCTGCATCGCAGCTGGCACAATCAGGTAGGCATCGGTGGTTGGATCATAGCGAAACGAAAGGCCAAGGCCAATCGTCACCGGTTCCTTACGGCCAATACGGGTATGCACAACATACACATTTGGTGGCACGATCACGCGCTGAAATGGCCAGAAGCCAGTCTCACGAACGTGGATCGGCTCCTTCTCTAGCTGAAGTTCCTCGGAGGTCTTCAGGCCATCGGGAGGCTCTGATGCTCGGCTGCGGCGCGGCCCGCCAGGAGCGGGAGGCGCAGGCATTCCACCACCAGCGCGGCCTGATGCCTGTGGGCTTGGTGCAGCAGCCAACGATGCGGGGAGTGGAGCGGCAAAAGCACTCTCCTGTGGCTCGGGTGCCTCGGCCTGCTGAGCAATATTCTGCTCATTAAACACATTGGCCGCCGCCTTACGTCGCTGCTGCATTGCATACCTCTCATTTAGCTTTCAGCTCTCAGCTTTCAGCTTTCAGCTTTCGTTCACGACAAAGGCTTTGCAGTTCTAGCAAGCCCCTCCACCTGCACCAAAAAAGCTGACACCTGGTGACTACTTTAGCTCGCCTGCCAGATAACGCCGGGCCGTCTCGGCAAGCATTGCTGCACCAAGCGGCAGTGCGCTTTCATCAATATCGAAGATCGGCGTATGATGGCCGCGCTTGGTGTCATCGTTGATCGCCGCACCAAGGCCAAACATCATCCCTGGAGCACGCTTGGCCATATAGGCGAAATCCTCCGCGCCCATGCCAGTTCGGTTGCGCTCGATCATCTTCTCGCCAACCATGTCGAGTGCAACCTGCTCAACCCAACCGGTGACAGTCGGATCATTATAGCCCGCTGGGTAGCCGCGCTCAATCTCCAGGCGGTAATCGCCACCAAGCGCTCGTGAAAGCCCGACGGCCCGCTCAACCTCTTCCAACAATTGCTCGCGCACCCCTGGATCGAAGCTTCGCAGGGTTCCTTCGAGATAGACTTCCGCCGGAATGACATTTGAAACCGTGCCACCACGAACAACGCCAAGGCTACACACCGCTGGCTTCATGGGGTCGATCTTGCGCGCCACAATTCCATGCAACGCACTCAAAATTGGTATCAGCATCCATAGCGGATCGGTGCCCTGGTGTGGGTAGGCACCATGGCCGCCTGTCCCCGTTACCCAGGCCTTGAAGCTATCGACGGCAGCGCTACTCGAACCGGCGCGGATCGCAATCTGGCCACTCGGCAGGGTTGAATCGATATGCAACGCCAGCACATTATCAACCCCATCAAGGGCACCATCATCGATCATCATTGGCGCACCGCTCTGGTGCTGGCCGCCGGTGGCCTCTTCGGCTGGCTGGAACAAGAAGCGCACCTTCCCGCGCAGATTGCCATTGGCAAACTCCTGCTTGAGTAGATGAGCAGCGCCAAGCAGCATCGCGGTATGTGTATCGTGTCCACACGCATGCATATTACCGATTGTTTGTGAAGCAAAATCGCGGTTGGTCGCCTCGATAATCGGCAGTGCATCCATATCGGCACGAATGCCAAGCGTTGGGCCATCGCCATTGCCGATCTCGCCAACAACACCGGTGATCCCAACGCCAGTACGGATGCTGATACCGCCAATCTCGCGTAGCGTATCCGCAACCAATGCGGCGGTTCGGAGTTCCTGGAAGGCCAATTCCGGGTGGCGGTGGATCTCCCGGCGCAGGCGCACGATTTCGTCGGCAATTGATTTGGCTTTGTCGAGCATGATCGGATTCCTTTATTCTTTGTTGATCACATATTTAGCGCGCTGGTACGATAATCATCTCGTACTGCTGCACCTGATTTTCGCCATCCTCCGGCCTCAATTCCAGCTTCAGGGTGTAGGTTCCGACCATGGTTGGCGTCAGGCGTAAGCGCTCCAACTCAACCGTCATACAATCAGCTGGCAGATCCAGGCTGCGCTCAATCCGCGCCAACTCACGCCCATCGGGAGCCGTCAGGATCGCCAGCACGGTCACTGATACCGATTGGTGGGCATCATTCACAACATAGATCGGGATCTCACGTGGAACCGCAACCGGGAAGCGCTCACCATCGATCACCGTAAAGAGATACTGCGGGCTAAATGCCAATTGCATAGCTGTATAGGAACGTTTGGGCACCCGCCAGTAATCGAGAATCGACCATTGCACCGCCGGATTCGAATCATGGAACATAAACGGCACAATCCCGCCAGTTGGCCGATACTTCGCCAGCCGCAATCGATCAATATAGAAACGGTTGACATGTATCTGGTAATCCTGGGTTATCTGAACCAGTTCTTCAAGCGAACCAGCCGCCTGCCAATCGATCCAATGGGCCAGCACATCCGGCTGAAAATGGTGGCGTTCCGTCAGATGCTGCCAATCAATCTTGGCAATATCGGCATCCATAAATTTAACGCTACTCTCAATATTTGGGAAACTCTGCGCGCCGAATTCAGTCACAAAGCGAATATTATCCGGAAACTGCCGCGCAATGATCGGCCAACTATGCAAACGGCCATAGACGATATACCAGCCATAGTAGTAATGACCATCGGTGCCAGGCCGCAGGAATGGCACAGCATACTCACCAGATGAGCGCACCACCGGGCGGGTCTGGTCTTCTGCTTCAACCAACTGCTTCAGTTGCGTGTCCATCACATCGCGGTTCCAGCTATAAATAAATACTGAAGCATAGGTACGAATACGCGTGAGCATGCGCTCATCCTTGGTATCGGCGGTATAGAGTGGCTCATTATGCATACACCACAGCGCCACCGATGGATGATTGAACAGCAAGCGCACCATCTGTGTCGCCTGGCGGCGGGCCTCTGGCAGAATCTCACGCCGATACAACCAGTGTAATGGGAAATCCTGCCACAACAGGATTCCAGCCTCGTCGGCTGCCGCATAGAAGGCTGGATGCTCAACATGGGCGTGAACCCGCAGCATATTCATGTGGCACTGTTGGGCCAGCCGCATGTCGCGATCAAACGCCTCGCGTGTCATCGTCGCAATCCGGGTATCGCCAGGGCCATAGTTATTACCCTTGATGAACACGCGCACATCATTAAGGTACGCAATCCAATTCTGCATACGGAAGGTTCGAATACCATAATTGAATGAGTGTGAATCGGAAACCTGGCCATCACATAGTACTTCTAGCGTCACCCGATAGAGATTGGGATGACCCATATCGTGCGTCCACCATAACTGTGGATCACGGATCTCGATTGAACCACCAATTACTTGTGAGCCAGATGCCAGTGATCGGCGCTGCTCAATTGTCTGGATGGCGCCAGCGAAATTGTGTGGTGCAACAATCCAGCGCAACACGACATCCCTGGAATCAGCTGAATCAAGAGTTGCTCGAAATCGCAATTCTGCAGCAGCATCGGAAACATGCTCACTCTGTAATTGGATCTCCTGAGCACGAACAGAGCCGGTGCGGATCAGTTCTACTGGCAACCAGATCCCGCCTGGGTTGGTCTCGGGATCAAGGCAATCCCAGTGCGAGAAGACTCCAGTGATCAGCCGTTTGCCAAACTTATCATGTTCGTCAGGGCAATCAAGCTCAACAATAATCGTATTCTCGGCAGCAACCCAATCACTTACTTCATATTCCTGGGCGAAGAAGTAGCCCTCGTGTCGCCCAAGATCGACGCCATTAAAATAGGTATGCGACCAATAGAATGCACCATTGAGGCGCAACCAATACCGCATAGGAGCTACAGGGTTGTAGGCAACCGGCAACTCACGCTGATCAACCAGTGATGGGCGATCATCGAGAACATCGAGTGTAAAGCGTTTGCGATAGACAACTTTACCGCTATAGCGTTCAAGAAGTGGATGCTGCTGCCAATGGGCTGGCAGATCCTGCACAATCCAGGCATCATCATCGAGTGGATAGTAGCCCTGGGCGAAGGTCTCAACTGGAAGCAGACGCCAGGAGCCGTTGAGGGTCGTCATCTCAGGCAGTGTCATTGGCACACATATGCTTATTGGTCGGAACGGTCGTATTCTAGCGCGAAAAACAGCGTATGGCAAGGTGTACCAAACGTAGGGGCGAATCTTGTATTCGCCCACCAGAATCTTGTATTCGCCCACAACGACGGCTAGCACAGACATAGGCATGAACATTCGTCTGCCAGTATAATACAGCAACAGATACAAACACAGGAGGCGATATGTCGGGTGGATTGAAGGCTGGACTCATCTTTGCAGCAATCGCAATCCCATTGACCATACTTATCTCGTGGGTGCCATACCTGGGCGTGTTATGTTGCGGGCCGCTGATGGCATTGGGTCTGGGGGCTGGAGCCGGGTATCTGGGGGTACGCTGGGCTGGCGAAGAGGCCAGGATCGGCCAGGGAATTCTTGCTGGTGGGCTAACAGGAGCTGGTGCGCTGATCGGATCGGTTGTGTTCTTCGTGCTGGCAATCGCGTTTATCAGCAACCTACCGGAATTCGAGCAGGCCCTGCGCGAAGCATTGCAGCAGCAGGATACTGGCACACAACTCACGACAGATGATATGCGCTCAATTATGGGCATCGCCGGCCCAGCGATTGGGTTCTGTATCGGTCTGTTCGGATTACTCTTCGGCCTCGGCGGCGGTGCGCTTGGTGGGTGGCTGCGCATTCGGCAGCGTAACCAGGCCACACCACCTATGCCGCCTGTGCCACCGGTATCGGTCGGGTAGTGTGGGCTGTGGGCGCGTATAGATAGATCTTTACATTGCAATGGGTATGGTCGTTGGCCTGCCGCAGGCTACAGCCACGCGGCTATCGTGTATTGTCCCCTGGCCGCAGGCTTCAGCCTGCAGATGCTCAGGGCACCCATCGCGATCACGATCATTCTCTCAATCTTCATCTATACAGATACAAACCCACAGCAGACAAAAACCCTACAAACACGCCTGCAGCGCCTGCTCGAAGATCGTCAGGCCCGCATTGACTTCGGCTTCGGTGATCGTCAATGGCGGGCAAAAACGCATCGTCGAGGTACCACATGTCAACACCAGCAGGCCACGCCGGAAGCATTCCTGCATCAGTTGATCGGCGAGTTGCTTGTGTGGTACTTTGCTGACACGGTTTTTGACGAATTCAACACCAATCATCAAACCACGCCCACGCACCTCACCAATCACATCATAGCGCCCCTGAAGTTCTTCTAGGCCCTGCTTGAGGTATGAGCCAACCGAGGCTGCATTCGCTGCCAGCTCTTCTTCCACCAGAGAAAGCACCTGATAGGCGGCTGCACATGCCAATGCATTGCCACCATAGGTATTGCCATGCGAGCCAGTTGGCCAGGCATCGGTCAGTTCTTTGCGCGCAATCATGGCACCAATCGGCATACCACCACCAAGCCCCTTGGCCGAAGCAACAATATCCGGGATCACACCCTTGGGGTTCTTGCCACACTGCAGGCAACTTCCATCGGCCTTACAGCCACTATCGGCACACTCCTGTTCAAAGGCCCACATCGTCCCTGTGCGCCCAATGCCACTCTGCACCTCATCAAAGATCAGCAGAATGCCATGCTCATCACAGATTCGGCGCAACCCACACAAAAACCCTGGTGCAGGGACAATATAACCGCCCTCGCCCTGGATCGGCTCAATAATGATTGCTGCAATATCGGAAGGCGGCGCAACTGTGTAGAATAATGTTTTTTCGATATACTCCAGGCACATCTCCGCCGTCTGCTCGGTTGGCGTATGAAATGGTGGGCGATAGGGGTTAGCATAGAAGGCATGGAACGTGCCTGGCACCAATGCATGGTAGCCCTTGCGCTGAACCGGCTTCGAGGCAGTTAGTGAGAGCGAACCATACGAACGGCCATGAAACGCGCCATAGAAGCCGATGATGCCCTGACGCCCACTCACATAGCGGGCAAGTTTAATCGATGCCTCAACTGCCTCGGTGCCTGAGTTGCAGGGGAACACACCCCATTGATATTCTTTTGGCATTGTTGAAACTAGCTTCTCGCCAAACACAACCATTGGCTCGCTATAGAAATCCGTGCCAGCCATATGAATGAACTTGGTGGCCTGTTCCTGAATAGCCTTGACGATCCGAGGGTGCGAATGGCCAGCCGACACAACCGCAATACCGGCGTTCATATCCAGATAGCGATTACCATCAACATCCCAAACATTGCAGCCCTCACCGCGCTCAATCACAAATGGGTATACCCGGCCCATCGCCGGTGTGTAGACTTCCCGATCACGCTCAACCAATGCCTGCGCCTGTGGGCCAGGAATCATCGTACCAATCGCAGCGTCGCTTGTCATCACACATTCCTCCTTGTCTGTCTGAATTACGTGTCCTCACCCTGTGCAGGCGTATGGAACCGCACAAGACCCTGATCCTTGACCTGTGCCAACGAGATGGCCGTTCGCGTCTGGGTAACGGGTGGCAGCGTGCGAATACGCGCAAGCAGATCGCGTAGTTCATCGAGCGATGCCATGTGAGCCTTCAATATATAGTTATCGTCGCCCGTTACATCGTGGCACTCAATAATGCTTGGCTCATCCACCACAAAACGCTCAAACAGGGTGTATTCCTCCGCATTCGGTCGCGTCGTTACATGAATGAATGCGACGATCTGACCGCCCAATTTCTCTGCATCGAGCAATGCCGTGTAGCCCTTGATAACGCCAGCCTGCTCAAGCTGCTGCACACGCGCATACACCGATGCCGAGGAAAGGCCAACGGCCTTGCCAAGTGCAGTGTGGGGCGTGCGGCCATTCTGCTGCAAGAGTTCCAGCAACTTCAGATCGATCTCGTCAAGTCGCATACAAACCTATTGAGTGCGTGCTTCCAATGATATTTAGATTTTATCGCAATAATACAAAGAAGTCAAAGGATATTATTGCCATATTCCTAAATATTATTGGGGTTCAGGTTTGGAAGAAATGCAGATACAGAATATATCTAAAGCCGAACAGGTTCCGTTCAGATTATTGTCACCTTGACCAACTATACTGTTGATGCCATGTACAGTACAAGCACCATAACGCTACAAGGAGCACTTGTGACGATCACATACGAACTCAACAACCTGCCGATTGAGGCAACCGAAGCAACGAAGGCAACTGAGGTAGCGAAGGCAATAGACGAAACCGAAGTCATTGTAAATCGCCGCCTGCAAGAGGAACTTGCCCATCGTGGCCCATCGCGATCCCGTAAACCAGCAACACCAATGGATCCATTGCGGATCGAGTTTAGTCCAGCATGGCTGGCAGCTGGAGCCATTGGCGGAATCGGGTCACTGGTTGCCCTTCGTCGCTATGGATGGCCAGCATTCATTGGCGGGGGCATGCTCGGCATTGCAACCCTTGGTCATATGATCTTTGGAGAGCCAGCCCGACCAGTACTTGAGCGAATCGAACTACGCTTGCCCAACCTTCCAGCCGCACTCGATGGCATGCGCATTGGGCAGATCAGCGATACCCATCTTGGCTTACTCCATACGAGCAACAATCTGCGTTGGGCGGTTGAACAGATGGAGCGGGAAAGCCCGGAACTGATCGTCCTGACTGGCGATCAAGTCATGCTTCGCCAGGCTATACCCCAACTCACCCAACTACTCCGCAGGCTACGAGCGCCATTAGGCGTGTATGCAATCGCTGGCAACCATGATCACTGGGAAGGGTTACGTGATGTTCAAGCGGCCCTGCAACTGGCCGGAATCCCGATGCTGATCAACCAGAACCGCCGCCTGACCTGGAATGGAGCCGATCTATGGCTGATCGGCGTCGATGATGTGTGGGATGGCGAACTTGATTATGCTGCAGCACTGGCTGGCGTGCCAGATGATAGCTTCAAACTGCTACTTGGCCACGCCCCCGATATCGCCGATGATGCTGCTGGCTATGGTTTTGATCTGCAACTGGCCGGGCATGTACACGGCGGCCATATACGCCTGCCATTGCTTGGCGCATTCGCCCGCCCACGCTATGGCAGGCGCTACCTCGATGGTATCTATCAGGTTGGCAATATGGCCATGTATGTCTCGCGTGGTTTGGGTGGCGCTCCACTGCGGTTGTTCTGCCCACCAGAAGCAGCCATCCTGACACTCAGGCGCGCATAATGCATTTCTATGTGAATTAAACGCGCGTAGCGCAAAGCAGGAGTTTGGGGGTGCAGCCCCCAGAGAAAATCCCCTCCTTTCTTCTTTTCAAATCCGGTAGGATTGCTATTAATGCACTCAGGTGCTTGGCGGCACGCAGCACAGGGGCTAGGATAGCTCAGGGTTCATTTGAAAGGAACATGCATGCCGCCGCACATTTCCCGCCGCACATTTCTCCGCAATGCCTTGCGCACCAGCGCCGTTTTAGGATCCATAGCCATATCAGGCGCTGGGTATAGCCTATATGCCGAACCAAATTGGCTGAGTATTGATCATGTGGATGTGCCGATTCTTGGCCTGCCAGCAGCACTCCATGGCCTACGGATCGCCCAACTCAGCGATATCCATGCTAGTGTTGAGATCAGCCCTCAACAGATCGCGCAGGCTGTTGCTGCCACCCTCCACGAACAGCCCGATCTGATCGTCCTGACGGGCGATTACGTCTCGCATGGCCTCAGCCATGTGCCGGATCTTGCATCATTTGCCAATCTTCAGGCTCCATTGGGCGTCTATGCTGTTCTTGGCAACCACGATCACTGGACAGGAGCGCCAGAACGGATCGCACAGACCCTGACCAGTTATGGCATTCAGATGCTTAAAAACACCCATGTACGGATTCAGTCAGGCGGTGCTGCGGATCTGTGGCTCGCTGGCGTCGATGACGTCTGGGAACAAGGTGCCGATCTTGCAGCAGCGCTGCGTGGCATTCCAGCAGGTGCAACAACCGTTTTGCTGGCCCACGAACCGGATTTTGCCGATATCGCAGCCCAACGCGGCATTCAGTTGCAACTTTCTGGTCATTCGCATGGTGGCCAGGTTCGGCTGCCGTGGCTTGGCGCACCGATCCTGCCATGGCTTGGCGAGCGTTATCCAATCGGGCTCCAGCGCGTGGCTGGAACACAAACCCAGGTCTATACCAACCGAGGGATCGGCATGGTCAAACCAGCGGTGCGCTTCAACTGCCGCCCAGAGGTGACAATTCTGCGCTTGGTGCATACATAAGCAGGTCACGTCAGTAGCCGCAACCAACAATTGCGGTGTTAACACTTGCCGCAGATCGGACATTGGAGTAATATAGCAGCGGAATAGACGCATTCTGGAGATTTCTGATGCTAGAGGCGATTTTCGCCCCACGCTCAGTCGCTGTTGTCGGTGCCTCGCCAGATCCAACTCGCCTGGGACACCAGGTCCTCAAGAATATCATCAACAATGGCTTTACTGGCCGTGTGGTTCCGGTTCACCCTCGCGCCGAACTGATCCTTGATCTACCAACCTACCCAAGCGTGAGTGCCATACCGGAATCTGTTGAACTAGCTGTGATTGTTGTCCCACCCGAGGCGGTGCTTGATGTTGCCGAAGATTGCGGGCGCGCAGGGGTTCAGGGTCTGATCGTTATCACGGCTGGCTTCAAAGAGATTGGTGGCGCAGGCCGTGAGCTTGAACAGAAGTTGATCGAAATTGTTCACCGCTATGCCATGCGAATGGTTGGCCCGAACTGCCTTGGGGTGATCGATACTGTCACCAAGCTAAATGCCTCATTTGCAGCACTCATGCCGCTTGATGGCGATATTGCCTTCATGTCACAATCGGGAGCCATGTGTACCGCGATCCTGGATTGGAGCATCCCCCAGGGAATCGGCTTCTCACGGTTTGTCAGCTTGGGGAATAAAGGCGATATTGATGAAGTCGCGTTGCTGCAGGCCTGGAATGCCGATCCACATAGCAAGGTGATCCTGGCCTACCTTGAGGCCATTAGTGATGGGCCAGGCTTTATCGCTGCTGGTCGTGAGGTCACACGTAACACGCCAGTGATCGCAATCAAGAGCGGCACGACAGCCGCAGGCACACGGGCCGCTTCATCGCACACGGGATCGCTGGCTGGTAGTGAAGCTGCCTATGAATCAGCCTTCATGCAAAGTGGTATCATTCGTGCTCGTACTATGGGCGAACTCTTTGATCTGGCCAAATTATTTGCCTACCAACCACTCATTACTGGTCGGCGTGTCGCTATCGTCACCAATGCTGGCGGGCCAGGAATTGTTGCAACCGATGCGATTGAACACAGTGGCCTGCAAATGGCCGAATTGAGTGCAGCAACAATCGAGCAACTGAAAAACAAGCTGCCGCCAACCGCCAATATCTATAATCCAATTGATGTGGTTGGCGATGCACGCAGTGATCGCTATCGGGTGGCGCTCACCGCTGCACTCAGCGATCCCGGTGTTGATGCAGTATTGGTTCTGTTGACGCCACAGGCCCAGACGGATTTAATCGAAACCAGCCAACTGATTATCGATCTCGCACACGGGCAGACAAAACCGGTTGTTACAAGCTTTATGGGCGGCCAGAGCCTTGGCGAATGCCTTGCCCTGCTCAATCGCAATCATATTCCGAACTATCCATTTCCAGAGCAAGCGGTTGGTGGTCTTGCCGCAATGGCCCGCTATCGCGATTGGCGCAACCGGCCAGATGCCGAATATAGCCATTTCGATGTTGATACAGAGCGCGTTCGGGCATTGTTCAAAAAGGTTCGCGAATCAGGGCGGGTCGAACTTGGCGAAATTGAGGCTCGTGAGGTGATTGAAGCATATGGGATGCGCCTGCCAAAATCGGAATTGGCCCAATCGCCGGATGAAGCTGCCGAAATCGCGGCCCGCATTGGATTTCCGGTCGTCATGAAGATCTCATCGCCCGATATTCTGCACAAAAGCGATATTGGAGGCGTCAAAGTTGGCGTGGCCGATCCAACCATGGCTCGTGATAGCTATGAGCTTATTGAGTATCGCGCCCGCAAATATAGCCGCGATGCAAAGATCTGGGGCGTATTGGTGCAGGAACAGGTTCGTAAAGGGCGCGAGATCCTGGTTGGTGTCAGTCGTGACCCACAATTTGGGCCGCTGGTTGGTTTCGGAATGGGCGGTATCTATGTCGAAGTTCTGAAGGATATCGCCTTCCGCTTGGCACCACTCAGCCGCCAGGAAGTGGCCGAGCAGGTACGTGCAATTCGGACGTTCCCGCTGCTTCAGGGGGTTCGTGGCGATGCGCCAGCCGATATTGCCGCAGCAGAAGAAACCGTCCTCAGAGTTTCGCAATTGGTCACCGATTTCCCCGAGATTGTCGAGATGGATATTAATCCATTGGTGGTGTACAACCAGGGCGAAGGCGCAATCGTATTGGATGCCCGGATTATTCTACAAGGCTAAGGAGAGGTCGCATGGCTACTCTGTACGTCGCCTCCACTGAGACGTTCGTTGGTAAGAGCGCTGCCTGTGTGGGCCTCTTGAACCATGCCCGCCGCGATGGCTTTACCATCGGCTATATGAAGCCGGTGAGTGTTTCGGTTACGCCGACCGATGCCGGAGTGCTTGATGAAGATACCAACTTCATCCGCGAACACTTCGGCTTTTCTGATCCACTGGATCGGCTGGCACCAGTGCTCGTCACCCAGAGCATTGTTGAACAGATCATGCGTGGCCAGGCATCGGATTTCTCGAAGCGATTGCGTGATGCCTACACAGCGATGGCACGCGACAAAGACCTGATTGTGCTGGAAGGGGCCAATACCTGGGCCGAGGGTTCGATTGTCAATCTCTCCGCCGATCAGGTTTCGGATATCCTTCAGGCTCCGGTGCTGATGATCGCACGCTATCGCACCGTGCTCACACTTGATGCCATTCTGGCCGTTCAACGCTACCTTGGCGAGCGGCTGATCGGGGTTCTTATTAATCAAGTGGAAGAACCTAAAGTCGATTTTGTGCGCACACGTGTGGCACCATTCCTCGAACAGCGCGGCGTACCCGTCTTTGGTGTTCTGCCCGACGATGCACAACTCGCGGGCGTGACCGTCACAGACATGCATGAATTCCTTGGCGGTCAGTTCATTGGACGGGCCGAATGGGGCACCAAGCTGGTTGAAAACCTGATGATCGGTGCGATGGGGCCAGAGTCAGCGCTTTCACACTTTCGCCGCCGAACGAATAAAGCTGTGATTACCGGCGGTGATCGAACCGACATCCAGATGGCGGCATTGCAAACCTCGACATCAACATTGGTACTGACTGGTAATCTGCGCCCAGCCGCCACAGTGATCGACCAGGCGGAAATACGCCAGGTACCGATTATTCTTGTCGCCGATGACACAATGACAACCGTTGATCGAGCGGAACAGATCTTTGGGCATGTTCGCTTCAAGCAGCAAGCCAAGATTCAACGCTTTACAGAACTACTCGACGAAAGTTTCGATTTTCAGCGCCTGTATGAGAAACTTGGCCTACGGGTTGGGTAGTAGTGACGCGATGCATCGCGTTGGTACGAAATCAGGAATCAGATAAGAAACATATCATGGAGGCACAATACCCTATGTCTACTACAATTGTAGAGATTATCGCTCGCGAAATGCTCGACTCACGCGGCAACCCGACGGTGGAAGTCGATGTTCGGCTTGAGAATGGCGATGTCGGGCGGGCACTCGTTCCATCGGGAGCTTCGACTGGCGCGCACGAAGCGCTTGAATTACGCGATGGCGATAAACAGCGCTATGGCGGCAAGGGTGTGCTAAAAGCAGTCGAGAATGTCAATAATGCGATTGCAGAGGCATTGGTTGGCCTCGATGCTGCCGATCAGATTGGCATTGATGAGGCGCTCCTGCAACTTGATGGCACCGAGCACAAGAGTAGCCTTGGCGCAAATGCCATTCTGGGCGTCTCGCTGGCCTGTGCTAAAGCCTCAGCATCTGCCTTTGGCCTGCCACTCTATCGCTATATCGGTGGTGCATTCGCGCATGTGTTGCCCGTGCCGATGATGAACATCCTCAATGGCGGCAAGCACGCCCAGAATAGCACCGACTTCCAGGAATTCATGGTGATGCCAGTTGGTGCAACCAGCTTCCGAGAAGGGCTACGCTGGGGCAGCGAGATCTACCAGAGCCTCAAAAAAGTACTGCATGATCGCGGTGAAGGCACTAATGTTGGCGATGAGGGTGGCTTTGCACCCAGCCTCGAAACCAACGAAGCCGCACTTGAGGTCATTATGGAAGCAATTGCGAAGGCCGGTTACTCTGCTGGCGAACAGATCATGCTGGCAATGGATCCAGCCTGCACCGAGTTGTATCAGGATGGCAAGTACCACCTCGCAAAGGAGCATCGCTCACTCACAAGTGCCGAGATGGTCGATTACTGGGCCGATATCGCAGCACGCTACCCACTCATATCTCTTGAGGATGGCCTCTCCGAGGATGATTGGGAAGGCTGGAAACTCCTCCAAGCGCGAATCGGCGATAGAGTTCAGCTCGTTGGCGATGATCTGCTGGTAACAAATGTCAAGCGGCTTGAGCGGGCCATTGCGGAACGAGCCGCAAACTCAATTCTGGTCAAGCTCAATCAGATCGGCTCACTGACCGAGACTCTTAGTGCCATTCAAATGGCACAGCGAGCTGGCTTCACAGCAATTATCTCACATCGTTCTGGTGAGACAGAGGACGTGACGATTGCCGATTTGGCTGTGGCAACCAATGCTGGCCAGATCAAGACAGGCGCACCAGCCCGCACCGATAGAGTTGCCAAGTATAATCAGTTGCTGCGGATCGAACAAGAACTTGGCGATACCGCTAAATATGCAGGTCGTTCGGCCTTCAATGTAAAGCGCTAGAACATATCGATGGGCTGTGGCACAAATGCCACAGCCCATCGATATAACATCATTCGATCACGATATATCGCTTCTACATCATCTGGCGCTGCTGAACAAGCGTTGGAACATTCCAGCGATCCAGGGCAGCCCACACAATCGCCACCAACAACAACCAGATCAACTGATCGCGAACACGTGTGAACAGATCAATCGCATAGCGCGATTCTGGCAGAGCTTGCGTGATCTGTTGCAGCGCACGGCCAGGCAATGCCAAAACCTGGGTCATTGTGTCAACCACCCCAAGCTGCATGATGATCGCACCCAGCAATTGCCACGCTACCGCAAGTGACACCGCCACCACGGCAACAGTCAGCGCATAGATCAGGTTCACATACCAGCGGCTCGGACGCGATGACATTGGTAGTGCTGGAGCTGCCGCAGCCAACGCCAACAACTGAGTCGTCAGGCTGCTTGGTGCCTCCCAACGAAGTTCGGTACGCAACAAGACATCAAGCGTCTGGCTGCGACGACCATAGGCTGCACACGTTGGGCAGTCGACTAGGTGATTAAGCAGTTCTGAATTAGTGTTTGTTGGTTCGAGTGCCAACATATCACGAGCAGCATCACATGTGAACATTATCCTACCTCCCACCAATCGGCAGTAGTCGTATAAACGGGCTACTCACCGGCTGGGGTCGTGTTCGCTCCTGTTTGGGCTGGGGAATTGGCAGCGCCGCAGGAGGTTGCTCCTGAGCCTCCAGAATTGCCGCTAGCCGTTCTTTACCACGCCGAATATGGCTCTTGACTGTGTTGAGCGGCATATCGAGCGCTTCAGAAATATCGGTATACTTCATATCATCAAAGTAGTAGAGCGTCAGCACCATGCGATAGTGTTCCTCAAGTTGAGCTAACGCACGCCGCACATCACCGCGCAACTCACGCGAGTCAAGGGCAAGATCCGGGTCAACCCAGCGATCATCATCGGCAACGCTTGCAAGCTGATCATGCTCGCCATCGTCGGCAGATGCTGTCGCGATTGGAACCTGGCGTCCACGTCGGCGCAACTCATCGCGGCCAAGGTTGACGACCAATCGATACAACCAGGTTGTAAAACGGCTTTCCCCGTTGTACTGCGGCAGCGCACGAAAGAGACGAATAAACGCATCCTGCGTTAGATCAGCCGCATCGTCAGGGTCTTTCAACACGCTCATAGCAATGCTGTAGACATAGTGCTGCTGGCTCAACACCAACTGCGAAAGTGCCTCAGGATCGCCCATCTGACCGCGTTGGATGATATCCGCAGATGGCTCCGCCACCGTTGCAACTCCTCAGCGCGGCATATCGCGCTCTATATGGGTCTCTGCCCAACTATCACTGTGACGTTGAACCTCACCAAACTGTTGCAAGAATAGCGTAGCATAATCGCATGGCAGAGTCCATCCGCCATGCGGACGGTTCTTTGTTTGACCCACACGACACATGCCGATATAATTATAAAGAACTATCCAAGGGAATTTCCACTATGCACATTCTCGTCGTCGACGATAATCGCGATATCCTGGATCTTATCTATCGGCTCTTAGTCGCCGACGGCTATGAGGTCACGACTGCAAGCAATGGGCGCGATGCACTTCAGCAAGAGGCCGCAACCCATCCGGATTTGATCATCCTTGATGTCAATCTGCCATTTGTTAATGGCTGGGATATCTGTCGGCGGATCAAGGCCAAGCGGGCTGTGCCAATTTTATTACTGACGGTACGGGCTGAACAGATCGATATCGAGCGCAGCCGTGATGCCGGTGCCGATGGCCATATCGCCAAACCCTTCGATATCGCTGATTTTCTAGCACAGATCGAGCGCGTGTCCATCGATTATTATGGGCATACCCGCCGACTTGGGCGCATCGCAACCAACCACCGCTAACATCCCAATAAAAAGCTCACCCCTCGTTCGGAGTGAGCCAATCGCAGACCTATTGCGGAGTTCGCGTATCAGGGTTTCCATTTGCGGCAGGTTATAGTCGTACCAACTCCTTCGTGGGATTTGATATCAAACTCATCCATCAGGCGCTTGGCACCTGGCAGGCCCATACCCATGCCACGAGAGGTGCTATAGCCATCCTGCATCACCAGGCTGATATCCGATATACCAGGACCTTGATCCTCGCAAACGATCTCAATCCCTTTGCGACCAGGCCGCTCAATATCGCGTACCGTGACAGTGCCAGTGCCTGCGTACAGGAAGATATTGCGAGCCAGTTCACTGACTGCCGTCGCAATACGGGCTTGGTCGATCGCACCAAAACCAAGTTGCTTGGCAGTGTCGCGAGCGAGCGTGCGTGCGATCACAATGTCGAGGTCGCTGCGAATGACTGCAACCTTAGGCTGAGCCATCGTCACTCTCCCCGACCTGCCGACGCAGCATCGCCAGACCCTTTTCCAGGTTCAGGGCTGTGAGCACCTGGGGAAGTTCCAACCCCAATTCAACCAGCGTGATAGCAACGGCTGGCTGGAGGCCAGTAATGACAACCCGAGTACCCATCAGGCCGGCCATCGAGGCGATATCGCTAATTAAGCGACCAATAAAACTATCGACAACCTCAACTGCCGTTAGATCAACAATCAGACCACGCGCTTTTGTTTCATAGATCTTATTGAGCAGATCTTCTTTGAATTGAACAGCCGAACTATCGTGCAACGCCACCTGAATCGAGGCGATTAGGACATCGCCGATCTTGAGAATAGGAATACGGAGGCTTTCCAACGAGCCCTCCCTTACACCTCAGGACGATTGATGCCAAGCGAGCAACTTGCCTGGGTGAGGTGCTTCTAATGCTACAGTACCTATCAAAGCCATATCATCAACTGAACGTCAGTATACCATGCCTCTGCTAATTGAATAGATCGACACAGTTGCATTCCCGTACGAAAGCGTATACAAACGATGACATATCATACAACCCGCGACTTCACGGCGACAACGTTTGTTGTTGATCAGGGGCGCACATTGCTCCTGCTCCATCGTAAACTGGGCAAGTGGTTCCCACCTGGTGGCCATATTGAGCCACACGAGCTACCAGATAGAGCTGCCATACGGGAAGTCCGCGAGGAAACTGGTTTGGAGGTGGAACTGCTTCAGGTGCCTAGCCAGCTTGGCAGCGTGTTGGTGCTGCCTCAGCCACACTGCATCCTTTTAGAAGATATCGCGCCAGGCCATCAGCATATCGATCTAATCTATTTTGCACGGGTGTGTGGTGGTACGCTCATTCCATCCGAACGTGAAGCCAATGCGGTTCGCTGGCTGAACTGGCAAGAACTGGCTGCACCCGAGATCCCAGAGGATATTCGCCTGCTTGGGCGGCTGGCGATTGAGGCATATCGGGCATAAAAAGACCCGACGAATAGCCGGGGCGCTGAACATCAGGCAAGAGAAGCGCCCAGAGGAACCCACTTACCGTTGCTGCCTTTCGGCCCTGGCGGGGTTTTGCAGGTATCTGCCGCTTCTCAATGCCAAGTAGCATTATAGGCTGCTGGCCCGTAGCTGTCAAACAAGCATTGACATGCACATCATACGGCCCGTATAATCGCAACACATGCACATTCCTATACCTGAAAGGAGACGTTCAATGCTGAACCTCGCAACGCTGCTGGAGATGAGTGCGCGCCGCAATCCTGGCAAGATCGCCGTCATTCTGGATGATATGAAGCTGCGCTATGCAGAAGTGAATGGTGCGGCAAACAAGATCGCAAATGGCCTGGCGCAACTGGGCGTCAAACAGGGCGATAAAGTCGCCATCATGCTGCCGAATACACCGCACTTCGTTCTCTGCTACTATGCGATCCTCAAGCTTGGTGCAACCGTTGTTCCACTGAATGTCCTCTTCAAACGCCACGAAGTTGAATATCATCTTGAAGATAGCGATTCTGTTGCGCTGATCGTCTGGGAGGGCGTTCTGAGCGAAGCTGTGGAAGGTTTCCGTGCCGCTGAGACATGCCACAACCTGATTGTTGCCCAGGCTCCCAATAGCCAGAATGTACTCCCCGATGATGCTAGGCCACTGACTGCGCTCATGGCCGATACAGCACCAGTATTTGATTGCGTCCAGACAATGGCAGATGATACTGCCGTTATTCTGTACACAAGTGGCACAACCGGCCGCCCCAAAGGGGCCGAACTCAGCCATGCCAATATGTTCTTCAATGCCATGATTGGTGCCGAAAAGATCCTCAAGACGGAGGAGAGCGAGGTTGGGCTGGCAGCATTGCCACTGTTCCATTCATTCGGCCAGACATGCGTGATGAATGCGATGATCTATTCTGGTGCGACGATAACCCTGTTGCCGCGGTTCGATCCCCAGAAGGCGCTGGAGGTTATGGTTCGTGATAAAGTAACCTATTTTGCTGGCGTCCCAACCATGTATTTCTATCTGCTGAACTTGCCAAATGCGGAACAGTATGATCTGACAGCACTACGGCGCTGTTGCTCGGGTGGCTCGGCCATGCCCGTTGAAGTGATGCACGCCTTCAATAAGAAATATAATGTCAAGATCCTGGAAGGCTATGGGCTATCGGAAACATCGCCGGTGGCTTCTTTTAACCATCTGGATCACGAAGCAGTGCCTGGTTCAATTGGCACACCGATCTGGGGTGTCGAGATGCGCTGCCTTGATGCGAATGGCAAAGAGGTTCCGAATGGCGAATTGGGCGAGATTGTCATCCGTGGCCATAATGTGATGAAGGGCTACTACCGGCGCACAGAAGCCACTGCCGATTCGATCCGCAACGGCTGGTTCCACACCGGCGATATCGCCTATCGCGATGAGCATGGCTTCTATTTTATCAAGGATCGCGTCAAGGATATGATTATCCGCGGTGGCTTCAATGTCTACCCACGCGAGATAGAGGAAGTGTTGTATGGGCACCCAGCTATCGCGGAGGTGGCGATCATTGGCATACCAGATGTGGCGTTGGGCGAAGAAATCAAAGCGGTTGTCGCGCTCAAATCCGGCCAGCAAGCCAACGAAACGGAGCTGATCGACTACTGTAAGGAGCGCCTGGCGGCCTATAAATATCCGCGCTCAATCGAGTTCCGCGATACACTGCCGAAAACAGCAACCGGCAAGATCCTGAAGCGCGAACTGAAATAGTGTTGGCCATGTAGGGGCGGTTTGCGAACCGCCCCTACATGGCCAATTATCATTATTTAATCCTTGCAATATCATCGGCGCGTCCATCCGGCCGCATCAGGTATACTCGGTCAGGAGCGGCTCGGTAGAGCATCCAGGCACCGCCACGGAAATACTGTTGATGCCCAATATCTGCGAATTCATTCGTCACTGCCCACCCAAGCGTGCTACGGATCTTCGGGTCGCTCCGCCAGAGTTTGCCAAAGCCCCGTTGCGGTTCGATCAACCCTGCTGGCGGTGTTTCGCCACCACTGGCTGGCTCACCCTCGTGCCATTGATCCTGATACAGCTCCCAGACGAGTGAACCACGCGCATTATCGTAGTAGAACACCCAGATCCAGTTGTTGCTGACCCCTTTGATCCAGACCATCTGGCCGCGCTCATATGATTGTGTGACGAGTGCTGCCGAAACCTGTGGGAATGGGGCCGGGCACCCAAACAGATCCGGGTATGCTGCGGCTGTCTTCTGCAAGTTACTCACAACCGGCTTGCAGCCATATGGATCATGCAGATCGCGCCCGAGTAAGCCGAGTAACACTTCGTATTGTGTTCCGGCCAATTCGGGATGCAGTTCCATGCGGCGGCGTTCGAAATACTGTGTCGTTCCAGAAAATTCGGCTAAGTTCTCCTGTAGTGGCTCGGTAATTGGGTAGCCAAAGCGCTCCAACCCGCCGTTCCGCTCCCAATATGTGAGAAACGCGCCACACAAACTGTGGCCAGTGATTGGGAAATAACGACAGAAATTCGGGTTTGGTGCCTTACTCACTCGTTCGTATGCATCCCAACTACGCCCCTGCAGCTCAAGGTAGCGAGCGCCAAGCCGCCCTGCGAGGACACCAATCCCCTGTGCGGCATGATCTTCTAGTCGATCACGCTGGAACCATTGGGTCGGCCCGTTCCAGTTATCGTTATTTGTCTCCGTTCGCAGTGGGCTGATTGGATAACCAAAGACCTGCAAGCCGCCATTGCGCTCCCAATAGGTGCGAATGCCGCCCGCAATACAGAAGCCTGTCTCCGAAAAGCAGCGATCCCCTGCTGCTGCGCTGGCTGGCGTAGGGCCAAGCAGCATTCCGCCACTGAGCAGTGTCATCAGCAAAAAAAAGATCATTCGTCTCATGACATATTCCTTTCACACAACCGAACGATAGGCGATCCATGAAATCATCCTTGTGGAGGGGCGAACCTCGTGTTCGCCCACCAAGGTTGCACGATGACGACCAACATAGGCGAACACAAGGTTCGCCCACTACGCGAAAATGGTGCCATCGTACGACACAGACACAAAAACACCGGGGTACCAACATTTAATTCGTGGCATCCTGGTGCTTTCGATGGCCGGCGATGACGAGGAACGCTACGATGAACTGTCGGCAACAATTGGCGCATCATTGACATATGTGCCAATCGCGCCATCGCCAGGTGGTTGTTCTGCGCCTGGTTGTTCATTATATTCAAACCCGGCGCGTTCAGCGACCATATTTAAGGTCTTCTGTGTCGAACGGTGTGGTGTATGCAGGCCAGTTTCCCATTCACTAATCGTCTGCTGGCGAACTTCGAGCTGATCAGCCAACTCGCGCTGGGTGAGGCTCATGTGTTCGCGCAGCGCACGAATCATATCGGGATTCCAGGAATATTTCACCTGATTCCGACGCTTGGCCTTCGGTTGTAGATCGCTCATGCGGATAACTCTCCTTGGGTATGTCTCCGCGATGTATTCGTTTTATTGTAACACGGCAGCGGATAAATGCAAAGGGCTTACGCTATATCTGCTCGGGCAGCTTCTGCATCCAGGAAACGTGCAACCAGCAATGGTCGTTCGCGCTGCGGTAAATGGCCACAGCGCTGGATCAGCAGCATCGGTTGGTCAATAAGGTTTGCCCGAAAAAACTCAAGTGAGCCTGCTGGAAGGAAGTGGTCACCAAGGCCCCACACAAGTGCTGTACGTACCGAAATGTGCTGCAACTCCTCGGGTGCCAGGAAATCTCGCTCATCCGCATGTTCGACAAATGATCGAACCACCTGATGTTGGAAGCGCGCCTGAATGCTGCGTAAACCAATATAAACGAATATTGCTGGAATAAATCCAAGCACCTGCTGGATGACCTGCCGTGTCGTTTTGAGATCCGGCACCGCGACCGTTGCAAGGAATGATTCCCAGGAAGCACGGCCATCCAGCATGGCCCCACCAGGGTTGATCAACACGATTTCGCGAACGAATTGCGGGACAGAATGGGCCATTCGCACAGCCAACCAGCCGCCCATGGAATTGCCAACCACGATGGTGGGCCGCTTAATAACCTCCTGAAGGAATGATTCGAGCACGCTGCGCATCTGATCCATACTAGCAAATAATTGGCCATTGGGAAGGCCAGAAAAACCATAACCAGGCAGATCTATCGCGTAGATATCACGATCAGGAGCTAACAATTCTAGTACGAATGTCCAGGTAAGCGCATTATCACCCAACCCATGAATAAGGAGGATCGGCGTTGGACGCAGCGTATGGCGTTGGCCCAGCATGGCTCGCCCAACAACTGATAGCATCCGCCTTCGCCGGCTCACCCGCTGCCGGAGTGCAGGCCGATAGTAATAATGCACCAGAATGCCATTGAGGCGCAACTGGCATTCTGCAACACCAAGGCGCAGCATTGCCCTCCGCAGGAAGCCATCGGCCAATGGCGCAAGCGCACGCGAGAGTGGATCATAGAATATTTGACTCATCCAGGTGATCAGTGCCATAGGTCTTATCCATTAAACTTATACATCGAATGTCATCTGTCCTGGAGTATCAGGCAATTGTATTTCTCGACTAGATAGATCACCTATCGCTGATGGCGCTCCGATCAATGCCAGCAATCCCGCTTCATCCAGCACGGGAACACCCAATTCAACCGCCTTTGTATACTTTGTTCCGCCTGGATCACTGCCTGCCAGAAGGTAACTCGTTTTCTTGGTGACGCTGCCGGTTACTTTACCACCATAGGCGCTGATCAATTCTGCTGCCTGCTCGCGTGACATCCCTGGCAGTGTTCCAGTGATCACAAATGTTTTATTGGTCAATTGTTCGCCACGTGGCGGCGCTGCTGCTGCGGCCTCGCTGCGCACCCCGACAGCGGCGAGTTTTGCGACCAATGCACGGTTGACTGGATCGCGGAAATATGCTGCTACACTGGATGCAATCTCTGGCCCGATCCCATCAATATCATCGATATGTTCTTCTGTTGCAGCCATAAGTGCCTCGAATGATCCGAACCGCTGTGCAAGCAATTGTGCGACAACCTCGCCAACGAAGCGAATCCCAAGTGCAATGATCACGCGCATCAATGGGCGCTGTTTCGATTGCTCAATTGCTGCCAACAGATTGGTGATCTTTTTGGCACCATAGCCATCCAAATCGCGCAAATGCTCGGCAGTCAACACATACAGATCGGCGACATCACTGATCAGCCCATGTTCAACAAAGAACTCGGCCTGTTTCTCGCCAATGCCAGCAATATCCATGGCCCCACGTGAGACAAAATACTCAACCCGGCGGATCAACTGAGCTGGGCATCCCGACACATTGATACAGCGATAGGCCGATTCACCCGCGGCTCGTTCGAGTGCTGCACCGCAGGCAGGGCAGGTTGCTGGCATGTGCCAGATCTGTTCGCTGCCATCGCGCCGATCCACAATTGGCCCAATAATATAGGGAATCACATCACCTGCGCGCTTGACAGTGACATAATCGCCGACCCGAATATCGCGCTCGTGAATATAATCGGCATTGTGTAAACTGGCATTGCGAACCGTCACACCGCCAAGATTGACTGGTTCAATCACGGCATTGGGCGTGATCACACCGGTGCGGCCAACATTCACAACAATTTCTAGCAAGCGGCTGGTGGTTTCACGAGCAGGGAATTTCCAGGCAATGGCCCAACGTGGATCGCGGCCAACCACTCCCAATTCGCGCTGGTGGGCGAAACTATCGATTTTCAGCACTACACCATCGACCTCATATTCAAGCACATTGCGCCGCTGCATCCATTCGCGGCAGTATACAATTGCCTGCTCGAAATCCTCAAAGCGCCTGGCATCGCGATTGATTGGGAAGCCAAACTGGCGCAACATCTGTAGCGTTTCCCATTGCGAGCGCAGTTCAATGCCATTGAATGGGCCAACCGCATAGGCAAAGAAACGCAGCGGGCGCGCTGCGGTAATGCCAGGATCCTTCTGGCGTAACGATCCAGCGGCAGCATTGCGGGGGTTGGCAGCAACCCGCTCGCCAGTAGCGGCCAGGCGTTTGTTTAATTGCTCGAAGGCATCCAGCCGCATATAGACTTCGCCACGCACCTCGATTGATGCTGGAATCTGAGCAAGCGGGGAGGCAGAATCGCCGCTGGTTGGCGCATGTAATGCCAGCGGAATACTCGCGATTGTTCGCAGATTGGCCGTCACATCCTCGCCGATTTCACCATCGCCACGGGTTGCGCCGCGCACCAAACGGCCCTGCTCATATGTCAGCGCGATTGCCAGGCCATCAATCTTTGGCTCAACCGTAAACGAAAGCGCTGTTGCTTCGCCCAACAATCGGAATACCCGCTCGCGCCAGGTACGCACATCTGTTTCGTCGAAACCATTGCCGAGTGAGAGCATCGCCACAGGATGGCGCACTTTGGCAAACTTATCCGATGCGGCCCCGCCAACACGGCGCGTTGGCGAATCGGGCACAATCAGTTCTGGATGTGACTCCTCAATTGCGCGGAGTTCACGCATCAGCGCATCGTATTCAGCATCACTGATGATTGGGTCATCCATTACATGGTAGCGATAGTTATGCGTCCAAAGCTGCTCGCGCAGTTGCACAGCTCGCTCGGACGGATTCTCATTCGACATCGCTCGCTCCGATTATTACAGTAACTCCCCAAAGCCACTTCAGAGACGCTCTATTGTAGCACGTCTGAGCGCTAGCAAGGAGCGCTTGCAATTCTTGTGAATTTTGGTACAATCTGAACTATGCGTTTATTGATAAGGAAGGTTTGCGATGAGTCCGAGCAGGATTTCTCGATTGGCAGCGTCGCTATTGCTGACCCTTGCTCTGCTTGCGGCATGTGGCGGTTCCGCACCAACCACGGCCCCAGCGGCTGTACCAACCACGGCTGCGGCTCAACCAGCTGGTGAAACGACCATTCGGCTTGGATATGTTCCGGTGATGATCTATGCGCCGCTGTATGTTGGCATTGAGCGTGGCTATTTCGCAGCCGAGGGCATCAAAATCGAGTCGACGGCAATCCAGGGCGGTAGTGAAGCAGTCGTTCAACTAGCAGCAGGCAACTTCGATGCATCGCTTGGTGGTGCAGGTGCAGGGCTGTTCAATGCTGCATCTCGCGGGGTCAAATTTACGATTGTGGCTCCGATGCACAGTGAGAAGGCACCACTCACTAGCCCATTGGTAATTAGTGCAAAACGCACCGGCGAGTTCAAGAGTATTGCCGATCTGAAGGGCAAGAAGGTTGCGATCAATGCAACTGGCGCTGCCACAGAATACTGGCTGGCTCAGGCACTGGCCAAGGGTGGGCTGACAATCAATGATGTGCAGGTGACGACAGTTTCCTTCGCGCAGGTTCCGGCTGCGCTTGAGAGTGGTTCGCTTGATGCGGCCATCCTTGGTGAGCCATTGGCGACGATCAACATGGATAAGGGCATCGTTGCGATCCTCTCGAATGATTTTATTGATGGCTTCTATGCAACATACCTGTACATGGGCGATAAACTGCTGACGGAGAAACCAGAAGTCGCCAAGGGTTTTTTGCGGGCCTATCTGCGAGCCTGCCGCGATCTGCAAGGCAAGTATATGTCGCCCGAAATCGCTGCGATTATCGAGAAATATACCAAAGTCCCTGCTGCAGTTGTGCTACGCGCCTCACCTGCCCAGTATGATCCAAATGGCGTTGTGCCTATCGCCAATCTGAACACGCTGCAGGATTATTTTATGTCGCGTGGGTTGCTCGAATTCAAGCAACCACTCGATGTAACCAAGTTCGTCAATACAACCCTCGCGGCAGAAGCGGCCAAGGAGCTGGACGCAACAAAATGACGCTGCCGGTAGCGCAACCGAAGATCGATATTCAGAATCTGCGGGTGAGCTTTGCGGCCCGTTCCGGTTCGGTGGAGGCCCTGAGCGATCTATCGCTCAGGGTCGCTGATCGTGAACTGGCCGTGATCGTCGGGCCAAGTGGTTGTGGGAAGACAACCCTGCTGCGTGTGCTGGCTGGCTTGGAACAGGCACAGAGTGGCGCCTATACCATTCACGCGGATGACCCGGATCGCCCACAGTTTGGGATGGTCTTTCAGGGTGCCGGATTATTCCCCTGGATGACGGTGACACAGAATATTGCCTATGGCCTACAAATGCGTGGAATCGCAATGGCTGAGCGAACTGCGACGGCCCAGCATTGGATTAGTGCAATTGGCTTGGAACGCTTTGCGGATGCCTATCCTGCCCAACTCTCGGGCGGCATGCAGCAGCGCGTCGGGTTGGCACGCGCATTCGCCTATAATCCAGAAGTGCTGCTGATGGATGAGCCATTCGGAGCGCTTGATGCGCAAACACGCCTTATTCTTCAACAAACCCTGCTTGAACAATGGGAACAGAACGCAAAAACGGTGCTGTTCGTCACCCATAGCATCGATGAAGCACTGACACTTGGGGATCGGGTATATGTGATGTCGGCGCGGCCTGGGCAGATCATTCACACGGTTGATATACCATTCGAGCGGCCACGCGATGCGGCTACCTTGCGTAGTGAGCCACGCTTTGGCGCGCTCTATGGCCAGGTTTGGGAGGCACTCCGCGATCAGGTTCAGCGGGCACGTACCGAGGAAGTAGCCGTGTAATATGCTGAACCGAACACGCTGGCTCTCCATTCTATCGCCACTCCTACTGTTGGGCTTGTGGGAACTAGCCGTTGCCCTCGGCTGGTTGAACCGAGTTTTCTACCCGGCACCCTCAGAAATATTCGTCACTCTTGCAACGCTGACCGCAAGCGGGCAACTTGGCGCGGATGTGGCTATTAGCCTGACGCGGGTTGGCTTAGGATTTTTACTTGGCGGCCTGCCAGCGATTGTTGTTGGGTTGTTGATGGGCATTAGCCCGCCAATCCGAGCTTTTGTACGGCCGCTGGCAGCAGCGATCTACCCGATCCCGAAAATTGCGCTACTACCCCTGATCATTGTGGCATTGGGGATTGGTGAAGCCAGCAAGATCGTCACAATTGCGGTCAGCGTCTTCTTTCTGGTGGTTCTGAATGTTGCCGCGAGTGTTTCACAAGTCGATCCCAAATATTTTGAGGTGGCCCGCAGCTTTGGTGCGCAGAGGCGCGAACTATTCTGGACAGTCGCGCTGCCTGGCAGTTTACCTGGCATTATGGAGAGCCTCAAGCTTGGCATGGGTTTCGCACTGACCCTGATCGTTGGTGTTGAATTCGTTGGCGCGAATGAGGGTATTGGCCATCTGATCTGGCAATCATATGAAATCTACGCTATTGATCGCATGCTGGCAGGGCTGATAGCAATTGCGTTGGTTGGCTGGTTGGTCACGCTCGTTCTGGATGAAGTAGAATTGCTGCTTGTGCCATGGCGCAGGCCAGCTGGACGTGTCAGAGAGGTTCGTATGCGACAGCAATTCCATATCTGGTGGCCAACCTTTCGGCCCTGGAGCTATACCGCAGCCGTTATTCCGGTTGCCTTGGGTGCAGCGATTGCCGCGAATGAAGGCAAACTCGATTGGTGGTTATTATTCCTCACGCTGATCGGCTCTATTCTGATTCAGGCAGGTACCAACCTGGCCAATGAATATTATGACGACCGCAAGGGCCTTGATAAAATCCAGCACTATGGGATTAGTGGCGCACTCAAGCGTGGCGATCTGCGCCCCAATCAGGTTCTGATTGCAGCGCTGATCTGCTTTGCAATCGGTTCTGCTATTGGCCTCTATCTTGTGAGTGTCGCTGGCCAATTCATTCTGTGGCTTGGGCTGTTGAGTGTAGCGACGGGATGGTTCTATACTGCTGGACCGTTCGCGCTGGCGTATGTCGGCCTTGGTGAAATAGCAGTGTTCATCTTTATGGGCCCGGTGATGGTTGTCGGCTCATACTATGTTCAGGCGCGTGCCGTCACACTCCCGGTTGTGCTAGCATCGTTACCAGTTGGATTCCTGGTCGCTGCAATTCTGCATGCCAACAATCTGCGCGATATGGATATTGATCGGCAGGCTGGCAAACGAACTCTGGCGACGATGTTTGGCCGTTCTGGGGCGCGGATCGAATACTATGTGCTGGTCGGCGGAACCTACCTTTCGCTTGTGCTTGTCGTCCTACTTGGCTATACACCCTGGTGGACGCTGATCAGCCTGATCACCCTGCCATTAGCATTCAAGCTGATGCGCATCGCGGCAACCGAAACCGAACCACGCGAGCTTCAACCCGTACTGCGCCAGACAGCCCGATTACACCTGCAATTTGGGGTACTGCTAGTTGCTGGCTGGATTGCGGCAATTGCCATGATGTAATCTACGACAATACTACGTAAATACCATGATGTGTTCCAGACTTCCAACAAGTCGCTTCTGAAATGCTACCGATTCTGGTACGGGTCACACTGTACAATGCAATTAGTAAGGATTTGGTGAACGGTTGTTGCAATGCGTATATGTCTTGATCTTCGATCCAGTACCGGCTGCCATGCCGATAATCCCAACGAGGCAGTACGCTGCCGCCGTTGTGGAAAAGCGCTGCGCTATGCGCTTGAGCTTCATGATCCTGGCCAGCGGGTTGGCGACTATGACATTCTGGGCATTATTGGCTATGGTGCCTTTGGTGCCGTCTATAAGGCTCAAGTCGTGCGGATGCCATCAGTCAAAGTTGCGCTGAAGGAATCGTTCGATCCCCAGAGCATTCGTTCATTCGCCGAAGAGTTTGATCTGCTGGCAAAGTTGCAGCATCCCAATCTCCCGCGCTACTTCGATACCTTCGAGGCCGACGAAAATGGCTATCTGGTGATGGAATTTGTTCCCGGCCAGAGCCTCGAACAGGTGCTACAACGCCAGCGCAGCCCATTGGCCGAGCCGCAGGTGCTTGGCTATGCTGTTCAGCTCTGTGATGTGCTTGGGTATTTACATCAACAGACACCAACGATTATTCATCGCGATGTCAAACCCGCCAATATCCGCGTTACTCCCGCCGGATTGATCAAGTTGGTCGATTTCGGGCTGCTGAAACAGGGTGAGGAAGCGACCCGCCATTCGCGCCGTGGGTTGACACCGGCCTATGCCCCGCCAGAACAATGGGGTGATGGCACGGGTACAGGACCACGCACCGATCTATACAGCCTTGGGGCAACGCTCTATCATCTGTTGACAGCAGAGAAAGCACCGACGGCCACCGAGCGTATCTCTGCTGAAGTCGATCCCCTGAAACACCCACAAACACTTAATAAACATATTTCGGATCATGTCTCGACGGCAATTCAGACTGCGATGGCACTACGGCCCGATAATCGGTTTGCGAATGCTGCTGTAATGCGTGCGAACCTGCTTGGCGCATCCGTTCCAATAACAGCGCCACTCAATCCTATTGTGCTAGCAACACCGCAAATATTCCCACCAGCCCGTTTGCGCCAAACACTTGAGGGGCACACCAGTTTCGTGTGGAGTGTCGCCTGGAGCCCTGACGGGAAGTTGATTGCCAGCGGTGGTTCAGATCAGACGGTACGGCTCTGGGATGCCGCCGATGGCCGGCTTGTACGAATGCTCGAACTACGCGGCTTCATGAATAGCGCCAATGCCGTTGCATTCAGCCCAGATGGTGAACTGATTGCGGTTGGCGGAAACGACAGCCAGATTTGGGTGTGGCGTGTTGCTGATGCAAGCAGCATGACTGTGCTGCGCGGGCATTCTGATGCGATCACCAGTGTTGCATTCAGCCCAGATGGCAAGACAATTGCCAGCGCTGCGAATGATACGACTGTACGACTATGGCGCACATCGGATGGCCGACAACTGCGCACATTCTATGGCCATACCCAGGTTGTTCATGCGATTGCCTGGAGCCCAGATGGGAAATTGATTGCCAGTGGCGGTGGTAGTGGCACAATCCCACTCGACCGTTCTGTGCGAATCTGGCGGCCAGAAGATGGCCGATTGGTGCGGACGCTCGATGGCCATACGGGCAATATCAATAGTGTGACATGGAGCCCGAATGGGCAAATGCTAGCCAGCGCCAGTGGCGACAAAACGGTACGGGTCTGGCGGGTACAGGATGGCAGCACATGTCTGACACTAACATCCGCAGATCTGTGTGGTGCTGGCGGAACAGTTGCATTTAGCCCAGATTCGCAGACGATTGCGAGCGGCCATTGGGATAATACCATCCGATTGTGGCGCACCAGCGATGGCGAGCTCATGAATACGCTCAAAGAACATACCGATTTCGTCAAGAGCGTGGCGTTTAGCCCAGATGGCCGCACCCTTGCCAGCGCTGGCGATGATCGAACGGTGCGGTTGTGGCAAGTGTGAGATCAGGAGTCAGGAGTCAGAATTTGAGCCATCGACCTAACTCAAGCACATTCTGACTTCTGACTCCTGAATTCTGAATACTACGGATTACGGCCCTAACCGATTAATATCACGCGGGAACAGGGCTGTTTCACGCACATTGGGTACCTCGACAAGCCGGGCAACCCAGCGCTCCAGGCCAATGGCAAACCCGCCGTGTGGTGGCATCCCATACTTAAAGGCCTGCAAATAGCCAGCAAATGGTTCTGCCGAAAGCCCTCGCGCCGCCAAGGCCGCCAAATAATCTTCATAGCGATGCAGGCGTTGCCCACCCGTCACCAATTCCAGACCGCGAAAGAGCAGATCGAAGCTATTTGAATACGCTGGCCGCTCAGGATCTGGATGTGTGTAGAATGGCCGCTTGACCATTGGGTAGCCCCACACGAACAGAAACGCCGAGCCGTGTTCGCGGCGCGCCCACTCACCAAGCGCACGCTCGTGGGCGGGAGCCAGATCCGGCTCACCCCGTGCGTCTTCGCCTGTTTCGCGTAACACAATCTCGAGTGCCTCGGTGAAATGAACCACTGGAATCTGTGCTGGGATCTCGGGCAGTTGCAGTGGTGTGCCTTTGCCACCAAGCAGGGCTAATGCTTCAGGTGCTTCCGATTGAATCGCGGCCAGCATTCCACGCAGCGCATTGGCAAGGACCGCCATCACTGTCGTATGGTTCTCGATGAAACCCAACTCGACATCAAGCGAGACATATTCGTTCAGATGGCGCGGGGTATCGTGTGGTTCTGCCCGAAACACTGGCCCAACCTCAAATACCCGTTCAAATACACCGACCATGATCTGCTTATAGAACTGTGGGCTCTGCGCGAGATAGGCGGGCCGCCCAAAATAATCGAGCTTGAAGACATTCGCGCCGCCTTCTGTCGCCGACTCAACGATCTTCGGGGTTTGGATCTCGGTGAAACCCTGGCCGCGCAGTGTGCTACGAAACCCAGACATCGACGCATCGGCAAGACGCCAGAGCGCCCGTTGACGTGGATGGCGTAGGCTCAATGGCGCATAATCCAGGATAGTCGGCAGTTGGGCCTTGAGTGTAGGCCGAAACATGTCGAATGGTGGCGGCTCAGCGGATTCTGACACAACCTCGATCTGTGGCGCACGTAGTTCATAGCCACCAGGGGCCTGCGGTTCGGCCACAACCAGCGCTTCGATCTGAAGAACCGTCTCGGGGGTGAGGGCGGCAATTCGGGCAGCCAGTTCTGGCTCTTCAACCACAATCTGGGCTGTACCATAGCCATCCCGAAGAATGAGGAAACTAACATTGCTGAGGGTACGGACGCGATGAAGCCAGCCAGCCAACCGAACCCGTGTACCGGCGTGGATGCCGATCTGGGTTGTACGAACTCGTTCCATTTTCATGGGCACACCTCTTCTGCGCACAAACATGCCCTCGCTCATCGCGCGGACGAGGAGGGCCTCTCGTGGTGCCACCGCAGCTTCGCAGAAGCGCCCACCGAAGAGGGGGCGGCGCATCTACCTCAGGTGCCCGATAACGGGGGCGAGGCGGCGGGATCTACTGGCGCAGAGCGCGTTCTTCCCACACTCTGGAGGGTCTTCGCAGGGATCGGATACCACCATCACAGCAGCGGTGGCTCTCTGAAATCCGGTTCTTCCTGGTACTCTACTCCGTCAACGATATAGGGGCAGAATACCAGGGCTACGCCAATTCGTCAATCGGCCCTACGCCGTAGGGTGTGATGGATTCTTCTGCAATCGACGGTCATTGGCATCACGATGCGTTCCATGTGGGCAGACACATTGGTCTGCCCCTACCCAATGACCGGCATGCACAGACCGCCTTGGGCATCACGATGCGTTGCATGTGGGCAGACACATTGGTCTGCCTCTACCCAATGACCGGCATGGACAGCGATGCATCGCGTCTCTGCTAAATAACCACATTGACCAACTTGCCGGGAACGACCACCACGCGCCGGATGACCTTGCCCTCGATCTCGCGCTGCACCCGTTCGTTGGTCAGGGCCCATTCGCGCAATTGCGCCTCATCGGCGGCAGCCGGGACGTTGATCTTGCCGCGCACACGGCTGTTGACCTGCAACACAACTTCGATCTCATCCTCAACTAGCGCGGCCTCATCCCAACCCGGCCAGCCAGCATCATAGATACTGCCCTGCCCGCCAAACCACTCGTGCAGTTCTTCGGCCAGATGTGGCGTAAATGGCGATAGCAGGCGCGCATAGCAGTGGGCTGCCGTGATAAACACAGGCGTTGTGTCACCTACCTCTGCTCGGTAGCGTATCAGATCGTTCAGGAACTCCATCATACCAGCGATTGCAGTATTGAAATGGAACGCCTCGGTATCCTGTGTAATCTTCTTGATCGTCAGATGTAAGCGCCGATACAACCCGCGATCCGCCGAATTCAATCCAGCCAGATCCAGGCCAGCGCCGGTATAGGGAACAGACGCAATTGCTTCCATATCTGGCCGGAACAGCGCCACAATCCGGTTTAGGAAGCGTTGTGCCCCCGCAACACTCTCATCCGTCCATTCCATACTATTCTCGGGCGGTGCCGCAAACAGCACCACAGTGCGGGCCACATCCGAGCCATATTGGCGCACGAATGGGCCAACCGGAATGCCATTACCGGCACTTTTGCTCATGGTGATTGGGCCACTGACAGCTTCCCAGATTGCGCCATCCTGCTCCAGTGTATAGCCATGCACTTTCAGGGCAGCCCGTGCTGCATCAATCGCCAATGGCTCCTTGGGCAGTTCGATCTTGCGGCGCAATTCCTCGGGGAACTCGATCTGGCCTTCAGTTGTTACGACCACTTCGGTACGAACCCGGCGCTGAACCATACCCTGGGTAAACAACGCCTTGAATGGTTCGTCTTCTGGAACCAAACCCTGATCGTACAGCACTTTCGTGATGAAGCGTGAATACAACAGGTGCAGAATAGCGTGTTCGATCCCGCCAATGTATTGATCAACTGGCATCCATTTTGCAGCCGCCGCAGGATCGAAGATCGCCTTATCATTCTGGGCATCACTAAAGCGCAAGAAATACCAGGACGAATCGACAAAACAGTCCATCGTATCGGTGTCACGCCGGGCTGGCCTACCCGTCTCCGGGTCAGTCACATTCACCCACGAATCGGCAGAGGCCAATGGGCTGCGGCCCTTCGGCATATAATCGTCGATCTCTGGCAGCACAACCGGCAACTGGTCTTCTGGCACAGGAACAATCGAGCCATCCTCACGATGGATCATGGGGATGGGCGTACCCCAGTAGCGCTGGCGGCTAATCAGCCAATCGCGCAGGCGGTAGTTGATTGTACCCTTGCCACGCCCACGCTCTTCCAACCAATCAATTGCTGCTGCGACAGCCGGGTTCTTGCGGCCCTTCTCGCCATTATTGATAATCCCGGTCAGCGGGCCAGAATTAACCATGATACCGGGACCATCATACGCTTCGGACATAGTGGCTGGATCGAATGGTTCACCATCGGTTGGCTGGACGACTGCCACAATCGGCAATTTGAACTGGCGTGCAAACGCGAAATCGCGCTCATCGCCATATGGAACCGCCATTATTGCACCGGTGCCATAGCCCATCAGCACATAATCGGCAATCCAGATTGGGATACGTTCATCGTTGACTGGATTGATCGCATATGCGCCAATGAACACGCCCGTCTTCTCTTTGCCAGCACTGGTGCTGGTGCGGTCGATCTCACTCATCAGGCGCGACTGCGCGACATAGGCATCAACCGCCGCTGTATGCTCGGGTGTTGTCAGTTTTGCGACCAATGGATGTTCGGGTGCCATGACCATAAACGTTGCACCCCACAGCGTATCGGGGCGGGTTGTGAAAACCGGCAGCGCATCGCCCTGCTCTGTCATGAATGTGACTTCGGCACCCTCACTTTTGCCGATCCAGTTGCGCTGCATCACCTTGACCCGTTCGGGCCAATCGGTCAGCTTATCCAGATCATTCAACAAGCGTTCGGCATAATCCGTTATTTTGAAGTACCACTGCTCCAGTTCGCGCTTCTCGACCTTCGCGCCCGAACGCCAGGAGCGGCCCTCACTATCGACCTGCTCATTGGCCAGAACGGTTTGATCGATTGGATCCCAATTGACCAACGATTTGGAGCGGTAGGCCAGGCCCTGCTTATACAACAACTGGAACAACCACTGGTTCCAGCGATAGTAATCGGGGCTACAGGTTATCACCTCACGCGACCAATCGTACATAATTCCGGCAATCTCCAGCGAGCGCTTCGACTCAGCGATATTGTTGTAGGTCCACTCGCGCGGGTGGCGTTTGAATTTGATCGCCGCATTCTCTGCTGGTAACCCGAAGGCATCCCATCCAAACGGATGCAGGACATCATAGCCACGAATGACATAGTAACGGGTCAACGCATCGCCAATCACATAGTTCTTCAAGTGGCCGACATGCAGATCGCCGCTTGGGTAGGGGAACATTTCCAGAATATAGCGGCTCTGGGTATCGGGCCGACGGCCAGCGATAAAGGTACCTTCACGTGCCCAGAAATCGCGCCAGCGTGGCTCAATCGCCGGATCAAACCGATCCAGTCGTCGCTTTGTTGTATCACTCATGATCTATCTCCAAAAAAACTATGCACAGCAATATCAATCGTTCAAAAACCATTGTTTCTCCGCTCCCAGGGCCAACTGTGGCCAAGGGAGCTAGATAAGTTGCCCTTTGCTGGTGATAAACCAATCGATCATTTGCATTGTTTCCATTATTCACCTGTGTGCCAGATAGATCACCCGGCGCTGGTCGGATTCTGCTGGCATCCCATCCATTGCTAGCGTTTCAGTTATGTTCAAACCAGCCTCGGCCAGTGCTAGACGGATCTCATCATCAAACCAGCAACGTAGTGTATGGGTTTCTTCGGCCCGCCACCAACGAGATTCAATTCGTGAAAACCAGGCGATGCGGTAGGTTGCCAGTTGGGTGCGTAGGTTATACGCCTGTTGTCCATATACAACTAGCCCACCATCATCGAACAACACCGTGTCCCGTGCATCCCATGTTGCATATTCCGCCACGGTTCGGCAATCGAAGGCCAGCACCCCACCTGCCGATAGTACCCCAGCGACACTATCGCAGAATCGACGTAGATCCGCATAGTTGGTAAGTTCGCTCAGGGTATCGCCAAGGCATACCACCAGATCAAACGAGCCAGGGCTGATTGGGCGATCACGAAGATCGCCCTCAAGGAACTGAACAGCGGTATGTGCATCGCGGGCGCGGCCCTCTGCGATGTGCAGCATCTCTGGCGAGCGATCAATGGCAGCAACCTGCCATCCATGGGATGCCAGCCAGATAGCTGATAGACCAGTTCCACAACCCAGATCGAGAGCTCGCCCAACGCGAACCGGAGCAATCGTGAGTGCTACTTGAAGCGCCTGCAACCCTGCCTCCGCCTGACCAATCGCATCATAGACCGACGCATATTCAGCATAGATGCGCGTACGTGGCGCGTTCATAATATAAAAAACCCCCATCCCGCTGCCGGGACGAGGGAATATCCTCTCGTGGTACCACCCTGCTTTGGCGACACGCAGCCGCCCTCATGCAGCGCGATAACGGGCGCACCCGGAACCAGTTACTGTATCGTTCACTGATCCAGCACTTCGCGGGCGAGTTCGGCGCATCATCAGCCTCGCACCAACCGGCTGATCTCTGAGGGAGCGCCTACTACTCCCGGTCTTGGCTTTGATATGCCATTAAGTATACCACAATCGAATGGTTGCCTCAAATCGGGCTACAGATGGAGAATTGGTAGTGCTACTCTTTTATGGAACCGTTCCGTCAACGCCCAGAGGGCACCCGCCACGCCCTCCAAGCGGCCAGGCGCTACGGCACCCAGAGGGTACCCGACCCGTAATAGGGCATTGTGCACTCCCAATCAAGACGGGCGTATCTGCCGCGAAGCTACACAGGGCATTGGCCGCAGCCAAGACCTCATCACCATATTTGGTGATCAGTTTGGCGGCGGTCACTTCGGTTCCGGCACCGGGGATCATGGCCGCAATCGAGAGACCCGCACTGAGATAATCACCGCGTACAGCAGAGATACCTGCATTGGCTGCATCGAAGGGTTCGCCAATCACCGGAATCATGCCCGCAACGTCGAGGGCCGTCTGCACATCATCCGTCGCGCCACTCCAATCGAGCTGCTCCGCCGATGCGACACGCTGGCAATCGGCTGCGCCCCAAACCCAGCCGATACAATGCCCACTCGGGTCAATGTGCCGAACCGGGTTATTCCGGACATAACTGTACCGGTTCAGGTCTTGTGGGTTCGTGCGATCAGGAACAATACTATCCGCCGAGATGAACCGCCCGAGGGTTGGGTCGTAATAACGGGCAGTATCGTACGCCCATGGGCCAAGTGGCGCAGTGGGATGCGCTCAACAGGTGCTCAGCCGATCATTCAACTGGAAAGGTGCAGAAGGGAAAGCGGACAGCATCGTACGGTCGCCCTGCTTTGGGCAATTGTTATGCCCGGATGACCGTCACGATCCGTCCACTTGGTGTCTGGGCTTCGGTGGTGCTCGTGCGCTCAGCGATTGGGAGTTGATTCCGGCGCTGGTCAAAGATGATCAGCCATCCCGTCACGAGGCTGAGGCCTGAGAGGTAGCTATCCAATTGCGCCAATCCCGCAGTCAGCGCATCAGGACGCTGATCACGCCAAACTTTCAACTCAATCGCCAGACGGTCGTGACCATAGCGCAAGACCAGATCCACCCGATCCCCGCCGACCATGATCTCGCGGTCCACACTGCCGCCCCCATTGGCCACCCGATCCAGAAAGGCCAGTAAGACAAGTTGCGGCGCGATCTCGTGATAGGCGGTCGTGCCCAAGAGCGGCTGGCCGTGCTGTCGCCAGAAGGCCAGAAATGCAGCCAAGAGCGCCGTCGGATTCAATCGACCATCCGGTGTTCGCCAGCTCGGGGTGAGCGCGGGCAGAAATGCCCGCGTGGTGGTGGTCAATGAGCGCGGAATGACCGCCTCATAGATTGGATTCGCGATCATGAGTCCGCCAGTGGCATCCATTCGCACCAAGCCCAGATCCTGCACAAAGCGGAGGTCATCCACCGGCAGATCGGTCGGAATGGTTCCCGCCAGGATCGGTTCGAGCACCGCACGGACACGCGGCTCACGTAACCGCTCGGCCAGACTATCGAGGTGCGTATCCTGGCGGGTAATCAGGATATCCTTGGCCTGGTTGATCGTGTGATTAGTGATCGGCCGTGTCAGATCCGGGACGATCTCTTCCACCGCCACTTTGGCCAGCGCATTCACTAACCACGGCTGCCCTTGGGTCAGATCGAAGGCAGAGTGAATTGCTGCCGGTTCAAACATTTGCCCGGTGTCGGTCGTATGCTGGGCATACAACGCGGCCACCTCGTCCATCGTGAAGTTCCCCAACGTGAGCGAGCGAGTCTTAATGTTGAAGGGGCTGGCACTGTGCAGACGC
>JBBQSD010000040.1:0-45962 GCA_038214135.1 Chloroflexales bacterium | reverse complement strand
CCACTATTTCTCAGGAGTGTCGAACGTGTCACTGCGGACTCGCCTAACTCTTTCATATGTCGGTTTCTTTGCCGTTGCGCTGTTGGCGTTAGATTGCGGTTTATATTTATTTGTCAGCCAATCACTGGTTGGCGGAATCGATAATGAGCTTCAACTTGGCGCACAATTGCTGCAACAGGATTTCTCGCAGAACAACAATCGGGTGCCATCATATTTCGATGGTGAACGCCTGGTTCTAGCATTGACGAAGCCAAACGTTGGTGGTTTCGAGGGCACAAGCCTGTTGGCGCAGATCCAAAAACTTGATCATACTGTCGTTGCCCGTTCACCTAATCTGCCCGAAAACCTGCCAATTGATGCGGAAGCCTTTCAGCGCGCGGTCGATGGCAAGTTCGCCATTGGTACACTCTCAAGTAAAGATATCCGTATGCGTGTGCTGATCGCTCCGCTGCTTATTAAAAGCCCGAGTAACGAACAACTGGTTGTTGGTGTCATGATGGTTGGGCGGCGCATGGAAGAGACAGAACGGGCGCTCACGCTGCTGACCTACACGCTGGTTGGTGGGGGAATTGTTGTGTTGCTGGCGGCGGCGCGTGGTGGAGCCTGGCTGACGCGGGCAGCATTTCGTCCGATCGATCAGGTTGTAACCACCGCCCAGAGTATTGTAAGCGCCTCAGATTTGAGCAGTCGTGTTCCGGTTCCGGCATCACAGGATGAATTGCAACGCCTGACCGTCACAATCAATGATCTTCTGGCACGCCTGGAAGGCCTGTTTGAGACCCAACGCCGGTTTATGGCGGATGTCTCGCACGAATTGCGTACGCCACTCGCGGCCATGCAGGGCAACCTAGAGGTGCTGGCCCGTGGAGCGGCCCGCGATCCCGAGTTGTTGAACGAGTCGCTTGTTGACATGCGCCGTGAGGTTGGTCGGCTGATTCGGATGACCAATGATCTGCTGCTGTTGGCCCAGAGCGATTCGGGATTGCAACTGCGGCGCGAGCCAGTCGAGATCGATACTCTGTTACTGGAGGTGTTGCGTGAGTTGCGGCCACTGGCCGGTGCCGTGCAGTTGCGGATGGGGGCGGAGGATCAGGTGCTTGTGCTTGGTGATCGTGATCGAATCAAGCAGGCATTGTTGAATCTTGGGGTGAATGCGCTTCAACACACCCCGGCTGGTGGGAGTGTCACATTGGGCCTTGCCCGGCAGGCAGAGCACGTTGAGATCTCGGTTGCCGATACTGGTGCTGGCATTCCCGCCGAGGCGCTCCCGCATATTTTTAATCGCTTCTTCCGTGCAGATGCTGCTCGCACACGCAATCAGGGCGGCGCTGGCCTCGGTCTTTCGATTGTCCGCTGGATTGCGGAAGCGCATGGTGGCCAGATCGCTGCCACCAGCCAGGTTGGCGTTGGCAGTACCTTTATCTTATCTCTGCCAATCTATGAGCCGCCAGCACTACCATTGCCTCAGCCAGAATCAGAATTGCGGGCCGGTGTTATAATCGGGCCGTAACCCGTGCCGAGGCATGTTTCATGCGATTCCTGACGATCAGCGATGAGGTTGTTCCAGTCATCTATAGCCTGGGGGCGCGGGATCGCTTGAGCGATGTTGCCTGCGTGCTTAGTTGTGGTGATCTGCCGTATTACTATCTGGAATTTCTGGTGACGACGCTCGCGGTACCATGCTATTATATTCATGGCAATCACGATACCCCAGAGCAGACGGATCAGGGTGAGCAGATCGATGAGCCACGCGGCTGTTTCTCGCTCGAAGGCCGCAGCACGCGCTATGGTGGGCTGCTGATGGCTGGCCTTGGCGGTTGCCTGCGCTATAATAAGAGCCAGGGAGCCCAATATAGCGAAATGGAAATGCTGATTCGGCTCTGGCGGCTGGCACCGCAGTTGGTCGTTAATCGGTTACGCTATGGCCGCTTTGTTGATATTATGCTGACTCATGCACCGCCGTTGGGCATTCATAATGGCCCGGATCGCCCACACCATGGGTTTCGCACGTTCATTCAGGCAATGGATCTGTTCCAACCACGCTATCTGATACATGGCCATATTCACCAATCATATGGGTTCAGCCGCACAACCGAGACACGCTATCGTCAGACACAGGTTATTAATACGGCTGGCTATCGAATATTAAATATTTCGCATGACGAACAATAAACAACACAGTAGCTGCGGTTCATCATTGGTGGTGAGTCTATGACGGATTATATACGTCGGCAGGCAGATCGCCGGTTTGAAGAAGCCCACCGCCGAGCCCTGATCGCGTCTATCCTCGATACTGTTCGGCGTCAATCGAATGAGATGCTATCGTTTGCCGAAGTTCGTGCGCGACTGAATGTCCGTGGCCAGCGCTATATCGGCCATCAGACGGTGCTGCTTGATCATATTGTTGGCAGCGAGGGCCGCTATGATGATTTTGACCGGCGCTTTCTGCCGCGCTCGCGGGCACTCAAGGCGCGTTGGTCGGGGATCTCACGGGCCATGCTAGCATCAACAGAGCTTCCGCCAATCGAGCTCTACAAGATCAGTGATATCTATTTCGTCCGCGATGGCAATCATCGGGTTTCGGCGGCTCGTGATCAGGGCCAGGAATATATCGATGCATTCGTTACCGAGTTGCTTGTTGATGTGCCACTCGGGCCAGCTATTTCGGTACAGGATCTCATAATCAAAGAGGAATATAGCGATTTTCTGGAATGGACTGGCCTGCACGAACTTCGCCCTACCGAGCGGATTGAGTTCACGGAGCCGGGTGGGTATTTAGATCTTGTGCGCCATATCAATGCCCACCGCTATTATATGGCCAACGAACTCGGACGCCCCGTCGAGCGCGATGAGGCGGTTGCGGATTGGTACGATACGGTATATATGCCGGTGGTGCAGGCTATTCGCGCACAGGATGCGCTCGAACATTTTTCGGGCCGAACAGAGGCGGATCTGTACCGCTGGATTATTGAGCATCGCTGGTATATGCACGAAAACAGTGGATCTGATCCAGGCCCGGAGATTGCGGCAAGCGATTATATTCGCCGGTTCGGCCAGGGCGATTTCGAGATCTTTCTTCACGATCTGTTTGGGCGCTTGGGCCTCACGTAACGATACCCACCAATGCCCGCAGCCGGGTAATATCGGTCAGATAGATCGATTCATCCTGAACCTGGATCAGGCCAGCTTCACGAAAATCCCCAATTGCTTTTGTGACGGTCTCGCGGTAGGAACCGATCATCTCGGCCAGTTGCTGATGGGTATAACGAACCACCGTTGGCGGGCCACCACGCCCACTGGCGTGGGTATCGGCTAACCCCAACAGTACCGTTGCAAGGCGCTGCGGAACACTCTTGAAGGCGATATCGGCCAACTTGTGTTCCATCGCCCGTAGGCGGGTCGTCATCACCCGCATGAAGCGTAGCGCAACCGATGGATAGCGGCTCATAATCTGGCGCAGCGCCGAACGTCGCAACGTGCCAACCGAGCAATCGGTGAGGGTTTCTGCAAAGCTATCGTGCAGCCAATCATCGGCCAGCGCCATCTCGCCAAAGATCGAGACTGGTTCAAGAATGAGGAGCGTTAGTGCGCGGCCTTCGAGTGAGAGTTTGTAGATGCGTATCCGCCCACGTTGGAGCAGATATATTCGCTCTCCATCATCTTCTGGAGCATAGAACAGATGCCCAGTTGGATATTCCGCATAGGAGATCGAACGTTCGATCTCCGCACGCTGCTCCACAGTCAGATCCCGAAACAGATCCTCATCGGCAACAGTATAGACCGGTGGTGGCAGTGGTTCTGGTTCGGACACAGCAATCTCACAATTTCTCGGCGCGAAGATGGACGTGATCATTATGGCACGCCAGCTCCCATTCGTGGCGATGATGGTTCTCACTATACCTCCAGTGGGTGATGGCTGTGTTCCGAATATGGAAGGCATTGCGTGAGCGTGTTTGTGGCCCAAGCCCAAGCATATACAGGAACGACACCTCAATCACCCCACCATGGGCGATCACTGCGATCCGTTGGCCAGGGTGATCGGCAATGATCCGTGCAAGCGTTGCCGAAACCCGCAGTTGAAACGAAGCCCAGCTTTCCCCACCTGGCGAAAATGGCAGATACAGGTCATTCAGGAAATTCTGGAGATTTGGGTAGGCTTCCCGAGCCTGCTCGAAGGTCAATCCATCGGCCTCGCCGGGTCGCAATTCATGCAGATCATCATCCCAGATGATTGGCCGATCCAGGGCTTCCGCAACCAGTTCAGCGGTCTGCCGTGTGCGCGGTAATGTACTTGAATAGATCACATCAATCGGGATTTCGCCAGATGCCAGGCGGCTGGCCAATGCGCGCACCTGAGCGAAACCGCGTTCGGTAAGCCCCAGGCAACCCTTCATTCCGCCAATCACCCACGGTTCGACATTAGAATGAGCCTCACCATGCCGGATGAGATACAGGTTCGTCATGAAAAAAGTGCTCCACTCGAAGATATACAGAGTTGATAGTCAAGAACCAAGAATCACAGAGCGACGGAACGGCAGAACCACGGAACTCATCATCTGCGAAAATCTGCGTCATCTGCGGACAATAGAAGAACCAAGAGAACAAGAGCCTGATGCGCGTTTGTTCTTACCAATACATAGCTCGCATTATGCCTGTGCTGTTCGCTTCGCAACCAGGGCGAAGGCGAGCCGCCATAGCCCGATCATCAGCAGCACGGTGACGAAGGTGATCGCTGCAAAGGTAAGTGGGATACCACTCTGGCGAATGAGGGCACGCAGCCCCAGGCCAATTGGCCATGCAACCAGCCAGGCCAGCGCGGTTCGCCCGAGCATCTGGCGGGGCGTGCTGGTGAGATCGGCGCGGTAGGCACCAACAAGCGGTGCAACAACAAACCATCCGATCATGAATGGTGCAGCAGTTTCAAGAATCTGTGGTAGCGCCGAAAACCCCGCAGCTTCGGCATGGCTGCCACGGCCGATTGCAGAAAAAATCAGGAATACAATCGCATCCCCAGTGGCCAAGGTTATCGTACGGCTGATTGCGCCGGGTGTCTGTGCAGATTTTGTTTGGGCAGCAGTCATGGCAAACCTCCTTGCGTATCTAGAGCAAGTATAGCATATTACGTTTCTTCCCTGTTCGCCCCTGTTGCTACACGGCAGTATCCGGCAACCCAATCAGGTGACGCATTAGCGCACGATAGCCCGTTGTTGGCTGCTATTGTTACGGCTACTGTTGCGTTTCAAAATTGGAGACAGAAACGAGTGCTGTGCTTGAGGCCCTAGTTACATTTGAAGCAGAAACCATTGTGCCTGCGTGTGCGCCGGGGCGGGACGACTCGGGCAGCAACTCGCCATTCGTCTCTTTCACAACGGGTTGTTTGATATCGACTAGCATACCCGCCGACTACTGCTGCACGGGTTTAGGATTTCTTTGTGACATGCATGCCAAGCGATGGAACGCAGCGCATGTTAACGCAAATTTAATTGACAGATTCGCCCCCGTGCGTATACTAGAGAGCATCATCACCGAGAGGCTACGGCCAATCGGCTCCCTCCAGGTTACGGCCTGGAGGTTTCTTTGTATGCGGGAGTTGTATGTCACGCACCATCTTTTTGATTGATGGGTTCAACGTCTACCATTCCCTCAAACAGGCGAGCATCGATCTGCGTCTGGCCGGGAAAGGGACGCGCTAGCTGAACTTAGATGCCTTGTGCCGGTCGGCGCTGCCCTCGATTGGGCCGAATGCCACGATTGCTGGCGTGACCTACTTCTCAGCCTATGCAAAGCACCGCATCCCCATGGATGCCGATGTCATCAACCGCCATAAGAAGTACATCAATTGTCTTGAGGATACGGGTGTAACGATTGAACTGGGGCGCTTCAAAAACAAACCAGCACATTGCCCACACTGTCACGCACTGATTGAACGCCATGAAGAAAAAGAAACCGATGTAGCTATATCGGTGCGGTTGCTTGAATTATTTGTGACTGATCAATGTGATACGGCGGTCGTGATCACGGGTGATACCGATATTGCGCCTGCCATCCGCGCCGCCAAGCGGCTCTTCCCCACAAAACAGGTTGGCGTCGGCTTACCGTATCAAAGGCTGTTAGTATAGAGAACGTCGAACCACAACGAGCTATAACGAGATTACGGATAAGGTGGATAGATTAGCCCTGCTTGTTTCATACTTGTTGGTCAGGTGCTCTAGCAACAGGCGCTGCACAAAGATCCACCCAACGCCCCAGCAAGGGATGCTCCGCTTTGTGCATACGCAGGGATCGTGATCACGTCGAATGTAAGCTCGTTTCCTTGCATATGTTACTTCTTGGTATATCACGTAACAAAAAAACCAGGCCTAGCCCTTAAAGGACTAGACCTGGTAAACCGTAAAAACTTCTAATATTATTGTACTTGTGCAAAGTATGCTCAAGCACAGACAGGGAGGGGTTTGACCGGAGAGTTCGCAGGATCGCCTATCAGGTCAAATCTTGTAACTGCCACTGAATGATGGATATTTTACAGATGAGCCTCCTTACCGAGAAGTTGAATCAGTAGTTGAAGATACTCAGCTACCGTTTCACGCCCGATCATAAGAGTTGCGAGAATGAGGCAGATGCTTGTGATGAATACAAGAATCCACCAACCGCTAATGTGGAACGCAATGCTTCCTCCATTTTCGGTTGTGACTGAAATGTCGATAGTCTCATCACTTGCATCGCCAAGAGACGTCCCTGCTTCTTTAAGATGAGCTGCAAGAGCCTCGGTGAGTGTCAAACTCGCAACCGAAATTGTTGAAACAACGTCAACTTGCTCAAACGCGTGAGCAAGTTCCTGCCCGTAAACAACCGGCGGTTTCTTCGGCACCGATGAGATCAAATATTTCAATGGTAGCCTGTTTGAGAATGATACCGTGCTAGCGCTGGATAGCGATGGTATGGCGATCCTGGAGCGGGTGAGCGCCCTCGATTGGAGCGCGATTGAACCATCGATCTTTGGCACGCTGTTTGAACGTTCGCTCGACCCATCTAAGCGCTCACAGTTGGGCGCACACTATACCAGCCGCGATGACATTATGCTGATTATCGAGCCGGTGCTGATGGCCCCACTGCGGCGGCGTTGGGCGGAAGTGCAGGCACAGGCCCGTGCTGTAGCGGTTCAGCGTGATGCCGCCACGGGATCGCGCCGGACGCGACTGGAGAACGATCTGATTCGCCTATTGATGGCCTTTGTCGATGAGATAGTTGGCACCCGCGTGCTCGATCCGGCCTGCGGTTCGGGCAATTTCTTGTATGTAGCCCTCAAGCAATTGCTTGACCTGGAAAAAGAAGTGATCACGCTGGGAGCCGATCTGGGCCTAACGCGGATGATACCTGTGGTGAGCCCTGAGCAACTGTATGGGATCGAGGTCAATGAGTATGCCCACGAGCTGGCACAGATCACCGTGTGGATCGGCTACCTGCAATGGTTGCGCGATAATGGCTTTGGGAAACAGTCCGAGCCGATTCTCCAATCGCTGGATACGATCAAACGGATGGATGCGATCCTGGCCTTCGATGAACAGGGCCAGCCCTATGAACCAGAATGGCCCGCAGCGGATGTGGTGATTGGCAATCCGCCGTTTTTGGGTGATAAGAAGATGCGTGGTGAACTTGGTGACTCCTATGTTGAGGCGTTGCGTAAGCTGTACGAAGGACGGGTACCAGGCGGCGCAGATCTGGTGACATACTGGTTTGAGGGTGCGCGAGCATTGATTGAACATAATCAAGTGAAGCGAGCCGGGTTGCTAGCAACCAATTCAATACGTGGCGGTGCTAATCGAAAAATCTTAGAACGAATCAAGCATTCTGGTGACATCTTTATGGCTTGGGATGATCGCTCTTGGATTCTTGATGGAGCAGCCGTGCGTGTTTCAATAATTGGTTTCGATGGCGGTACTGAACATGAGCGTGAATTGAATAAATTGCCCGTAAGTGAGATTTATTCTAACCTTACCGGCTCTCTTGATGCTGGATCAGCTAAACGGTTAATCGAAAATCAAGGATTGTCACTACTTGGGACATTCAAAATAGGTTCCTTCGATATTTTGCGAAGTCTTGCAGATACAATGATCGGTCAGCCACTAAATCCAAATGGTCGCCCAAATAGTGATGTTGTACTTCCTTGGGTAAATGGTTTAGACATAACCAGACGACCTCGGGATATGTGGATAATTAATTTCCGTGACCTGCCCGAGGCAGAATCCGCGCTCTATAAAATGCCATTTGATTATATCTATCGTATTGTCAAACCAGAGCGAGACGAAAATAGACGACCCCGACGTAAGCAATTCTGGTGGCAACATGGAGAGACATCCCCTAGTCTGTATACAGTCCTTGATCCTCTTCCTCGTTTTATTGGCACGCCCCGTCTATCCAAACATCGATTATTTGTTTGGTTGAAAAACCCAACGTTACCTGATTGTCAGATTGTCGTATTTGGTCGATCTGATGATTACTTTTTGGGCGTCCTGCACTCCAAAATCCATGAAGTATGGTCTCTTCGTATGGGGACATCCTTGGAAGATCACCCACGCTATACCCCAACCACCTGCTTCGAAACCTTCCCCTTCCCATGGGCACCAGGCACCGAAGACCAGGCCGATCTGCGTGTCATTGCCATTGCTGCTGCAGCAAAACGCCTGGTGGAACTACGCGACGCCTGGCTGAACCCGCCTGGCCTGAGTGATGCTGAACTGAAGAAGCGCACCCTCACCAACCTGTACAATGCTCGGCCTGAATGGCTGGCGGAAGCGCATGCCCAGCTTGATCGGGCCGTGTGCGATGCCTACGGCTGGCCACACGACCTGAGCGATGAACAGATTCTGGAACGGCTGCTCGCGCTGAACCTGGAGCGGGCGGCGATGGGTGGTGTGGTGGGGAAAGTAGCTGAAGCGGATGAGGAGGAAGGGTAAGGGCGTATCCTATATGCCCACAATGACAGTAGGGGCGCAGCAGCCTGCAATAGCAAGGTGTATTCGCCTGAGGGCTGCTGCGCCCCTCCGATGCCAACGCCAGACATGATGAAATTGGGGTTTCAGCGTGACTATGCGAGGGGAAATACTGTCGTGATATGGGCATTCTCAATATCGCCCTCGTTATCCATAGCATCAGTGTCGATGAACACCCTTACCCGTGTGGCAGATGTCCCATCGGGATAGCCCCCAATGTGTTCACCGAAGTCGTAGGTGAACCAGACGACTGATCGTTCCTCCTCCCAACTGCGTGCGCCGTTTGTAATGGCTTCGGTCATCAGATCGAAGATGGCGGCTCGGGTAGTGGCCTCGAAGAAGCAGTCATCGGCATCCAAATCATCCCTGACTTCTCCTTCCTCCATACCATCATCCAGCACATGCCGCTCTTCGACGTGCGGCCAATCCCAATCCATCTGATCGGCATTGTCGCGTAGATTCTGAATGAGTCGATCAAAGGCTGGCCGATCATTGACAAAGAGTTCGTGGGGGACAAGTCGCTGAATTGCAGAGCGATTGCCCGCAGATAGAGCGCCTACAGCCTGATCGCAGTTAGGCATCTTTTGGAGCAAGCGGGTGTCGCGCAAGCCGGATGCCCCTTGTTCAGGTGCGTCGTGGGATGCATCTGTACTGTGCTGCTTCTGATTCGTGCGACGGGCGAGGAGTTGGGTGACAGCATGATTGCCCACCGTGCGTTGCAGCGCCTGTACATGCGCTGGGTTGGGGCTGTGCGTGGTCGGGAGCGCTGCCACCTGGTGCAGTGCGCTGGCGGGGTCGCGCTGGGTTTCGGTTGCAGCAGTTGTGATAGGCACCACATGTCTAGGGGAGGTTGTGACGGCCACCGAAGGATGCGGTTCGGCGTCTTTCATTGCATGCTCCTAGAACAGATGGTGACGATCATGTTCACAATACACCCATCCACGCCATGGCGCAAGCAACAGGTATCCATGTATCCATGCGATGATCAGCTTCGGTGTATTCTTCGTTTCATAGCCCGAACCCAAGCAACGGTAATTCTTGACGCATTGCCTCGAATGTCAACTGGTGCTATACAAGCATGCCAATGTCCTGTATACTCAGCACATCCAAAGACACCAGAAGTGAATAGGAGAATGGCATGACACGAATCATCGGCATTCACGAGTACGAGTTGAAGCCAGGTGTGACCGAATCAGAGTTTGAACAGGCCATGAAGATACTTCTTGACCTGCCGATTTACCCTGGTTGGAGGGTATCGCTCATTAAAAGCGACCGGGGAACGCGCAGCGGAAAATATGGGCTGCTGTTCGAGATAGAGAGTGTGGAGGCGCGGGCTCGAATTGTGACCGACGACGGCGAGACCGAGGAGTCCAAGCAGTTTGACGCAAGCCATCCAGAGACGGCCCTAGCGTATGCGAATGTTTTGTCGCTGGTTGTCGATCCGTATCCCTGGTCGGACTATCAAGTGCTGTAATTGCCATCTCTCAGCAGACACACGAACGCCCAAGTTCATCGCCTGGGCGCTGTGTTTTTCTACAATTGTTGAACGGCGCTAACTCACCTCTACCCACCGCACTCCGCAGGCTGAAGCCTGCGGCTATCGGCCACGCGGCTATGGGTTCGTTTTCCCCTTGCCGCAGGCTTATGGATCTTTACATTTTAATCGGGTAGAGCACCCATTGGCCGTAGGCGGGTACCAGACCCAAAGGGTGCCCCGGTGAGGCGCGACTTTAGTCGTCTGCGCATTCCGACTTACCCACGCCAATCCTGCAGTGTATTGAGTTGGCCGGTATGCAGTAACACGCGTGTGCCCTCAAATTCAAATGCGTAGCGTAGTTGGCGCAGGCCAAGCTGTTCAAGTGCGGCGCGCACAGCATCCTGCCGATCCTCATGGCAGTAGAGCATCAGGAAACCGCCACCACCTGCACCAGTTATCTTCCCGCCGAGCGCTCCGCCCCGTTGTGCAGCCGCATAGGCTTGATCAATGAAGCTATTTGTGACACCATCGGCAAGCTGTTTCTTGTGTTGCCATGCCTCGTGCAACAGTTCGCCAAATGCGTCGAACTGGCCGTGTTCAAGTGCAGCCTTGATCTGCCAGCCAAGCGCTTTGATCTGATGCAGCGCATTGATCGTCCGGCCTGAATGTTGCTCACTCTGGTGGCGCTGTTCGGAAAGAATCTCGCGGGCCTGGCGCGTTGCACCAGTGTAGAACAACATGATCCGGCGCTCGAGTGTACGGATCGTCGCAGCTTCCATGGCGAGGGGGGTCACTTGTACACCATCGCTGCTGAATTCGATGCAATTCATGCCGCCATACGCAGCGGCGTATTGATCCTGTTTGCCAATCGGTGCTGCCATACGTTCGGTTTCGATCCGATAGGCGAGCTCGGCCAGATTGCGCTTCCCGAGGAGTTGGCCAGTTAGTGTGCTACAGATATGGCAGAGTGTGACGGTTGTTGTGCTGGAGGAACCAAGGCCAGTACCGGGTGGCACTTCCGATGCAATAAAGATATTGAGTGGCAGCCGCAGATCGAAATGCTCGTAGACGGCCTGACTGAGCCGTAGATCGAGATCTGCATTGGTGGCCGGGCTGCCATCGGTTGGAAGATTCAGGATGGTGCGATAATCGGCAGAAATAACTTGAAAGGTCGTGTCGAAGTTTTTCGTCACGATCCCATAGATATATTTATTGAGCGTCGCACTGACGACCATGCCGCCGAAACGCTCATAATATGCGGCAAGATCGGTTCCGCCACCACCAAAACTGATCCGAACGGGAGAACGGACGATAAGCACGAGATTCCTTTACATGCCGAGAACCAAGTATTCAGGAGTCAGGAGTCAGAATGCTAAACTGAGAACCCTAAACAAAAGAACGAGCGAACAAGCGAATAGGGGCATTGTTGCTCCTTTGCTCCTTTGTTTCTTCGTTATCGGCTAGCGGCTAGCGGCTAGCGGCTAGCGGCTATTTTATGGTCCCCAGATCGATTTCCACAGATCCTGGGCGACAGTCTGGACACTAGCGATTGTTTGCCGAATGGGATCGGGCGAGAGGCGTGCGTCCAGACGAGTGCGGGCATCTTCGATAATCTCATTCAGCAGTAGGTGAGCCTGCTCACCATGCAAGCGGGTTAGTTCATCGGCATATGAATCAAGCAGCGCCGGGATGGCATCGCTCTTGGTATGTGATTCGCCAAGCATGCGTTCAAGCAAGGCGCGTGTGGCGGCGCGATAATCTTCGGTTGACATAGATTTACCCCTCTGATCGAATGATCTGCCGGTTGGACGGTCGGGCGTTGGTGCTTGTTGCGTGTTAGCGGCGCGGGCTCTGGATCAGAGTCTGGGTTTTATAATGGCAGTTATTGCAATAGGTAACGCGGTAGCCTGCCAGGTTTGCATCGTGCAGCATATGCCCACAGTTGGGGCAGCGCGGCATCTGCGACGCATCTGGTTGTGGGAGTGCGGCAGCGCGTGGAGTTGCCTGAAGATTAAAGACCCGTGCAATATGCTCAACCAGGGTGGCATAATCGGCGGCACCCCGTGAGCGTGGATCATATTCATAGATCGTCTGGCCCTGGGCTGGCGCTTCCGATAGGCGCACATTGATGCGTATCGGTGGTGTGACGAGCGCCCCATAGCGTTTCTGCAGATCTGCGAGAATTTCGCCGGATTGACGCACCCGCGGATCATACAGGGTCGGGACAATCATGCGGATGCTGGCATTATTGCCCTTCACCCGGCTGACTTGGGTAAACAGCAGCTCCAGGCTCTTGATCGAAAAGTGTTCAACTGTTGTTGGGGCAATCACATCACTAGCGCAGACGAGCGCATTCACATTCAGTGGGGTTAGTGATCCAGCCGAATCAATAATGATGATATCGTACTGTGGAATAATTGGGCGTAATGCCAGGCTCAGCACTCGGCTCCAATCTGGCCGTTTTGCGATCACTGGCTGTGCGCCAAGTAACGTAGCATCGGCGGCCAGCAGATCGAGATTCGGGCGCGCTTGTGTCAGGCAGCTAGCAACCTCGGCACCATCAACGAGCACATCATACAGTGTTCGTTTTGGCTGCACACCAAGCGCCATCGCCACATTCCCCTGTGCATCGGTATCGACGAGCAATACCCGCGTACCTCGTAATGCAAGCCCAGCGCCGACATTCACCACCGTTGTGGTCTTGCCGATCCCGCCCTTGAGATTGGAGATCGCGATCACGCGCCCCACATCCACCTGCCTTTACATACTGATGTAGAACCCATGCTAACACAAAATGAGATATACCATAATATAGGCTTCCCAATCGCCTGATATTTGGTATAATATGCGTGTATCTATCTGGTACACACCCCCTGGGTATAGGGGTGAAGGTTCAACAAGGAAATAATCAACAATGACGACCAATAGCAAGATCGTAATGTACGGCACCTCCTGGTGTGGCGATTGCCGCAGGGCAAAGCGCGTGTTCGATCAGAACCAGACAAACTATGAGTATATCGATATCGAGCAGGACGAAGCGGCACGCGTGTATGTCGAGCAGGTTAATCGTGGGAGCCAGAGCGTTCCAACGATCATCTTTCCCGATGGTTCGGTTCTCGTTGAGCCCTCATCAGCTGTGCTAACCGCCAAACTGCAGCAATTGGGTTTGGTTGCCGCCTAGGCAGGGCATGCCCATATTTCGGAAGGAGAGACGCGCTTGCAGTGCGTCTCTTTTTTGTGACTGTTTCGTCCCATACAGATGCCCGCACACTGTTGTATGAAAGCCGCTCAATGCTTGGTTCTTGGTTTTCGGCTATCGGTCTATTGGCTATCGGCTATTTCATATCAGAACAGGCTATTGACCTCAATGACCTGATCGCGATCCGGGCCAATTGACACAATCCCCAGTCGTGTACCGATCAGTTCGCAGAGCCGTGCAATGTAATTGCGGGCTTCGGGCGGCAGATTGGAAAACTTGCGAATGCCGGTTGTTGGCGATTGCCAGCCGGGGAATTCTTCATAGATCGGTTCGACGCTGTTGAGGATGATCGGGTTGGCTGGTGGGTAATCGATGGTTGTATCGTGGCGCTGGTAGCCAACACAAACCTTAATGATTGGCAGAGTATCGAGCACATCCAGCTTGGTAAGAGCGATAGTATCGATACCATTCAGCTGAACGGCATAGCGGGCCATCACGGCATCGAACCAACCAACCCGCCGCAAACGCCCGGTGGTTGTGCCAATTTCGGCCCAGGGTGTGCCGATCTGGCGCAGGACTTCGGCGGTCGCGTCGTTCAGTTCTGTGGGAAATGGCCCTTCGCCAACCCGCGTTGAGTAGGCCTTGAAGACGCCCAACACGGTGCTGATATGGCTTGGCGCAATGCCGGAACCCTGCGATGCACCAGCGGTGCCTGGCGGCGAGGATGTGACATACGGATAGGTTCCGTGATCGACATCGAGCAACACGCCTTGGGCACCCTCCAGCAGAATTGGCACATCCTTTGCGAGTGCACGCTGAATAATTGGATGAACATCGGCAACATGATCTTCTAATCGTGTGCCATAGCCAAGATAGTTTAAAAAGGTTTCGTGTAATGAGACAGGCGGCGCATTATACAGCTGTGTCAGCAGCCGATTCTTGAGATCGAGTGCCTGGCGCAGACGGCTCAACAGTGTTTCTTCGTGCATGAGATCGCCCATCCGAATACCAATTCGTGACATTTTATCGGCATAGACAGGCCCGATCCCGCGACCGGTGGTGCCGATCTTGCTGTTGCCGCGTTGAGCCTCCTCGAATTGGTCGATCATAATATGGTAGGGCATAGTGACATGCGCCCGCTCACTAATGAATAGTTTGGTGGTGCTGATTCCCGCCGCATGCAAACCATCGAGCTCTTCGATCAGTTTGGCAGGATCGATCACCACACCATTTCCAATAATATTGACTGTGTTCGGATCGAAAATGCCTGATGGGACAACATGCAATTTAAAGGTACCGAGCTTGTTCTTGACGGTATGCCCGGCGTTGTTGCCACCACCATAACGCACCACGAGCCGCGCCCGCTCGGCAAGCATATCGACGATATGACCCTTGCCTTCGTCACCCCATTGGGCGCCTATTACTGCGACGACCGGCATTGGCGTCCCTTTCTGGTACAATAGCTTAATAAATAGTCAACGTTTCTTTGTTTGATGCTGTGCCATATTCAGCAATGTTTGCTTGGCACGCTATTATACCGCATCTACCTAAGCGGGGAGCCTATGGAACGATGGATTATTGATCAGTTCCGCGCAGCCGTTGGCGAACATGGGCTGATCATCAGCCCTGAACAACTACGTACCTATGAATGCGATGGCCTGACGAATTTTCGGGTAACGCCATCTGCTGTCCTGTTACCAACCAACGCAGCCCAGGTTCAGGATATTCTGCGTATCTGTTCGCGTGAGAAGATTCCATTCGTGGCCCGTGGCGCGGGAACTGGCCTGAGCGGCGGGGCGCTTCCGCATACTGGTGGGATTGTGATCAGCCTGGCGCGGATGAACCGCATTATTGAGGTGGATATTCTCAATGCGCGGGTGATTGTCGAGCCAGGAGTGATCAATAGCCATGTGACGCAGCAGGTTGCGCCATATGGCTATTTCTATGCTCCAGATCCATCATCGCAATCGGTCTGCACGATTGGCGGCAATGTGGCCGAGAATTCGGGTGGTGCCCACTGCCTGAAATATGGCTTCACGGCAACCCATGTGCTGGGCCTTGAGCTTGTGCTACCAGATGGTGAGATCGTTCATCTTGGCGGCAAAGCGCTTGATCGGCCTGGCTATGATCTATCTGGTGTGATCGTTGGTTCGGAAGGCACGCTGGGTGTTGTCACACAGGTGACGCTACGGATTGTGAAGCGGCCCGAGGTGATTCAGACGTTACTGGCGGCGTTTCATTCCACCGATGAAGCTGGCGCGGCAGTTGGGGCGATCATTGGTGCAGGAATATTGCCGGCGGCCATCGAAATCATGGATCGATTGAGCATCAAAGCGGCAGAGGCAGCAGTTCATGCAGGCTATCCCGATTGTGGCGCGCTGTTGCTTGTCGAATTGGATGGCCCGGTTGCCGAAGTTGATTCCCTGATGGAACAGGTCAAACAGGTGTGTGCAGAATATGGGGCCTGGGAGCAACGGCTGGCCCAATCCGATGCCGAACGAGCGGTTGTCTGGAAGGGGCGCAAGGCTGCTTTTGCGGCGATGGGCCGTATTTCGCCCAACTATATTGTGCAGGATGGCGTGATTCCACGAACCGCACTGCCATTTGTGTTACGGGAGATCCAGCGGCTTGGCGATGAAGTTGGGCTGCGGGTGGCGAATGTGTTTCACGCTGGCGATGGCAACCTGCACCCGCTGGTTCTGTATGATCGCAAGATTGAGGGCCAGGAACACGCCGCCGAACAACTGGCCATGCAGATTCTGAAGATTTGTGTTGATGCTGGTGGATCAATCACTGGTGAGCATGGGGTTGGTAAGGAGAAACAGGCGGCAATGTCGTTCATGTTCGCCGAGCCGGATCTGGATACGATGCAGCTTGTGCGCTGTGCCTTCGATCCCGAACACCTCTCCAATCCCGATAAAGTCTTCCCACGAACGCGATTGTGTGCCGAGAAACCAGGACCGTATACGCCGCATCCACTTGAGCTTGCCGGTGTTGCGGAACTATTTTGACGAGAGAAGTCAGGAGTCAGAAACCAGGAGTCGGAATTCCTATAGCAAAGAGCGACTATGTTGATCATAAATTCGCTCATGAGTTTTGATAAGCAAAGTCGGCAATGTAATCGCCAATTCTCCAGCGCAGGGCGTCCGCTATGATCGGTATTATCGGTTCTGATTGTCACATTTGATTAGATAGCAGGGATCGAGAATAAGAGTAGTGTTGTTTGTTTCTTCGCTCCTGACTCCTGACTCCTGAATACTATATTGAGGCATTATGATATCCGCTGAACAGATTGCCCTTCTTTCAGGACAGTTCGCTGCAATCGTTGGCGCTGAATATGTTCAGGTTAGCACTGCCAATGATGCCGTCGACGGATGTGTGGTGGGCTTGGTTGTTGCACCAGAGAATGCCGATCAGGTAGCTCGCGTGCTGAAATATGCTGCTGAAGCTGGGGTTGCGGTGGTGGTGCGCGGCGGCGGCACAAAGTTGGGGTGGGGCAATCCGCCTGCATCTGCCGATGTGCTACTTGAAACGGGCCGAATGGCGGCTGTGCTTGAACACGCCTGGGGCGATATGACGGTCACGGTTCAGGCTGGCTGTACGATTGCCAATATGCAGCGGACGTTGGCGGAACATGGGCAGCGTCTGGCTCTTGATCCATTATGGCCGGAGCGGGCGACGGTTGGTGGAGTGTTGGCAACCAACGATACTGGCGCATTACGGGTTCGCTATGGCGCGTTGCGCGATCAGGTGATTGGCATGACAATTGCGTTGGCCGATGGAACCGTTGCCAAAAGTGGCGGGAAGGTTGTCAAGAATGTGGCTGGCTATGATCTGCCGAAACTGATGACCGGCGCGCTCGGAACTCTTGGCGTGATTGTTGAGGCCAACTTCCGGTTGTACCCGCTGCCACAGGCAACCCGTGATCTAACGCTGGCTGTGCCAGATATGCAGGCTGCAAATCAGGCATTGTTGGCTGTGAATGATTCCGTGTTGGCCCCTGGTGCTGTTCAATTGCGTGTTGGAACTGGGTTGCCGCCGCAGATTGATCTGCGCTTTGAGGGATTACCAGCTGCGCTTGATGCCCAGGAACGCCAGCTCGGCCAGATGATCGGGATTGCGCCACAACCCAGTGTTTCATCGATCTGGCAGGCTCGTGAGCAGGTGTGGCTTGGCACAGAACCAGCGCTGGTCTGCAAATTGAGCCTGCTCCCATCTGATATTGCTCGTTTTACAACCTTACTTGAGCGGCTGGCAAATCTACTCAGGCTGGATTGGCATATGGTGATCAATGCATTGGGTGTGGGGATGTTGCGGCTGGTGGGTGCGAACGATGAGGTATTGCTGGCTGGGATTGTTCAGCTCCGAACGGATGTCGCCTCCATGCAGGGTTCAATCAGCATTTTGGGATGCTCGCCTGGCATCAAACGCCGCATTGAGGTCTGGGGTGATGTTGGCGATGGGCTTGCACTCATGCGGCGGGTGAAAGAGCGCTTTGATCCACAGCGAACACTCAGTCCAGGGCGTTTTGTGGGGAGAATATGAAGCCAGGAGTCAGGAGTCAGCACTCAGAAGCCAGAAGATTCGCTGCTAACGTTGCACACTCACGATGCTGACTCCTGAATACGAAAAAGATATGTCAGCAGCCGAAACTCGAAACTCAGAAGTTGTGCTACCAACCTTGCTTATGCATTATTGTGACTCCTGACTCCTGAATACTTGAGAGAAATAATCATGCCCGAACAGCAGACAATCAGTATATTCGATCTCCAGCATCCACCAGCGCAGGATCTGATTGAGGATTGCGTTCATTGTGGGTTCTGCCTGCCAACCTGCCCAACCTATGTGTTATGGGGTAAGGAGATGGATTCGCCACGAGGTCGGATCTACCTCATGAAGCTTGGCAGTGAGGGTGCTGTTGAACTCAACGATACCTATGTTGGCCATTTTGACAATTGCCTTGGGTGTATGGCCTGTGTAACATCGTGCCCCTCCGGTGTACAGTACGATAAATTGATTGAGGCAACTCGATCACAAATTGAGCGCAACTATCGGCGTAGCCTACCAGATGGCTTGTTCCGCCGCATGATTTTTACGCTATTCCCGCATCCGGATCGCCTAAAGCTGCTGGCTGGGCCATTATGGCTGTATCGCCGCTCTGGATTACGGGCATTGGTGCATCGTTCTGGTGTGTTGAAGCGCCTGCCAGAGCGATTACAGGCAATGGAATCACTGCTGCCAGATTTTACCCTTGCATCGGTTAGCCGTCAGTTGCCAGCGATTATTCCAGCGCAGGGCCAGCAGCGTAAACGGGTCGGGTTACTTCTCGGCTGTGTGCAGCGGGTATTTTTCGGGGATGTGAATGCAGCAACGGCGCGGGTGCTTGCGGCAGAGGGTTGCGAGGTGGTGATTCCGCAGACACAGGGTTGTTGTGGGGCCTTGATGGTGCATGCAGGGCAAGAAGCGGATGCATTGGCGATGGCGCGGCGGACAATTGCGGCATTTGAGGCGGCTGATGTTGAGATTATTGTGATCAACGCGGCTGGTTGCGGCTCGACGCTGAAGGAGTATGGGCATCTGTTGCGCGATGACCCACAGTATGCCGAACGGGCGGCACGTTTTTCGGCCATGTGTAAAGATATTTCCGAGGTGTTGGCCGAGCTACCACCACGAGCAGAACGCAAGCCGCTCAAGCTGAAGATCGCCTATCACGATGCCTGCCATCTTCAGCACGCACAGCACATTCGCAACGAGCCGCGCCAGGTATTGCGGACTATTCCTGGCCTGGAAATTGCTGAGATAGCAGAATCGGCGATCTGCTGTGGATCGGCGGGGATCTATAATCTGGTGGAGCCTGGCCCAGCCCAGGAACTTGGTGATCGTAAGGTGAAGCATTTGCTGGCCACCGGCGCTGCGGCAGTGGTTTCGAGCAACCCTGGTTGCCTGTTGCAGATTCTCAGTGGGCTTGAGCGAGCTGGCACACCAATGCCGGCGCTGCATATGATCGAATTGATTGATGCATCGATTCGTGGAGTTCTGCCAGAGGCGCTGCGTGATACAATGCGAGTGAGTGACTGCGGCGTTCGGGAGTAAACATTGGATATTAATGTCGTCACAATCATCATTCAGCTGATCTTTCTTGAGGGAATTCTCTCAATTGATAATGCGGCGGTGCTTGGTGCGATGGTGTTGCACCTGCCAAATGATCAACCAATTCCCTGGCCACGCTGGTTGAGCCTGTTTAAGCGCTGGTCGGGGCGAATGGGCATGCAGCGCGATTCGGCACTCAAAGTGGGTTTGCTTGGTGCCTATGCTGGCCGTGCATTGATGTTGGTGTTAGCTGGCACGATTATTCATGTACAGTGGGTGCGAATTCTTGGGGCGATCTATTTATTGTATCTGGGGATTGATCACGTTGGCCAGATGTATCGGGAGCAGCAGGCTTCCAAGGGCGGGCCGCATATTGCTCCAATAGGTAGTGGTTTCTGGGTAACGGTTGGGGCAACAATCCTGGCTGATCTGGCCTTTAGTATCGACAATGTGATTGCTGCGGTGGCGCTTTCCGATCAACTGTGGGTCGTGCTGGTTGGAGTGGCGATTGGGATGGTGATTATGCGCTTTGCGGCGGGCCTGTTCTCGCGGGCAATTGCCTGGGAGCCGACCCTCGAAACCGGAGCGTATCTGCTGTTATTGGCTATCGGCACGGAACTGTTGCTCAAAGAATATTTTGGTGTGCATATTGGTGAGTTTACCCAGTTTGCCATTTCGGTGAGTATTCTTGGCAGCACTGTGATTGTCGCTCGCCTGCCGATTCTTCGCCAATTACTGATCATCTTCCACCCAGTGATGGCACTGTTTGCGGCGATCCAATGGGGCGTTGAGCAGATTAAGCATCTGTTGACGTTTCCGTTTCGGCGGCGGATTCTACCATCAAATGAGGCGTGATAGAACCAAGAATTAGCCACAATCAGATACAGATCCCAGCCAAGGCATAACCAACCAACGTTGGCGAACCACCAATCTGTATTCAGGGTCCAGGGACAAGGTCCTGGCCGGGGTGTTGGGGTGGCGGGCCACCCCGACCGAGGGTTCGGGGCGCGTAGCCCCGACAAGACTAACCAATGAGCGGTTTCCTGCCGCACGCCAGGGGCAGGGGCAGCATTCAAGGCATGCCATCATGAACGATATGCGCTATAGCACCCAATCGCTGCGCGAACATGTGCGTGGCGATATTGTTGTGCAGATGATGGCCGCTGCGATTGAGGCTGTCGAGCCCGGTGCGGCGGTTCGGCGCGTGCTGCGCTGTAAGGGCACGACGCTGCTGGTTGGCGATCAAGCATATGATCTGGAGGCAATTGAGCGGGTGATTGGGGTGGCATTTGGCAAGGCCGGTGCGCCAATGATCATGGCTGCTGCTGGCGTCCTTGGTGATCGATTCAGCCAGGGGATCGCCGTGATCAAGGATGGTCATCGGGGAGATATTGTAGCAACAGATGCATTGGCGCGTGTCACAATTCTGGAAGCTGGGCATCCACTGCCGGATGCACGTGGGGTTGTTGCAGCAGGCCAGATCACGGAATTGCTGGCGGGTGTGACTGAGCGCGATCTTGTGCTTGTGTTGATCTCTGGCGGTGGTTCGGCACTGCTCACGCATCCGGTTGCAGGGGTGACGCTTGATGATCTGCAAGTACTAACGCGGGCGTTGCTGGCGTGTGGGGCCACAATCAATCAGATCAATACACTGCGTAAACACCTCGATAGTGTTAAGGGTGGCGGGTTGGCGCATCTGGCACAGCATGCACAGATCGCAGCATTAATTCTTTCGGATGTGATTGGCGATCCATTTGATGTGATTGCTTCCGGGCCAACTGTTCCCGATCCGACGACCTTTGCGGATGCCTATGCCGTACTGGAGCGCTACGCAATTGTTGAGCGAACGCCGCTCTCGATCCTGGAGCATCTGCGGCGTGGGTTAGCAGGCGATAGTGCAGAGACACCCAAACCGGGTGATCCATTGTTCAAGCGTGTTCAGAATCTGTTGATCGGCAGTAATCGCCAGGCAGCCGAGGCGGCCCTGGCAGTTGCACAGGCAGCAGGGTTCGCAACACTCCTGCTGACCACCTCGCTACAGGGTGAGGCGCGTGAGGTTGGCAGGCTATTGGCTTCAATCGCTCAAGAAGTAATCGTTAGTGGCAACCCCTTGCAGCGCCCATGCTGCATTATCGCAGGTGGCGAGACGACCGTGACACTGCGTGGTGCTGGCCGTGGTGGGCGCAATCAGGAGCTCGCACTGTCAACGGTTGGCCAGCTCGCAGGGCTGGATGGGGTGCTGCTGGTGGCCCTAGCAACCGATGGCGGCGATGGCCCAACCGACGCGGCTGGTGCGGTTGTGACTGGGGCAACCAATGATCGCGCCCTGGCACACGGGCTTGATCCAGCGGCGTTTCTGGCTCAGAATAATGCCTATGTTTTTTTTGATGCCCTTGGCGATCTGTTGCGCCCCGGCCCGACGCAGACGAATGTCAATGATTTGACGTTTTTGATTATATTTTAGGGGCTGCGCCCCCAATCCCCCCGCTTTATATCGCGCCCGCTACCAATCCACCTCCAGCACACCACTGCCCGTTTTCGATTCTAGGATCACATATCGGCTGCCGAAGAAATCGCGGATTTCGTAGGTGGCTGGTGTATCATCCAATGTTATGTGTGCCACAGATGAAACCGTTTCAGGGAGCAGTATTCGCAGTTCAACCTGCGTGCCTGAGCCGGTATATTCCAGCCGAATAGATTGCTGGCCTTGCTCCCAGCGATAGGCGGCATAGCCATCCGATGCGGCATAGCTGGCGACTGCCCGTACATTCCGCACATCCGCAGTTGCGGCCCAACGTGGGCTAAGGCGGGTGTGATTGTAGCGCACGCCGCGATCCTCGATCCCAGCAGCACCCTCGATCAGTGCAGCCAGCATCGCAGAGGCTCCCCAGCCATCGGTTGGGAGTGTGTCCACACCCGAAATGCCAGGGCTGCCAACTGGGTAATACCACAGATAGGTTGCGCTGGTGGTGCTGATCAGAAAATAGTAGCGGTGCAGGATCTCGAAGGCATAGCGTTCGGCTCCATGGTTGAATGCGCCGCGCGCCAATTCGCCACCAACCAATGGCATAATTCCGCCATTGACATATTCGCCTGGTTTTTCTCCCGGACGCCCGCCCAGGCCGTAGCTTCCAGCAGGAAAGGGCGGATCGATGCTATACCATTCCGCAAAAACGGTTGGATCGCGCTGAGCGCCACGCTCGAAATATTCTTCGACAATTGCTCGGCCCTGTTTGCTGCGCAATACCTCACGATTGAGTGCAATGGTATTGGAGAGGCTCAACTGGGCGGCGGGATCGACGCCGGCTGGTTCGAATGGGGTAAGCGGCACAAAATGGGTGAAGAAACGCCCATTCCAGCTGACCTCATTCAGCCGATCCTTGAGTGCATCCGCCTGGGCACGCCGTCGCACTGCTTCCTGCGGGTCGCCAACATGATCTTCGGCCAGTGCCAGCAGATTCAGTGCATGGGCTACGCCTGTGTTATCCCCATGAAAAATCCCCCAGATGGTTTTGTCATCGATCCAATGCCGTGGTGCCGGTTTGCCATTGCTTGGATCCAGGGTTGTTGGGCCATACGAGAAATCCCACATATCGATGGTATAGGGCCGTTTGACCAGCCCACGCTCGGCATCCCAGCGTTGCGGGTCGCTCATACTATAATCGAGTGCCTGCCGCATGGCATTCAGGTTCATCTGTAGCCAGGTATCATCGCCAGTGGCCTGCCAGGCTTCCATAACAGCCTGAACAAACAGAAATTCAACATCGGCCTCGACTTCTTTGCGCCCTGGTTTGAGAATGCCCATATTGCGATTGGCCAGCCAATCGGGCAGGCTGCCATTGGGATTCTGTGCATTGCGAAATCCATCGATCAGGCTGGTCAGATCATGTTCGAAATAGCGGAATCCACGCGCCTGGTAGGTGTGGTCGCGCAGCCAGAGCAGTGGGTTATCGGGTGAGCGGTAGCCACTGACGCGCTGATCATCAAGCATATAGCTCAACCGGCCCTGTTGCATGAAGTTGCGCAGGCGTGGGTAGAGCTCATCAAAACGCGCTTGCCCTGTCGTCACCACCGTCTCGGCTCGCAGGATAAATAGTTGATCGGTGCTGGCAATCATCCGCCCGTTGATCACGAGTTCGGCGCGCTGTGGCCCAAGGGCACCACGGGGAAGGATTTCAATCTGGCCATTTCCATCGTTCAGAGTGAGCATTACGTGACGGGACAATCGCCCCTGAGCATCAGTTATATTCAGTTCGGCTGGCCCGTTGTGGCCTGGCGCCTGGATTGTGATTGTCAGCGGCATAAGTGGTTCGGCAAGTGCGGGGGCGCTGAATTCGATTGGTGCCGGGGTTGGGCTTGAAGCTGGTGTTGGTGGTATGATCGGCGGATCGCTCGGAGTTGGTGCAGTGCTTGGGGTTGGCACAGTGGTGGGTGTTGGTGTGGGCAATGGCGCACCACAAGCGGCAAGCAACCCACTCCCAAACAGAGCCAGCAATCGGCGGCGATTATGATTGAGACGCGGGCGGTGTTGTTTGGGCATCGTTGCCTAATGCTGTTGATTCGCGATGAATGCTGGATCTCATGCGCTGTATTATACCAAGATTTATGGGTGGCTGAAATGAGGATTCAGAATGATGAATCGATAGACGCCTCTCATCCGCAGGCTGAAGCCTGCGGCAAGGGGGCGCTGCCTGCGGCAAAACGCAAACGAACTATTAGCCGCAGGCTTCAGCCTGCGGGGCGTGATGCGAACGATCCATGAGCAGCCCGCCAGAGTTTGTATTCTCCAATCACATCAAATAAGTGCGACTCCTGACTCCTGACTCCTGACTCCTCGTGGCTCGTATCGCTAGCCAGATTATCGCGCCGATTCCGGCAGCAAACTGAACTGCCGATGGAATCAGCCAGTAGCTACGGGTGTAGGGCCAGATCAGCAGGTTGGCGGCTTGCATAATGGTAATGGCGATCACCAGGATGAGCAGATCGCGATGGCTATGCAATACAGCGGCTCCGGCGATCAACAGGCTGGCGGCGATTGGTAGTGCGTATTGGGGGCTATAGACACGGTTGAGCAGCAGAAATGTGGCTGGTGCGAGTGCTGCCAGCGCCAGCGTACGGCGCTGATCGATTGGGCGCAGCATGGCAGCCAGGCCAAGCGCAACTAGGGCGAATGCCTGCCCCGCGAGTGTGATTGTTGGCGTTATGACGCTTGACTCGGTGCCACTCCAGGGCGCGCTGAGTTTGCTGAATAGCCCTGGCTCGAACAGGATAGCTAGAAGAAACCAGATACTCTCTCCGATCAGTGGGCGCGATCCCTGAACTGTATATGGCGTTAGAAATGCCTGCCAATCGCGGAGCGCAAATGGAAGTGATGTCGCCAAAATAGCCAGAATCAGCCCAAACAGGAAAGAAACGATGGCCCACCGATCAGCGATGTACACAGCTTTATTTGCTGCTGGTTGCTGGCTGATAGCTACCCTGAACAACTGCCAGCCCACAATCGGAACTGCTAACCAGGGCACCCATTTGATCGTGCCGCCAAGCCCGAGTGCAGCCCCACTCCAACCAAAACGGCCAAACCGATTGTTGGCGAAGAATGCCAAACCGATGACTAGGAGTGCTGTGGGCAATGGATCATATTTCCCATGCCAGAATGGCAGCAGCAGTGGCGTGAGTGCATAGCACAATGCCAGCGCCATCATACTGGTATGCCCCGCGATCTTCTCGCTTGTGGCGATTGTTGCGATACCCCATACAATTGCGAGATCACAGGCTAGGTTTAACAATGGCATGAGCAGGGCGAACAGTTCGCGGCTGGCGGGGAGCGCCAGAAGCGACCAGGCGATCAATGCGCCGGATGGATATTCGACAATCGGGACACCAAGTTCTATCGTCGCACGGCCATAGTTATAGAACAGTTCAGTATCGGGATCGACAGCAGCATTGCCGCTGAGTAGGCGTGTGGCAAAAGCCAGCAGGCGTATCAACAGTGCAACGCCCAATAGGCTGCCGATATCGATTCTGTGGTGTAGGGCTGTGGACACGCCCCAGATCAGTAGGCTTGCCTGTAACGCCAGGATCAGCACAATCCATTCGCCCTGCACGCGATTGGCAACCAAGAGTGCATCGAGCGCTGCACCAGCATATGCAGCCACCCAAATTGGATATGGCAGACGATCAAGCCCGAGTCGGGGTAAGCCCCACGCAGCCAGCGCGAGAATGGCCGCCAATCCGGGCAAAAACGGGATCACTCGCATTGGCATGAATACCGATAGGGTGGCCAACAATGCGACGATCAGCAGGGGCGTGATATATCGTAGGAGTCTGTCCAATAAGGATGCGATCTGCCTTGGCAATTCAAGCAGCCGTGTGAGCGCAACGCCAATGATGGCGAGCGCCAAGAGTGGTAGAAGCGCTGGTATGCGTGGAGCCGTAGTTGGCAGTGCGCGGGCCTCATAGATCGCCACACCGAGATCGCGGCTATCGCGTGGTGGCACAAAGGTTTCGCTGGAGATGCTGAGTGTCTGTGTGTTGGCAGCGGGCAGCGGCGGCGGCACCAGCAGTGTATAGCGCCGTGGTGCGGCGGGTGCGCTGAGGGTTACTGCGAGGCCAGCGACAGAGAGTGTGACTCTTGGTTGCGCCACGTCCTGTGGCCGTGGAGCGGCAAGGGTGATGCTGATCGCCTGTGGGCCGCCCCAACCAACACCTGTCAACAGCACATCGGCATGGTCGTCGGTCCAACGGAATGGCCGTTGATCGCCCTCACGGGTTTGGAACCCACGCGCACAGCCAATATCATCGCCAGCGCCGATAACACAGATTGGCAGTGGGGCGAGGATAGCAGCGCCTGCAGCGATCAGCAATGAACAGATGATGTTTGCGGCATACCAGGCGCTGAACCATCGACGACCATGGGTGAACATCGAAATCCTTTAAGATGCATCCTATTGGATGATGCGATTGCGTAGCACGCCCAGCCCTGTCACTTCTAGCTCAACCACATCGTCTGGTACCAGCCATGGCCCTTTGCCGCCGGTGAGTTCGAGCAGGCAGCCGCTGCCAACGGTGCCGGTGCCAATCACATCACCGGGATACAGGTTACAATCCTGTGAGGCCCTGGCGATCATCTGCCCAAAGGTGTAGGAGATCGAGCGCAGATTGCCGCGTGAGTATTCGCTATCGTTCACACGGGCGATCATCTCAAGATCATAGCGGCCATCGAATAGCGCGTGCGATTCAAGCTCATCCAGGGTTACGAGCCATGGGCCGAGTGATGTAGCGAAATCCTTGCCCTTGGCAGGCCCCAACCCAACGGTCACTTCCTGCGCTTGGAGATCGCGGGCACTCCAATCGTTCAGGATTGTCAGCCCGGCGATATACTCACTGGCATCCTCTTCGGCAATATCGCGGCCAGCCCGGCCAATCACACAGGCGATCTCAAGCTCATAATCGAGCGAATGGGTACGCGGCATTGGAATAAGTTCTTCTGGGCCATAGATTGCATTGTGGTTGCCGAAATAGAACACCGGGATATCGTACCAGGCCGGTGCGACATCGCGGCCACGGTTGCGGGCAGCAGCAGCGACATGCTGTTCGAAGGCATAGAAATCGCGTAGGCTGTTTGGGCGTGGAAGTGGTGCCAACATACGCACTTCATCGAGCGGTAGTAGCATGGAAGCACCGCCAATTGAAACAGCCCCAAGTGTGTCGAAGATGCGCTCGGCATCATCGATCAACTCATCGGGATCACCGATGCCAAGCTGATCGAGGACGGCTGCGACGATCTCGTGCGCCCCTTCAAGGCCCATGCCATCTGGTTCGCCGCGCAGCATGGCGAGAATATCCCAGCGTGCCTCATCCTGGTTCTCGAAGGCGAGTGGTGCCGCAGCCGAAAGATCGACCACCGCGCCGCCAAGGAGTGCTCCGACGCGCGGGAAGAGATCGAGATACTGGAAGCTGATCAGCCGCATGATGCCTCTTCTTTGAGCAAGAACAATTGTGTTTTGCTCGCTATGAGCAGGGATGGTACTCGTAGGGGCAGAGTGTGTCAAATGCCGATCTACACTTCTGGAGTGAGAACGACAACCGGAATCTCACGTTTTGTGTTTGTCTGGTAGTTGGCGAATTGTGGTCCTTGGCTGATGATAACCCGCCATAATTGATCGCGTTCGGCACCGCTAGCCGCCTGTGCGCGTACCTTGGTCTGTGTGCCGCCGATCTGAATGGTGGCGCGTGGGTGCTGCTGCAAATTGAGAAACCAGGCGGGATGCCGATCTGCACCGCCATTGGAGGCAACGACCATAATCTGTTTGTTATCCTGAAAGAAAACAAGCGGCCATGTGTGCTGTTTGCCCGTTCTGCGCCCGATAGTAGTGAGCAGCAGGATCTTGTTTGGACCCATCTTGCCACCAAATGCGCCGTTGGTCTGCCGATAGAGGAAGGTATGGACGCTAATGGCGGCCCGCGCGAATGCACGCATTGCCCGATCTTGCAATGATGGCGCTGGTTTGGTTGATGTCATATTCTGTGCTCCTGGTAAACCCCTCACCCCCCATCCCTCTCCCACGCGGGGAGAGGGGAGTAAGTGATTTGGGCATATGCGCTACATCCGTACGGGATTGAGGCGTAGCGCATATGCCGCTACTTGACCATACATGTCGCTTGGTCTTCGCCCTCGCTGGTGGCGGCGGGTGTGGTTTGGCCAGCCAGGGTAATGCTACAGGCAATCTTGCCCGCCCTGCTTGTGTTATCGGCGATCAGTTCGAGTTGCTGCCCGCTTGTGTAGCTAACCTCCAGCTTCCAGGGGAGCGCGACATTCTCTTGTTTTTCTTCGCCGCCTGGGATGCGATAGCGCACGATCACATTGATTCCATCTGGCCCGCTGACATTGTAGGTGGCTTTGCTGGCCTGGCCTGTGCAGGCGCTTAGAGCCAGTGTGGCACAGATCAACAGGAATGCGGTGAGGATACGAGATATGCTGAGCATGAAAGATCCTTGTCGGGACGCAGCGCGCTGCGTCCTTACGGCATCAGGGCGCAGTTTCTGCGCCCGTGGGCCAGGGCTGGCTTGGCGTTGAATTGTGCCACGGGCGTACAAGAGCCAGCGACGCTCATTCAGACAGAGCTTAATTCCAATAATCGTATTCGATCCCGATGGCTGTGGTGCGGGCGACATCGGCACCATAGAGCTTGCTGAGAATATAGAGCGCCATGTCGATCCCGGCACTCACGCCAGCTCCGGTGATGATTGGCCCGGCATCAACCCAGCGGCTATCCTCGCGCACCTCTAGTTCGGGGTAGGCGGCGCGCAGTTGTGCAATACTCTCCCAATAGGTCGTAACCGGTGTTCCTGCTGGTAGGCCAACTTTGGCAAGCACGAAGCTGCCGGTGCAGACGCTGGTCAGTAGTTCGATTTCGGTCGTGCGCTGGCGAATCCAGTCGATCACGTTTGGCCTCTGGACAACAGCAATTGTGCCAGCGCCGCCCGGTACCACCAAAATGTCAAAGGGTGGGCATGTTTCTAGGGTATGCTCGGGTTGGACAACCAGGCCGTTGCGGCAGCGAATTGGCGCCGCTGTCTCGGCGATGGCAAACACATCCATGATGCGGCCATGATCGCCATGCATATCGCGGGCAGAACTGAAGACCTCGAACGGGCCAGCGAAATCGAGCAGCTCGACATCATCAAAAATTAGGATGGCAACGCTGCGCTTGCGTGTTTCCATGATGAACCTCCATATGTGACAGGGTGATCATTGATATGCATGGCAATTATTCTGACTTCTGACTCCTGACTTCTGAATACTATTTTAGTATAGCACCAGCCACCGATGATCGATCAGGAAACAATCCCTTAATCGGAACTTTACGATGACACACTCAACTGCTAACACGGGGCGGGTACATTCAGGCTATATGTTCAGCATACGATACACGCTATCAAGAGAACCACGATGCCGCGCGTCTGTGCAGAAATTGTAGGTTTGTGATGGACCAGAGTACCATATTGAGTATCCTCAGCCGGACGCAGCCCCAGGAGGTCAAGTTGTTTGCTGAGGATCTGATTCCCGATCTCGGCCCGATTGAGGTTGTTCGTAATCGAACCGGCTTGGTTATGCTGCCAGCCATTGAGCCAGTCAAGGGTGCTGCCTTCTATCTTGGTGAGGCACTGATCGCCGAGGCGTATATCCGTTTGGCCGAAACCGAGGGCTATGCTGCCTGCCTCGGGCGGGATCTTGAGCAGGCGTTGGCAATTGCGCTGATCGATGCAGCACGGGCAGGCAGTATTGCGACGCAGAAAATAAACGATTTTGTGACCCGCCAGGCGGCACTGCAAGCGACCGCAGATCAACAGCTTCGGGTGGCTGTCGAGGCAACACGGGTTGAAATGGAAACATTCTGATGAGCGCTCCTCTCCGAACAGCAGCCGAATCCCAAGCCCAGGCAACCTTTACAGCGCTGATGTGGGCGCTGAGTTACCCCGGTAGCCCACAGGCGCTACCCCGAACGAAGGCAACCGGAATACTGGCGATTGCCGAGGCGCTGGTGGATCTTGAGACAAGTTACTATACGCCTGATCCGCAGCTCAACCAACAGATTGCCCAGATGGGTGCTCGAAGGCGCGACCCTGATCGGGCAATGTATCAGTTCTTCCCGCAACTCTGCAGTGCTGATCTGGGTGTGCTGTGGGTAGCTCCAATCGGTACCTTTCGCGATCCCGATCAATCGGCAACGCTGGTGATTGGCTGCCAATTGGGTGATGGCTCACGCTTTCGGCTGCGTGGCCCTGGCATTCAGGGTAGCACTGAACTACGAGTCGGTGGCTTACCGGATGGCTTTTGGGCGCTTCGTGCGGCGAGTAACCGCTACCCACTTGGCTGGGATGTGCTATTGGTTGATGGCGAACGGGTGATCGGTTTGCCGCGTACAACCCTGGTATACCCTGCGCCCTGACATGTGACACGGTGACATGTGCTTTGCTCAGTGCTGTACCACTCCGATCAATCACCAAGTCCGATGTCACCAAGTCACCTGTCATATTATTACCTGGTCAAGAACGTCAGGCGTAGGAGCGAGTTTTATGGCCTATGTAGCGGCGAAGGGCGGCGAGCAGGCAATCCAGGCCGCTGAGCAGTTCTTTCGCAATCTGAATGGTACGCCCGATAGGGCCTTTGTGCAGCTGATCGAGCGCCATATGCCCTATCTGATCGACAGAGTGATCGGTGAGGGTTCGCTGTACGCCCCCGATTTGGCAGCGCTGGCCCTGGCGCAAACAGGCGGCGATCTATATGAGGCAATTCTATTGCTGCGGGCCTATCGCTCGACCCAGCCACGGCTTGGCTATGCCGAACTGATCCGCCCAGAAGAAATACTAACCGTTCGGCGGATTTGTGCAGCCTTCAAAGATATTCCTGGTGGCCAAATTCTTGGCCCGACCCTCGATTATAGCCATCGGTTGTTGCACCTGGAATTGTTGGATGGTGCGCAACACAACACGGGTGAGCAAGCGGTTGCCAATGAACTGCCATCTGTTGATCAAACATCAGGCTTGGAGCATTTGCGATCCCCAATTCCGGTGGCGGATTGGCAGCGGGCGGCTGGTTTGCTCGATCCATTGCCCGAAGCAGCCTCAATCCATCCATCGGAGATTCCCGATGTGACCCGCGATCCCGTTGATTTCCCCGCTCCACGCGCCCATCGCCTGCAATCGCTGGCCCGCGCCGATACCGGTGGCGTGCTGGCCCTTGGCTATGCCAGTATGCGTGGCTATGGCCTCGCTCATCCGACAGTCAATGAGGTGCGGCTTGGCTATGCCGATGTGCAACTGCGCCATCCAATTACAGGCGTGCTGTTTAGCGCCGGGCGCGTGCGAATCAGCTCTGGTGAAGTGGTCAGCAATGCGGCAGCGGATACGCTCGAACTTGGCTATGCTGCCACCCTTGGCTGGAATGAAGTCAAGGTGATCGCTGGTTCAATGCTTGATCTGGAAATGGAAAAGCCCAACCCACACCCGGCGCATACCGAGGATTTTGTGCTCTACCATACCGAACCGGTTGAGGCATCCGGCTTCTGTATCCACTACAAATTGCCCCACTATGTCACCTTTGCCAGTACTCTGGATGCGCTCCATCGCGCCAGGGCGAGTGATGAGTAGTGTATGACCAAGCTTTCTGAACTAGCTGCCCAACGCCAGGATTATAGCTATGCTTTTCTGGATGAGTTCGCCAAGCGCGAGTTGCGCCGCCGGATTCTTAAAGGCATTGCTTTGCCTGGCTATCAGGTGCCATATGCGAGCCGCGAATTGCCAATCGCCCGTGGATGGGGTACTGGTGGCCTTCAGGCAACCCTGAGTTTGGTTGGCCCAGGTGATACCGTGAAGGTGATCGACCAGGGTGCCGACGATTCGGTCAATGCTGCCAATCTGCGGCGCTTTATCGCCCGCATGACGGGTGTCGCAACGACGACCGATACACTGGCTGCGACCATCATTCAGAGCCGCCATCGTATTCCCGAAGAGCGTTTGCGCGAGGGCCAGGTGCTTGTGTTGCAGGTGCCCGATCCCGAGCCACTGCGGCAGGTTCAACCCGATCTATCCAAAGCTCGCGATCTGCACGCCGAGGCCGATTATGCACTGATGTGGCTTGGCCTGTACGAACAGTTGGTGCGCTATGAAACCTATACTGGTGGCTCAAGCTACCCAGTCGTGGTTCATCAGCGCTATATCATGGCTCCCAGCCCGATCCCGCGCTGGGATAACCCGGCATTGCATCAGGCAGCCCATTTAACCCTGCTTGCTGCCGGGCGCGAAAAACGGTTGTATGCTGTACCACCCTACACCGATGTGCGTTCGCTCGAATTTGACGATGTGCCGTTTCAGATCGAAAGCCAGGCCGGGCGGATGTGCGAACAGACTGGCGCGACCAATAAGTTTATGAATGTGATCCCGCAACCGGATGGCACCGAGCGCTATCAGCTTTCCGATACGGGCTATGCCGAGAAGCTGGCTAGGCACAATCGGGGTGAGCCAACCGAGATCGGCGAGACATATTATGATGCTGCTGGGCGATTCTATATTGATGGTGTGCTCAAGCAAGATCCCCTCACCCCTGGCCCCTCTCCCACTGGGAGAGGGGAAGCGCAGCAGGAGTGAGGGAATAAGCCAGATCTTCCCGTAATATTACTATCGAGAGTAGCTATGATACATCAGCCATTCAATAGCCCACTGCTGGTGAAAAACCAACCATTGCTCTCCGCGCGTGGCCTTGTAAAGCACTATGGCTCACTTGTGGCAGTCGATGGTGTTGATCTGACGGTGCAGGCCGGCGAAGTTCTTGGCATCGTTGGCGAGTCCGGTTCGGGCAAATCGACGGTGCTGCGCCTGTTGAACCTGGAAGAGCCACCAGATGCAGGCGATTACCGGCTCGATGTTCCTGAGGGAACTGGACATAATCTGTTTGAGCTAGACAAACTGCAACGGCGGTTGGTACGTGTGCTACGGATCGGGATTGTCTACCAGAACCCGCATCTTGGGCTACGGATGCGAACAACAAATGGTGGCAATGTGGCCGAACGCCTGATTCTGGCTGGTGAGCGGCGTTTTGCGCGCCTGCGCAGTGCTGCTCAGGATTCACTGGCGGTTTCAGAGTTCCCCGCCGATAGGATTGACGATCTGCCGATGCAACTCTCTGGCGGAATGCAACAGCGGGTACAATTGGCCAAAGCGATTGCATTGCGCCCGGCACTTCTGCTGCTCGATGAACCAACAACTGGCCTTGATGTGTCGATCCAGGCGGTTGTTCTGGATACGTTTCGCCGATTGCAGCGCGAGCTACAGCTGGCAACGGTGATTGTCTCACACGATCTTGGCGTTATCCGCATGCTCGCCGATAGGGTGATGGTCATGCGGCGTGGTGCTGTTGTTGAGCAAGGGCTGACCGACCAGGTGCTTGAAGATCCACAACACCCCTATACGCAACAGTTGGTGAATGCGAAGCTATGATGAATACTCTTTTGCAAGTCGAGAACTTCTCGAAATCGTTTACTGTCCATCAGCTTGGGCGTGAGATCGCCGCATTTGCCCAAGTAAGTTTCAGATTGCGGCCTGGGGAATTTGTGTTGCTACGTGGCCCGAATGGGGTCGGCAAATCGACGCTGTTGCGCTGTTTGTATCGAACCTACCTGCCGACAACAGGCCAGGCGCTCTATCAATCGCTTGGTGGTACAATCGATCTGGCCCGAGCTGCCGATGTCGATATTGTGTATCTGCGCCGCCATGAGATTGGCCATGTGACTCAGTTTCTACGCCCTCGCCCTCGGGTCAGCGCGCTGGATTTTGTTGTCGAGCCATTGCTTCAGGAAGGCATCGCTGCGGAAGATGCCTATCGCGAGGCGAGCCACTGGCTCGAAGCATTTGGCCTGAAGCGCGAAATCTGGCCAGCCTACCCGGCAACGTTCTCTGGTGGTGAGCAGCAAAAGACCAATTTGGTGCATGCGTTGATCCACCCGCGCCGCCTGCTCTTGCTGGATGAGCCGACAGCCGCACTCGATGCGAATGCACGTGCCGCCTTAGCTGGGCGCTTGCGTGAATTAAAGGATCATGGTGTGGGAATGATCGGCGTGTTTCATCATCCAGAAGATGTGGCTGGCTTGGTTGATCACGAGATTGTATTGCGACCGCCGACGAATGGCGAATGGGCGAATGCCGAATAAATTATCGCCAATTACGGAAGACGGAACACCCTATGTGGCTCACTGGTCTACGCATTATTCTGCCGAATGGCGAGATTGAGTGCGGCTCAATCGAGATCATTGGCGAACGAATCGCTGCTGTCATTACAGGTGATCGGCCCGCAGATTCACAGGGACCCTGGTTTGATGGGCAAGGGTTGATTGCGCTGCCAGGGCTGATCGATCTGTGTGGTGATCTACTGGAGCGCGAGTTGGAACCACGCCCTGGATCGCTATTTCCAGTTGAGGCGGCACTGCATGAGTTTGATAAACGATTGGCTGGTGCTGGCCTAACAACCACATGTGTTGTGTTGACGCTGGACGCAGCCCATGCCCATTGGCGCAGTCGCCGTCCTGATCATGTCAAATTAGTTGCACGAATGATCATGGCCCACCAGGCAACATTCCTGACCGATCTGCATATACACCTTCAATGCTCGCCCGATCTGCCTGATGCACCTACATTCGTTGATATGCTACTGGCCGAGGGACTCTGCGATCTGGTTGGGTTGCGGGCTATTACCGGTGATATGGCAACTGTGGCGGCAGCGGCCTGGCAGCATCGGATTCCACTGGCTATCCACCAGCTTGCGAGTATTGAGGATGTTGCCAGCGCTCGCGAATTGGGTATTCAGTTGAGTCTCTTCCCCCGCACACTCGAAATAGCACAGGCTGCTCGCAACCAAGGCCTTGTTATAGCGGTCAGCGCCCCTGATCTTGTACGCGATCAATCCATTGCCAATGAGTTGGATGTACGTGAGGCACTACGCCAGGGTATAGCCACCATCCTAGTTGCCGATGAGTCGCCGATCTCGCTGCTTCAGGCATTGTTTGTGCTTGAACGTGAGCAGCAGCTACCATTGCATGCTGCCGTCGCAATGGCAACAACCAACCCAGCAGCAGTGCTGGGATTGACAGATCGAGGAGCAATTGCACCGGGCTTATTGGCCGATCTCGTGCTTGTTGAACCAGGGCGGCTCCCACATGTGCGGATGACCCTGCGACGCGGAGTGCCAATCTATCGGCGGATGTAGGCGTCAGAAGTCAGAAGTCAGAAGTCAGGAGTCAGGAGTCAGGAGTCAGGAGTCAGAAGATGTGCCATCAACCTTGCTTAAGCGCTATTCTGACTCCTGACTCCTGAATACTAAACAAGAGGGCCTGTGTTTCAGATCAATAACTTCCCTGAACAACTGCACTCAAGTGGCCCACACCAGCTTAGCGAGCAGCCGACGATCCATCCAAGTGCGCGATTACATGCCTGCCAGGTTGGCGGATGGACCGATATTGGGCCTGGATGCACCATGATCGAAACCAGTTTTGGCGATTATAGCTATGCTGCCGATAATGTGTCGATCATCTATTCCAATGTTGGCAAGTTCTGTTCGATTGCTTCGCATGTGCGCATCAACCCTGGTAATCATCCAATTGATCGGGTGACGCAGCATCACATGACCTACCGACGCGCTCAGTATGGTTTTGCCGAGAGCGATCAGCAGGCCTTTTTCGATTGGCGGCGTGCTCATTCTTGCCAGATTGGCCATGATGTCTGGATTGGCCATGCAGCAACGATCATGCCAGGTATCTCAATCGGAACGGGTGCAGTGGTTGGGGCTGGCGCAATTGTGACGAAGAATGTCGCTCCGTATCAGATTGTGGTTGGGGTGCCAGCTCGGCCCTTACGCATGCGTTTCCCACCGCAGATTACCGAGCGGTTGCTTGCCATTGCATGGTGGGATTGGGATCGTGCGACATTAGCGGCGCGCTTTGAGGATCTGAATAATCTGCCGCTGTTTCTAGAAAAGTATGATTTTGGTAGTTGAGCCGTCAGCCAGGAGAGCCATCAGCTTTTGGTGTAGATGAACGATCTTACTGGCACTACAAGTCTATTGTTTGTACAAACTTCTATCGTCTGAGAGCTGAACGCTAACGAGACATATTCTGACTCCTGACTCCTGGAAGCTGAGAGCTGAACGCTAACGAGACATATTCTGACTCCTGACTCCTGACTCCTGAATACTGGAAGCTGAGAGCTGAACGCTGAGAGCTGAACGCTCGTCGAAGGATAGACCCATGTGGCTAACTAATCTTCGGGTGGTGTTACCCGACAGAACCCTGGAGCGTGGTTCAATTCGGATCGATGGCGGATTGATCGCAGAGGTGTGTGCCGATGATGTCACCACTGCTGACGACACGCTGCAACGTGTTGATGGGCATGGGTTGACAGCCATTCCAGGGCTGATCGACATGCATGGCGATATGATCGAGCAGGAGGCTGAGCCACGTAATGGCGCTCATCTACCACTCGATCTGGCCATTCACGAGCTTGATCGACGCCTGGCTGCAGCCGGAATAACAACCGCCTATGCCTCGATTTCATTCTGGGAGCCGGAATCGGAAGAGCGCAAGGTTCATCGCTCTGGTGATCGGGCAGCACAACTGGTTGGTGCAGTGGCCCACCTACGCGATGAATTGCTGATCGATCTGCGGGTGCATGCGCGCTATGAACTGACGACTCCATCGGTTGCCGAGCCACTACGCACGGCTCTACTTGCTGGCCATGTACAGTTGCTTTCGCTGATGGATCACACGCCAGGTCAGGGCCAGTATCGTGATGTTGATCGTTATGTGAGCTATCTGGCTGCCTATCGTAACACATCCACAGATCAGCTTGCCGCTGAGGCGCATGCCCGTATTCGGCGAGCACAAGAGGATGATAGCTATTGGCGGGTTGCCAGAGAATTGGTGACAATCGCCAAGAGCCAGGGATTGCCATTGGCCTCCCACGATGATGATACTCCCGAAAAGGTTGATCTGATGCTTCGCCTGGGTGTGACGATTAGTGAGTTTCCGGTGGCAATGGCGGCTGCACACGCTGCGCGAGCGCAGGGTATGCACGTCGCCATGGGTGCGCCGAATGCGCTCCGTGGAACATCGCATTCAGGGAATCTCAGTGCTCGTGCCGCCATCAAGGCGGGTGTTGTTGATCTACTGGCTGCCGATTATTCTCCCTCGGCGATGCTCCATGCAGCCTGGGTATTAGCAGCGGCTGGCACGCCATTGCACGAAGCGATTGCACTGGTATCGCGGAACCCCGCCGATGCATTGGGCCTCACCGATCTCGGCCAGATTGTGGCTGGCTACGCCGCCGATCTGGTGCTTGTCGAAGATGGCTCGCCACCACGAGTCCGCGCAACAATCCGTCGTGGGCGGCTGATTTATTGGGATGGCAGCATGCACCAGCGTACACCATGGATGAGGTAGCGTCAGGAGTCAGAAGTCAGGAGTCAGAAGTCAGGAGTCAGAAGTCAGAAGAGATTCCTCCGACGGCCTTAGCAAAAAACTTGGCCCATAGCTCTTGGTTCTTGGTTCTTGGTTCGCGTTCCGGTATTCTGACTCCTGACGCCTGTCTCCTGAATTCTCGGTTCTTGGTTCTCGGTTCCGTGGTTCTCATAGAATATTCGTGCATATGTTCTAATATTCTGGTATCATGATGCCAGGATCAATGGCTATGCATGAATATCAATGAGGAGATACATATGGAATCAATGGATGAATGGACCGACCAACTGCTTGAGGTTGAGCAGAAGTTTGCTGACGCACACCAGATTCTGGCGCAGCTCCAGCGTGATCTCAAGGATGCTGGGCGCAAAAAGGATATGCAGGCGATTGCGGAAGTGGTTGAGCGTCTTGGTCGCTATGGACGGTTGTTCGAGGATATTCGGCAGAGTTGGACGGAAGTGGCCGACTAGCGACAATTTAAATGGTAGAATTGTTGCCACCAAATGCGAGCCAAGCTATCACAGATTGAATAATGATCAGCGGATTCCGTATGTCACACTATCATCTGGCACAACTCAATATCGGTGCGCTCAAAGCACCACTCAATTCGCCGATGCTGAGAGATTTCGTGGAAAATCTCGATCAGATCAATGCTCTCGCCGATGCCTCACCTGGCTTCATCTGGCGTTTGACAACGGACGAAGGTAATGCAACAGCGCTGCGCCCATTAGGCGAGGATATCATCATCAACATGTCAGTCTGGCAGGATGTCGATTCACTGCATCACTATGTCTATGCGTCAGGGCATGGTGGGTTCATGCGACGGCGGCGAGAATGGTTCGAGCGCATGGCCGATGCATATATGGTGCTGTGGTGGGTAGAGGCTGATCATCACCCATCAGTACAAGAAGCGCTCACACGCCTCGAATTACTCAAACAGCATGGCCCGACACAGGCTGCGTTTACCTTCCGCCAGATGTATCCTGCACCCGAGCCATGACAGACTACTAGTAGTCTGTCATGGCTGATGTGATGATTGAGCATGGCGCATGGGGCGCGATATATCGCGCCCGTACGATTGTTCAGATCACCTATGACGGACTACTAGAGCCACTTCCGATAGTGCATCGGGGTGCTGGTTTCTTCATATCCAAGCTGCGCGTGGGCGTGTGGGCTGAGTGGGTAGGTGGCATCGGTATCGGAGGCCATCTCCTGGCATCCCTGCGCCCGTGTCCACGCCTCTGCGATTTCAGCGAGGCGCCGACCAATGCCCTGCTGCCGCACATCGGGATCGACGTACCACGCTTCGAGATAGCCGACATCGCTGGTTGTGCAACCAATGGCGTTCGGTTGGATGCTCACTTCAGCTAAACCGCACAGGCTGCCATCAGCCCGTGAGCAGACATAGGCTGCGTGAAGCATTGGCAGTATAGGCAGTGGTGGAATAGCGAGAAAATGCTCGATTTCGCTCGCTTCCTTCTCCGCAGTGGAATCTGGCCAGAGCGCCATCCGCATCCGCAGCCATTCGGCAGCAGCGGATGCCTGCACCGGGCGAATATCCATACAAATGCTCCTATTAGAATGATGCGAATTTCGCGGTACAATGCAGCCGACACATATTCTCGCATCGCGAAGGCCAGCATTCCTGGGAGGGATCGATGATCAATGAACTGAATGAACGCTATGCCATTGCGGGCAAGCTGCATATTGCGCCAGGGCCGAGTGGACTCCCACACATCAATATCGAGGCACAAGGAGCACAAGCGGAGATTGCACTCCAGGGTGGCCATCTTGTGCGCTATGGTCATCTTGGTGCGCCACCCGTGCTATGGGCCAGCCGTCAGGCGATCTATGCATTGGGGAAGCCTATTCGCGGCGGTATTCCTATTTGTTGGCCCTGGTTTGGCCCCCATCCCGATGATCCATCCAAGCCGCAGCATGGCTTTGTGCGAACGGCACTATGGGAACTTCGTGCAACAGGCATGGCTGGTGATGCGGTGTGGGTTCGGCTTGGCCTCACCGATAGTGCGGCAACATTGCCGATCTGGCCGCATGCCTTCGATCTTGAATTGATAGCGACAGTCGGCACGCAATTAGATGTCGTTCTCACGGCACGCAATCGGGGTGATAGCTCGTTTAGCTGTGGTGGCGCGCTGCATAGCTATTTCGCTGTGTCCAATGTGACCCAGATTGCAATTGAAGGGCTTGCACGAACACGCTATCTGGATAAAGTTGCTGGTGGTGAACATATTCAAGAGGGATCGGTGACAATCACACATGAGGTTGATCGGGTCTACCGCGATACAACGGCTAACTGCACAATTGTAGATTCAACCCTGAACCGGCGGATTGTGATTGCAAAGGCCGGTAGCCGCACGACGGTTGTCTGGAACCCATGGATCGAGAAGGCCAGCCGTATGGCCGATTTTGCCGCCGATGAATATCAAGAGATGGTCTGTGTGGAGACAGCCAATGCCGATGATGATCTGGCATTCCTGCCACCAGGCGTCATGCATACACTACGGACGACGATTTCTGTGGAGTAGGGAGTACGGGCGGTTCGCGAACCGCCCGTACAGGTTGTTGGTGAACAATTAATGCCATAGCGGCTCCTGACTCCTGAATACTTGGTTCTCACAGCGCCCATGCCGCATGTAGCGTCCAGTTCATATCATGTTGGCGCTCATACAGCCGTAGCTCCCAATCAGTGGGCGCGTATGGATCGATCAGTTCCTGGGCCAGTGCAACCAGGCGTTCATGCTGCTCGGGGGCGAATCCATAGGCCAGGCTGAGATGTAGCCAGCCCTTCAGTCGTATTGTATCACTGCGCGTTGCTGAGGCGGCTGCGCGAGTGGCGAAATCGGCGCTGAGTTGCTTAACCCAGGGCGAGTCAAGCAACAGGCCATGAAAATCGTTGGTGAACTGAGTCTCTGTTACCTGAATTGGATGCGTTGGGCGTGTAGCAGTGTGTTCGCGCAGCGCAGCCGCTAGATGCTCGGCATACCATCCAATCGTCTCTGCTCGATCATGAAAGAATCCTGTCAGCGTACAATGTGCCATATAGGCATGGGCAGCATTAGGGCCGCAGTTCGAGCGTACGACGGCGAAGTATGCGTCGATTTGTTTGGCAAGCGGGCCGCTCGGGCAGGCGTACACGATCAGTTCCGCTGTCATTTTGCTTTCCCAACATAGAACCTGCAGCTAGTGGAGTATTGGTTGGTTGTATTGGGGGTATGCTCGTGTTAGCATTGGGTTCTGGAGTGGTATGATCCGCCTGGATGCCCTTGCGAATGAACAACCAACTCCCGATTGCCTTGAGTGGCTGGATCGCATTATCAAGAACCTGGATCTCGACGCCGTCAATCCATCGTAAACTAAGCAGGATCTCACACGCGACAACTCCAAGAAAGCGGCGTTCTGCTTCTGGTAGGACACCCTGCACAAATATGGAGATGACAACATTATTGGCTTGCTCGATAAGCACACTGATGCCTAACACCGGCGGGCTAATTGCCTCTAATATTGCACTCTCAACCGACTCGTAGATCTGCCTGCTTGCGTTGAATCGATTTTGCATTGGTGTCATCCCAATACCCCTTCTATGGTCACGCGGCATTGCATACGTGGACGATACTACCGTCTCAATGCTCATTGGTACCGTTTTTGTAGTAGAGTTGCGCGCCATGTGTATATATCTAAGGAGGGGAGGGTGCTTGCTTCTTGCAGCATGAATGAGAGCGAAGTGCAAATTGATTGATCTATACCAAACTGCCCCTGCCGTATTGGCAGAGGTACAAGCATTTGCACGGCGAGGAACAATACCGCTGATCTTCGCGATACGTACCATAACATGTACTCTATATGCTGTCTTGTATTACACCACAGGAAAGCGACGCTGTGGTCATCATATGCGGTACAATAAGCGGGCCAAACGGTAGGACAAATACCAGGCTTAACGAGCGTAGGATTTATTCCACGGCAGCGTGGCGGAGGAAGCTGTGGCAATCGAGGACTCACTCGGACCCTGGATTCAGCGGCGTCGCAAAGCGCTAGATATGACTCAGCAGCAACTTGCGTTCCGAGTGGGCTGTGCTGTTGATACGATCCGCAAGATCGAAGCTGGCGTTCGGCGGCCATCACAGCAAATTGCTACCCGGCTTGCCGAGGCATTGGGAGTGCCGGTAGCTGAGCGAGCGGCCTTTATTCGCAGTGTACGTGCCAGGCTCGCCCTACCGCAGCTTGTGTCATCGGCACTGCCACCGTTTGCGCCCAGAACTCTTATGCCCCCTTCTGCGTCTGCACATGTGCAAACCAGCAATCTGCCGCTGCCACTCACGAACCTGGTTGGGCGTCGGCACGAGATTGATGAACTGATCTCGCTTCTACGTAGTGGCAAGCGCTTGGTCACGCTCACCGGCCCTGGCGGAGTTGGGAAAACGCGCCTAGCTTTACAAATCGCATCGCTCCTTGCATCCGATTATGCCGATGATGTGTGGTTCGCCGATTGTTCATCGGTTCGTGACACACTCCAGCTTACGAACCGTGTTGCCGAGATGCTCGGAATCGCTGCACTGCCAGAGCAAAGCGTCCATGAGCGCCTGCGAGCCTGGTTGCACGATAAACACCTTCTGGTCGTTCTGGATAATCTTGAACAAGTGCCCGATGCCGCCAGGCCAATTAGTACCTGGCTGCGCTATGCGCCCGGGCTTGTGCTATTGGTGACCAGCCGTGTACCGCTTGATGTGTCTGGTGAGCAGGAATACCCCGTCCTGCCGCTCTCATTGCCAAATCTCCAGATTCTGCCATCATCAATGGCGGCGGTACAACAATCTGATGCAATGGTGCTGTTCGCAATGCGCGTGCAGGATATCCATCCACACTTTGAGGTAACTCCGGCAAACCAGGCAGAAGTTGCCGGAATCTGCTGGCGGCTGGATGGATTGCCATTGGCGATAGAATTGGCTGCGGCATGGATACGGCTGTTTACGCCAAAACAGCTTCTGGCACAGTTGCAAGGGCATAGAATCCTGCGGTTCCTGGAGGAGAAAACCAACAAACTCCCGCCGCGTCAACAAACGATGTATGCAGCGCTCGCCTGGAGCTACAATTTACTGCAACCGCCTGCGCAAACTCTCCTCAGCAGGCTGGCAATATTTGATTCCAGCTGGACACTCGATGTCGCAGAGTTGATCTGTACCGATGAACCGGGCCGCGAGGGACAGATCGATCAGGCAGCGATTATGCCGCTTCTGGCCCGGCTCGTTGAGCATAACCTTGTTCAACGGGTACAAAACGAGAGCGTGCGCCCACGGTTTACATTGCTTGAAACGGTGCGTGAGTTTGCACGGGAACAGCTTGAACTGCGCGGCGAAGCAGAACTCGTGCATCGTCGCCATGCGCTGGCGTATTTCGCGCTGGCTGCGCAGGCGCGTGAGCGCTATGATCATGGGGATGTGAACGCCTTCGTTTCTGTACACGAGGATCTCGATAGTTTGCGGGCCGCGCTGGCATGGGCACTCGAACATCAGATGATCGAGGCTGCAACCGATGCTATTATCCGATTGTCTCCATTCTGGTTCAGCCGCATGCCTGTCGCATTGCCATGGCTCGATGATATCCTTGATCATGCCGATGAGTTGCCGCCGACGCTTCGAGCGAGTATTTTTACATTGATCGGCAGCCTTTCCTGGGAGCTCTTCCGCGATCCAATCCACGCACGTGCGCTGTGTGAGGCAAGCCTGGCGCTCTATCGGGAACTCCAGGATCACCATGGTGTTGCAAGGGTGCTGGCTGGCCTGGCACATATTGCCGTATCCATGGAGCAGATTGATCGCCCACAAACGGAGGCCCATCTTGCCGAGAGCCTAGCATTGCGGCGTATGCTTGGCGATAAATCAGGGATCGCAGAAACGCTTAGTGCTCAAGGTCGCCTTGCAGCATTATATGGGGATTACCCAAGTGCTCATGCACTGATGACTGAAGCACTGCACATCCAGCAGGGGTTGGGCGTTCAGCTTGGCATTGCCGTGGCCCTGTTCTATTTGGGCTGGCTGACGTTTCATCAGGGGAAGTATGCAGAGGCGGCGAGAATCAGTAGTGAACGGCTTTCACTTGAGCAAGCAATGGGCAACCCGCAAGGCATTGCCGATTGTGCGCTCTGGCTTGGGATTGCAATACTCTGGCAGGGTGATCCAGCCCGTGCAAAGCAAATGCTTGAGTCGAGTCTTCACCAACTGCGAGCATTGGACGATCCATGGCATCTGCCGCATGTGCTTGATGCCTATGCCCATGTTGCAGCCATGCTCAACGATTTCAGTGCGGCTCAGAACTATCAGGCAGAACGCATCGCCTTGCTACGGATGAGCGGTGCGCAGCGTGGCGTGGCATGGTCGCATATCCATCTTGCATGGATGAGCATGGCGCAAGCAAACAATGCTGAGGCATTGGCCTATTTTCGATCTGCACTCGAGGTGTTTCGAGAGAAGCGCGATCCATATGGCCCAACACACCTCTTCGCTGTTCTTTCACCCTATCGTGATGTCGCCAACTTTGTGTTGCTGATCGAGTGTGGCGCTGCTCTTGCAGCCCTTCATCAGGCGTACGAACAAGCCATGCGGCTGTGCGGAGCCGCAGCAGCGTTACGGGCCACACTCATTATCCCGTTCTATTATCCAGATGAACGTGATCGGGTGACAGCAGTTGTGAATGTGGCTCAAGCCGCACTCGCCATCAACGATGGCGCAGTTGCATGGGAGGCAGGGCGAAGCCTGAGTTTGGAACAGGCTGTTGCAGAAGCCTTTGATATCCCATCTTCGTTTCCAATACGATAATTATGATGATGACATATCTCTCGTTATCTACACGCATCGAGGCAGGATGATTCCTCCAACCGACGATTCTCCCGAACAATTACGCGCTGAGATTCAGCGCCTGCAAGAACAAATTGCTGTATTGGCGGCATGTGCCGAAGCGCCATCACACAGCGCTGAGTTTGCGCTACAGGCTCCTCCGATTTGGTTCAATGCGATCAGCGATGCAGTGATTGTCACCGATGCAAGCCGCCATATTCAACAGTGGAACCACGCTGCCGAACACATCTATGGCTGGACAGCGACAGCAATGATTGGGCAGAGTGTTTCTGATGTGCTCCCAATCGTGCGCTATATCGATCTCGCCCTTCTGGATCTAAATGAGAGCCTTTTGCACCTGATCGGTTATACCCGTGATGAAATTGTTGGCCTGAGCTGGCGTACCCTGGCGATCTTTGGGGATCGAGATGTCATGAGCGAGATGGCGTTGCAGGTGCGTACAACAGGCAGGGTACAGAATCAGCAGGCCATCCTGCGTACCAAACAGGGCGAGCTGCGAACGATCCTATTCTCCTGTGAACCATTGGTTCTTGATAACCAGGATTGCTTCATCAGCACATGTGTTGATATCACCGAGCGTGTGTACGCCCAGGAGTTACTGCGGCGTACCGCTGATCGACTCGCGACCATGCGTGCGATCGACCAGGCTATCCTGAAACTGCATGCACCAACGACAATCGCCAATGCGGTGGTGGCGAATATGGATACCCTGATTCCCTGCCAATATGCCAGTGTGATGCTGTACGATCCCATTACCGCTAGCGGTCAACTCCTGACAGTCAGAAGCGATCTGCCAAGATCAATGCCAACTGGTATGCAGTTTCCTCTCCCACTCGATGATTTCCCAATTGGGTTTCGTCATGGTATGCCATGGGTTGAGCACAATCTTCAGAATGCAGAACAAGCTACTCCTATCCCTGCGATTGTTGCCGTGATCGCTACCAGTCAGATTCATTCGCTGATTAGTATCCCACTGCTGATCGAATGGAATCTGATTGGGACACTCAATCTGGCAGCGACTCTGCCAGGAGTTTTTACCGATGAGCATATAACCATCGCACAGGAGATTGGTGATATGCTTTCGATTGCGCTACACAATGCCCGCCTGATCGAATCATTCCAGCAGGAATTGGCTGCCCGTATGCGAGCAGAAGTAGCGCTGACTGCCGAGCACGAGCGGGTGGTGCGGCTTGGTTGAGGATCGCCAGAGTAATGCAGCACTGCTCCAAGATGCACTACCGCCGCATGGCTATCGGCTGGATGTCGCCCGTGATGGCAATGAGGCCATGGCATACATGTACGAAATGCGACCAGCGCTGATTCTGATGGACA
>JBBQSD010000039.1:0-46418 GCA_038214135.1 Chloroflexales bacterium | reverse complement strand
CCATCCTACCCCGCCCATACCAAAAACACATTCGAGCCGACTCGAAAGAAAGCGCGAGGTAGCTCGAATGTATTCGAGGGCTATTCTCTGTTATGCTTGATCAAAGAAGGAACGGAACCGATCACGCACCCAGGCCAGCCCAGGGCGCTGATCGAGTTCCCAGGCAATCATACACTCATTGAAGATAGTGGTCTTGTGCGCATGGATCGTGCTAATCTCGATATGCAATTGATTGGCAGCCTCTTGCAGACTATAGGTTTGCACCAACACGCGCAGAACAGCGCGTGGTCGCTCATTTAGTCGCGCCCAGACGCTCTGGCAACGCTGGTGCTGATCATCATGAGCGCGCTGTTCAACTTGGGCAGCTCCAATCCGTAGCCCAGCCAACATCTGGCCCCATGGTTGGAATGGTATTGGCAACAAGCGCAAATCGGTCTCTGTCGCCGCCACATGCAGCAGCGCTCCGCGGTCAGTCTGTTGCCGAATCGTATCAGAGGAATATAGATGCCACACCCGATCCAAACGGTCGAAACTCATTTGTGCAGCAATCAAGGCCAACATACCCAGCATCCGCCGCCCGCCAGTCGGGCACAGATGGATGATATACCCCTGCTGCTTGAGTGTCGGGAAGATCTGCTCAAAGCGGTTCTGTGTCGCATCCAGTGCTTGGGGATGGATCACATCTTCGACCTCATTGATGCCATAGGCGATCGCCAGCGGGCGGTAGCGGATGCGCCGAGAGCCATAGCAATCGCCAGCAAACTGCTCGGCCAATACTTGCAGTGCATCCTGGTAGCGGGGTGTGCTGCGCGCCAGATGCACAACAATAACCTCTACAATTGGCACACCCTGTGCCAGCAAGCGATCAAGTGCCAGGGTTATAATCTGTGGTTGGCCACCCAGGGTGGCGACAAACGCGGCATTTGGCTGCATATACACCTCATCATCGTAGCGAATACGCCACTAGCCAGGGGTAGGAGGATGCAATGTCGATAATGATGCCAGCTGTGCTGATTGGTGGGCCACCCCACGCCGGGAAAAGCACCCTTGCTGATCGAATCAGCACAGCACTGAGAATGCGCGATATTCCCCATTATCTGCTGCGTGCCAACCCCGATGGCGAAGGTTCCTGGAGCTATGCTGCCAGCCAAACTATTGTTGGCGAATTACGCGCCCGTTCACGCGCCGATTGGTCCGCGCTGCTCGCCAAGCGATTGGCACGCGATGTTGGAGAGCGGCAGCTACCCCTGATTGTTGATCCCGGTGGCCTTCCATCCGAGGAGACGGCCCACATTGCTGAACGCTGCACGCACAGCGTGTTAGTGGCCCCGGATGAAGAGGGCATGGAACAATGGCGTTTGTTTGCCCGCCGCTATGGTCTCGCTCCAGTTGCCGAGCTAACATCACAACTCGATGGCATCCAATCTATTATAACAACGTTGCCAGTGCTGCGCGGGATACTTACTGGCCTGAGTCGTGAACGATCTTCTGCTGGCCCATGCTTCGATGCGCTGGTCGAACGGATTGCAGCACTCTTCGCCTATGATGCCGATGAACTGTTTCATGCACACATGCGGCTCACAACCCTTGATCTGGTACTCAACATTGAGCATGCCATTTACCCACTGCCTGCCCATCGTACCGGCACCCCTTGGCTACCGAGCGAATTGCCAGAATTGCTTGCCAGCCTGCCACCCGATCAGCCATTGGGCATCTATGGCCGTGGTCCGGTCTGGCTGTATGCAGCCCTGGCCGTCGCGAGCCCTCAGCAAGCATGCCAGATCTTTGATACACGGAGTGGTTGGATTACACCACCCGTGCTGACCCTGGCCAAACATCCCGACCCAACACGGCTCGATTGGACGGAAACAATTGCTGGCGATACCATGCATGTGCGCTTCAACATTCCGGGGAGCTACCTGGATAGACACGATGCCGATCACCTTCCGGTACCCCATCCCGATCCAACACGAGGTGTTATCCTCGATGGAAAACTGCCCCAATGGCTATGGGCCGCGCTGGCGCGTATCTATGCACACCAGCGCTTTGTTGCGGTATTCCATCCCCAACTTACTGGTGCCGTTGTGATCGCTTCTTCCGACTCGCTCTACCCAATTGGAATGATTCTTCCGTTTACTGATGCGAAGGAACCCTAAGCATGCCAACCGCGATTGTACTCACCCTGCGTCCACTCCATCAGGCAACATTAATGCCCGATCTTGGCCGCGCTGCCCATGCCGCAGTTCTAGGCTGGATTCGGGCGACCGATCCCGATCTCGCAATGCGGCTGCATGATGATAGTGCGGTACGGCCACTCACCGTTACCTTCTTGCCAGAACGCCATGGCCAGCCTCCGCTGGTTGCCGATCCACGCATCCGCTATGGGTTGCGTGTCACCGCTCTGACCAGCGAGGTTGAAGCGCATATACAATCCTGGACACCCGAATTCCTTGGGACGTTGGCAATCGGCGGTGCGGCCTGGCAGATCGAATCGATCCACGATACTGCACATACCTGGGCGGGGCACACCACCTATGCAGCACTGGTTGAGGAAGGCATACGGATTGCTGCTAGCGGCGTGCGGCGCTGGACACTCGATTTTACAACGCCAGTCACCTTTCGCCAACGCGGGCGCAGCCAACCACTGCCACTCCCGGATCTTGTCTTTGGCAGTTTGCTTGAACGCTGGAATGCCTGCGCTCCACTGCCAATCCCCGAGGATGTGCGACTGTTTATTGCCGAGAGCCTGGCAGTCAGCCGCTTTGCAATCGAGAGTGCCGCTGGGCGTGGCAAAGGCAATGTTCTACAGATCGGAACCATCGGGCGCTGTAGCTATACTGCACTCGCTCACGAGCCAATGCAAATTGCCACAATCGAAACACTGGTACGCTTCGGATTCTATAGTGGTATCGGAGCCGGCACCACCCGTGGCTTTGGGCTGCTGCGCCTGACCGATGAACGCTCCGTAGTTCGGTAGTTCCGCAGTTCTCGGTTCTCAGTTCTCGGTTCCGTATTCTGACTCCTGACTCCTGACTCCTGAATACTCGGTTCTTACTTATTCCCGACCGCCAACCCATTGCTTGTCAGGTAGGTATAGCTCTGTGCAACGGCATCGAGCATATCGCTGGCACAGTCATCGAGTTCGACGATCAGCCATTCGGCGTGTGCGGCGGAGGCAGCGACAATCCCTGGTACATCCATGGCACCAGCGCCAACAGCGGTTTTGGGTGCGTCCTGGGTCGCCGGGCCATCCTTGATATGGACCAATTGTGCGCGTGGGCCAAGTTCATGCAGCATGGCAATTGGATCGCGGCCAGCCACCTGTGCCCAATAGGTATCCAGTTCAAAGAAGATTGCTGGATCAAGCTGCTGCAAGAACACCTGGTAGGGCAGCACACCATCCACATATTCGCATTCCCACCAATGATTATGGATTCCCAAGCGCAATCCGGCCTGCTTGGCAATCGCTGCCGCCGCATTGTATTCTGCAACAAGAGCAGCAATCCCATCCAGGCTACTATAGCGTGGGTCACGCGGCCAGCCATGCCAGATAATCCGATCACTGCCGAGTTCTGCAGCCAACGAGACGACCTGTTCGCGCTGTTCGGCAAGTGGTAACTCACAATGAATGCTACAGATCGATAATCCAAGCTCTTCGATACACGCATGAGCATAGCGCGGTGTGATATCTGGCCCGAAAAACGCCGTTTCAACACCACGATAGCCAATATCTGCTACTCGGCGTAATGTACCAACAAAATCGTGCTGAAGAGCATCACGAACGGTATAGAGTTGGAGTGCGAGCGGTGCAGCCATTATGTACTTCTTTCAACAGGCAATTGAATTCTGACACTTATACCCTGTAAATCGCGATCATACGGTACACTGAAGCATCATGCAAATGGTGATGATCGCCCTACGCTTACGGAGGTATATGATGGCTTCGGCGATGGCGTTTGTCATCGGGTAGGGGCATATCACATTGCAAATGCACCTGCCCTGCTCTCACCGAACACACATTGACGCACCGTAGAGGCCGTGCTATCCTGCCACTGACGATAGCGAATCGAGCGCAAAGGTGCCTCGTTGACACAACTACCACACATGCTAGAACGCGCACTCCAGCACCATGGCGATAATCTCTACCGATTGGCGTTGCTGCTGACACCCGATGCCGCAGCTGCCGATGCGGCATTGCTGCGGATGGCCCGCCAACTGACAGTCTTCCCTGGCGATCAAGCTGAGGAAGCCACACTGCTTGCTGCCCTGATTGCTGCTCTGCCCCCAGAGCCTCGTTCGGTGCGCCGCCTGCCTGCCTGGGCAAGCGCCGATTCACACAGGCCAGAGGCTCGCTTATTGGCAGCAATCGCCCGCTTGCCACGCCAGCAGCGCCTGGCCTTGGCGCTTGCTATCGTCCAACCAGGCACCGCCGATGAAACTGTCCAGGAACGAACGACAGAACAGCGCGAAGCCTTTCGGGATGCCCTGCTGGCGCTCGCTCAGGCAGCCGATCAGCCAAACCTAGCGGCAGCAATGCTCGACCAGAATGCGCCAGATGAGTGCCGGGCCGCACGAACAGCCCTGGCGCTTGATGACCCCGCATTGCATCACAATCCGGCAGTGCGTGGCCACCTGGCATTATGTGATGACTGCCGGGCCGTTTCTCAATCCTGGCAGTTGGTGGCATCCCGTACCGAGGATGCGCTCCGCACTGCACTGCGCCTGATGCACATGCCAGAACCCCTGGTTCAGCACATGATTGCGGCAACTCAACCAAAGCACCCAACGCCATTGCGTAGCGTGCTGATCAGCCCGTGGACACGCCGTGCGCTGCTGCCAATTGTTGTTCTGCTTGTGATTGCAGCATTGATCTGGCCTCGATCTGACCCGAATCCCTCGCCGGTAACACGCACAGGCGCAGCACCTGCCGATCTACGTACGCTTGTGCAAACCGCGCAAACCAACCTGTATACAACACCAGCAACGGGGATCTGGCATAGCCGCTATGTACTGCGCTGGACTTTTGCCGATGGCAGTTATGCGCCCTTGATCGGCGATCTATGGACCGACAGCCAATCTGGGCGTTCTCGCATCCAATTAACCCACGAATCTGGCGGTGGGCCATATGAGTTTATGCTTGGCGATGGGAAAGCATTACTCTGGTATGCCACCACCCCAGCCTATGGCGAATCCGTCTATCCATTGTTCTTCGATCCACGGCGGGCGCGGGTGCAATTGACTCTCGATCAGGCCAACCAGAAGCAGGCCATCGCCAATCGGCTGCGTTCTGGTGCCTGGGCCTTGCCCGAAGCCTATCTGCGCCAGGCCGTTACATCTGAATTGCAGAGTTGGGGACGGCAGGCCAGCAGCGATGGCACACAACTCGAAGTGGTTGGCTTCACTGGCGTCAGTGCGCTGGCCAGCCAGCCAAATGTCCCCGGTGGCCCAGCCGATAGAATTACAATTCTGTTGCTGATCAACCCGAACGATGGGCGGCTGCAAGAAATTCGTGAACTGATCGGCCCGACTGGCGGGGATCAGATCAGCCGTACCACATGGAACAACCTTGGCGCAGAACAGATCACGAACGAGGCCTCGGCAGAACGTGTCTTCCAGTTACGCTCTGCCTGGAATGGCACGGGAATCTTCCCCAGAGATGCCGAACCAGATATGCAGCCACGCTTGCCCTTGCTCGATCCGGCAACATTCGTCTCGCCAGCATTTGCAATTGAGTACCCACGCCTGGCGTCAACTGAATTTCCTGCTGCGCCGCCGCCAGGGGCCGAGTATGCCGCCTTTATTACCGTCAATGATGCGGATTCGCAGGCCGTTATCTATGTTGGCGGCGGGCGTAGCATCACCATTCTTGGCCAACCGGATAACGTTGCTAATCAGGCATCCTTTAGCACCGATGGCCCAATTGAACAGGCAACGCTGGCTGGTCGTTCAGCACTGATTCGGCGAAATAGTGCCGATAGCTATAGCGTGCTGCTGCGCCCGGTACCCAATACCCGCCGCAGATCACTCTTGCAGGTTCAGGCGCATGGCTATACTCACGATGAATTGCTAGCCGTGCTGCAGACACTTGGCCCGCTGACGGTTGATCGCTATCAGGCGCAGATCGGCCTGTTTGCAGCAAAAGCAATCGATAGCCAAGCCCAGGCACTGCTACTCAATGCCCTGGCAGCCACTCCAAAACTTGAAGCTGGCCAGGCTCGCCACGTTGTGGCACGTATCTATATGCGCCAGAACACAACACCAGAGGATCTGCCCGATCCCTACCATCTGCCAGCCTATGGTGGCCGCCCGCCAGATGTGATCAGTGAGCGTTGGACGATTGGGGCCGATAGCCCTGAGCCTCATCCAAACAACAATACGAATGCGATCACACAAACCGATGGCATCCGAATTTTTACGCGCATCAGTAATGGCAGTGGGCAGGTGTATCAGACCAGCTACAGTGACGCGGCACGGGTCTGGCGTTATTATACCGCTCGGCAAACCGTTGAGCAGATCGACCCTGAAAATAACCGCTATCGCGACGATCCAGCCCGTTCGATTGCACTACGGATGCTAACCTGTGGCGGACGATTGGCTAGCATACCGGGTGGCCAGGCAATTACCTATACCGAGAATGATTGGCTTAACCAGCAGGCGTGCGTACGTTGGGGATATGGGTCATCTACCTGGGTTCAGCAATTGCCGCGCTGGTCATCGGATCGACCATTTTCAGTTGATGATACGCCCTATCTGGCCGATCTGATCAGCGAACCACAGATCACAACCTTTATTCAGCTTGATAAAGGCGGTCGAATCAATACGATTGAGACGCGGCTTGGCACAGCACTAGATGGCATGCTGATTGAGTCGTGGCAGCTTGAGCGCGATGAGATTATTCCCATTGCACAGATGCCACCCGAACTCACGCGCACACCGCCAGCAGTATTGTTTGAGATTCCTGCCGAACGCAGCACGCCACCGCGCCCGATCATCTTCCAACCAACAACCATCACCGAGTCGCTCCAACTGATCCGCAGCCCGCTGCTGGTTCCACCAGCATCAACGGAAACATCCTGGTTTGCCAGCCGATCGATTGGGCGCGGTGGGCCACCATTCACAAATGCTGCAACGCCCTTCGATGAAGCGCTGTGGCGTGGGATGGCCATCCAGCTTGAGGTGCAGATCAATAATCGGACGACAAGCAAGCGTGAAACACAATATATCTATCAGGGTGCCGCACACACCTTTGGCGATCTGTTGCGTGCAAATGCGACCTGGCAGGGCAGCAGCCCCACAACTGTCGCGCTGGGAGAACAGGAATTGCCGGGTTGGCAGGTAATCACATCCCGTGGCGTGTGGGTGCTGGTGGAAGTTCAGGGCAGCCTTATCGCCTTCCCCGATGGCCTTCCCATGCGTGAGTTTGTTCAGTCGATGCAGATAATCAACCCGCCGAAACTGTAACGATCCAAACCCATGCAGAGACCGTAGTATGTACATAATGACGTAGTTTCGCCCTCACCCCCAACCCCTCTCCCATTTTGGGAGAGGGGAGCAACAGCGAAGTGGAGTAGGGTCAGGAACAGTCGAAAGGATCAACTATTTATGACAACCACAGCAACTCGGGAAGTGACGACTCTGGCAGGCGGATGTTTCTGGTGCTTAGAGGCCGTCTTCGATGAACTCAAGGGCGTCAGCGATGTCGTCTCTGGCTATATGGGTGGCCATGTTGCCAACCCAACCTACCGCGATGTCTGTTCGGAAAAGACCGGCCATGCTGAGGTGGTGCAGATCACCTTTGACCCACAGATAATCTCATTCCGCGATCTGTTGGATGTGTTTTTCACCATCCACGACCCAACAACGCTGAATCGGCAGGGCGCTGATGTCGGTTCGCAGTATCGTTCAGCAATCTTCTACTATAGCCCTGAACAGCAGGCAACTGCCGAGCAGGTAACTGCCGAGATGAACGCTGATCGAATCTGGCCGGGTAAGATTGTCACCGAAGTTGCGCCGCGCAGCATCTTCTATGGGGCCGAGGATTATCACCAGGAATATTTTGTGAACAACCAGCGCCAGCCCTATTGCATGGCCGTCGTTGCCCCAAAGGTTGCCAAGGCGCGCAAGAAGTTCCTGGAAAAGCTGAAGAAGTAGGGTTATTAGCTATCAGCTATCAGCCGTCAGCTTCTCGTGCAGGTGAAAGCCCTTGCTATTTCTCCTATAGCCGTTGTTTGTACAAACACCTATCGTTGAGATCTGAAAGCTGAAAGCTGAGTGTTGAAAGCCGGAATATGCCCCACCACGATCTTGATCAACGATTAGCCTGGGTTCGCAGCGTTCCCGATGGCGTGCTCTTCGAGCGTGTCATCGGGGCGTTGCATATTGTTGTGATTAAGCGCAGCGATCAGATCGGGCTGCTGTTTGTGAACCCATCTGGAACATTGGATGGGCCGATGTCGCGGATCGATCTGACGCGCCCGTTGCATCTGCCAGCCGAATATGCCCAGGCGCTCACACTATCGTTGTTATGGCGTCCCGAACCACAGCGGGTGTGTATGCTCGGCTTTGGTGGCGGGCGGCTGCCATTAATCTTCCATCACCATCTGCCGCATGTGATTATTGAAAGTATCGATATTGATTCCGTGTTTGTTGAGATCGCCGAGCGCTTTTTTGGGGTTGAGATCGATGAGCGCCAACGGGTGGTGATCGGCGATGGACGGGCGTTTCTCACACAGGATGGGCCGCGCTACGATATCATTGTGATGGATGCATTCGGCGATAACGATAACCATCTTGATCATCTTGGCACGGTCGAATTCTATACATGTTGCCAGCAGCGCTTGCTCCAGGGTGGCGTGCTGTGCGTGAATATGCTGCGAACCGACCCGCACTTTGGCCAGAAGATCGCTGCATTCTGCCATGAGTTTGCCCATGTTTCAGCGCTGCCACTGAAATACAGCCTAATTCTGTATGGTAGCACTCAACGCCACCATACAGCAGCACAAATCGCCAAGCGAGCCGCCGAATTGCAGGCGCGTCTGGGCCTCGATTTCCCCTTCGCCGAACGAGCCGCTGACCTGCGCCCATTCCGTTTGGCCGATCTGGGTTTTTCCGATGCCAAGCCACTGCGCGATTCCGATCTCACCCCATAATCGGAAATAGCACATCCAACAGGCCAAGCGCCGTATCGGCATAATCGAGTTCGCCAGTTGCGCGCAGATCGGCGCACGACCGATAGCCAAGCAGCAATTGGGCCAACCCACCAAGCGAAACCCGCCGCAGCCACAGATTGCTGGCATTACTTCCCGGCAGCACTGTTGCCTGCCCATCCGCAAATGCCAGAGTTACCTGCTCGTGTTGCAGCGCAATTCCAAGCATCCCAGACCAGCGCTCGTAACGGGAGCCAGCCAGGCGCTGCGCGAATACTGGCAGAAGTTGTGTGAATGCGCCAACGACATCAAGCACGCCAGCCAGCGACACAGATTCGTGTGGTTGTGAGGCGCGAATATGCACTTCACCACCTATATGCAAGGCCGCCTGCGTGACAATATGGGCGATTGGCAGGTGCCAACCAGGCGCAGCAGATGTTGCATCTGTAAGAACTGCAATCAGCGCCCGTGCCGCACCAGCATCGGCAGCACCAGCTTCAACGACAGAATCGTCATGTATCAGCACATAGCCAACCACCCGCCCACGGGCATCCTCGCATACCAATGCAGCGCCCACAATCGGCCAGGAGCGCCAATCGGCTGGGGAGCGTACTTCGCTATAGGAAATTGTGCGGTAGCTAGCAGCATAGAGTGCCGCAATATCATCGTGATCATCTACAGTGGCCGGGCGCAGATGACGCATGGGCCTATTGGATACGCCATGACGACCTGCCGACGCTGTGGGAAGCGATATATCGATCTGGTAGCGGTACGTAGCCAACCCGAATTCAACATAGATCTGGGCAGCACCCTGTGCAAAGATCACGGTTGCGCCAACATCTGCCAGAGCCACAAGGCATCCCGCCAACAATGATTCCAACAGTTCATCACGCAGATCGGCTGGCACAACCGTGAGCATCGCACATTCCAGAATCGCAGAAGCAAGTTGGGTACGCATCGGTCGCGCCAATGCACAGGCACGGATCTGGCCATCTGTTTCGGCAATCTGGAGCATACCAGGCAACAGACGCGGGTTGTTCAGGTGTGCAGCCAACAAAGAATTTCCCGCATCGCCATATTGGCTGGCCAGAAATGCGGCCAACTGCGGGTGATCGGTTGGGGTAACAGCGCGGATGGTGGGCATTACAGAGGCCTTTATTTCCCTCACCCCAACCCCTCTCGCACATGGGGAGAGGGGCGTAGGAGGTTCTCAAGCGGCCAATCGCTCCCCTTCTCCCTGGCAATGGGAGAAGGGGCTGGGGATGAGGGCAGCCGTACCCGACCGCCTGCCGCGCGTAGCGGCATCACCACTCGCACAGCGTCTCCACAAACGCAGCCGATCCATCGCGCAGCCAGCTATCGAGCTGAGCTGGATCTTTGAGTTGTTGGCCGCGCAAGCGGGTCACGGCCACAAAGTTGGTCGCTAGCTCCGGGAGTGCGCTCATGTCGCCCCATAACTTTTCGAACTGCGCGACAGGGAACACATCCTCTTGGCCATGGCCCCAGCGCTTCTTGACCTCCTTGAGCGTGATGTAGGTCGGCACCCGCGCTGCCAGTGTTCGCACTGCCGTGGCAACCCGCTCATCCTGGCCCGCAAGATCAGCACGATCCAGACCAAATGCCTCCAACAGGTGATCAATATCGATCCAGGTGGTGAGCGTGTTATAGTACGAAAGCCGGAACTCATCCTGCTCGCGTGGCATTGCCAAGCCCTCCAACAGCCGCAAACTGCCATCGACTCTGGCCAGCCCGCCGCCGCGGTCGTCGATCCGCCGTGCAATCACTTCATAGGTTAATCCTGCACCGGAATCGATATGCAACCCCAACAATCCTGGGTCAACATCCGCGCCAAGCGTATCGACATTATGTAACATCAAATATTTGAGTTGTGGCCGTTCTTCCAGCAGCTCTGCCAGCACGCCATTGCGCAGCAGGTTGGAAACCTCGAACCAATGGCCAACCGGATGTAGGCACTGCAGCGGCAGATTATCGGTATAATCGCTGCCCTCACCAGCGCCCTGCGCCCAGCCAATCAGTGCCGCATGCAAACTCTCGCGCACCTTCTGGGCCTGCTGATCAAGCAATTGCTGTGGCAGTTCTTCCCAGGCAAAGCGTAGATCACGAGCCATTGGCACAAGCCGCAATCCAACCGAACGGCCTGGCGAGAGCAACACCGGACCATCATAACCAAATGGCCGCCCGTCCGAATCCGCTTCGGCTGCAAGCCAGGAAGCAATTGGATTATGGGTCATGTAGCTGGTGGTGAAGATATGCGGAATCGGCATGCCAACCGATCTGCCAACCCGGCGGCTTTTGGCCAGATGCACCTCAACAAATGAGCGATGCCGCCCGCCGAATTTCGCAAATGGATTCAGCGCCTTGACCGTCCCGGCTCCCTGGGTCCAGCGGCTGCCCGCCCCACCAGCCAATGTTACAACCGCCACTGTTCCCTCGGCCAGTGCTTGCCGACCCAATTCTGCATAGCGCTGTTCCAGTGGCCTGGTTGCATCGGCGACATCACCCGGTTCGACATCACGGATCTCGGCGCTGGCGGGCAGGCGATTCTGGGCCAAACCAATCCGCCCACGGCGCAGATCGCTGCGGATCTGTTCGTGCTGCAATCGGTCAAAGCCCTGTTCGGCCAGCAGTGTCTCAATCGATTGCCCAATCGCATCCTCACGCCTATCGCGTGGCAACAATCGATCAAACAATGTCGGAATCATGCCAGCAAACTCAGGGCGGGTGCGGCAGGCCAAACTGAAGCGATCCAGTTCGGCCCGGCGCGTTGGCAGCAGCATGCGTGGATCTGCGCGCAATAATGCTGGCGCAAGCAGCGCATAATAGCCGGGTGGCAAGAGAGCTGCATCTCCGGCCAGCAGATCGGCATAGGTACCGCGCTCGTTGATCGCAAAATCATAGACAACCGGCTCCATGGCGAATGGCACCGCATGCTCAAGGCGGCGGCGGGTGGCACTCATCGTCTCCTGTAGGCGCTCCTGCGCCTCGGCCTTACGCTTTGGATCGAAGATGAAGCCCATGCCGCCGCCGGACATCCCGCCCAACATCCAGAAGCCCCAGAAATCCGCCCCGAACGTAGCACGGGTCTGTTCGATTAACACCTCGGTATAGCGATTACTCGCCCAGGGAATGATCGTCTGGATCGGCCCGAAGAAATTATGAGTGGTTGCTGCGCCAACACCAGCAATATCACCAATCCATAGCTGATCCAGCACCCGATCCAGCACCCGCATGGCCTCCTTGCGCGCCGCCCATTCGGCCTCCGAGCGCAGCAGATACTTCTCGGTGACCATTTCGAGGATCGGGCCGACATTCTGGGCCATGCCGCCATGAACAAGCACCAGGCTTTGTTGCAGACGCTCGCGCGTTTCTGCTGTGACCTCATCGTTGCCCAGGATGCGATGGCTTGGCAATAACCGACCACGGCTGACCCCATATTCGGGATCGCCATCGGCAGCGAGTTCGCCCTGAATGAGTTTAATCCCAGGCCAGACTCCGCCCGAATCCTGCCAGCCACCACCAGAACCGGCCAGCCATTCGCCCAGGATCGCCCGTGCTGCTACCAGACGGCGTTCGCCTTCGCTGAGTTGGCCAGTCAATGAGGCGGCCTGGCTGGTTGCTCGCATGCACACAGCAACTAAGGCAGCCAACAGGTTGGTCGAAACAGCCAGGCGCGAGCCTTTGGGGATGCCATTGACATTGCTGACCAGTTCGATCCCACGGCCAGGGCCAACCAGGCGGGCCAGCAGATCGGCCAGGCTCTCGCCGGAGCCCTCGATCCCTGGTGGCACAATCCCAGATGCAATCAGCGCACCTTTTAACAACCCAAGGTAATCGCGGGCGAAATCGAAGACCTCCGCAAGTTCAGTGATATCGGCAGTTGCGCCAAGATCGATGCTGACCAGCCGCAGAATCGGCTCAGCGATCACCCGAAAATAGGCCTCGACCGGCGGGCGTGGGGAGGCATCACGGCCACGCACCCCAAGATCAATCGAGATATTCAGCACCCGTGCGCCCTCGGGGAAATCCATGCCCAGGAAGAAGATGTCGCTCCAGGCGCTATGCGAGAGATCCATGCGAACGGGTGTCGATTCGCGCAGCACCGGAAACGGCTCGCGCAATAGATCCGGGCGCACACGCAATGGGTGATCGCTGGGATGGCCAACCCGGAACATCCACTGGTTGCCACGCACCGACCGAACACTGCGGCGCACCTGATCGGCTAAGGTCTGAAAGGCCAGCCGATGGTAGGCAGCGGCCAGCGCACTGGCCAGGGCATCGCTTGGGCCAGCACGTTGGGCTTCCAGAAAGACGCCAATTGCCTCCTCAAAGCGGCGGTTCAGCAGATGGGTATAGCCCTCGAATGGCACCAGGCCAACGGAGCGGATACCATGCTTGGAGGGCATATGGAAGCGATAGATCGCATACAGAAAGAAACAGGCCCGCACCCGTTCGTAGAGGTTCTCGCTCGAACGGCGCAACACATCCAGGGCGACACATTCGGCTTGCAGTTCCGCCAAACTGGCCCCGCGACAGAACGCATCCAGGGATTGATCGCGGGTTGCGGGATCGGCAGATGTAATAATGTTTGTCAGTATCGACACGCTCATGCTCCCCGCCTCGCCGCCAGCAATTCCACCATTTGGGTCAGTACCTCTTCGCGGTCATTGCCATCGAGAGCCAGGGCCATTTGGGCATTCAGCAGCCCATATTTTGCGCCAACATCATAGCGGCGGCCAAGGTTCGCAATTGCAAGGTAGCGCTCACGGCCAGCCAGAACATCGAGCGCCGGAGCCAATGGCAGTGGCGTCTCGCCAGCAGCCGCGATCTGTTCAGCCAAGATCTCCATGACGGTTGGTGTGAGCACATGCATGCCAAAGAAGCACAGATAGTGCCCAGCGCGCAGGCCTGGCACGATCAGTTGTTGTTCGGCGGCGGTGGGGGTTGGCTTCTCGATCACCCGTTCAATCGCATACAGATCCTGGCGGCCAGCCAGGCGCCGCCCACCGATGGCACCATAGTAGGGCAGCAGGCTCTCGCGGGTTGGCTGAACCGCAGAAACCGCGCACGCTTCGGTCTGGGCCAGTTCCACCAATTGCTGGGCACAGCCGCGAACTGTTCCGCTGAGATACAGATGATCGCCAACCAGATGCAGGAAGGGCTGATCGCCAACAAACGAGCGAGCGCACAGCACGCCATGGCCATAGCCGCGTGGCTCGTGTTGCTCGACAAAGCGTAGATTGCTCGCCAGATCGCCAGCCGCCTGGGCATAGGCCGGACCATCACCAGGGGCGACAACCAGGCAGATCTCCTCGACACCAGCGCGCAGGGCTTCCTCGGCAATAATTTGCAGAACCGATTTCGGCACACCATCGCGATCAACGAGGCGTTGCAGTGGCAGCGCACGCTGGTTGCGTCCAGCAGCCGTTATGACAGCACGGGTAACTCGCACAATTGGCTCCTCTTTAGGCAGCGATAGCGGGTGATGATGCTATTCTTCCAGTGATCGCGAGCAGGATACCCAGAATCTTGGCCACATTATCGATATAATACTCGCGTTGATCGATACGCACGATATGGCCTTCGAGTTGCAAGAAGCGCCAGTTTGTTCCAGTCGTCACAACACCGTGAATGATTGGTATCGCATTCCCTTCGCGCAGATTAAAATAGTGCGCTGCAATCATTGCTGCAATACATTGGGCAAATCCACCCTTAATATTTTCGTTTTTCGCCTCAAAAATAATAAGTACCGGGCTACTCACAAAGAGCTGTTCTGGCGAGTTTGATACAATATAATCGCAGATACCATTCAAACCACGGCTTGAATCAATCGTGAAATCAACACCAGAGAATAAACTAATAGTGCGGCCGGTTTGTTTCAGCCAAAACCAGAGATAACGTCTCGTGCAGGGTTTCAGAGAGCCAATCGCTACTCGCGGTTTCTGGAGTCGCTGAGAATAGATCAACATCCTCATCAATAATGAGCTGGAATTTCCGTTTGATTTCGGCAATTGTGAAATCACTGTAGGCCATACATTACATCCTTCGCACACATCGCTGATCTATAGCAATCCTACCGGATTTGTAAAAAAGGGGGCGGGGGGTTTCTTTCGGGACACCCAGAGGGTACCCGGCCCCAAACCCCGCTTTGCGCTCCGCGCCGTTACAACTCAAATAGGAATGCTATATCGTTCTCCGGTTCGCACAGGTATTCTACCAAAAAGCACTAACATCGACAACCCGCATTGCCATCAAATGAGGCCAGGGAAGCACCCTGACCTCATAAGCTCAACCCATGCGATGAATCTGTTCCTTGTGGCGAAGGGCTGGATAGTATCCGCAGATTGCGCAGATGACACAGATTGCCGCTATTCGATGGTAACGAGCTCGATTTCAAACGTTAGATCCTGCCCGGCCAGCGGGTGATTGGCATCGAAGATCATCTCAGTTGGCGTAATATCGTGAACCGTCACCACAATGATCTGGCCATCGCCCTGGCGCATCTGGTATTGCTCACCAACCTCTGGTGCTATACTCTGCGGCAGATCCTGGGGATCAACAGAGAAGAGCAGTTCATCCTGATAGGCTCCATAGGCCTCATCGGCAGGAACCACCGCCGTGCGCGTCTCGCCAACCGCCATACCGACAACGGCCTGATCGAAGCCAGGAATAACCTGACCGACCCCGACAGTAAAGACCAGCGGCTCGCGCTCATGTGAGCTATCGAATACCGTTCCATCATTCAGCGTGCCGGTGTAATGCACGGCGACCTGATCGCCTGTTTTTGCCTGACTCATCAGAATACTCCTCTCTAAAGAAGGCACCAGCATACCATCCACTTCTCGGATGTGCAAGACCGGTTGGGGTGGGGCATGTGCAAAGTTAGGAGGTCAAACGACGACGACACCTTTCAGGGGTAGGATGGGCGTGTCATCAACCAATCAACCCGAGAAAGGTGCAAGATCTCTCCCACCCATCCATGCGTAGTATAATCACAAGCAATAGCCCATCATCCACAGACGGATACTTCCACCAGAAAAGGATGTTTGTATGACTGACCCACGAATTGTGAAACTTGCCCAGGTGCTGGTGCGCTACTCGCTAAACCTTCAGCCAGGGCAGTTGTTTCGGATTGTTGGTAGTTACCTAGCAGCACCGCTCATCCGCGAATTATCGCGTGAGGCACTTCTGGTCGGGGCACACCCGATCACACGTATCTCGCTCGAAAGTGTCGATGAGGTATTCTATAAGTATGGTTCCGATGAGCAGATTCGCTATATTCCAGAGTTGATGCGCCAGGAAGCCGACGCAATAGATGCGACCATTGCGATCATAGCCAGCGAAAATACCCGTTCGTTGAGCGGTGTCGATCCACAGAAGGTCGCTGCCCGCCGTCAGGCGACACGCTCGATCCAGGAACGGGTGATGCAGCGAGCTACCGATGGCAAGCTGAACTGGTGTGTCACCTTGTTTCCAACCAATGCTGGCGCCCAGGATGCCGATATGTCGCTGGCCGATTATGAGGATTTTGTGTATGCTGCCTGTAAACTCAATGCCGATGATCCCATTGCAGCATGGCAGGCCAGCCAGGCGGAACAGCAGCGCATCGCCGATTTTCTGGCCGCTGCGAAGGTCATTCGGCTGGTTGCTCCTGACACCGATCTGAGCTATGGCGTCGCCGGGCGCGAGTGGGTCAATTGCTATGGCGATAAGAACTTCCCGGATGGCGAGGTGTTCACTGGCCCAGAAGAAGCCAGCGCAACTGGCACAATTCGCTACACATTCCCGGCGATCTACATGGGCCGCGAGGTCAGCGATATTCAGCTGTGGTTTGAGGAGGGCAAGGTTGTTAAGGCAACGGCAGCCAAAGGCCAGGAATTGCTGCATTCATTGATCGATATGGATGATGGCGCTCGGCGGCTTGGCGAGGTGGCATTTGGCACCAACTATGATATCACTCGCTTCAGTCGCAACATTCTGTTCGATGAGAAGATCGGTGGCACGGTACACCTGGCGCTCGGCGCTGGCTACCCAGAAACTGGCTCGCAGAACTATTCGGCCCTGCATTGGGATATGGTCTGCGATCTGCGTGAACAGGGCGAGGCCTATGCCGATGGACGGCTGTTCTTTAAGGATGGGAAATTCCTGATCTAGAGCAAAGTGAGCCGTCAGCCATCAGCCGTCAGCTTCTCGGTGCAGATGAATGTTCTTTCTGGCCATCCCAAGGTTGTTGCTGATATAAGCATCTATCGTTAGCGAGCTGAAAGCTGAAAGCTGAAAGCTGAAATGAACACCTCCCTTCGTGAATCAATAGCAATGATTGCGACAACCTATCCGCGCACCTATGCCGCATTCGAGCAGATGAGTGCGCTGGATCATCTTGAACGGATTATGCGCCTTGATACAACCTGGGCTGGTATTCGGGCACTTGGTGGCATGCCACGGAACGCCATTGCCGATGATGTGTATCGGCTGGCATCCGGGCCGGAGCTTGATGAAATTACCCGCCGCTATGGCCTGCATCGCCCCTATGACCTGATCTATGCTGGCAGTGGCCTGGGGCTTTTGCATGCCGCCGTGATAGCGCGCTCCTACGGGTTGCGGGTGCTGATCTTTGATCGTGGCGAGGTTGGCTGTGCCCATCGTGAATGGAATATTACCCGCAGCGAACTGCAGGCGCTGGTTGACACTGGCTTCTGTAGCTGGGCCGATCTCGATGCTGTGATCATGCGTGAATATCGTAATGGGCTGGTGCGGTTCCATGATGCATCCAATCCCCCAACTGAGCTATGGATGCCAAATGTGTTGAATCTGGCGCTTGATGCTGGCGCACTCCTGCGCTTGGCTCGGCGCGTGCTTGAACAATCTGGCGGGGTAATTCTTGATCATCGGGCATTTCGGCGGGTGCTTGTATCTGAAGCGGGCGCTGCGCGTGTGATTGTTGAGCTAGAACGCGAAAGCGGTGCCATCGAACGGCATAGTGGGCGGCTGTTGCTCGATGGCATGGGCAGCGCATCGCCGCTGGCGTTGCATCGGTTTGCGGGCGCACCATTCGCCGGAGTCTGCCCGACGGTTGGCACCGTCGCGGAGGGGTTCGTCCATGGCCAGGCACCCAGCGCCCACGATCCCGAGATCGGCGATATTCTGTTGACAATTGCCGATGCACAGCGTGGCCAGCAGTATATGTGGGAGGGTTTCCCAGGGCGTGGCGATGAACTGACCGTCTATCTGTTCTATTATGATACGCTGAACGATGATCGGCGCTCAACAGGTGGCCATCCAACAGAGCACGCCCGTGAACATCCATCACTGCTTGATTTGTTCGAGGATTATTTTAATCTGCTGCCGAGCTATAAGCCACTCGGGCCACACTTCCGCCATCTCAAGCCAGTGTATGGCTATATTCCTGCCCGGCATAGCGTGCGTCGGCAGGAGCTGCCATTGCTGCGGGGTGTTGTGCCGATTGGCGATTCCGCTGCACAACAATCCCCATTAACCTTCTGTGGCTTTGGTTCGCATGTTCGTAATCTGGGGCGCACCACCAGTTTGCTGCGTACTGCACTGCGCGATGGCTTAACCGAACCAGATCAGTTGGGCCAGATCAGTTCGTATCAGGTGAATGTGTCGCTCAACTGGGTGTTTAGCCGATTCATGCAGCCCTGGGGCACGGTCGATGGGGTCAATACGCTACAGAACCATTTTCTTGGGCTGTTGAATGAGTTGGGAATTGATCTGGCCGAACGGTTTTTCCGTGATCGGATGCGCTGGAGCGATTACCATCGCATGATCTTGGGCATGTTCTGGCGTTACCCACAGATCGCCCTGATTGCATGGCGGGTCCTGGGGCCACATGGGGTTTGGCAGTGGATTGGCGATTATCGACGCTATTGTGGGGAGGCCGTGCTTGCACGGATCGGGCGGCGCGTGGGAGCGCGTGGGCGGCTCGCATTGGTTCACGCCACTCACACATTCAATCGCGCCCTGAGCCTGAGATTGCGGGCACGCATTGCTGAATGGGATGTGATGGGCTGGTTGTAATGAGTGATGAGCAGATGAAGCAGATTATAGTGGCTATCAAGGGAAACTCGTGGAATATGCGAGGACATCGAGACAATCTGCCAATCAAAACTGCCTCACCCAACGCTCTCCCATACCCGCAACCCCTCCCACGAGAGTGCAATCGGAATCACCTGGAACAGGGGGTTTGTTTGCGGAATTGCGCGTATCAATGCTCGTTGAGCGCTGGCCGAACGGCCACACAGCAGTGTGACTGAACCGCCCTCGCCACCGGCTCCATTGACCTTCCAGCCCAGAACATTATGCTCCTGTGCGAGTGCAATCAATTCGCGTGCCTCAGTGCCGATCAGCGCTGGATGTAGGGCGTACTGCGCTGCGCTGTTTGCGATCATGGCCTGGCCAAGCCGCACAAAATCGCCACTCACTAGGGCATCCCGCGATTGTTCCGCCGCATGGCGCAATGCCTCAAGCTCTGTTGCTGCACTGCCAACCCGTTCCAACCTGCTGATCACCTGCTCGTGAACTGCCGAAGAACTATGGGTTTTGCCGAGGAACACCAGAATCAGCCGCCGCTCTAATTCCCACATGATCGAATCTGGCAACTCAATCTGCGATACCGTGGCCTGCGGGTAGGCGGAAACCTCAATGAAGTTCACACCACCATAGGCGGCACATAGTTGATCCTGAATGCCACTCTGTAGCCCTAAACGCTGCGTCTCAACCCGGTGTGCCCGATAGGCTATCTCATATGGCGTCTGCCGATTGGGTGTCAGCGCATTCAGTGCGCCAAGCAGTGCAACCGTTACCGCTGCTGAGGTTCCGGTAGATGCACCGGCTGGCATGGCCGAGGAGATTGTGATCTCCAGTGCCAGATCATGAGGCGGTGCTCCCTCCGCAATCGCCGCCTCCAACAGGGCATGTCGAGCATGCCCGATCTGCCCAAGCCGGACAGCATAGTGTTCGCCATAATTCTCGGCATGCAGCGTAATCTGGTCGGTTCGTTCATCACGCGGGTACACAGCGATCTGTACTTCGACATATGGCGCGACGCCAATGTTGAAAATCTTGCCGTGCTCAGCAAACCATGTATCCGTCCACCCACCAGTATCGCAGATCCTAATTGGTGCAGCAGCATTGATCAAGCGTATCGGCCCAGCCATAAACTGTTACCCTTCGTTGTGTTTCTATTGGTATAGGCAACTGTAGCATATGCTAGGAGAAGTGGGCAAGCGCTTTGTGCGAACCATCTTGCCCCTGCGTGGGGCGGGCGGCAGGAAACCGTTCCCGCCCAGAGGGCACCCGACCCATAACGAATGTCTGTGGCCTCCCAATGCCCATTGATCATGCCTCGGCTGTGATCGATAGATGCTTGTTCCCTTGTTTATCTTTTTGTTTGAATGAATGTTGGTGGCACCCTAACGCTCGTTGGTCATGCCACGGCTGCAATCGACATGCTGCCTCCTGAATACTCGGTTCTCGGTGCTTCGTGCTATGATGCTGCAAAAGCAGAGATCTTCAATAATGAGGTGGACCGATGAAAACCCTAGCAGCTGTGCTCTACGAATTGGGCAAACCAGCGCCCTATGCCACATCGCAACCATTGGTGATCGAGGAGATCGACCTGGAAGGGCCGGGGCCTGGCGAGGTGCTTGTCGAAATTATTGGGGCCGGGCTGTGTCATTCGGATCTGTCGGTGATTGATGGATCACGCCCGCGCCCGATGCCAATGGTGCTTGGTCACGAAGCAGCCGGGATCGTCCGTGAGGTTGGTAGTGGCGTTCACGATCTTAAACCAGATGATCACGTCATCTTCTCGTTTGTGCCGATGTGTGGCCATTGTGTGCCCTGTGCGACAGGCCGCCCAGCATTATGTGAACCAGGAGCAAAAGCCAATTTGACGGGCGCACTGCTGACGGGTTCGCGGCGGATTCATAACCAGCAGGGAACGCTAGTCAATCATCATCTCGGGGTTTCTGGGTTTGCCCAGTATACCATTGCCGTCCAGGAATCGCTGATCAAAATTGATGCACATATTCCACTAGAGCGAGCGGCCCTATTTGGTTGCGCCGCCATCACTGGTGTCGGAGCCGTCATCAACACCGCCAGAGTCGAACCAGGCATGGCGGTCGCGATCTGGGGCATGGGTGGCGTGGGCTTGTGCGCGGTGATGGGTGCCAAACTGGCTGGCGCAACACCAATCATTGCTGTCGATATTCTGCCGAGCAAGCTGGCATTGGCCCGCGAATTGGGTGCCACACATGTGATTGATGCAAGCAGTATCGATCCGGTTGAGGCAGTCCGTGATCTAACCAATGGCGGGGCGCAGTATGTGTTTGAGGTGGTTGGTAATGAACGGGCGCTTGCACAGGCCTATAGCGCGACCCGCCGTGGCGGCACGACTGTTACCGTCGGGTTGCCTGCGCCAACCAGGATGTTAAGCGTATCGGCAGTAAGTATCACGGCAGAAGAACGAACAATTAAAGGGTCGTTTATGGGTTCGGCAGTGCCACGGCGCGATATTCCCAGATTATTGGCACTGCACGAAGCGGGATTACTGCCGGTGGAGAAGTTACTGACCCGCACGATTCGGCTGGATGCGATCAACGATGGTTTTGATGCGCTCGCCAGTGGCGCGGCGGTGCGGCAGATTATTTCGTTTTAGGCGAGGAGTCATGGCGCAGGGGCGAACCTTGTGTTCGCCCATCATCGCGTACGCCCCTCTCCCCAGCGTGGGAGAGGGGTTGGGGAGAAGGGGACTACACCTTAAACAGCAGCGTCAGGCGGCCAAACTGGAGCCGTGCCCCATTCTGAACCGGCGCAGGCACATTTGGATCGATCCGCACGCCATCGATCTTGGTGTGATTGGTGCTGTTCAGATCGGTGAGTAGCCACTGCCCTGCATTCAACACCAGGCGAGCATGCTGGCGGCTAACGCCACTCGTCTCACCGCCATATGATGTCAGATCAACCTCTGGATAGATGCCGCTGATTGGATCAGAACGCCCAATAATAAACTCGGTCTTGCCTGTTGCTAAGGGCAATTCCTTGCCGCCATCCTCGACAATCAGGCGCGGGCCGGTTGCTGCTGGGGCTGCCACTGGCACTGGCGGGGGCACCGCTTGAGTGGCTGGAATAGCCGCCACTGGCGCAACCATGGTCGGCGCATTTGAATCTGACACGGCCACTGGTGCCGCAACTGGAACAGGCGCCGCAACCGCAGCCACTGCGGGTGCAACACCAAGTGCGGCAAGATCGGCCTGGAGCTTGGTGAGTGCGCTACGGGCCGCATCAAGGCTCTGCAGCACGCCAGCTGGTGTCGCCACACCAAGCGCCGCCTGGACCGCCTCAAGCTGGGTGACAACCTGCTGTTGGCCTGCGATTTCGCTATTCAGTGCGGCGACAACGGCGGGATCGATGACAGGAGTGGGTGGCACAAGCGCTGCAAGATCAGATTGGGCCGTGGCTAGGCTCGCCCGCGCTTCATCAAGGCTCTGCAGCACGCCCGCTGGGGTTGCCACACCAAGCGCCGCCTGAACCGCCTCAAGCTGGGTGACAACCTGCTGGCTACGGGTGACTTCGGCCTCATAGGATAGTTTCTTGGCCTCATAATCGGCCTGCGCGTCGATAGCAGGTGCAGGCGTGGGTTCAACCAACACCGGAACTGGTTCTGGAATCGGCGCACTGACTGGAGCGGAACCAAATACCGTCGCATCCGTGGGTTGGGTGGCAGGCACTGGCTCAGGGATAGGCTCTGGCAATGGCGTAACATCAAGCGGATCAGGCTCTGGCAGTGGAGCGGCAATCACCGTGGGCAATTCCTCGCTAACTGGCACCACAGCACTTTCTGGGACAGGCGCTAGGCCAACGAGTGAGGCTCCACAATTATCGCAGAATGCTTCACCAGGCAAAATCACTGAGCCACAGGTTGGGCAGGTTGGCGCAGCCGATGGTGCAGGCGGCGTGGACGATACAGGCGGTGCAGCCGATACTGCTGGCTGCTGGAGTTTGGTGCCACACTGATCACAGAACTGATTATTTGGATCATTGGTGGCACCACAGTTGGGGCAATTCATGGAATGTTCCTCCTCAATGGCTGGCGGAACCAATCTTCTATGCATCAAAGCGATTATTCATCCAATTTCTGGGTTAGGCGGCGGGTTGCGTAGCGTAGCTCCTTCTGGCCCTCAGCGCTCAATTGCCCAGCAGCTTCGAGTTGTGTTGCTTGCGCCTGTGCCTGTTGCGCCAACTCAAGCTCGCCGAGATCAAGCAGCCGTGTTGCAGCAGCCCGCAATTTCTGTGTTGCGCCAGCCACATTTCCAGCCTCTGCCTCCGAGAGCGCCCGTGTCTGTAACTTGAAGGCGGTCACCTTTTCGACAAGATTCATGATCTTTGGATCATACTGCGGCGCAGCTGCATCGGAAGTGAACGCCAGCATGACATCCTGCTTGATCACCTGTTCGGAACCGCCAACCAGCGTGTAGTGCAGTTCTGCCTGCGCGACCCGAAATGCGCCAGCGGCACGAACAGGCACCATCATCTCGATCACCACACCAGATGGCCCGGTTGCCTCAATATTGCCAAGCCGTACCGCCACTTCATTCTCGCCAATTGGCTGATACCCCAGATTGGCAATCACTGGTGCGGTGCGATGTACCGCGCGCGGCGTCACATCCTTGACCAAACGCAACAGCAGGCGTGCATCCTTTGCAACGGTTCCCTGGGCGGAGCGTACCGCCCGTTGGAAGAATTTCGTGATCGTGGCTGGATCGGCGATATAATCGGAGACACCGCCTGTCGCTTCGGCAACATCATCAAGCAGCGTTTCATTCCATTCTGCACCCAAACCAAGCGCCGTAATACGAGCGCCAGCTTGGCCGATCTGCGTAGCAATCGCCCGGCATTCCGCTTCATCACCCCACGTCTGGCCATCGGTGAGCAACAGCAGCGCCGAAACCCGATCCGGGGCTGCGTTCTTGGCGAGTTCACCAAGCCCAGCACGCATCCCGCCCGACATGGCGGTTCCGCCCGATTCCTGGATGGCATCGATTTTAGCAATCAGTGCCATTTTGTCGGTGGCGGTCGTTGCTGGAACAAGAATATCGACGGTATCATCAAACAGGACAATCGAGACAATATCCTGTGGCGTGAGGGTATCGATCACGCGCTTGGTGGCTTCCTTCAGTGCTGCCAGTTTGGTTCCCTGCATGGAACCGGAGCGATCCAGCACCAAACAGAAGTTGAGCGCGACCGTTTCGGTGATCGCAGCAGCAAGAGCTTCAACATACAAATAGGCAACCTGTGGCGTCTGCGCGGTGGGCAGTGGCGCACGGCCCCAGCTACAGATCAGCGTTATTGGCTCAGGCATTCGTTTCTCCGCACTATCGCATTTCGCTATCGGATCGACGTTAGCGCTTGCGCGATTGTTGCGCCACTAGCTATAGGCCTCGAATTTCACCAGAATAGAGGTAATATTATCGTCGCCGCCGGCCTTGTTGGCCGCCGTAATCAGTGCCTCACAGGCGGCCTGCGGATCGGGATTGGCCGCGATAATAGCCGCCATCTCTGGATCGTGGGTCATCTCCCATTGGCCATCGGAACACAGCAATAGTGCATCGCCTGGTTTGATCCGAACCGAGAAGACATCCACCTGGATCTCGGCGCGATCCCCAAGCGAGCGCAACACCGCATTACGCTGCGGGTGAGTATAGACATCATCTGGCCCGATTTGCCCAAGATCAACAAGCCGCTGTACCAGCGAATGATCCTTGCTGATCCGTTGCAGCGCACCATCACGATACAGATAGGTTCGGCTATCGCCGATATTGCCAACAATCGCCCGATCCCCCGCCATCAGCGCCATCGTCAGTGTTGTGCCCATATCGTTGCCACGGCTCTGGGCCTCACGCAGCACATATTCATTGGCTCGCAGCACCGCCTGGCGCACGATATCCTTCAGGCGTGCCTCATCATCAGGCAGATCGCCATCAATTGTTGGTGCCAGATACGCATTCTGGACGACGGCATAGGCACCACGGATGGCAAGATCACTGGCAACTTCACCAGCACTATGCCCGCCCATTCCATCGGCAACAATGTACAGGTTCCATGTCTGCGGAGCGGCCTTACGGGCAATACGCAGTTCGGTATAGAACAAACTATCCTCATCGAGCTCGCGCACCATCCCCTTATCCGTCTTGGCACCAACATGGGTTCGCAATGGAATTGGGTGGATTCGCTCGGTAATCAGGGCTTCGATCTGTGTTTCGAGTGCAGTAGCATCGGTGATCGCACCAGTTCGCAACTCACGCAATGTCGCTTCCAGCACCGGTAGTGTATTCGCATCCTCGGCCTGATCCTCCTCAAGACGACGCGTCCGGCGCGGAGTGACGGTCAGCGCTTCGAGGAGTGCTGCCAGATCGCGTAGATCGCCAGCAATCTGTTCTGGCTGCGTCAGGCGTGCAAGCCCCGGTGTATCACGCAGGCGTGGCCGAAGCGCCGCCGTTAGTTCAACATCAACTGGTTCGAGTGGGCCAAGAATCAGCCCTTCGCTATGCAGCCCGCGCAGCAGGCGGGCCAGGCCACGCCCAACATACAGCGCATCCAGATCAGTGAGCGGAGGCGTCACCGGAGCGCGGCCCGTATCGGCGGCCAGGGTCAGGGTTGCATCGCCATCTTCCACCCGATCCCACAATTCCGGCAGAATCTCGCGTGCTTCGGGATCGAGAACGGTTCCAACCAGCGCAAGCCCAGTTGGTTCTTCTGCCGAAATCTGTCCACGATAGTGGCGATCATCGAGTGACGCACCACAGCTGGTGCAGAATAGTTCACCAACCTCATTGGCTGTTGTCCCACACGACCAGCAGCGCAGCCAGGGTTGGCGGTCGATCACCTCAACCACATCGCCAATCCGGCGCACGATCTCATAGCGTCCGGCAAAGCGGGCGGGCTGGGCGGCTGAAAGGGGTTGGGTCGCGTCCATCACGCCTCCTTGTTCTACGGATGCAGGTACTGACGTTGGCCTATTCACCACTGCGGGTACTGCCGGAAGGGACGTTGGATCAATCTCCAGGGTTGCAGCCAACCAGGCGGCATCATCTGGCGATGGGCGGGCGAGTGTCAGCGGCTCGGCACACTTCTGGCAGAAGCGGGCACCACTACGGTTGGCAGTTCCACAAGCAGGGCACAGTTGCATGATTTGTTATACGCTACAAACTATCTTCATGATGACCCGACAGCGAATGGGCGTGATCAGGCAAAAAACAAGAAGTCAATATTGCCTGGTGATTGTCCCTGAACCGTAAGTAGATGAGCGAGTTCACTATGGTGCTGCATGCCATGGAAACGATCTGTTGCAAGACACGCCAGCGCACAAAACTGATTGGATCACCACGCCAGTTGATCAAGTTGATAGTATCATGAACATGATTAGCGTCGATACTATCGATATGCACTATTGATCGCGGGCTTTCACCTGCACCACAACCACCGTTATATTATCCCACCCGCCGCGCTGATTGGCGAGTGACACAAGTTCCTCACAGATCTGATCGGGATCACGCTTGGCCAACGCAATCTGCGTGATCTCCTCATCGGTCACATGGTTAATTAGGCCATCCGAGCACAGCAGCAGAATATCCCCTGCTTCTAATTGTTCCGAGCGTGTATCGACCTCAACGGCTGGATCGGTGCCAATCGAGCGATACAGCAGATTGCGCTGTGGATGAACACGAGCCTCCTGGGGCGTAAGCTGGCCGATATCGACAAGCCGGGCAACCAGGCTATGATCGGATGTGAGCTGGGCCGTACTAGCACCATCCGCCGTTACACCCGCCGCATTCAGCAAATAGGCCCGTGAATCGCCAACCGATGCGAGATGCAGTTGATCATCAACAATCAGCGCGATTGTCAGCGTTGTGCCCATGCCCTTGCGAGCAGTATCGCTGCGAGAATCCTCATACACACGCTTGTTGGCAGCAAGAACCGCGCCGCGCAACAGTTCCTGCCATGCCGCAGCATCCTGGGGCGTCCTACTGCCAGCATCATTCGTCACCCGTGAGCGCGTCACCTCAGCGGCGACGCGGCTGGCATATTCACCGGCTTTGGCACCGCCCATACCATCGGCAACCAGACAGAGATAGGCTGTTTCACCAGCACTGCGTGCAAGCGCACCAGCATAGACTGTATCCTGGTTGATGGCACGCACGCGGCCCTGGTCGGTACGTGCCCCAATCGTAAGACGCAGTGGCATCGCATGCCCTTTAGCGGATGGCGTGTATGACGATCCACTCAGAACCGTTCCACAGCCAAGACAAAATTTTGCGCTGGCCCGGTTCATATGGCCACACGTCGGGCACGCTATTGTATCGGGGCGTAACTCGGGCAGCCGAGTTGTGATCCGAACCGTCTCACGGCCTTGCGCCAGTTGCTGGGAAAGGCTATGCAGAATACGTGAAAGCTCTTCAATTGCCTGAGCCGCCCGTGCTCGTGTGACCGAATCGCCACTGGTGAGGCCCGATTGCCACCAGCGGACACCCGATTCTACCACGTTTACCAATTCCCGCAGATTGAGTGTCTCACCCTGCACGCGAATATGGCGGCCACCAGAGATTGCCCCTTCTACCACCGCCTCGGGAGGGGGTGCCTGTGGCAGGGCACGGCCACACACGGGGCAATAGCGTGCCTGCGGGTTCACCGCACTGTTACAGAATGGACACTGTCGCCCCGGCATTGATATCTACCCTTTGCTGCGGTTCACGTAATATGTATTATAGCACCGCATTGCCAAGAGTCAGGAGTCAGGAGTCAGAATTTCTTCGTGGCTTATCTTCGTGGCGCGTATAGCTATACGCGCCGTGTCCCGCAGGCTGAAGCCTGCGGCTATGGGTCATCATCCCCTTGCCGCAGGCCTTCATCCCCTTGCCGCAGGCCTTCATCCCCTTGCCGCAGGCCTTCATCCCCTTGCCGCAGGTCTTCATCCCCTTGCCGCAGGTCATCATCCCCTTGCCGCAGGTCATCATCCCCTTGCCGCAGGTCATCATCCCCTTGCCGCAGGCCTTCATCCCCTTGCCGCAGGCTTCAGCCTGCGGATGGTGAGGCATCCCTACAACCGTCATAGCCTCCCATTATTCTGACTCCTGACTCCTGAATACTGGATACTCGTGAAGCCTTCATTGCATAGTACAATAACCGCACATGAAATTCAGTGCCATCTGGGGATACGCATGACCCAAGATCATACGCGGCGCAACCCACACATACCATCACGCCCATTCAGGCCGGTACTCGAACGAGAAACAGCAACAGGGCTACAGGTTGTTGCACTCAATACCACGCTGCTGATCGGGCGTGACGGGAATTGCGATCTGTGCCTTGATATCGAGTTTGTTTCGTTGCGCCATGCCCGTGTGACGCTCGATCATGGTAACTATATCCTGACTGATCTGCACTCGACGAATGGCACGTTTGTGAATGGGCACCCACTGCTGCCCGAACAGCCCTATATCCTGATTGATGGCGATGTGCTCTGCCTCGATGACCCAGCCAATGCCGATTCGATTCGCCTGCGCTTCCGAGCTGGAACGATTGGCGTGCCAACCCATGTGCATGCACTCACCAACACCGCCGTGACACTGGGGCGCACACATGCCGATATTATCCTCGATCATCCACAGGTTTCGCGCCATCATGCCCGCATCGAAGTCGATCAGGCAGGCTACTCGATTGTCGATCTGAACTCAACCAATGGCACATTCGTCAATGGGCATCCGATCACACAGACATTGCTTCAGCTCGATGATATTATTCAAATTGGCACATTCCGGTTTGTGTACCAGGGCGACCATCTAAAAGAATACGACCAGCGTGGCACACTCCGAGTTGAGGCCCAGCAACTCTCCTATCGCGCAGGCAACCAGCTTATTTTGCAGGATGTCTCATTGACGATCAAACCACGCTCACTTGTTGCGATTGTTGGTGCAAGTGGGGCTGGCAAATCGACTCTGCTGGGATTACTTGCTGGACACGCCACACCCGATCAGGGGCGCGTGCTGCTTGGCGGAACAACGCTGGCACCGAGTATGGCAGCTATTGGCTTTGTTCCACAGGAGGAAGCACTCCATCGTACGCTGCCAACCGAACGGGCACTCATGTATGCGGCTCGCCTACGCTTGCCAGCCGATACATCGGCCAATGAGATCACCGAGCGCGTACACAAGGCGCTTGCCGAGGTTGGCCTGACCGACCGACGCAGCATCCCGATTGGCGCACTCTCGGGTGGGCAGCGCCGCCGCGTTGCGATTGCTGCCGAACTACTTGCTGATCCAGTGCTGTTCGTGCTCGATGAGCCAACGGCAGGATTAGATCCCGGCCTGGAACGACGCCTATTTGCGACATTGCGCACGCTTGCAAATAGTGGACGAACCGTGATTGTCGCAACCCATGCAACAACTAGCCTGGGGATCTGTGATCAGATTGTATTTCTCGCACATGGGCGGCTGGTCTATGATGGGCCACCGGCTGCGGCACCAGCATTCTTTGGTGTAGACGATCTCGCAGAGATCTATGCATTGCTGACAGAAGAAACAAATACTCGTACAGAAGCGATGCCGCCGCGGATAGACGCGATGCCGCCGCGGATAGACGCGATGCATGGCGTCTCTACCGATGCAATCCATCGGGTTGCGCCAATACGCCAATTTGCGGTACTCACAGAACGGGCGCTCGAACTGGTATACCGGGATCGTCGCAATCTGGCGATTTTGTTGGCCCAGGCTCCGGCGATTGGATTATTGCTGGCACTCGTCGCCAGGGCGGATGCATTGGTTGGGGAGCGGGCAGCCGCAAACGAAGCCAAGAAGGTATTGTTCATCCTGGCAACAACGGCTGTCTGGTTCGGCATCATCAACGCCGCCCGCACCATCGCCGGGGAATGGGCCGTCTACCGACGCGAACGGCTGGCTGGAGTGCAGATCGGAGCCTATGTCTGCTCAAAGGTTGTTGCACTGATGCCGCTCCTGCTTATCCAGGCGCTCACACTACTGCTGCTCGTCGCACTGAAAGTCCAACTGCCGGCAACAAGCGTGTTCTTGCCATTACCGATTGAACTGTTGATCACGACTTTTCTGGCCGGACTAACTGGAACAACGCTTGGCTTGGTCATCTCTGCTGCGGCGACAACCCCGGATCGGGCGACATCACTGGTGCCATTGGCGCTCATTCCGCAGATTCTGTTTGCCGGGGCGATCTTCAGCCTGGGCGATGGCATCAGCATTCAACGGGTACTCTCCTGGCTGACGGCCAGCCGTTGGGCGCTGGATGCCTTTGGCGCATCGGCCAACCTGAACAGTTTGCCAGTTTTGCCAGGAATGTTGCGCCCACTGACCCCAGCACCCGAATACCTGAACACACCAATCCATCTGTTTTCAAGCTGGCTGATGCTACTGGCCTATAGTGCGATCTGCCTGTTGAGTACGGCCGTGATTCTGTGGCGGAAACGCTAGCCCAGGAGTCAGGAGTCAGGAGTCAGGAGTCAGGAGTCAGGAGTCAGAACCGAGAAGCAAGCACCGAGAAGCAAGCACCAAGGTAGAGACGCTCCGGTGGGGCATCTAGCTAATTGATCACAGCCGAGGCATGACCAACGGGCGGTAGTGGACACAAACATATATTTAGGGTCCAGGGACGAAGTCCTTGGCCGGGGTGGCCCAGAGGGCACCCCGGGTGGCCGCCCACCCCGACCGCAGGTGCGGGGCGCGTAGCCCCGAATACGACCAAGGAAAGGACGCGCCTGCCACGCATAGTGGCATCCAACAATCAAAGTATCTGCAAATTATTAGCCTTTGCAGGAGTAATCAGCCGCCACAATAGCACCAACAACATAATAATATTCCCAATTGCCAAAATAGATGGCAGTGGTGTTGCGCGGATGAATGTGGCAGCAGATGGCCAGAATCCGCTCAGATCACCAAAGATATTCAGCGTTGCACTGACCATTAACACAACATACAACACCAGATAGGAACGATCCAGGCATACGCACAATACCAAAAAGGCCAGCGGCAGAAACAAGTAACGTTCATGAATCTGGGTTGGCAGGAGTGCAAATGCCAGTGCAGTTGTTGCAGCGGCAAGGAAACGAGCCAGCATGTCGGTGCGGCGCAGAAGCGCAAGGCAGATCAGCAGCGTGGTGCCACTCAACAGGCAAAATCCAAACAACCGATAGCTGATCACGCCCAGCCACAGATCGGTATCATGAATCCGTGCGCGGCCCGTCAGCAGGTAGCCAACATTATAGGCACCATTGGTCACAATCGGGAAGCGCTCCGCCGATGTAAAGATTGCATGATACAGTTCTTCGGCCTGCCCTGCCGCCAGAAGCGGCAATGCTGCGACTGAAAACGTGGCCAGAGCAATGCCAAGGTCCTGAACAATACCGCGACACCCATAGCGCCGAAGGGTCATTACTGCCAGAACGGGCAACAGCACAATTGCCTGCGGCTTGGTGGCCTGTGCAATCGCCCATAACAACCAGCTCCAGCGGCCATCAGCTCGATCAAACAGCAGCAGTGTTGCAACAAGCGGCAGCATGAGCAGCGTATCGGCCTGGCCCCACCAAGCAGGATTGATCCAGATGGGCGGCGAGAGTGTGTAGAGTGCCGCAATCAGTGCTGCATCGCGCTGGCTGTTCCAGCGTCGCCCCCACCAATAGATCAACCAGGCTGTCGCAAGATCGGCAACGATACTGGGGGACTTCACAATCGCCCGCGTGATGGCTGGAAGTGGATCGAAGAACTGCCCACCAAGCGGCACAACACTATAGCTCATGCCATAGAGTGTATACAGCCAGAGCGGCATATAATCGCCACCATAGCTATAGGCCCCTGCCAACCCATTGGCTTGTAGCAAGCCCATCCGCCGCGCAGCCAGCTCAATATCGCCAACCGGATCTGGCGCTGCCATCCAGATCAGCCGCACACATAATGCAACTCCAATCAGGGCACCTGTAATCCATGCATCGCGGCGCGTCCAGGGGATCGAACGTACACTGATCGCTATCGCAGGTGGTAGCCAGCGCTCGAAGATCACTGCCACGAGGCACAGCACGCCGCCAATGCCGGTCATCAGCGCGACCAGCGGTGATTGCCAGCCCAACCATGATTGGATGCCAAGCAGCACAATCTGGGCGATCACAACGGCTATGATCGCAAGCGAAACACTCCATCCAGCCTGACGCACAAAGGCATAGCTGCCAACGGTTGCAATCGCCAACCCGCATGGAATAACCAACGGGATAACCTGCCGATCCACAATCAGCAGCACAGGCTGATTGCAATGATCAGCACACCAGCCATGCCAGCCAGGGCCAGCACATGATCTCCAGTATCATGCGATGGTTGTGTTGATCGGGTGGGCCACCAGGGATGTAGGATCATAGCCGTGAGGAATGTTGCAATAACGGCAGCCAACGTAAGCCCAATACCGGTATAGATCCAGCCACTCGACAGATACCACCATAGTGCAACACCCTGAATCAGGATCAATCCAATAATAACTATCAGCGAGCGCGAACGAACCACAGCAGACACAATCAGGTTGAATGCGAGGCAGATGATCACCATTGATAGTGGCAGAGAGCGGCCACCGGCAATGCTGATCGCACTTACGGCAATCCCAAGATCACGCTGGCCAACGCGAACGGTGGGTGCATCAATCGCCAGCCACATACCAGGGCCATTCGATTCAGGTAACAACATGTGATAGGTTCGCAGATTGGGTGTAACAACAATGTGTAGTGTTGCTTGTCCGGCGTGTAATACAATCGGGGTTGCGCCAGATGGCCCGCTGAGTAATTCCAGCCGTAGCAGCAGTGGGCCGCCGGGATTCGGGATCTGAAACCAGCTTTTGTCGGCAGCCCATTGATAGAAACCAGCATTCTCTGGAAACGACTCAACCAGATACACGCCATCGCGGGGCAATAGCAGTGGCGATGCCGCAATACTCAATCTGGCCGAACGCTGGGCAAATCCCAGAAACACACACAATGCGAGTATCGCTAGGAAGCCAATGATAGCAATAGTTGCAGCGCTACGCCGAACCTGTGTGAATGATTGTCGTTGGGTTCGCATCCAGCTAGCTATTGTCGGAAAAAGCATGAGGTTTCATTCTCTCGTAGCCAGAATATACGCAGGAGTGGTTCGCGAACCGCCCATACACCAGGATGACGCCCTACAGGGACTCCGCTCCGGATCGGAAAGGGGCCAGAGGTGAGGTCAACTCACGTTCTCTGGCCGCCAATGATACTCGACATCGGGAGCCGATTCGGGCGGTGGGCTGATGCCATACTGAACCGCAACAAACCCGTGGCGCTCATATAATGCCCGTGCGCCATGGTTCTGCTGATGGGTGTGTAATTCCAGGCCGCCCGGATGCAATGATTTGGCATGAGCAAGCAAACGGCTGCCCCAGCGCTGCCGTTGTGCTGATGGATCGACATACAATCGATCAATATAGCTGTTATTCAGCGCAAGAAACGCAACAATCTGCTGATCATCACAGACGACCCAGATGTCACAGCGTGGCACGATTACTTCGTGGAATACCTCCTGCGCCACGTCGAGTGTGAATGCTTCCCAATTTGGCAGGAATGTATACACCGCTTGGCTAGAGCGATGCCACACAGCAACAACCGCAGATTCATCGGTTGGCTTATAGGGGCGGATCAATTGACTCATAGTATCTCCAACCCTTGCCGCAGGCTTCAGCCTGCGGATTCCGAGGGCAATGGTTCATCACGCCCAGCAGAACACCCAATCCGAAACCAATGCCAATATCAGCGCACTGACACACACACTCACAACTCCTGGCCAGCCCCACGATTGCCAGGCCAAGCCGGGAACGACAGATCCGAAGGTTGCGCCGATATAATAGAAGGCCAGATAGAGTGCATTTGCGCCACCTTTGGAGGTGCGTGCTGTTGCATTGACAAAGGCTGGTGCCGTTGCTTGCGCGGTAAACATCCCCAAACACAGCACAACCAGGCTGGCAATGATCAGCGGCACGTTATTCAGAAGTGTGCCGAGCATCCCAAGGCAAGATACAGCGCGAGTTTGGCCATACTAGATTGCTGCCCACTCTGCATCGTTATTGGCGCAGCACTCGATTGCTTGATCCCCACAGTTCGTCCTTCATCATATCGAAACCGCGATGCGAGCGCCATTGCGGGCTGAGTATAGCATGGGTGCTGAACGTTCTCGGCAAGTAGGGGTAGACGGGGTGCGACGTATTCTTTCGGAGCGGGCTGCTACAACGCCATTCGGGGTAGGGGCGGTTCGCGAACCGCCTTTACGAACATCATTGTGTAGCAAGAACATACGCCACATCTGGTGATCCCGCAACGCTTGACACATCCGTATCGTTGCACCTATGATCTGATCTACAAGAGTAATTTCAGGAGGCTCGTTGTACTTCATCTAAGATCTGTCAGGTCTCTTTGCGAACATGCGACAGGTGATAAACAAGCGAATTCTGAAATACCACAAACGCAGACCTGACAGATCTGCATTGGACGATGTCGTAGCACGAGTTAAGGGTACACGATGGGCGATGCTGATCCAGAGAGCGCACAATCTCCCTCGCTGATTGGTCGAACAATTGGCAATTATGTTATCGAAGCCACGCTGGGAATTGGCGGGATGGGCGAGGTGTATAAGGCGCGCCATCGGCTGCTGGATCGCTATGCGGCGATCAAGGTCATGCACCTGTCTATGGCCCAGGATTCGTCCTTTCAGGCCAGATTCCGCCGGGAAGCCCGTTCGGCAGCAGCGCTGCGCCACCCGCATATTGTCGAAGTGTTCGATTTCGATGAAGCCGATGGCTATGCCTATCTGGTGATGGAACTGGTCAGTGGTGGCACACTCCGCCAACTCCTGCGCGATGGAACCGCCCGCGATCCACAATGGTCGCTGGTGCGTGGGCTTGATCTGATCCGCCAGGCATCCGATGCGTTGGCCTATGCGCATGCATTGGGCATGGTGCATCGCGATATCAAGCCCGAGAATCTGCTTCTACAAGAGGATGCACAGCAGGGGTTGATCCTGAAAATTGGCGATTTCGGGCTAGCACGCATGACAGTATCGACGAATGATAGTGTTGCGACGCAGGCCGGGATGGCCCTAGGCACACTGGCCTATATGGCCCCTGAGCAGGCGGCTGGCAAGGAACTCGATGGGCGTGCCGATATGTATGCACTTGGCATTATTCTGTACGAACTGGCCACTGGCGAGCCGCCATTTGTGATCAAGACGATCACCGAGGCGGTGTTCAAGCATACCTTTGTTCCGCCGCCAATGCCACGCGATAAGCGCCCCGATTTGTCCGCAGCACTCGAAGGCCTGATCCTGCGCTGCCTGGCCAAGCTGCCGGAACAGCGCTTTGCCAGCGCCGCCGATCTTTCAGTGGCGCTGCGCGAGGTGGCCGGCACCTTCTCATCGGAGAGTGATGCAGCACGGGCGGCCATTCTGCCTGGTAGCCATACTCAGATTGGTACCGTTCTCCTGGGCGGTGCGGCACGGCAAGCCCCAGAGGCTCATTCGCTGATCGGCGAAACGGCGTTACCGCGCATTCAGGTGCTGGATGAAAGCGGTACGCTGCTCCAGGTTGTGGCCGTTCGGCCTGGTGGGATGAGCGTTGGTCGCGTTGCAGCAAACGATCTACAACTCGATGCGATAAATATTTCGCGCCACCACCTACAAGTCACCTGGGATGGCATTCGCGTTCAGGTGATCGATCTTGGCTCACGCATCGGCAGCCAGATTAATGGCACTGCTCTGGTACCCCAGGTAGCAACTGAATGGCCATGGGGAACACTACTTCAAATCGGGACATACTGGCTGCGTATTGACGCACCAACCACGCGCCAACAGGCCATGGGCGCAGATCTGCCGTTTGCCGCACCTGCACCACCAGAAAGTACCGCGCTCAGCGCGATGTTCAACAGCCAGCGATCATTCGTGACGACTGGTGAGGTTGGCCTTTCGATCAATCCCGAAGCTCTGACACTCACACCAGGCAGTAATACAACCGTAGATGTCACACTGGCGAATATGTCGAACACCACCGATCAGCTGCTGCTGAGTGTCAATGGCGTACCAAGGGAATGGGTGGTGCTGCCGCCAGCGCAACAGATCGGGCCATGGGGCCAGGCCTATGTTCAAATAACCATTCGTGTGCCACCATCAAGTGCCGCAACAGCAGGCGAATACCCGGTTGAGGTGCGCGCCACATCGCAACTGCATCCACAACAGGGCGGTATGGTGCTGGCGCGTTGGGCCGTCCGACCATTCATCCAGGCTGGTGTGGTTGTGACGACCCAACAGAATGAGGGGCGTGGCCGCAGCAACTATCACATTGCCGTTCGCAATGATGGCAATAGCGCGGCTCGCTTCCGCTTGAGTGGCAGTGCGGAAGATGCACAGGCACGCTTCAGTTTCACGCCGGATCAGCTGATGATTGAACCGGGCGCGACCGAAAACGCACAACTGCAGATCGATAGCAGTGTGCCGCTGATCGGGCGAAAGACTACAAGCCCATTTGAGATTCAGCTACGCAATGATGATGGTAGTATTGCGGCTCGTGGATCTGCACGGCTGATGCGTCAGGCACGCATATCTGGCTGGATGCTCGCACTATTGGCATTACTATTGATCGGCGGAATTGCTGGGGCAGCAACGCTGCTCAATACTGGCAACCAAACCACTGTCGCAAGCTCGGCAATCGATCTGCGTACGAGTGTGGCCGCAACTGCTGAACAAGCCCGCCAGACAAGCCAGGCTGGAAACGCCACCCAGGCTATTTCGGCATCGCCAGTACCAAGCCCAAGCCAGGTCAGCACTATCCCACCAACCAGCGTAGCAACAATTGTGGGAGCTACAGCTATGCCACTCCTGCCAACTGCCACAGCAGTGGAGCAGGCCGCAACCAGCGCACCAAACCAGGCAATCGCTGTTTCCCCGACTATCGCACCATCGCCATCGCCAGTGGCAGCCCAAAGCCCGACCAGCACGCCGGTTCCGACGATTGTGCTGCTGCCAACCAGCACGCCCCAGCTCTTCCAGGGAATCAATACGCCAACACTCACCAGCGTACCGACGGCCAGCGCCACTGCAACTCGCGTGCCAACCGCCACGAATACAGCGATTCCACCAACCGGAACAGCGACACCAAGCGCAACGCCGCTGCCAACCAGTACAGCAACACCAACTGGAACAGCGACTCCGACCAACACGCCGACACTGACACCGACTGCAACAAGCACGCTCACGCCAACGCCGACACCGACTAACACAGCCACACCAACAACAGGGCCGATCTTTAGCCTTGGCAACCCAACAACAACCAACCCAGCCGGCGGCCCTGGCGGTTCACCATATGCCCTTCTCTGCCCGGATGGTTCTGTCGCAACGGGATTAACTGGCGGAGCAGGCGGGTCGCAGGTAGGTAGCGTCAGTGGCATTCAGGTGATCTGTAATAGTGTATCGAGCAATTTTGTTGTTGGCCCATCGACAACAACCCAACTGGCTGGCACAATGCAGGGTGCGCCATTCACGCTACTCTGCGCTACTGGTTCTGGCATGACAGGAGCAACTGGCATGGTTGGAAACAACGGCGCGGGTGTTGTCGATCAACTGGCGATCCTGTGTACGCCGCTGAACCCACTGAACGGAACTGGCGTCACAAGCAGCCCAGCGGTTGGCAATGTCTTTCCGGGAGCACTAGCATTCACACTGAACTGCCCAACTACGAATCGATTCGTAACCGGCGTTCAGGGCCATGGCGGCGGGTTGATCGACCAGATCCAGTTGGTGTGCCGATAATTCCTATGAGTATCACAATGAACCAGATCATCTTTCGCACAGCAACAGCAAACGATAGTACCCGAGTTGCGGCACTGCATAGCGCCAGTTGGCGGAATGCCTACCGTGGCATGTTGCCAGATTCCTATCTGGATCAGGAAATCGATGATGAACGATTGCAGCTCTGGCAGCAACGATTGAACAGGCCCGATCCGCAGCGCCAGTATGTGTTACTGGCCGAATTGGAGCAGCAGCCAATCGGGTTTGTGTGCGTCCTGTTGGATGAAGAGCCAGAATGGGGTGCCTGCCTGGATAATCTGCACATGCATCCTGCGTATAAGCGCTATGGCATCGGGCGGCAATTATTTGCCCATGCCACAGATTGGGTGATGTCCAGCGAGCCAGCATGGCCGCTGCATCTGCTCGTTTTCGAAGCCAACCAGCAGGCTCGCCGCTTCTACGACAATTACAAGGGGCAGGTTGTCGAGCGTATGATCAAACACATGCCTGGCGATGTCGCACTACCAGTGTTGCGGTACATATGGCGCGATCTTGGCGGATTGGCGGCGGCGCTTCGTGGGTGAACACAATGAGCCCAATGCGGGCGAACACGAGGCTCGCCCCTCCGCAATGGATGGTCATTGGATTCGAGGATAATGAGGGAGATAGTTATGGACATGCAGGCGGCGCTGGTGGCGCTTGGCGTCCGCGAGGATACCCTGACGAACGAGGAAAAGGATGCACTGGATCGCGATGGGTTTCTGCCAATCAGCATGATAAGGAGCATCCAATGATCTACGAACTCCGCACCTATTGGGCCGCACCAGGCAAACAGGAGGCGCTGCATCATCGCTTCCAGAACCTGACCCTTGGCATTTTTGCTCGCCACACTATGCAGGTTGTCGGGTTTTGGGTGCCAAACCCAATCACCGAAGAAACTGGCGATCTCGTGTACCTCATGGCCTTTGCCGATCAGCAGGCCCTTGAACAGGCATGGGCTGCCTTTCGTGCCGACCCAGATTGGCAAGAAGGTCGGGCTGCCAGTGAAATCAATGGCTCGCTCGTCACCAGGGTTGTGAGCACAATCCTGACACCAACGACCTATTCGGTGCTGCAATAACGAGTATTCAGGAGTCAGGAGTCAGGAGCCAGAATACCAGGCCAAGAACCAAGAACCGCTGGAGGGTGCCGATCTAGGTGTCCGCCCAAGAACAACCGAGAACCAAAAAACCGAAGGCCAAACAGCATGCTCCATCGAACGATTCTATTTGTGGTTGGCATGATCGGCACGCTCCTGCTCTTTGTAGTTATAACGCTGATCGTCGCCCATATGCAATCCGATTGTGGGATCGTGGCCGTGCTTGAGCACATGGGAATTGGCCGATCAGGCTGCGCCGATGACATCGTCCGGGTAGGGTTTCCATTACAGTTCTGGGAAGAAGGCGGTATGGCCTATCGATCATCGTTTTCGGTGAGTACGCTATTGGCAAATAGCGCTCTTGCGCTTGGGGTAAGCGTGCTGGCCGGGTGGTTATGCCAACGGCACTTTAGCAGAAGAGCGGATCGATCCACTTGAATAGTTTGTGCCGATCATACATCATTGCGATGAAAGCCAATGCCATCCAAGGCAATCGTGAGAAGTGTATTGCCTGAAGCACCCGCAGGCATTACCGCTATATACTAGCGCGATTGATGCGTTGATTGACGTTCCCACATATGGTGGATAGTGTATCAATGAGGCATAGCAGCAATGGGTATATCGCAGCGCAGTAAAGCAAAGCAGAAGAGCCATACATCATTGCGTACTGTCCAGCAGGGCGAAAAAAGCCAACCACTCTTCGTGCCGCCGGGAATTGCACCTCCGGCAAAACAACCGCCACTTTTGCGAACGCCTGAACTGCTGTTACAGCTTCAGCAAGTACATGGGAACCAAGCAGTGCAACGCATGCTGCAGCTATCAAAACCCCATGGATCCATTCAACGCCTTAAGCCAGGGGAGGAAATCCCGAGCCTCGCAGACCAAGCACATAAGCGGGCAACACACACGCCACTCCATAATAAGCGCATCAAAGGAACATTGCCGCTAGATCAACAACAGATGTTGAGTGCTCTCTTACTCGGGACACTGTTTGGAAAGAGCATCACAGGAAATCTTCACGATGAATATATTGAATTCGATGCTCACCAGCGTATGAAAGCTGCACGAGATGCCCGTTGGCGCGATAAGAAGCTCCTGCAAACCAACATTCAAGAAGTAGGAAGAACCATCACCGGGCAATCCGGTTATGTTGCTATGGGAGATGGAGGAAACCTCTACGAAGCAGCACTTAAACAAGCCGATAATATCATTCGCCAAATTGTCGATCCAGAAATTCTTCAGCAATTAAATGCGCCAAAAGTAATAATTGGTGGCGAAAGGCGTGATCTCCCCAAATATCGCGCTCATAAACGAGGCGATGGTATTTTTATTGCAAGCGATGATCAGCCAGAGATTATCGTTCATGAGGTAGGGCACTATCTTGAAGATAACCTCCCACCAGCATTATGGAATGATCTGGCTTTTCTCAGAGAGTATCGTCATAGCCAGTCTGCTTCTATGTTTTCGAAACGGAAGGCCGGTGCAATCCCTGCGAATCAAGAACCAGACGAAGGGGGACAGGGCCGCTACCAGGGAGAATACCCAGCAACAGGCGAATATACATCAAAAGTCTATGAGGCAATTGGTTCAACTGAAGTCGTATCGATGACGATGGAATATCTTGCGACTCCAGATAAAGCTAAACTCCTCATGGAACGTGACCCAATTCAAGCACTGATAGTGTTACGTCATCTACGGCCACACGATTCTGAAATACAGACGATTGCCCATAAATTCGCAGATTATCTTCCAAATGCATTGTAGGCTCTATAGCAATCCGACCGGATTTGTAAAATCAGTTCATCTGTTCCTTCGATCAGACCAGCACACACTCAACACCCAGCAAACGGGCCACCTTCTCAATTGCCCGCCGCTGATGCCCAATACCCAATGCGACATGATGCGTCGGCCCATGCGAACACCAGCTATCCATGAACTCGGCTGGCGGCAGGCCAAAGCGTAATCGCGAGTTGGTATTGCCAATCTGCATGGTTGGTCCTGCTTCGGCCTGGCCCTCGGCAAGTATGAATTTCAGTTGGCCTGTGGCAGTCTGGGTGGTACACAGGATCGTAACAGGCCCTGGGCGCACCTGGAACTCGACCGAGAGGCCATGGCCACGCTTCCCATGATAGAGCCCAAGCCCACGCAGTTTTGGCTTGCGGTCACTGATCGCAACATGGCCAGGCCCATCGTGGCCCATCAGGATAATCCCATCAATAAAATCCATGGCATAGAATTCGGTAAATGAACCGCCTGCGCCAAGCCGATCCATAATCAACATCGAGATGCAGGTTTTCAGATCGCCCTCGCCGCTGCATGGAACACCACGGGCCGTCAGTAGTGTGTTGCCAACAATCAGCCCGGCACCCAATTGCTCGAATGGGTTGCCATCCAGCCCACGATAATAGTAGGCCAGCCCATGCAGCTGGAAATCGGCCACCAGTTGATCGAGTCCGCAGGCCACCCTGGCACTCCAATCGATTGCTTCGGGTGTGATTGGCATGGAGATCTTGTCACTTCCTGGCTCGGCCAACTCAAACATCGCAACGATTTCGTTGTGTTTGGCGCTCACCTGCGCAGCGCTGATAGTGGCAACGCGGGCGGCCAGGTCGTCCATTTCTAGAACTTCAATATGGGTGCCCAACTGCGCCTGGTGCATCGTGAAATCGGAATACATGTCGAGCATGCCAGGGTAGGTATGGCCAAGAAAGCCAATGCGGCTGTTGCTCAGGGATCGTACGGTTGCCGCAGCCCGAATCCATTCATTGATCTGGCCCCAAGCCCGTGGATCATCATACAATTGGCCCGAGACGACCTGAAATGGAATTCGGCTGCGGGCAAACGCATTCGATATTTCTGGCACACAACAGGCCGAACAATTGGCCAACCACTCGCCTGTATCGGTGTTGGCATAATCGAGCTGTGCGGTTGGTTGCAGATTGAGCACGACGACAGGCCGACGGCCACGCTGAACAACGGGCAGAACCTGCGCTGATGTAGCATAGGTCGCCGTGTAACAGACAAGCAGGTCGATCTGCTCGCGGGCGAACAGATCGCCAGCAGCAACGGCAGCATGGGCAGTATCGACCAACCCTGCCGATATGATCTGAGCGCCATACTCGCTCAGCCGCGCCTCAATATCGCGCTGATAGCGTTCGAGCCGCGCTTTCAAGCCATTGAACTGCTCCCAGTAGGCGGCCAAACCAATACCGAAGACGCCAATCCGTGCGACTGCTGGTTGCCTAACCATACAAAGCTCCTCACACTATATCTACAAGCGATGAAACACAGCCTAATGCCCAGATGCGAAAGGTTCCATCAACCATTTATGCTTGTTCTGGGATTAACCAGCAGACCATACACGACCAATACAATCAGATTGATCACAATAATGATCCAGTACACCATCTGATATGATGATTTTATTGTTTTATGGCGATAATATGCCTGTGCGATCAATGCACCGGGCCAGCCGCCGAAAAGCTCAAGGAGGTGAAGCATATTTTCGGGAATACGCCAATCACCACGCAAGGCGCTCGATTTATCGATATGATATGCAGCAATGGTGATCATACTAAACAGCGCATAGATACCAAATACTATTGGTGAAAGATGAAACATAACAATTGCGAGGGTAAGTACTAAAAAGAAGGCACATACAATACTGAATGCAATGATCACCGGCCCGATTGGCGCTGCTGCAACTGATTGATTTTCGAGATAAATATCAACAGCCCGTGGCCGTTGTTGCTGATCATACGTCAACGTATAGCGAACTGATGCATGTACGGATGGGCGCGTTTGGCGATTGGCAATATTGCTCATATGAAAAAAGACCTCTTTGCCGCCATCATCTGGTGTAATAAACCCAAAGCCTTTATCGCCTTTCCAGGTTTTGATGATGCCCTTGCGTTGCGTTGTCATCGCTCAACCTATTCATGGCGATACGTGGTTCATTGTTCCCCTTCTCCCCAGCAATGGGAGAAGGGGCGGCAGAGGGGGATAATGAGCGCTTAACCGAATGGTGGCGGTGCTGTTGGCGGGTCGCTCCAGCGCAATGGAACGGGCGAGAGTGCCGGGAAGGGCGCATGCGGTTCGCTCTGATACCAGTAGGCCACCGAACTGATCGTATCGGCAAGCGGTTGGAAGGTCCAGTTCGGCCACCACCCAAGGGTCTGGATGGTCACACGTAGGTCTTCACGAAAGCGAATCGGATCGGGGATATGCCAGCGATAGAGTGCATGGCGGGGTACTTCCCCAGCCTCTTTCCGGAAGAGTGGGTAGCCCAGAAACGGCGTTGAGTAGGTCTGGTTTTCGAAGCACCAGGCCCCACCAACATAATCCTCGGTGCCGGTGCCACAGATCGTTGGAAACTCGCCATCGCCATCCATATAGAATTTGATCTCGCCCTCACCCCACCAGCCATTGCTATGCTGCTTCCAGGCCAGGAACGTGCCAACATAGTGTCCCTGGCCGCGCACTCCCTCCAGAATCGTATGCTCGGGCAATTCGCGTGAGGTGGTCGAGAGGCGGTGCTGAGCATGGAAATAGGCTGACTGATCAGGAACGTCAGTGAGAGCATAGGTGATCTGGTAGAAGAAGAATTTGATCGGCCCGCTATGCTGGTTCTCGATGGTGATTCGAGCGTGCTTGCGGAATGGCATCGGCCAATAACAGTTGAACCCGCCAACCGGGTTGACGACCACTGGCATGGAGTTGACATTGTAGCGCAAACCGAAGCCATTACAGAAGAAATCGCCAAGCGGGACCTCAACCGATGGGGTTTCTTCATCATCCCAATAGAAACGGATCACGGTGTCGGTATAGGCCTCGGGAAAGGTTGTGATCCAGATATGCTGAATGATTCCTGGCCCGCTGATATCGGCAAGAGTCGTGGTTGTACCCGCTTCGAGCCGAATGCAGGGTCGCACCTTCCAGCCACGCCCAAGCTGGCCGGATGGACTCTGGGGATCTGGCACTTCACGCGCCCCGCCGCCACGCGCACCGGTTGGATTCTCGGCGGAAATCGAGCGCGTCTCGGCATTCGAGAGCAACGCTAACCCGGAAAGCCCCTGCCCACTGAACATGTCCATGCCTGTGCCTCCTTGCACCTCACAAGAATTCATGTTTAGCATTGTGGCGTACATTATCGGGAACCACAACGCCGGTTGCCATTCTAGCACACCGATCAGTGCATGATGTCCATTATCAATACAAAAGCCCCTCTCCCACCGTATGGGAGAGGGGCGAAGGGGTGAGGGCGAAAGGTGAAAGATTAAACCTGACGCCGCACCAGACCCGCAGAGATAATCATCAGCACACCAACCATGAACAGCCAGATCGAGCTCTCATTGCCACCAGTCCTGGGCAGTGTCGCCGGTACCGGCAGCGGTGCTGATTCAACTGGCGGTGCTGGGCTGCGGAACGATAGGTGTTGAATAACGCTTGCATCCTCAGCGACGCTGATTGTCAGCGTTCCCTGTTCAGCAACCCCCTGATCGGCTGAGAGCACCAACGCAATCGTATACGTGCCTGCTACCAACCCATTGAGATCATAATTGCCATTGGCGTCGGTTTTTACCATCGTGTCGCCAACTTGTACGGTGATGCCTGCTGTTGGTACCCCCGTTCGTGTATCAATCACCGTTCCGGCAATCCGGCTTGTCGCCACAATCGGATTGCTCTGCTTGGATTCTGCGGGTATCGGCCGCGGCGTAAGCGTCGGTCGATCTGGCAAGGGCAACGATTGTGCGATTGCTGGGTGGATGGGCAGCATCAACGACCCGATACCAAGCAAGCATGTCAGCATTCCGCCAATCACGAGTAATGTTCTCAGTTGTCGCATAAGTTCCTCTCTCGGCTACAGCCCTAGTATGCTGAAGCGTAGATGTTGCGCTATCGCGCTCCGCTTTGTAGAGGGCTAAAGCCCTGCTAAAACCAGATTATTCCTTGGGCTGGACTGCCCTAACTATCGTTCTGGGAGCAGCGGTCGCTCGGTCGTATCCACGCTTTCCGGTGCTTTATTCAGGCTCGGCGGATTCACACCAGTCACACTGATATTCAGGCTTCCGCTATTATTCGCCTCGTTCGACTCAAGCACAGCACCGGTTGCGACACCGCGGTTGATACTATCGGCCAGCACCACAATCCGGTTCGTTCCACTGGCAAATGCACCCTGCCAACTGGTATATTCAGGAGCGTACGAGCCAACGGTTGATCGGATAGTCACACTCTGCCCAGGCTGTAATGTTTGAACGACACCCCAGACAACCCCATAACACGGGGTGATACCACAGATCACATGCCAGGCTTTGTTGACTGTTGGTTCTTCGGATGGATTCAAGTACATATCGATCCAGAATGGGCCACTTGGAGCCGTGCCCTGGTTGGTGATCGTGACGGCAATCTCAACTGGTTCACCTGCCGCAAAGCTCGTTTTGTTGGGTGCCAGAGCAATGCTACTTACCACCAGATCAGGCAACGGATTATGGATGACATTCGGTAAGAACAGGCTATAGCCAGTCGATTCGGGCGGCGGCGGGGGAGGAGCAGTGTCATTATCGGTAATCGTGATCGTCGCAACCGTGATCGTTCCCAATGTCGCGTTCTGCACATTCGAAAGGGTGACGGAGAACGTCTCGTTGGGCTCAACTGTTGTATCGTTGGTAATTGGGATCGTAATCGTTTTTGCAGTCCTATCGCCGCTGGTCCAGTTTAGGGTGCCATTGGTGGCGGTGAAATCCTGCCCAGCAGTAGCAGTGCCATTGCTGGTTACGAAGTCCACTGCGACAGCGCCATCAATACCACCAGTGCGTGTCACCGAGAGGGTTGCGGTTGGCAAACCTTCATTCACCGTAATGCTATTAACGGTCAGGCTCAGCGCCGTTCCATAGTCGGTTTCGACTGCACCCATATCGATCTTGCTGCCGCGTATACGCGTAAAGCCACGCTGATCGGTACTTGGGGCACCAACGATAGCCGGGTTTCCACTATTGACTGCTGGGCTTGTTAGTGCCGGCAGATGTGTCTCGGTTGGCCCACCATTATTCTGGAGCGGGCCTAACTGCGGGTCCTCATTGATGATATTGTTATTGCCATCGGTGAATGCCCGGTTGATACCAGCTCCAGTATCCTCGATCAGCGAAAACGTAACGATCGACTGGGTGAAATTAAAATCAGCATTGCTACCAGCGATGTTATCAGCAATAATCGAATGTTCAACAACGATGTCGCTGCTGTCCTCCTCGATACCAC
>JBBQSD010000038.1:0-47852 GCA_038214135.1 Chloroflexales bacterium | reverse complement strand
TGATGAAAGAGCAGTGGGTGCAGAAGGACGGTTTATTTTTGGCATAACGCCATTCTCACAATAACAAGATGACAATTATATTATCGCCATACGCTGGCGTGTGTCAAATGCTCATACAATCTAGGGCATGAGCAAAGCCTTTGGGGCCGCGCCCCAAGCCCATCATCGTTCGATGGCATCGCGTAGGCGCTCTAATTCGACATCCACATCGGATAGTTTGCGCTGAACATTCACCAGTTGCTCGCGCTGCGAACGAATAAAGCGCGTGTATGGCGCAATTGCATCACGAATGCGAACCAACATTTGCGCTAATTCATTCTCGAATGCACGCTGGATAGTACTCTGCAGTTTGCTGCGTAAATCGGCTATTCGCTCGCGGAATTGCTTCTTGACCTGGCGGCGCTTGTTGGGAATAAGATACAAACCGCCAATCGCCAGCACTCCGGCGGCCAGAATACCAGTGAAATCGAGCGCAGCCGTGTGCAATAATGCTACTAGCAAGGCCCCCAATCCGACAGCGCCAATCCCAACGAGTGCCGAGCCGGCGATGGCACCGCGCACTTCCTCGGCCAATGCCCGCGATTCAGTCTCACGGTCGTAGGTCTCCACAACGGCCTGGGCACTATGGGCAACCGAATCGATCAGCGCGCTACGATTATACTCAAATGAACCGCCAACATCGCCAATCAGGCCATCACGATGCTGTGGCACCTTCTCGCGCCGCAGATATTCCATGATCGATTGCCAGAGGCGCAGGTTCTTCTCGATCATCCAGTCGATCAATGCCTGTGTGCGCGTCTCGATCTGCTGCGGTACCTCGGCCACAACCTCTTGTTCAAACTGCGCCCGAATGCCATCCGAATCGCGCACCATGCGTGGAATATTCGTGACCTTAATCGTATCATCGAAGAACTGCAGCCCACGCAATTCAAAATCTGCCAAAATATTGGCAACTTCAGTCTCGTGGTAATGAAAATCGTTGGCAATATCATCGCGGAATAGATCAAGCTGGCGTTCGATATTCTCAATCGTTGCCACATCCTGCTGAATCAGTTCCATGCGCCCTTCGACCACCTGCAGGTATTTGTCGCATAAGCGCTGTGCGACGCCAAGCGGCGAAGAAAGCTTCAGCCGTATTCGCTCTTCTTCATCAAGTGTCTCGAAGATATAGCGCTCAACCTCATCGAAACGGCTGCGCTTCCATTCCGCTTCATCGCCACTGATCCGCGCGCGCTGTGCCGTTCGGGCCGAAACAGCCAGAATTTCGGGCGTGAACCCAAACAGCCTGGTCACATTCTCGCGAATAAACTGTTCGACCTGCAAGCGTTCGTCGTCTTCGAGCAGATCGACCTTATTCAACACGATCACAACCTTCTTGCCCCATTCGCGGATTACCTCCAGAAACCCACGCTCACTCTCGGTGAACGGTCGGTCGGCGGATGTGACGAACAGCACAAGATCGGCACGTGGAATGAATTCGCGGGTCAATTCTTCGTGGCGGCGAATGATCGCGTTGGCACCAGGGGTATCGACAAGAACCATGCGCTGGAGTGCATCGGCTGGAAACTGCCGTTCGACCATAAAATCGCCCAATGGCGTTTCCGTGGCCGTCGCACCATAGCGCAACAGCGTGATCCGGTCGGTGGTTGGTGTCACACCCTCCGCTACGACTTTATCGCCAAGCAGGGCGTTGATAAAGCTCGATTTGCCAGAATTGAATTCACCAGCAATCACAAGCAGAAACAGTTCGCCCAGATGGGCAATACTCTCGTCAAGGGTGTGCGTGTCGGCTGGCGAGACATCAGCGCCAAACGATTGCAATGCCATCTGCAACCCTTCAAACGCCGCACGTTCCTGCGTCAGCAAGGCTTCTTGTTGCTCGCTGAGGAGCTTCCGTTTTGCCGTTAATCCAAATAATTTCAATGTGTTCCTAGTTTATTATGCTTCTGTGCATTGTAACGCTTGATTGCCACCACTAGCCTGCTCAGATCGCTCACCCGAGCCTGCATATGGGTCAGCAATTCCATCAATTCCTCATCCTCGAACGTGCCTGTTGCCAGGTGATCGAGATCGATTCCCAGGGCACTAAGCGGCCCGTACAGCTCATACACAAGTCGTTCGAGTACCTGTTCTGCCGAAAGCTCATCCCACGCATGCCGCTCTGGTGTTCCATGCGGAACCGGAATATCAGGCATCGCGTCCTCTTTCGGGCGCTTCTACAGCACCCATGTTGCAAGATATAGGCCAGCCTTTATTGCGGCTGGCAGTAGCGGTCGAACCATTCAAACGATCGGCGCATGTGATCAGCGCGGTGATCCGGCTCGCCACTGCGGGTCAGTTCGTGGCCTTCACGCGGATAGCGAACAAGCTCAACAGGTACACGTCGTCGGCGAAGATTGCTGAACATTTGCTCGGCCTGGCTGATCGGCACACGCCAATCCAGTTCGGCATGCAACAACAGCAATGGCGTCACAATCCGGTGTGCATGCGCCAATGGCGATTGTTGCCATTGCAATTCGTGCTGCTCCCACGGAAAGCCATCGAACTCAAACTCGATCAGTTCGTGGGCATCGCTGGTTCCATGGAACGAGATCAGATCATAGACACCACGTGCGGCAATGGCACAGGCGAAGCGATTCTGATGCGCGATCAGCCAGGCCGTCATGTAGCCGCCATATGATCCACCAGCGATAGCGATCCGTGTGGTATCGACATGTCCTCTGGCGATCAGCAGATCGATTCCGGCCAGAATATCATCGGCGGCAGCGCTCCAGGCGCCATGAACGCCATCACGCCATGCTTCGCCATAGCCATCCGAACCACGCGGGTTGCAGAAGAATGTGATATAGCCACGCGCCGCGTTGGCCTGCAATTCGTGCCACATCCCCCGATAGCCGGGTGCCCACATCAGGTGTGGCCCGCCATGAATATGAATCGCCAGCGGGTATAATTTTGTTTGATCGAAGTCGGGTGGGTACAACACCCAACCCTGCACAATCTGCCGATCTGGTGCAGCATAGCGCAGTTCTTCGAATGGAACGATCATGCGAGTCGCAATGATTCGTTCGCTGATAGTAGTCAACCGTAACTCGGTTCCATCTGGTTGCACGATATACAACTCGCATGGGTTGCCATCCGATCCAGCGATTGATGCCACACTACCATTGCAACCAACATCGAATTCACTCACGAAGTGTGTTTCAGCTGGTTGGTAGGCAGGCACAACCATGGATGAACCATCAATTGCTACCCGATAGACGGGTTGCTCGCCCCACCAGGCTGCTGTGAATAGGAGCGCATTGCTATCAGGCGACCAACGATACTCATCGACATTTAGATCGCTCTTGTCTGTCAGAAATCGCGTTGCACCACCGGCTACTGGAATGATCGCCAACCCAGCCCCCCGAGCCAGTGGCCGGCCCTGATCACGGCAGATCGCAGCGATCCAGCGACCATCCGGCGATGGCTTGGGATCGCTATACGAAAACCCAGGGCTGGTCAGGCGCTCAATCGAGCCACGGCCATGCGTCAGAATTGGCACTCGCACAACATCATCAAACCCGAACAGTGTATCGGCATCGGGGTCGCGGCCATGCGTCGAGATCAGCAATTGACCATCGTGCGACCAAGCAGGCGGCCCGAATGATAATGCGCCATCGGTGAGCCGGCGGGCTTGGCCAACATCGCATTCATCATCGGCTGGTACATCGATCAGGTGGATCTGATCGTTACGCTGATCAAAATAGGTTGTTCCACTGCGATATGGCAGTTTCCTGACAATCAGTGGATCACGATCCTGTTTCTCGGCGTGGGCGCGACGTTCCTGCTCTTGTTTGCGATCAAACGCATCGCTTGGTAACTCCGGCAGGTTGCCAGCATCCTCCTGTTCACATTCCGCGATACTCAATGCGGATAGGAATGCGATCCGCTTGCCATCGGGACTCCAGGATGGGCTGCTCACGCCATGGCGGGTGTGGCTTAGGCAGCGGGCCTCACCACCGGTGATGGTGATCAGATACAGTTGTGCGTGATCGCCATCTCGATTGGAAACAAATACAATCTGCTGGCTATCTGGACTCCAGCGTGGGGATGAATCACTGCGTACGCCAGATGTGAGCCGCCGCGTTGTACTGCCATCGGCTAAACTCAGCCAGATCGCCCGTTGGTAGCGGTTTGCGGCCCTATCGACCGAGACACGCACCCATGCAACCCAGCGTCCATCGGGGCTGATGGCCGGATTCTCCACCCAACCCAGTTCATAAAGATCCTCAATAACAAATGGCTGCCGCTCAACACTCAATCTTGCACCATACAGACGCGATGCATCGCGTCTCATTACAGGATTGGTACAGACGCGATGCATCGGGTCTCTGCAAAATGCGCGGCTCTGCCAATTCCCTATTTCCCCTGCCATTCCGCAACCGGAAACGGCGAACCCGCCGCACGCGCCGCGCTCACTTCAGCGGCACTCAGCGTCCGTTCACCAAGAAAATACAGCGTTTCCGCCTGACCATCGAAGCGATAGCGCTGGCGAACCCAATGCCCCATGGCTCCACGCCGTACGACATCCAACAGCCAGGTGGTATGGGCATCATCATAGTTCTGTTCCACAAGCCAGATCTGCTCATTCGCCTGGAATGATTTTGCCATCTGGTGTAGTGCGTCGTTGCGTGCCTGATCCTGGCTGGGAATCGGAAGAGCTGCCAGATCAGCCGCAAGCTGTGTCTGGTTCTGTGTCGAATTCATTGGCATTCTCTATTCGCTTGGCGAAACATATTCGTGGCTATTATACCATTCATGACCGCAGATCATGACTACAGGTCAGGGCTTTTTAATGGGATTGGCTTGCCAAACCCTGTTACTCATGCCTCGGCTGTAATCCATGTGTGTTGGTGGCTTCTTCGGGCGAACACGAGGTTCGCCGCTACCGTGGTGCTTGGTGCCTCGCTGGGTATTTGGTGGCTTTCTTCGGGCGAACACGAGGTTCGCCCCTACCATGATTCTCGATTCTCGATTCTTGGTTCTTGGTTCTTCGTATTCTGAATCCTGACTCCACCTCACGGTTTCGCTGCTGATTTTAGCGAATCGATTGCCCGTAGCAGTTGTGTATCGCCGCTGGCCTGTAACCCGGCCTGATCCAGTGCTGCCGCTTCAGATGGCGAAAGTGGGATTTTTCCAACCGGCAATTCGACAACTTCATCAGGGGTGATGCCCTTGCCACGTACCAGATCTCCCTTTGGTGTGAGCCATTGTGTCGTTCCAACTCGTAGCTCACCACCATTATCAAGCCGAAATGATCGCAGTACCGTGGCCGTTCCAAATGTCGGCACGCCGATTACACGGGCACGCCCGGCTTCACTCAGCGCAACCGCCAGGATTTCAGCCGAACTGGCGCTATTATTGTTGACCAGGACTGCCATTGGTAGATCGAGTGCAGTGCCACCATCCTGTGTTGTATAGGGCACTTGTTTGCCATCGCGGCCCTGTTCGATCAAAACAGTTGTGCCCTTCGGCAAGAACTCACTGGCCACCCCGATTAACTGATTCACCAGCCCGCCAGGATTGTTGCGCAGATCCAGAACAATGCTTGTTGCACCCTTGGCTCGTGCATCGGCAACTGCCTTGCGCATTTCATCTGTTGCTCGTTCGGAGAACTGGGAAAGGCGGATCAGCGCGACATTCCCTGGGAGTAATCGCCAGCTTACTGCTGGAACATTGATCTCATCACGAGTTACCGTGATCTCTGCTGCACTGGCATCTGCGGCATGCTGGATCGATAGCACAACCTGAGTGCCACGCGGTCCGCGCACCAACGTTCGGAGTTGATCAATCGTCACACCCCGCACATCCTTGCCATCTACCTTGAGAATCAGATCGCCAGGCTTTAAGCCAGCTTTTTCGGCTGGTGAACCCTCGATTGGTTGGATGATCACTGGTTGGCCATCGCGGACATCAATATATGCGCCGATGCCCTCAAAACGCCCATCAAGCGCCTCACGCTCAGCCTTGGCTGCCTCGGGTGGCAGGTAGCGTGTATGGCCAGTGTCGCCAAGGCTATCAACCATCCCCGCAATTGCGCCATCTGTCATCTTGGTTGCGTCAATTGATTTTGGGTCGACATAATTACGCGAGATAATATCCCAGGCCTTCCAGAAGTTGGCAAAACGGGCACACTCAGCGCGTGCGAGCGGGCAAGGGCTACTGAATGTCATTGCGCCGCTATACCCACCTGCTGCACCGGCAATCAGTGCCAGCCCAAATAGTGGAACTACGAACCAGAGCGGGATTTGCACCCGTAGAATATTTCGCAGAGTCGCCATGTCGTCTTCGGGGGGCCACCCCGCTCCATATCTAATTGTGCGGCCAATATCGCACCAGCACAGTATACCCCGCCTCAATGAGTATAGAATGAGTATTGCTACAGCCCACCGCGTAGGCCACGCCGCCATTCGACTGCCGACATTGCGCGTTTGCCGGCTGGCTGGACTGTCAGCAGTTCTAGTGCTCCCGTTCCACAGGCAACCCATACTCCGCCCTGATGATCGGCAAACGTTCCTGGCACGAGTCCTGCTAAATCTGATCCAACACGAGCCACACTAATGCGCAGCGCTTGGTTGTGCCAGATTGCTTGTGCGCCCGGCCATGGATCATAGGCGCGGGTCATTCGTTCAATCTGGATTGCTGATTGGTTCCAATCGATCAATCCATCCTCTTTGCGAATGAGGCTTGTATAGGTTGCCAATTGCTCATCCTGGATCGTCGCTTGGATTATACCAGCGAGATACTCTGGCAGTATCTCGATCAGCAAATTCGCTCCAATGCTAAATAGTTCAGCGGTGAGTGCTGCGGCGCGTGCATCGCTGCCGAGCGGGTGGCGGTGCTGGGCAAGGATTGGGCCAGCATCCATTTTTTTGGTCAGACGAATGACCGACACACCGGTTTCGGCGTCACCAGCCAGTATTGCGCCTGTCACTGGTGCCGGCCCGCGATGGCGTGGCAGCAGTGATGGATGAATATTCAGGTAGCCAGCTGGCGGAATCTCCAGAACCTTACGGCGCAGAATCTCGCCATATGCTGCCACTACGCCAACATCGGGGTGTAGGGCTGCCAACTGGGCAACCATCGCTGGGTCGCGCAGTGTTTCCGGTTGGAGGATGGGAATGGTGAGCCCGTGATCAAGCGCTCGCTGTTTCACAGACGGCGGTTGGAGCGTACGCCCTCGCCCGGCTGGCCGATCTGGTTGTGTCACAATGCCAACAAGTTCTATCTGTGGGCTGCGCACAAGCGCATCGAGTGCGATTGCGGCGATCTCAGGAGTGCCCAAGAACAAAACGCGCATGCGGATCTCCTGTATTGCAATCAGTTTGCGGGCTATAGTATAATTGATTGGCAATAGTAGCATTCCTATCACGATCTCTGTCAATCGTTCTCATACCGACATCATCAAACCAGAACAGTGAGATGGTAATGCAGGCACTCGTCTTCGATGGTCAGTTGCGCTTCGCCCACGAATATCACGAACCAGAGCTAGCTCCTGGTGAGGCGATCATTCGCCCGCACCTTGTGGGCATCTGCAACACCGATCTTGAAATAGTTCGGGGTTACATGAACTTTCGCGGTGTGTTGGGCCACGAATTTGTTGGGACTGTTGTTGCCTGCGCGGATTCATCCTGGGTTGGTCGGCGGGTTGTTGGCGAAATTAACGCCGCCTGCTTTCATTGTCCCGTCTGTTTGCGTGGCGATAGCAGCCATTGCCCCAAACGAACCACTCTTGGAATTGACCGGCGTGATGGTGCGATGGCAGAACTGCTGATGCTACCGATCCAGTGTTTGCATGTTGTACCTGCCGGTGTTTCTGATCAAGCAGCGGTTTTTACGGAGCCGCTGGCTGCGGCCATCGAAATTCTTCAACAATCGCATGTGCAGCCAACTGATCGGGTCGCGATTATTGGCGATGGTAAACTCGGTATACTCTGTGCCCAGGTGCTGCGCCTGCCCGGATGTGCGGTAACGCTGATCGGGCGGCACCCTGAACGATGGGATTGGCTAGGCCAGCTTGGTATCGAGGCCGTTGCCAATGAAGAAGCCAATAGCCTGTACGATCTGGTTGTTGATTGTACCGGCAGCCCCGCCGGCCTAGCAACAGCTCGGAGGCTTGTTCGGCCGCGTGGGCGGCTGGTGATCAAGAGTACCTTTGCCGCCGATTCGCAACTGAATCTGACGATGGTTGTTGTTGATGAGATCCAATTGATTGGTTCACGCTGTGGCCCATTTGAACCAGCGCTGCGCCTGCTTGAGCGTGGCCTGGTTCGTGTCGAACCGCTGATCGCTGATAGCTTCCCGCTTCATGGTGCGCTGAGTGCTTTTGAGGCCGCTCGCCACCGACTGAAAGTCCTCCTGGAGGTCTAGATGGTCATCAAAAATCCTACCGCTGCATCCGCCATCCTGGGGCTCATGTTCGCATCACTACTGGTGATCTATGTCGTCGTTCCACAGAACGATCTTGTGACACTGCTGAGTGTTGTGATTATGGCGATTGGTCTGGTTATTTCGTTTATTGGCGATCGCGATGAGATCATGTTGATGGCAGGCCTGGCGGGGATCGTTTCGCTTGTTGCAGCATTCTTTGCTGGGCAATCGGCGTTCAACAATATTGGCGGCATTATCGCTACTATCGTTTGGGGCGTCATTCTGATAACCGTCGCCCAGCGTGCCTCGAATGATACTGTTGTTATTCCCGAAGATCATGCCTTCATGATGGCACCATTTCTGAGTAGCCAGGCACATAAAATTGATGCAACGATCCCGATCAGTAGTTTGCCTTTTCTTGATCGCCATGTTGCCACGATCCCAACCTATGAACTGACCCGCGATGTCAAAATTGCGAAGGTTAACACCCGTAGCGCCCCAGATAATGTGGATGAGATTGAAGTCCATATTCGCTATCAGGTGACGGATCCAGGCAAGACGTTGCGTGGCATCCCAAACCGAGGTCAGATCCAGAGTGAAGTTGCCAAGGAGATGAGCGTCAGCGTGAGTAAGGCGCGACTCGACGTTGCCTTCTGGGAAAAGCTCCTGTCTCGCCAGATGCAGGCCGAGGTCGATGATATTGTTCGTGAAACGCTCTTCACCGAAGGCAATGCCAAAAATATGCTCGAAGCATATGATCAGCGCGAAAAACTATCGGTCGATGTCCGGCGCGCATTACAGAAACTGGTTGAGCGCTGGGGGGTGACGATTCGTGCGCTTGCGCTTAATTACTATGTTGTCGATAAAGAGCGGATCGGCAAGATACGGGCTGGAGCCGAGGGTTTCGATAAAGAGATTGAGCGCGAACAGAAGAAGCGCCTTGCTGAAGCTGTAAGTGAAGCAAAACGTATTGAACTCACGGGTAAGACGACGAATGATCGCGTTCAGGAGTTGCTTAAGAAAGTGAAGGAGCTCTATCCTGACATGCGGTCGGAAGATGTTGCACTCATTGTGCAGAGTGTGCTGCTAAGTGAGATCTAGAATATCGAATGCGATCAGAAACGGTTCTGCGCGAGTCGTCCGCTGATCAGAAGAAATAAGATGGTGCCTATGAGAGCTGAACCAGTTGAAGTTGTTGTTGTTGGGGCGGCTTGCCTGGATATAAAGGCTAGGCTGCGTGGCGATACTGTCGCTGGCACCTCGAACCCAGGCGAGGTGCGGATGAGTATTGGCGGTGGTGCGCGCAATATCGCCGAAAATCTTGCGCGGCTTGGCACACGCACCGCATTGCTCAGTGTCGTCTGCGAGGATGATTTTGGGCGTACGATCATTCGCCAGACAGGCCAGGCTGGTGTGTTGACGGACTATGTGCTACGATCATGCGATCATCATTCTGCTTCGTATATCGCATTGCTTGGCTCGCATGGTCATTTGCTTGTTGGTGTCGATGATACAAGTGCAACCGCAGCGCTCACCCCCGATTATATTGATGACCATGCGGATCTTCTGCGGGAAGCGCGTATGGTTGTGATCGATGCCAATGTGCCGGTTGAAAGCGCTGTTCGCCTCCTATCGATATGTAACGATGCTGGTGTGCCGGTTGTCCTAGATACCGTGGCATATACGCCAGCGTTGCGCTATCGGCACCTGATTGGGTCGTTCTACATGGTTTCACCAAACGAAATCGAGGCCCAGGCACTGACGGATGTGCGAATCCTGAGCGAGTCGCATGCTATTCTGGCTGCTCAACACCTGATTGCTCAGGGTGTCACTATTGCGATCATTACTCGTGCAGATGCTGGCCTGGTGTATGCCACATCGGCGCTCACGGGCAATGTCCCCGCAGTTGAGGTAGAAGTGGTGGATCCGACAGGAGCGGGTGATGCACTCATGGCGGCGGTTGTCTATGCGTTGCTCAATGATATTCCAATCGATGAAGCGGTTCGCTTAGGTGTCAGCGCAGCGGCACTGACTCTGAGCTCAGCCGAGACGGTGCGTCAGGATCTCAATCTTGAGAGCCTGTACGCCCAGTTGGTGTTATGAGTTCACGTATTCTCATCGCAGATGACGAAAAGTCTGTTCGTCAGTTGCTTGAGCTCGTGCTAACAAAGGAGGGTTACGAGGTCAAGATTGTTCAGAATGGCGATGAACTGGTTCGGGCTGCCCAGGAGCAAGTTCCTGATCTTGTGATCGTCGATCTAATGATGCCAATGATGGATGGCTATGAGGCCATTCGCCAGCTTCGTAACGATACTCGCACTGCCCATCTGCCGATGATCATCCTCACCGCGAAATCTGCACCAGATGATCTCGTGATCGGTTTCGAGACCGGTGCGGATGATTATATTACCAAGCCATTTAACATCCCAGAACTCCAGGCGCGGATCAAGGGCCTGCTTCGCCGTGCAGCCGCTAAGCCGGTTCGCAGCCCGTTAACTGGCCTGCCTGGTAATGTGTTGCTCACCGAAGAAATTCGCTATCGCCTGAAGAATGCTGGCCAGTTTGCGCTATTGTATATCGATCTCGATAATTTTAAGGCCTTCAACGATACCTATGGTCCAGCCCGCGGTGATCGTGTTATTCGTTTAGTGGCTGAACTCTTGATCGATATTGTTGAGGAACACGGCACTGGAACAGATTTTATTGGCCATATCGGCGGGGATGATTTTGCCATCCTTACCAATCCGGAGATGGCGATTACGCTTTCGAAACAGTTGATCACGACCTTTGATCAACGTGTTCGTTCACTCTATGATCCACACGATCTCGAACGTGGGTATCTTCTGGGAGTCGATCGGCAGGGTGTTCCGCGAAGATTCCCGATTATCTCGGTTTCGATCGGTATTGTGACGAATCTGCAACGCAGGTTTCAGGATTACGAAGAAGTCGGGCAGGTCGCTGCGGAAATGAAGACGTTCGCCAAGCAGCAGCCTGGTAGTACCTATGCAATTGATGGGCGGGTTGGTGGCTCAATTTCTGGTGGTGATCGGCGCGGCACACGCATGGCAGGTGTACTATTGGTGAGTGCTGATCACGATTTGTGTGGTTGGTTGAGCCGTTCGCTGCACGATACAGGCTACCGCACGTTTGAGGTACCTGGCATTCTTGAGGCACATGTGCTTCTGGCTCGCGAACTGGATCTTTCGTTGATTGTCATTGATGCAACACTTGGCGATGGAGTCAAGGAACTTATTCGTTCGGTTGAGCAATCGCAGCGGGTTGTTCCGGTTATCGTTCTCTCCCAGAGTGCTGCCGATGAAGTATCATCCGAGGCCAATAAATCCCTACAGTTCTTGCGCCGCCCATTTGAGATGGCCCAGTTTCTCGAACGAGTCGGCTTTGTTATTTCGAATACGCACAGGGCCTAACCCTGCTGCTTGCCCAGGCCGTGCGGATGGCGCGGTAGAGTAGTGCTGTTATGTCAGGAATGCTTGCGCTGCTATTATTAGTTCCATTGCTGCTCGGTATTGCCGCAGTCGGCCTGCTGCGCGCTGATCTGCTGACGCGCTTCGCGCAACGGTGGCGTGGCGTGCGCCCTGGCACACCAGCTACTGGCGAAACGATTGTACAGCGGAAGCAGATTCTGCCAATCGGGCGCGGCTCTCAGGCAGGCCCGCTGGATAACTCACAACTTCGGCTGGCGCTGGTTGGCCTTGCTGCTGCGATCGTCTTCGTATTTGTGATCGGGCGCGTAATGGCACCGCCATCGGTCGATGATTTTGTGGTGCTGGTGGTACCATTCCAGGAATCGGGCGCTGTGACCCAAACGGGCCGTGTTGCTGCAGATCGCCTGGTGAGCCTGCTCCCTCAAGCAACTGCTGGCCGTGTTCGGGTTATGCGGATTGATGCGCCACCAGCCGATGCTACAGCGGCACAAGCCCTGCTCGTACAATACAGCGCCGATGCGCTTGTATGGGGCACGATTGCGCCGGGTGGTATGCTCGATGCCGAAACGCTGACCCCACAACTGGCCTACCGCCCGACAGGAACCTATACGCCACATGCCTGGGCAGGCTACACAGGCCGGTTTGCACTTCCATTGACATACCGCCTGAGCAATGCTCCGATCAATGGAGCGGTTGTGCTGCCGCCATTGTTGCATGCACTGGCGGATTATGCTGATGATCAGCCAGATTCTGCCCAGGCTGCCTTGACACGCCTTACTGCCGATTATCCGGCGCTTGCCCCAACCCTGCCGAATATGCTGATCGGCAACATGTTATGGGCGCGTGGCGAGATGAGCGGAGCCGCTGATGCCTATCGCCGGGCAATTGCTGGAGCCGATACCACGGGGAAGCCACCTCAAGCCGCGCTGCTGTATAACAACCTTGGCGCAATCCTTCAGGATGCGGGCGACCTTGCCGCTCGGGATGCATTTAACCAGGCGATTACGCTGCTGAATGCAAATGGCAGTGATCTTGGCGAACTACGCCTTAATCTGGCCTATGCAGCCGGGGCTGCTGGTGATCAGGCGGGAATGCTGGCAGCGCTTGAGCAAGCACGCCCCATGCTGCCCCCATCGGCATCGCTATTGCTGGATCTTAGTGCAGCCAGGCGAATGAATAGCCGCCTGAGTAGTGCCGATGGACCAACAGTTGAACCAGGTAGTGCCCAGGTACCCCTGACAAACATCGAGCGACAGGTTATCAAGGATATTGATCTGGTGCCTATTGATCTGCGTCAGTATGAATCGGATCGCCTGCATGCACAGGTTGCCTATCAGCAGGCACTCACGCAACTGACAGCCCTCACCGAGTTGCGTGGCCCATTGCTATGGGCGCTTGAGGCGCGCAATGATCTTGATCAGCGTACCCTGAACACGATCAGCTCCGGCCTCGATCAAGCCAGCCAACTCAGCCAGGAACGTATGCGTGATTGGAGCACTCGTGCAGCCGCCCAGGATGCTGCTGGGCACCAGGTTGCTGGGCAAATTGCTACCCAGCAGGCTCGTTATGCAGAGATCGAGCTGCGTGCTGCGCAGCGTTGGCAAGCAGTTGTGGCTATCGAGATGGGCGAAAGCCAGAATGTGTTGCCACCTCAGGGCATTACCGCCGCATGGTCGAGCCTGACACGCGAAAGCTCATCGTTGGGTGAGGCCAAGCGTATGCTTGAGGAGTTGATTACGCTTCAACCAGGCGATGCTGATCTGCTGCTGTTGCTTGGCCAAGATCTACTGGCACGCGGCGATCTGGAACAGGCGGTAGCCCGCTTCAATGCTGCCGATTCACTTTCTCCCAATCGCCCTGAGCCACTGTATGGCCTGGCACTTGTGCAACTGGCCGACCAGAAGGTGGATGAGCAACAGCGTCGGAATGATGCCCGAACGCAGCTCAACCGCTCGTTGGAACGAGATCCGGCCTTTTACCCAGCACGAATCCAGCTCGCCACGATTGCGGAAGTCGAAGGTGATTGGGCAACTGCGCTTCTTCAACGCCGCCAATTAGTGGATGAGCAGCCGAGTGATGCAACGCGCCTGGCGCTCGCACAGACGCTCCATCGCAGTGGGAGTTCTGGGTTTGCCGAAGCCGAGGCATTGCTGCTGCCGATTGCCAACGCCAATAATATTGCCGGATTGGTTGAGCTAAGTCAGCTCTATCGAGATTATGGCAATAGTGCAGCACAACAGGAAGTACTCGAACGCGCCCAGCGTCTTGCGCCAAGGAATGTTGCTGTTGCCTATGATCTCGGCGAATTGTTGCGTAAGCGCGGCGAGCGTGTTGAGGCAGAACACCAATACCAAACGGCGCTGTCAACGGATCGCACACATATCCCATCACTTCTGGCTATCGCCGGATTGTATGATGATCGCCCCGAACAGGCAGCCGATTTCTATCGGCGTGCCCTTGATGCTGGTGCAAATGATGTGCCGACGCTGAAGCGCATCGGCGAGCGCATGCTAACGGCCAAACAGTATGATCTGGCATTGCTTGCGTTTGAGCGTGCCGTGAAGAATAGCCCGCAGGATGCAGAAGCGCAGCATGGCGTTGCACGGGCTAACCTACGCCTTGGGCGGCTGGAGGGCGCGCAATCTGCGGCCCAACAGGCACTCGATCTGCGTGGTGGCAACTATGCCGAGGCGCTGATCGATCTTGGCGATATTGCACTTGCCCGTAATCAGCCGGATGAGGCTCGTGATCGCTATAATGCGGCAATACAAAATAACCCAAGCCTGCTTGATGCCTATGTTGGGCTTGGCCGTGCTGTCGCAAGTAAGGGCGATTGGGCAGTGGCGGTTGGGCACTTCCGCAATGCGGTAGCCGTCAAACCCGATTCGCCCGATGCGCATCTATGGCTTGGTGAGGCGCTGATCCGCAACCGTGATCCAGCAGCAGCACTTGATCAATATCAACAGGCATTGAAACTGCGCGAATCATCATACCCCGAGGCGCTGTTTGGTGCCGCTCAAGCCCAGATTGCGCTTGGGCAGTTTGATGCCGCCGAGGCGAATCTGGATACGGCATTGAAGGAGCGGCCAGACTATGCTGAGGCGCTGCTGCTGCAGGGCAAGCTGTATGAGCAGACGAACCGTGATCGTAAGGCACTCAAGGCCTATGAAGCGGCAATCGATGCCAACCGCCAGATTGCGGAGCCGCACTACCGCCGTGCATTATTGTTGATCCAGGATAATCAGCTTGATGTCGCTCGTGGCGAACTCGATACGGCACTCCAGATCCAGGCGATCTTCCCGGAAGCGAACTACTGGCGCGGGCGGATCGAATTCGCGCAGGCACGCTACCGCGAGGCACTGGATCGATTTAGTTTGGCTGTGCAACAGGCTAATGGGAACTACCCAGAGGCACGCCTGTATCAGGGCCTTGCCGAAGAACGGTTGGGCTTACGCGATGCAGCAATTGCCTCATTCCGTGCGACCCTTGATCAGGGCGAAAATTCCGCCTGGGTTGGCGAGGCACGTGCGGCACTATCGCGCCTTGGTGCCCAATGAATTGCCTATTCTTGACTATTTGCTGAAAGGATGAACGCTGCATTGCGTTCAGGTGCTCTGTTGCCTGAGCCGCGATGCAGTTCTACCGCCATGCCTGCCCGTCAGTATAAGATTGCCCTTCAAACATTCCAATCCGCACGGTTACGCCGTGATCATGCCGATCTTGCCGCAGAGCCGCAGTATCAGGCCATCGGTGAGTTCTTCTTCAATGAGATGTATGGCCCACGCGATTTTGCCGCCCGCGATGATCAGGCACGGCGGCTACGCCAGTTCATTCATGTTGTCCCTGGCCTGACGATGCGTGATGTTGAGCCGGCTCTGCAATTGCTTGATATCTCGAATCGCCTCGATGAAATTGTTGTTCATCATCTGATCACCATGTGCATTGGATTGGATTTTGATGAACAGCAGTATGATCAGGCCTATCATCTCTCCAATAATTATGCCGAACGTCTAACCCAACTGGAGCTTGTGCGAACTGCACTCTATAATGTGTTCCGCACCGGTGGGAAGCCGCTCATTCGCATCGGATTAGAACGAACCGAGCAACTTGCCCATATGGTTGGCATGGCCGAGATCCATCGCTTCCTGAAACATGGCTATGCCGCGATCCAACCGGTGCAGGATATCTATCGCTTTGTGGAGACGATCTATGTTCGTGAGAAGGATCGCCTAGATTGGATCTATGAGGTTTCGTAACAAAGCCAGTTCGCAACTCGTACTCCATCCATCGTTTTCTGCGGGGTTGGGCGTAGCGCATACGCCCAGGCAGATATGCCCATCACATGCGCTTAGATGCCCTACTAGGCAAGAATGCTGATGGCGGCCTGTATGCGATCAAGCGTGCGCTGTTTGCCGATTGCGACCAGCATTTCGAACAATGGCGGTGCAACCGTTCGGCCACTGACAGCCACCCGAATTGCGCCAAACAATGGGCCTGGCTTGATCTGGAGTTCCTCCGCGAGTGCGCGCAGCTCTTCCTCAAGCGCACTTGGCACCCATAACTCAATCGATGCTAATCGATCCTGGGCTGCCTGAAGCGCCTGCATCGTTGTTGCAGCATCCATCTTCTTGGGGATGAGCAGCGCTGGATCAGGGTACGTTACTTCCTGGAAGAAGAAATCCAGCAATTCTGGCGCTTCGCCCAGTTCTTCGAGCCGCTCATGCACCATTGGAGTCAGGTGTTCGATATAGGCCAGATCGGCAGCGCTTGGCGGGTTGGATACCAGCCCGGCCTGGGCTAGATAGGGCGCGATCCGCTCGGCAACTGCTCGTGTCGAAAGCTTGCGAATGTACAATCCATTCATATCCTTCAGCTTATCGGGGTTCCAGCGAGCTGGCGATGGCTGCACACGATCAAGCGTGAAGCGCTCAATCACTTCCTCACGTGACATAATCTCGGTGTGATCATCATAGCTCCAGCCCTGCAGTGCCAGATAGTTGAACATGGCCTCAGCCAGATAACCGCGCTCCCAGAAGCGATTGGCGGCCACATCATCCTTGCGCTTGGAGAGCTTGCCACGGCCATCCTGGCGCTGGATGGTTGGCAGATGGACGAAGGCTGGCTGGGTGAGCCCCAACGCCTGATAGATCAGGACATGGTATGGCGCACTTGGCACCCATTCATCGCTACGCATCACATGCGTGATCTTCATCAGATGATCGTCAACAAGATGGGCCAGATGATAGAGTGGCATGCCGGTTGATTTGACCAACACAAGATCATACATGTCGGCATTATTGACGCTGATGCCACTGCCGCCGCGCACAAGATCGGTGAATGTTGTAATTCCCTGCATTGGCACTTTCAGCCGCACAGTATATGGGTGGCCCTGTGCAGCATATTCGCGCTGGCGTTCAAGCGGCCAATCACGCTCTGGCCCGCGAAAGCGGAAGGCCTTGATGCCACGCGCCTCGGCGGCGGCTTTCATCTCGGCCAGCTCTACCTCTGTCGTAAATGACATGTAGGCATTGCCATCGGCCAGCAGTTGCTCGATATATGGCGTATAGATGCCCTGTTCGTGGCGCTCTGACTGAACGTAGGGGCCGTAGGGGCCACCAATATCTGGCCCTTCATCCCATTCGATCCCAACCCAGTGCAGCGAATCGATCAGATTATCGGCAGCACCAGGCACAAAGCGCTTTTCGTCGGTATCCTCGATCCGTAACAGGAATTGGCCGCCATAGTGCTTGGCGAACACCCAGTTAAACAGCGCCGTTCGTACTCCGCCAATATGGAGGAAGCCGGTTGGGCTAGGGGCGAAGCGGACACGAACCGGCCCGGTGATTTCTATTGGCATGCAGTTCTCCTGATAGCTCTTTATCCCTCACCCCTAACCCCGCTCCCATTGGGAGAGGGGAAGAGTGGCAGGGTGAAGCAATACAAATTGATTTACTGTGCTCGGCGTAGATCCTTGACATTGAGTTGCAGATTACTCTGCCCATTCCATTTATGGGCCTCGAATGTGTAAATGATATCCAGCCATGGGTGTTTTGCGAAATAGCCAGCCAAGTGCCCAAGCCGAAACGCAATTGCATCAAAACTCGGGCCACCCTGGCCGTCATCGAGTTTCAGTTTGAGATGCTGGCCATCGACACCACGAGTTGCTGCATTGATCACCTGTACACGGCTGCTCATGAATGTTGGTTGCGGGTTGCCCTGCCCAAATGGTTCGAGCGCACCCAGCTCACTCAGCAGATCCCAGGATAATGCTTTGAGTGGAACCTCGGCATCAATCTCGATCTCGGATTCGGGCTTATCTGGCAGCCGATCAGCAGCATAGGCTTGCAGGCGTTGTTCAAGTTCGGCGATGCGGCTTGTCGCAATTGTGAATCCGGCTGCGGCTGCATGCCCGCCATAGCGCTCGAACAGATCGGCGCAGGTGCCGAGTGCCTCAACGATATTGAAGCCAGGCACCGAACGCCCCGATCCACGCGATGTCGCCTCGCCCCGCTCGATCAGCAGAACCGGCCTGGCCAATTCTTCGACCAATCGTGAGGCCACCAGCCCGACCACACCTGCCGGATATTCAGCGGCATCCAGCACAACCACCCGATTGGCCTGTTTGCCAGTTGCCTGAACCTGGGCAAGTGCCGCGGCCTGAACCTCCTTGGTGAGCTTCTGGCGGCGCAGATTGGCTTCGTTCAGCGTCTGCGCCAGGCGCATGGCATCGGCATCGGTCTCCGAGAGCAGTAGTTGATACGATAGCACCGCATCATCCAGACGCCCGGCTGCATTCAGGCGAGGCCCAAGCATGAAGCCAATATCGCTTGATGTGATGGTGCCCTGCACCAAGCCAGCAGCAATGATCAAGGCCTTTAGCCCTGGGCGTGTGCTGGTGTTGACCGATTCTAGCCCGGCTTTGACCAGAATGCGATTCTCGCCATCGAGCGGCCCCATGTCGGTGACGGTTCCGAGTGCAACGACATCAAGCAGCTCGCGCCCGCGCAATGGCATTTTCAGGCCCAGCCGGACGAGCGCCTGAACCAGTTTGTAGGCAATACCAACGCCAACCAGATTTTTGTATGGGTAGGTGCAACCGGGTTGCTTGGGATTGATCACCGCCAACGCATCTGGCAGCAGATCGGGTGGCGTGTGATGGTCGGTAATAATCACATCTAACCCAACCGCGTGTGCATGGGCCACTTCCTGAATATTGCTGATGCCACAATCGACGGTGACGAGCAAGCGCACTCCCTCGGCAGCCAGCGTATCGATTGCTTCGGTATTCAGGCCATAGCCCTCACGCAGGCGGTGGGGGATATATGGGCGAATATCGCCGCCCATCGCCTGGATAACCTGCATCAACAGCGTGACAGCCGTTACGCCATCGGTATCGAAATCGCCATAGACGGCAATTGGCTCCCGTTGGTCAATCGCTTGGGCGATCCGGCGGGCAGCCGCTTCCATGCCCATCATCAGAAACGGATCGTGCAACCCGCTCCGATAATCCGACGAGAGGAATCCATCGACGGCAGCCTGGGTATGGAGGCCACGCTGAAACAGGAGATTGGCGATGATTGGTGAGTGAGCGCTATTTTCAGCCAGGAACTGCTGAGGCGCAGCGTTTTTTATAAGCCAGCGTTTTTTACGGGCGGACATAGCAAGCCTTTTCTGGTAGATAGATCTATTCTAACTGAGCAAGCTGTCAGCTATCAGCCGTCAGCTTTCAGCTTTGACCCATAGTAAAGCATATATCGAACTATTCGTTGCCTGTGCAAGCAGCTATTGGTCTATCCGCATACGTACACGTTCGCACTCCTGATGACTGAAAGCTGAGAGCTGTAAGCATACTAACTGAACACGATCCCGGCAATTGTAACAGCCGATGTATTGGTTTCATCGGCTGGGCAACGGGCATATTCCAATAATTCACCATGCGTAGAACCGAGCGCACTCAATACAAGATACGCAGGTGGCAGGCCACAGATGTTATTGCGATCCCGAATCGTACGGATCGTTTGGAGCAGCCCATCGGCATTCCCAGCACAGAGTTGTTCGATCACCCGCTGATCCTGGGCCTGCACCCGCCGTTCGGTTGCTGGATTGAGCGCTGCATCGCCAAAGGCTGGGCCAACATGCGCCAGATCACCGGATATCACAAACAGCACGTTTCGTTGCGCCGCCACGTGTTGTATCCCTGCAACCAACGCTGCAATCGCGGGATTGTTGGTTGGTTGCGCCTTGTTGTGCGTATACTGTTGAAATGAGCCGCACAATATTGGCACAAGCGTGCAGGGCAGGCCATCGCGCATATGGTGAAGCCATGTCGCAACCAGTTCGACTGAGTGCTCGCGGCGATGGTACAGCTCCGCTGCAAATGCCGCATCGCCAAGCGGTTTCGCCAGCAGATCGACAATCGCTGGATCGGTTGGCAGCACACCATATGGCGTGGCATACGATTGGTGTGTTAGTGTGATCGGCTCAGGGCTATAGTGATCGGTTGCTAGTAAGAACACCAGGTCAGCGGCACGCACCGCATCGGCAGCACTCTTCCACACCTGCGCGTACACATGGCCGCCGCGTGAGTAATCGATATGTGGGCTGAGCAGCGCACGGCTGTTTGGCGAACTGCGTTCGACATCACCAGCTTGTTCAAGCAGATGATCGAAAAACTGCCGCAATTCGGATGGATGCTCAGGATATGCCTCGCCGGCCATCATTGGTGGGCGATATGGTGCTGCGCGGTATGTGGCTCGCGCCTGATCAAGAGCGACCCGAAACGTGTCGTTATCGAGCAAAAACGCCTGATCAAGCGTATCGAGGATCTGTTGCAGCAGTGCTGGCCCACTCACAGCCCCAAGTTGCTTACTGACCAGCGTATACAGTTCAGCATAAGTGTGCGAACCATCCAACAGTGCCAGAAGCGGGCCGAGCGCCTGTGGCACAAGGACATACCCATCGGCCAGGCGCAATGGATCATGCAGCATGTATGCTGGCCCGTGATGATCGATGGCCTGGATTTCGATTGCCCGTAGATGTACCCGTTCATCTGCCCCAATGCGTGACATGACCCTATGCTTTCTGGGTTGTTGTGCCGTAGAGACGCACTATCTTGCGTCTCTACGGCCATTTACGCGGTATCACCACGATCCACTATCTTGGGGATACGGCCATGCGACGCTAACCCATCGGCGGCGCGGGTTGTTTCCGGCAGGCGATAGCGGGTTGTGCAGGCCATCACCAGTTGAATTGCATGTTCCAAACCAATGCGATGCCCAACAGAAATATAGACCGGTTTTGTCCCGCTGCGTGTTCGTAGCACTGCCCCAATTACCTCACCCTTATCGGTAAGCGGAACATGGGCCCCACGCTCATCCGGAACGGGCGTGTGTTTGCCAATCAGCAGCGATTTCGCGCAGCCAATGGCTGGAATGTTCGCCAGCACACCAATATGGCTGGCGATCCCCAGACGCCGTGGGTGAGCAATCCCTTGCCCATCGCAGATCAGCAGATCTGGTTGCACACGAACATCATTCAGGGCAGCCATCACAGCTGGCCCCTCACGGAACGATAGGAAGCCAGGAATATAGGGTAGCGGGGCAGGCCGCCTGGCGATTGCATAATCGAGTGGTTCGAGTGAGGGAAAGGCCAGGACGACAACAACCGCCCGCGCAAGATCGCCCTCATACCCGGCATCAATCCCCGCGACTGTCCGAATCGGCCCGAGATCATCGTGGGTAATAACCCGGCGTCGCAGTTCTTGTTGGATGCGGGTGGCATCGGAAAGGGTCGTCGGCCAATTATCGGCATATTCGTTGGCAGGCACAGCACTCAATACAGTGAAAGATAGCGATTCAGTTCCCACTGGCTCACGAATGTCCGGTAATCGTCCCATTCCTGCATTTTGGCATCAACAAAGCGTTCAAGCACATGTGGGCCAATCGCCTGTGCGATAACTTCATCGTTCTGCAGTTCGACCAGCGCTGCGCCAAGCGAGCTTGGCAACAATTCCATACGCCGCGTTCGTGGATCAACCTGATAGAGATCTTCCTCGGCGGGTGGTTGCAACGGCAATTCGCGCTTGATACCATCCAAACCGGCTCGCAACATCACGGCAAAGGCCAGATACGGATTACACGATGGATCGGCACAACGCAGCTCGATTCGTGTTGTTTGTGGCCGCGCCGGAATAATGCGCGGAACCCGTACCAGCGCCGAGCGATTGGTGCGGCCCCAACTCAGGTAGACGGGTGCTTCAAAGCCGGGCACCAGCCGTTTATAGGAATTAACCAGCGGGGCCAGAATGGCAATCATGCCACGCGCATGCGCCAACAACCCAGCAATGAAATGGCGGGCAGTTTTGGAGAGCCCATATGGATCATTAGCATCATAGAACAGGCTGCGGCCCGTCTGTGCATCGGCCAGGCTCTGATGGACGTGCATACCGCTGCCATCGACCCCGGCCAGTGGTTTGGGCATAAAGGTCGCATACAATCCCTGCTGTTGAGCAACGGCTTTGAGGGTTGTTCGCAATGTGACGACATGATCGGCAGCTTGAAGCGCTGGAGTATAGCGTAGATCGATCTCGTGCTGGCCAATGGCAACCTCGTGATGGGTCGCCTCTACCTCGATCCCAAAGGCATTCAATGCTCGCACCATGCGCCGCCGAATATGGGTTGTCGCATCGGTTGTCGCATCAAAATAGCCAGCCTCATCATGTGGCACCGGCAAAGGGCGGCCATCGCTATCGGATTTGAATAGAAAGAACTCCATCTCCGGCGCGACATGATAGGTCATACCCATGTGCTGTGCTTCTTCGATGGCGCGCTTGAGCATAGACCGTGGATCACCGGCGAAGGGCCGACCATCGGGTGAATGAATATCGCAAATAATCCGGGCAGTTGGGAACCCTGCGGTATCATCCCAGGGAACAAGTGCATAGGTATCGAGATCGGGCACCAGATACATGTCATTCTCGGCGATTCGATTGCGCGCAAGCCCTTCAATCGAAGAACCATCGAACCACACGCCATGATCGAGACAATCTGGCAGTTGCGCGACTGGTATGGTCACATTTTTGACCATGCCCAGAATGTCGGTGAATTGCAGGCTGATGAATTCAACCCGCTGTTGTTCGGATAATTGCACAATATCGTTTGCTGTGCGTGGCATGGTACTACCTATGTTTTCGACTATTGGCTATCGGTTATTGTCGCAAGATCACCCACCATACCCCCGCAGGCTGATGATCTATTACATTTTAATCGGGGAGGGTTCGGCTGTGTGTCTGGAGTGCGGCAGCCATGCTGCCGCAGCGCAAGCATGGCTTGCGCAATCCACATCCGCGACTTTAGGCGCCAGGTGCCATATCCCCGAATAATTTCTCAATTTCCATAAGCCTGCGGATGGAGGGCTACCCCTTGCGGCGGTACAAAATCTGGTAGTTCCCATTACGAGCGCCATGGGTCGTCACCCGATAGCGCAGATTGCCGCGCTCGTCCGAGGCCAAATTTGCGCTACGAGTCACCTGTTCGTCCGGGCGGGCCTTGAGTGTGATTGCTGCTGCGCCATCGGCATCATATACATCCAACTGGAGATCGCCCTGTTCAACAGCAATAATCACAATCACCTCATAGGTGGTGAACGATGGACCGACAGCAATACTGCCAAGTTCATCGCCCTCGGCGCTCAAAAAGCTCACCCGTGTGTTGCCGGCTTCTGGTCGTGCATCAAGGGATTCACGCCTACCAGAAACGAGCATGCAACCGCTGAGGAATGCGCTGCCGACCAGGAACGCCACACTGCGAATACAGAAGCGCCGATTGAGCAAGTTACGAGATTGTTTCGTCATCGTTTGGTATGGGCTATACATCTAACCATAGGACTCAGGGCGGCTGTTCGCATTGCGCGTTTTTTCGACAGGCACCACCGAAACTTTGAGCGGCTGGCGCTGGTCGATCCGCAGTGATGTCAGGCATTGTGGATTGGCGCAGACAACTTCATTTCCCTGCAGAACATAATCCTGTAACGCAAGCTTCTGTTTGCAGGCAGGGCAGGCCACAAATTCGACCGGCATGGTATTACTCCCCAAACAGCGAATTAACGTATTGCTGTGTATCGAACAAGGCCAGATCGGTCATCTTTTCGCCAGTACCGATATAGCGGATTGGCCGCTCAATATCCTGGGCAATCGCAAACGCAATGCCGCCCTTGGCCGTCCCATCCATCTTGGTGATTGCGACATCGGTGACTTCAACGGACTGTAGAAATGCCTTGGCTTGCAGCACCCCATTCTGGCCAGTTGTTGCATCAATAACCAACAACACTTCGTGGGGCGCATCGGGGATGCGGCGGCGAATGATATTGCGGATCTTCTCAAGCTCTTTCATCAGGTTTGTCTTGGCGTGCAACCGGCCAGCCGTATCGATGATCAGCACATCGACATTCTGCTCCAGTGCTGCCTCAACTGCATCATAGGCCACTGCACCTGGATCCGCGCCCTGCCCACGGACGATAATCGGCACACCAACGCGCTCGGCCCAGGCTTCCAGTTGTTCGGTCGCAGCAGCGCGGAAGGTATCGCCAGCAGCCAGCAGGACGTTCTTGCCAAACTGATGCTTGAGTCGATGGGCAAGCTTGGCGATGATTGTCGTCTTGCCAACACCATTCACGCCAACCACAAGCAGGATATATGGGTGTGCCTGGAGTGGCTTGCGCCCGGCTTGATCCTGAAGAACGCGGATCATTTCGGCCTTGAGCATCTCGCGAACTTCACCAGCTCGCTTGACGCCATTGCGATTCACGCGATCCTTGGTGCGATTCACCAGATACATGCTGGTCTCGACGCCAACATCGGCTTGGATGAGCAGGCCTTCAAGATCATCCCACAACTCATCGGTGATCGGATCGTTTGCGGCAAACAGACCAGTGATCTGGCTGAAAAAACCTCGGCGAGCCTTTTCGGTCGCCTGGTTGATCTTCTGCTGTTCCTGTTCGGCTTCTTCTTCGGTTCGTGGTGCATCCTGGCCACGACCAAACAATCGTTGAAAAAATGACATTATTGCCCCCTCCGAGGCGAAAGAATACCGCTATTGTACCACACGCTCTACTGCATCGGCAGGAACCTGTTTCATCTGTTCGTCAGGGCAACTGGGCTTGATGAACAACCCTGGCATGGTACAATGCGCGTATATGAAGACACACAAGAATGTGAATTATGGCACGATCTGATCAGCGCCGCCACCCCTGGCGGCCACGCCGCCTGCGGCCAACGCCGAGCATGCTCCACCCGGCTCCTGTGCGCCGCAATCGCTTTGTCCGCATTATTGCTGCCTTTGTTGTGGTTCTGCTCGTACTGACCTTTGGCATTCTTGGCAGCAGTGTTGGGGCAACCTATAGTGCCTACAGCCAGTTGGCCGATTCGCTCAAACCGCGCCTTGATGCGATTGCGACGGCGAGCAATAGTTTCCAGACAACCCGCCTGTATGATCGTAATGGTGTGTTGTTATACGAATTCTTTGGCGCTGGCAAGCGCACACGCGTGGCGCTGGACAAAATTGCTCCGAGTTTGATTGCTGCAACAGTGGCGATTGAAGATAAAACCTTTTTTGAGAACACCGGCGTCGATTACGAGGGTATTGCCAAGGCGTTTGTGCGTAGCCTGGAGGCTGGCGGTGAGACGGGTGGCGCATCGACGATCACGCAGCAGCTCATCAAAGGTGTGGTGCTGACCAAAGAAGAGCGCTTGTATGAAAATCGCTACCAGCGCAAAGTAACCGAAATCATTCTCGCCCAGGAGCTCTCGCGACGCTACACAAAGCAGGAGATTCTGGCACTCTACCTGAATGAAATTTACTATGGGAACCTGGCCTACGGGATTGAGGCTGCATCGAATACCTATTTCAATACCAGCGCTATTGATCTAACACTGGCACAATCCTCATTGCTGGCTGGGCTGCCACAGCTCCCGAATGCGTATGATCCCTATAATTTTACTGAGGGTGGCATTCTCAAGGGTATCACGCTCGATGATGGCTGGCTCAACACCCAAAATGAACTGCCCAATTCTGTCCCCGCACCAAAATGGCGTCAGGTTGCCGTGTTGCGTCAGATGGTTGATGAAGGCGTGATCACCGATGCCCAGGCACGCCTGGCTGCCGCCGAAGATCTGCCATTATCGAGTAAGCAGATTCCACTCAACGCACCGCATTTTGTCTATTATGTTCGCAAACAACTTGAGGATAAGTATGGCCCAGAATTCGCCAATCAGGGCCTTTCTGTGTATACCTCCATCGATCTTAATCTGCAGAATATGGTTCAGCAGAAGGCCGCCGAGCGGATTGCCGAACTCGAAGAGCGCAATATTCATAATGCTGCTGTGGTCGTGATGCAGCCAAACACTGGCGAAATTCTGGCCATGGTTGGAAGCATCGATTACAATCGCGTTGATCCAACGAAAACTCCAGGCGAAAAGGGTAATTTACTCGATGGCCAGGTGAATGTTACTGTACGTGAACGTCAGCCGGGATCGGCACTCAAGCCATTCACCTATCTTTCTGCGATGGAGCAGGGGCTGACCCCGGCGACCGTTCTGTGGGATGTGCCAACCAAATTCCCCTTAACGGGCACCGAATGGTATGAGCCAAAGAACTATAATGGGCGCTGGAATGGCCCGGTGCGCATGCGTACCGCATTGGCCAATTCCTTGAATATGCCGGCCGTCAAGACACTCAAGTTTGCCGGTATTAACCAGACGATTGATCTGCTACGGCGGGCAGGTGTGACGGGCTTGCGGCGCGGCGAGGGCTACTATGGCCTATCGCTGACGCTTGGCGGTGGCGCTGTTACACCGCTTGATCTGACAACAGCCTATAACACGCTGGCAAGTGGTGGCCGCTACTATCCGCCGATCAGCATCCTGCGGATTACCGATGCCAATCAGCGGGTGATCGATCAATACCAACCAAGTAAGCGCTCGCTAGCACTGAACCCCGATCATGTTGCGATTATCAGCGATATGCTGAGCGATGATAAAGCCCGCGAGCCGATCTGGGGATTGAACAGCAAACTGAAACTCTCGCGGCCAGCTGCTGTGAAAACAGGGACATCGAACGATTGGCGTGATGCCTGGGCGGTTGGCTATACCCCATATGTGACGGTTGGCGTATGGACGGGCAATAACAATAATGAAGAGACGGCCAAAGTCGAGAGCTTAACCGGTGGTGGCGTTATCTGGCATAATGTGATGGAGGAGTTGTTCAGTAATCCACGCTACCAGAAGCTGCTTTCTGAGCCGTTTCCTGGTGGCAAATTGCCATTGACCTTCGATCTGCCACCTTCGTTACTGCGCCGTCCGCTCTGCAAGCTACCAGGTGCCTTCAATAATTTTAGCCAGGAACTATTTACGCCAAAAATGCTGCTCAATCAACAGCAGCGTGCGCTTACACCAATACCAGCAACATCAGATGTACCGGCTCCCAATGCTGGCCGACCAAGCCTTGATGGATGTGGCATGACAGAAGAGATTGAGGTACTGACCTATAGCCCGGTAGTAACGGATCAGCCACCTGCGCCAAATACGCCACCGATTGATCCAGCACAGCACTATTGCCGGCCAGATGGGTTCAACCTGCTGCCCGAATCGCTGACAAAAATAACGACCTGGAAGTTGCCACCCCGTGATCCATCGGAGCAGATCGAGTATCGCTGGGAGGGGAGTGCCGCATTCAGCCCTGATCAGATTCCAGTCTGTAACGACGAGATGCTAGCGGTGGCTGGTGCATCGGCAACGCTGCCGACCCCTGGTGCAATCCAAATGCCCGATCTGCGTGGTTTGGGCGAGAACCAGGCCAAAGAACAATTAGCATTGATGGGCATAACCTCAACCTATGTCGATTACCAGGGCCGTGATCGCATACCAGCGTTGTTTGATACCGTCGCCCCATATGTGGTTGTCAGCACCCTGCCATCAGCAGGATCGTGGGTACCGCCAGATACGACGGTCGTGTTGGGCATCCGTGCCCCGTAGCTAGAATGCTTCTATACCGAAGACGGCTGTTTGTGGATGCAATGGCAGTGGTATCTAGAAAACCAACGCTGCCAATGCTCAAAACTGAATGCTGACCTCTGATAGCTGAAAGCTCGGTTTAGGGTTCCATCGCATCGAGGGCGGCATTCCAGATCTGCATGCGTTGTGCATCGCCGCCCGTATCGGGGTGATGAAGGCGGGCCATTGCGCGGCGTATCGCGCCAATTTCCTCTGCAGTCAGCGTGAGTGTACCATCGCCGAATGTTGGAATTGGTGGGGCAGCTGTGGCACGGATGCGCCAGAGATCGCGTTCGCGTTCGATTTCGGCGTTCTGGCGCGTGATTTCAACCAAATTCGTTACCGTGAGGTTGTAGGCGCGGGCGATCTCGGCTGCACGAGATTGATCTTTCTCGATCTGGCGTAGTACAGAACGAATCGTCGCATTGGCTTCAGCGAGTTCGTGCTGGAGCCAGGAACGTTCGTCCTCAGGCGAATCGTGATGGATTGGAACGGTATATTCGCGATCAGTCTTCACGCTTCACTCTCTGCACAGACACGGGTACGCGCCGGATCATACACTGCCCGCCAAAACTTGGGATCAGCCGAGTGGCCGTTGTTTTCCAATAGCAATTGTGGTAGCATATATGCATATTGGAGAGGTGCTTAAAGCGCCTCTTTTCTGCTTTCTTAAATCAACCGTAGCACAACAACAAGTACAAGCGCGAGTGTGAGCAACAGAATAACGCCATACAGCGCGGCCCGTTCGACATCAACGAGCGTCATATCGCCACGGATTGTGTTCTCAAACCCAACAAGCGTTAATGTGTGGTTCTTCTCACGCAATCGATAATCGACTTCTGTGACTGGCACACCCCGAATAGTAAGCTCTGCTGTGAGCATTCGCGCATCCTCGCCGCCAGCCTTTAATGCCTCTTCGAGCAGTTCTTTGAGTGGCTCGACCTGATACCAACGCCCATCATATGGATCAATTCGTTCGCTGAAGACGGGCTTTGCAAGTCGTTCTACGGTCGGCTGGTGTAGCCCACTCAGATCATCCTCATTGCGATGGAACTTCCCAAAACGCGACCATGTGAAGATCGATTCTTCGAGCAATTGTCCATGGCCCTGGCAGCGCTGGCATTCGCGCTGTCCATACCCATGGCAGGTCGGGCAGGGTTCTTCAAATGGCTCATTGCGGCTCTTGCCATCACTATCGGTGACTTTGCGGGTTCGGCCAACGCTGCCTTTACCAGCACAGCTCTTGCACGGCATTTTCTTCGCGCCACTACAATCGGGGCATACCGTCAGTTGTCGCGATCCAGGCAATGGCACTTGTTCTGCCGCAGCATCAACAAACGCTTCATATTCCGGTAGCACAACCTCCCATACCTCAGCCTTGCGTGCAAAGGGTTCGATTGGCTTGCCGGTGTAGAGCGTCTGACGTGGTTGTGGTGCTGTGCGGCGCTCATAGTGGGCGCGCACTTCATAGATATATAGGTTATAGCTGACGATCTGTTCTGGTTGAATAGATTGCCCAAGCAGTGGCCTACGCAAAAACCCCTGGCGGCTCCAGCGATCCAGTTGGCGTTTGATTGCATCAACACGGTGGAGGGTATCGGCACGAGCACGGCTCTTCGTCATGAACTCGCCATCAATGCGTTCGGCAATTGCCAGTTCCAGCGGATTATCCAGCCACTCGGCGGTTGGCTCCCAACGCGATTCCTGCATGTCGTCGGTTGCTTCGTCGCGTAGTGCGCGCAATGCCTGGTTCATGGCTGCGATGGCCTGGGTGGCACTGCCATAGCGCTGTGCTGGATCGGGAGCCAATAATCGTGCGAGTACCCGCTCGACACCGGCAAGCGCTGGGTTACGGGTTGCGAGCGCACCCAAATCGGTACCAGGCATCGGTGGTAGTTCACCAGTGAACATCTGGTAGGCAACTGCCCCAAGGCTGTAGAGATCATGGGCTGGCGCGATCCGGTTTGAGGTGAAATCCTGCTCGGGGGCGGAATACACAGTTCGGAAATCGGCCTCGTGAACACCCGAGAAATCGGGCGTTTCTGGGGATGCGGCCAGGCTAAAATTCGATAGATAGGCCGCGCCCTGTGGCGTGACAAGAATGTTGATCGGTTGCAGATCACGGTGTACGATCGTCTGGCTGTGCAAATATTCAATTGCCTGGCCAATCTGAACAAACACCCGTAGCCCGATCAATGGTTCTAACGGCCCAGATGCCAGCACTTCCTGGAGCGTGCGGGTATCCAGTTTGGGCGTGACCATATAATCGCCATAGTGTTCATCGTGGCCTGCATCAATTACTGGCAGCAGGTTGGGATGGCTCAGTTTGGCACCAAGCTTCATTGCCATCTGGAATCGGCTGACCGAGACCCAATCGCTGCGCCGCAGCACGGCAACTATCACTGGCCGATCAAGCGTCAGATGTGTCGCACGATAGATGGTTGCGAGCTCTTCCTGGCCGACTCGTTCGCCAAGCCGATAGTTTAACAGCTCACGCGATTGGCCGCCACGCTGCGGTGCCGGTGGGCTGCTCTTCACGACTGGTTGTCTGGCACGGGCGTTGGGCGTCGCCATTCGTTCATCCTTCGTTACTCCATTAGCAACGAGTATAGCGCTGTGGGCAGTGGGACGCAAGCGCCGCGATGATTACCCAGAGCTTGGGCATAGCCCAAAGACGTTGCGTAAGCCCGAGAATCTCTTACGTTTCTCGTACATGTAGAAATAACGCGAGCCTTTTGTATGACGAATGCACGGATTGTAGCACATATGTACGTAAAGCACAATACCGAGTTTTATGGATTAGCTTTCCTCGCGGCCAAGGCCAAAGAACTGGCGAATGCGATCAACGAGTTTTGGATACGAGATCGTTTCGTCGTTTGGGAGTTCATCGGCCTGCTGGCGTTCCAGTGCTAATCGGTTCATTTCGCGTCGTAGGTTCAGCATTTCGCCAAGGCGTTCGGGAAGTTTGGCATTATTCCGCAACAGCGGTGCGAGATCATCCTTTGAAACGACAAGCACCTCGGTATCTTCTTCGGCGATCACCGATGCACCACGCGGTTCGCCCGTCATGAGTGCCATTTCGCCAAAACACTCACCTGGGCCAAGCCGGTTAACCGTTATCGTGGCGCTATTCTTATTGCGGACATCAACACGCACGCGCCCTGATCGCAGGATGAACAGCGTCTCACCGGGATCGCCCTGGCGAACGAGCAGATCACCAACGCCATACAGGCGGGCATGCACTCGTTCAACCAGAACGGCAAGCTCCATATCATTCAGAACATCCAGAATCTCTGCCGTGCGCAGATCGGTGGTCATCCGCGCCAGATGCCCACGCCGACGTAGCGCCTGCTCGCTTGCGCCTTCCTCATGATGGTACACTTCACGAACCGGCAGCGGGAGATTGATGCCAGCCCGCTGGAGCGCATACCAGGCATTTGTCATCACTTTATCGCGTTTTTCCGGGTAGCGATCATAATTATGCAGCCAGAATTTGAGATCATAGGTAATACTATAATCGCCATATGAGAGCACCTTGACCGATGGCACCGGATCGGGCGCAACATCGGGCGAGGCCAGCATTGCTTCGTGCAGAACACGCTTGATCGTGTTGGGTGGATGAACATAACTAAGTGCGATCTGGGTATGCATCGCTTGCAGTGTATTCGGTAACGTATAGTTGATCACCCGTGAAGTCGCCAGATCAGAATTCGGATAGATAATATAGTTCCCATCCACCGTGATCACACTTGTCGCCCGCCAACTCATCTCAACAACCTTGCCAATGCCATCGCCGACCTGGATCCAATGGCCGACATCGAATGGCCGTTCGAGCTGAAGGGCAACTCCGGCGATTACATTCTTGAGCAGATCCTGAAGCGCAAGGCCAATCACTGCCGAGAGCAGCGTCGATGAGATCAGAATAGAACTGGGTGTGATATTGAAGACCAGCTGCATGATGAGCAGGATGATCAGGGTTATGGCAATTGCACGGACAATATCGCGCGCTAGCCGTGGAATAGTGATGCCACTGCGCTGAACCCAGCGTTGAACGAGCAGATGTTCGGAAACGCCGAGCGCAACATAGCCCCAACTGAAGATCAATGCGGCCGCCAGAATATGCCAGAGAGTCGGATCGACAGCTAGGTTGAAGCGTGTGTTTGCAAGCCACAGCCCGCCCCATGCAACCAAGGCCAGAACGCCGACTGTATACGGCAGGCTCAGGTTGCGTAATAATGGGTTGCGTCGCATCTGGTTGAGGATAACCAACAGCAGAGTCATCCCGACCAATCCGGCGGCGAGTGGCAAAATGAGATTGGCATCAAATAGCATACGCGGCATAGTCTTTTTGGTGATGATGAGTATTGCGCTATTGTACCGCGAAACATACAAAAATCGCCAGCCGCAGCATGGTATGATCAGAGAGTATGATCAGCAGAACAATTCGCTCATACGGAGCTGCACGATGACGACCCCGCCTCGCAATCGCCGTACCATTCGGCTGCGCCGCCGATACCGTTTTTGGCGATTAGTACGCGCCAATCTTTATGATCTGGGCCTGCTCCTGAATGAATCCTGGATTGTTCTGGCCGGCTTCCTGATTGTGACGCTGGTTGGGACGATCTACCTGGGCTTTGTGTATGACCCATGCCGCTATGCTGCGATTGCATCACCAAGTTGTCGGCTTGGCCTGATTGAGGCGCTCTACGAAACGATCAAGCTGCAGACACTCCAGAGCAGCCTGCCATTCCCCAGCGATAGCCTGCTGGGCGAGATTCTGTTCTTTCTTATTCCCATGTTGGGTTTGGCGTTGATCTTCCAGGGTGTGCTGAATTTTGGGCGGTTGCTGCTCGATAAGGGTAGCCGACGTGAAGCCTGGCAGATCGCACTCGCCTCGACCTATCGTGATCATGTGATTGTATGTGGCCTGGGGCGCGTTGGGATGCGAACGGTTCAGCAGCTTTTGGAGGCTGGCCACGAGCCAGTCGCTATTGATCGGGATTGGAATGGTGAATTCGTTGAACGGGCTGTCAATAGTAAAGTGCCTGTCGTTATTGGTGATGCACGTGAACCACTGACCCTACGTCGAGCCGGGTTGATGCGCGCTCGTGCCATCGTTTCGGCCATTGATGATGATCTGCTGAATGTTGAAATAGCGCTGACGGCGCGAACACTCCAGCCGAATATACGGGTGGTTCTACGGGTGTTTGGCGATGAACTCGACCGTAACTTGGAACGTTCGTTGGGGCGCAATGCTGCCTTTAGCGCATCGGCACTCGCTGCGCCCACATTTGCCGTCGCAGCGGTGGTTCGCGGAATTGAGTATGTGCTGCCATTGGAAAGTGGGCCACTGGGTGTCACGCAGTTGACGATACAGGCGGATAGCCAATTGAATGGGTTTGTTCGATCAATTGAGGAACAGAATGGCTTCCGATTGCTTCATCACGAAACGCCTGATGGTCGCCGGATTGTGCCTGGCTCCATGAGCCAGTTGAGTGGTGGTGATCGAGCGACGCTGATCGGCAGCCTGGTAGCGCTTGAAGCCATCCAGCGCAGGAATCTGAGTGGCACGAAGCTGGATTTCCTGCGATCAACGGCGTTGCTCCAACCAACCGAACGGTTCGATACTGTGCTGGTGTGTGGGCTTGGCAAGGTTGGCTATCGGGTGGTGCGCCAATTGTATGCACTGCACCCGCGCCCGCAGATTGTGGTGGTGCGCCTGAATAATGGGCGGCCCGATTTCTCGCAGCGTATTGCCGAGCTTGAGGGAGTTCGGACGATCATTGGCGATGCCCGTGAGGCGGATGTGTTGCGTGAGGCCGGATTGGAACGGGCCTTCTCGGTTGCAGCGCTGACATCAGATGATCTGCTGAATCTTGAGATTAGCCTGGCAGCACGCCGTATTCGGCCAGATGTTCATATTGTATTACGGGTGTTTAGTGATGCCTTAGCCGAAAAGCTGGGCGATATGTTTGGCATTCGGACAGCCTACAGCACATCTGGATTGGCTAGCCCAACGATGGCAGCCGCAGCGCTGGTTGGGAATGTGGCCCAGGGCTTGATTGCGGGCGGGCGCCTGCACACCGTTGAGCAGCTCACCGTCGTTATGGGTAGTTCAATCGATGGCGCGACAATTGACTGGCTGCGATTGCACCATGGCAAAATTGTGGTTGAGCTGCAACGGGGCAACACACTGATGACGCTCCCAGCGCTGCAAACCGTGCTTATGGAAGGCGATATAGTGACTACGCTTGGCCCGATTGAACCCGTCAGGCAGCGCAAGAAGTAGTGCTACAATCAGCGCGAATTCGGATTATTCAGAGAGTTCAGGAATAATGATGATGACACAGGATGCAGGAACGTTCCTGACCCGTATATTGGATCATAAGCGCAGCGAAGTTGCGCGCCAGCAGGCGAAAATTCCATATGAACAACTTGAGGCGCGCATTGAGAAGGCCGCACCACCACGCGATTTTGGTGCGGCCCTGCGCCTGCCGGATCGGGCGGCACTGATTGCAGAGGTGAAGAAAGCATCGCCATCGCGGGGCGTGTTGGTCGAGAACTTTGATGCACTGGCACTTGCCCGAATCTATGCTGCCAATGGTGCTGCTGCCATTTCGATCCTGACCGATGTGCGTTTTTTTCAGGGCAGCCTGAAGTTTCTGGAGGGCATCCGTGATCTGGATCTGCCAACGCCGCTGCTCCGAAAAGATTTCATCATTGATCCATATCAGGTGTATGAGGCGCGTGCCTATGGTGCCGATGCACTGCTGCTGATTGTTGCTGCCCTGGATGATGCAACTTTAGCAAGCCTGCTAGCGTTAACATATCAGCTAGGAATGCAGGCGCTTGTCGAAGTTCACGATGAAGCTGAGTTTGATCGGGCACGCGCCATTGGTGCAACGCTGATTGGCGTGAATAATCGCAACCTGCACACATTCGAGACCACGCTTGAGGTTACCGAACGTGTGGCAGCTCGCTTACCGCCTACACAACCGCCGATCTTAGTTAGTGAGAGCGGTATCTTTACGCAAGAACATGTTGCGCGAGTACGAGCCTATGGCGTTGATGCTATTCTGGTTGGCGAAGCACTTGTCACAGCTCCAGATACGCCAGCCTTGGTTCGGCGGCTTGCTGGAATCTAACATAAGGAGAGGAACGGATGCGCTGTACAATCTGTGATTACCAATTGCCCAATGATGATACTGTAGTGTTTTGCCCAAATTGTGGGGCGCGGATCGCCAGGAGCCAGGAAGCACCAGCGAGCACACCAGGCGGTTCATTCTCACTCCCGCCAGTAAATGCGGCTCCGCCACCGCCTACGTATGGGGTTGCCCAGCCCAGCTACACGCCAGTTGTTTCGGGGATTGCACAGGGCACCCTTCCTGCTGGTTCGTATGTTGTGGCGGTTGCCAATAGTAATGCAGCAATCGTCAGCCTGATCTTCGGGATCTTGAGTTGGGTTATGCTGCCATTTGTTGGTGCAATTGTTGCGATTGTTGCTGGGCATATGGCCAGGCGCGAAATCGCAGCCACAGGTGGCCAGATGAGCGGTGGCGGAATGGCGCTGGCTGGGCTTATTCTTGGGTATCTTCAGATGGCGTTGATTGTTATTGGTGGCTGCTTGTTTGTGCTATTTATCGGGTTTGCAGCAATGGCCGTGAACACATGATCTGCGCAGTGGAGTGCTACTACCTGCTATCGTAGGATGAGGGCGAATCCCTTTTCTGAGTATGCTATACTGCCTATCCCATTCGAATACTCAGGAACTGTATGCCTGCCAAAATTGATCCGAATGACTGGGATCGCCTGTTTGCACCGGATGCCCCCCGCCGTGGTGGCCCGCTTCAGGTGTTAGTAAATCTGTTGATCATGGGTGTGGTGCTTGGCATCCTGGCCTATGGGGTGCTGATTGTGGTTGAACGCCGCGCCCAGCAAACGGCCACCAATATCGCATATGCCACATCACAGGCCGCGACGGTGATCCCCCAGCAAACCGCAACTGCTCTGGCGCAAACCAGCACTGCTGTTGCACAAACGGCAACTGCTGCAGCACAACCAGCTGGCCCTAAGGAAGTTCTGGGAACTGGCACAGTCGTCCGTGGTGGGAATCTGCGTAAAGAGCCGCGGCTTGCCACAGAGACGATACTTGGGTTGATCTGGCCTGGTGATGAAATCCAGTTTTTGGAACCGCGCGAGGTTAATGGGCAGTTCTGGTATCGCATCCGGGTAACACGGGCTGCTCCAGATCGGCCTGGTACTGGTGTAGCGGATGGCACCGAGGGATGGGCTTCGGCAACGCTGCTTTCTTCAGTGACGCCAACGCCCTAAGGCCGTAGCGACGCAACAGCTTGCGTCGCTACGGCCTTGTTTTGGGTATATGAGGTGAATACTTGTTTCGCAAGAATGATCACTGCTCCTTTTGTGGCCTGCGCTTTCCAGATGAGAGTAGCTGGCCACGCACCTGTTCGCAATGCCAGCAGCGAACCTATCTCAACCCATTGCCAGTGGCCGTTGCGCTTGTGCCTATTGCTGGTGGGTTGCTGACTGTACGGCGCAGTATTCCACCACGAATCGGTGATCTGGCATTGCCAGGCGGCTTTATCGATATGGGGGAGGGGTGGCGTGAGGCAGTGGTTCGCGAATTGTATGAGGAGACCGGCATTACGTTGCCAGCAATGGATGTGCAATTCTTTGAGTCATTCAGCTCATCTGGCGGACATTTGTTGATATTTGGGCAGTGCCCAGAACTGCCAACGCTGCCAGCATTCCTGGCCAATAGCGAAGTTTCTGAACTGGTTGTTATCGATCAGCCAATAGAATTGGCTTTTCCACTGCATACCCAAGCAATGCAACGCTGGTTTGCGAACCGAAAACATCTCGGTTAACGGATCGCTTGATTGCTCACCAGAGAGCTATGCTACAATAGCGCGTGTGAGCGTATCCAATGATATAGTCTATATTCGTACTGCCGAAATCGTGCTGGCATTTTCGTGCGATGATGGTGGCTTACGGGTGCTTCAACGTATTGACGGCCCGAATGTGCTTGGTCATGGTCAAGCATGTGCGAGCATAGATATACGGATCGGTAACGTCTCCTGGCTAGCTCGGCAGGCGTTTGTTCGCTATCTCAATCATCATCTGGAAGAACATAACGGTACCTACAAACTTGAGATCGTGATCGGCATTGGGTCGCTCAAGATATTCGACCGCTATACCATCACGGGAACCCTGATTGCACGCACTGTTGCCATTCAGAATGTCAGCGATGATCCAATCCAGCTGTATGGAGTTCGGCTTTCCTTACCCTGGACACGTATTGGCACGCTGGAGAGTTGCCGCTTTGAAGCGCCTGGCACCAGCGTGCGCCCGCATGTGGTGCTGAGTGTTGCCACACAACAGCGCGAGGATGTGCTGCCAAGGCGTTTCTTCGCCCCTGGTTTGCGTGATAATCGTGCGATGGAAGCCGCTCCGACGTTCTCCTCGGGCCTCATGGCGATCCATAATCCCGAACTGGATGAGAGCTTGCTGTGCTGGTACATGAGCCAGCGTGAATCGGCTATGCCCCAGATTGAAGGGGATGGAAGTGCGGTCACGCTACAGCACGAGGTTCGTCTGCTGAGCTGGATGAATGGTGCAGATTCGTTAGATGTCGGAACGCAGTATATTCTGCTCATGCGCGAGGCATGGCCTGCTGCGTTAACGGCCTTTCGGCGAACATGGCAATTGAGTGTGGATCAGGTTGTGGAGGGAACGCCGGCATGGGTTGGTGATGCGGCGATCTATGAAGCTCATCCGGCTTTGTTTGGCGGCTTTGTTGGTATGGCTGCTGCCCTGCCGGAGATTATCAAACTGGGCATCAATACGCTGTGTCTGCTGCCGATCTGGGCGTATAGCAGTGGGCGGCTGCGGTTATGGGATGGGAGCTGGCAGGCATCCACCGATCTATATGCCCTTCGTGATCTGGACACGCTCGATCCAGCACTTGGTTCGCCTGAACAATTCCAGGAACTCATTCATAGCGCCCATTCCTATGGGATGCGCGTGTTGCTGGATCTGCCATTGCTTGGATGCGCGCCCGATTCGCACTATATCTATGAACAGCGGGATTGGTTTTGCCGTGATGAACAGGGCCGACTGCTGGAAATACCTGGCCGGCCTGGCATTATTGCCTTCGATTGGTCGGCAATTGGGTTGCGTGAGTATGTGGCATTGCGAATGATGTCACTGTTGCGTGAGTATAACCTCGATGGATTTCGCGCAAATGTTCCGCGCACGGTATTCCCAAACTGGTTGGTTGATCGGTCGCAGCAGGCAGGCGGCGGCTCGCTGGGCTATATGGCACTGCTCTCTGCGCTGCGCCATCAGATACGCGTTGAGCGGCCTGATTTGGCATTGATCAGCGATCTTGCAGGGCCAATTGGGGAATTGGTTTCCGATGCGGCGATTGATGAATTGGCGCACCATATGTTCGTCCATATGGCATTGAGCCGCATCACACCGGCTGAACTGGGCGAGTGGCTTGAAGATCACTGGACGGCTCTGCCGAATGCTGGCCTACAGGTGTGTTTTACCGAAAGCCATCGTACGCACCTGATCAATCCATTGGCCGATGGGCTGCGTGGTTCGCGGATCAGCCGTATGCTGATGGCCGGAATCGTGGTGTGTGGTTTCATCCCATCGATCTGGGCTGGGCAGGAGCGCGATGAGGCAGCCACAATTCAGCGGTTGTTCTCGATGCGGCGTGCATGGCCAGTGTTACGTACTGGTAGTGTTCATTGTGGTGTCATTCCATGCAATAGTGCGCAGGTCTTTAGCGTTCTGCGCATCGATGGCGATACCCATGCAATCGGCCTGCTGCATGTCAGCCCGCATCGTCAGACGATCACGCTCTCGTTGCCAATCGATACCCTTAATCTGGCCGCGGGCGATTATCGTTTGCGCGATCTGATCAGTGGGCGTCGATGGATTCAGGAAGATCAGCAGATCTGGCAACGCGATGAATTATTGGCATTAAATCTCACGTTTGAGCCGTTTGGTGCGTACTGCTTGGTGGTAGAATCAACAAGCAATGTTGCATATCATGAAGAGGAGTTCGATCATGGCACATCCAATCTCGCTCCAGATGTACACCCTGCGTGAGGAGACAGCGCAGGATTTTGTAGGGACGCTTGAGAAGGTCGCAGAGCTTGGCTATGGTGCGGTTGAGTTGGCTGGGTATGGTAATCTGACACCGACACAGCTTCGGGCAGAAGTGGATCGGCTGGGGCTACGAGTCTCGGGGGCACACACGTCGATCGACCGGCTTGAGGGCGATCTGGATCAGGTGATCAGTGAGCTGCAGACGCTAGGGGCACGCTATGCCATTTGCCCATGGCTTGGCCCAAACCGCCGCCCCGATGCGGAGGGCTATAAAACCCTGGCAGCATCACTCAATACAATTGGTGCTGCGTGTGCAAAGGCTGGATTGACATTTGCCTACCATCATCACGATTTTGAACTCAAGCGCTTTGGCGATACAACCGGCTTGCATATTATTCTGAACGAGAGCGACCCGGCATTGGTCAAGGCCGAGATCGATGTATATTGGGCGGCCTATGCTGGCTTCGATCCGATTGCCCTGCTGCACGAGTTTTCGGGTCGAGTGCCGCTTGTGCATCTCAAGGATATGACGCCAGAGCCGGAGCGGACGTTTGCGGAAGTCGGCCAGGGTACGCTGGATATCCCTGGTATTATTGCAGCAGCCGATGCCGCTGGCGCTGAATGGCTGATTGTGGAACAGGATCGCTGTCAGCGCCCAGCCCTGGAGAGCATTCGCATGAGCCGCGAGTATCTCAAGAGCCTGGGACGGTAGGAGTCAGGAGTCAGAAGGCGCACTTCCCATTGATGTATGGTAATGCCTGGTGGTAGGGCAGACCGGCGTGTCTGCCCGCCGAATGATAACAATCCCGCGGTAGAGGCGGCCCGTTGGGTCGTCTATCGGGTGGATAATTGGTAATTCGCTGTTGGGGCGGTTCGCGAACCGCCCCAACTTTCGAGGCGATTGCGTGCGACCGCTCAATATCCTGATGCTGACCTCCTCCTATCCAAAATGGGCGGGTGAAGCGACGGCACCATTCATCGAGGAGATTGCGGCCGGGCTGGTGCAGCGCGGCCATACCATCCATGTGGTGCTTCCCTATCATCCTGAGCTACGGCGCAATGCAGTTGAACGTGGCGTTGTTCTACACCCATTTCGATATGCGCCCCATCCGGCGCTGAATGTCTGGGGCTATGCGGCCGCCCTGAAAGCGGATGTGGGCCTGAAGGGTGCTGCGTTGGCCGCGGCACCGCTGGCACTCATGGCATCGCTGGCTGCGCTGATGCGCCAAATATCTCAGCAATCCAGATCATTTGATCTTGTTCATGCACATTGGGTGCTGCCGAATGGCTTACCAGCCCTGATTGCAGCCAGGCTGGCGCATCTGCCATTGGTTGTGAGTTTGCATGGTTCCGATGTGTATCTCGCCGAGAAGGCCGCTGCCCTTTCTGTAACGGCAGCGGCGATCTTTCGTGGCTCTGGCGGGATCACGGCATGCAGTGCCGATCTGCATCAGCGAGCGCTGCGGCTTGGCGCACCTGTTGAGCGAACACGAACAGTGCCATATGGTGTGGATAGCGCTGCGTTCCGGCCTGACCCAGCCGCAGCGCGGCAGATACGTGTTGATCTGGGATTGCCATTCGATGCGCCACTGGTTGTTAGCGTCAGCCGGTTGGTGTATAAAAAGGGTCTGACGTATTTGATCGAGGCGTTTGCACAGGTAGTATTTCAGCATCCCAACGCAATCCTGGTGATTGGCGGGTATGGCGATCTACGCGATGAACTTGAGCGCCAGGTTCAGGAACATGGGTTGAGCGCATCGGTGCGCTTCCCAGGGCAACTGAGCCGTGAAGATTCTGCGGCACTGATTGGTGCTGCCGATGTGCATGTTGTGCCTTCTATTCGTGATCAAAATGGCAATATGGATGGCCTGCCGAATGTCCTATTGGAAGGAATGAGTGCAGCACGGCCAATCGTTGCCTCGCGCCTCGCCGGAATCCCGGATGTCATTCGCGATGGTGAGCATGGCATCCTAGTTCCCGAACGTGACCCACAGTCGATCACAGCAGCAATTATTCGTTTGCTTGATGATCGTCCATTGGCCAAACGGCTTGGGGCCAATGCGCGGCAGCGCGTGCTTGAGGAGTTGACCTGGGATGTGGCAGCGCTACGATTTGAACAGGTCTATCAACAAGCACTTGAGCAGCACGATGCCTGATTTCATTATTGGTGTGCAGCAGCGCATATCACGCAATTCCAGGCTTGTGTTCACGCTGGCGATCATCTTCATAATCTCCATGTTGCTGCGTGTTTACCGGCTGGATGCCCAGAGCCTGTGGCTGGATGAGGGTGGCACCTGGGCCGAAGTCACTGGCCAAACTGGCAAGGGCTGGCTGACATTGATCGGCGAACTCATCAGCCCAGATGCGAGCTATCCGCTGTATCACCTGATCCTGAAACTATGGGTCTCGATTGTCGGCGATTCGGAATGGGCATTGCGCTTCCCATCTGCACTGGCTGGCGCGCTGGCAGTGGTGGTAGTAGTGCTGGCGGGCGGGGAACTGCGGGAACCGAGGAGTCAGGAGTCAGGAGTCAGAATACCAAGCGAACAGGCGAACAGGCGAACAGGCGAACAAGAACCAGGAACCACCCTCACCCCCAGCCGCGCTCCCACAGGTGGAGCGGGCAGCAACGGGTTCACAATCAATCCATCCCCCTCGCCCCGGCGTGGGAGAGCGGGGCTGGGGGTGAGGGGAGCAAGCGAATCAGCAAGTCTAGGTCAGGACAAAGGTAGAGACGCTCTGCTGGAGCGTCTACGTAGCAACATGCCTCTGTTCGCGCTGGGCCTGTTTGCGGCATGCTCGCCATATGCGCTCTGGCATGCCCAGGATGCAAAAGCCTATAGCCTCCTGTTTCTGGCCGTTTCCGTGCTGATCTGGTTGTTGTTGCGCGCCATGCGGCGTGGCAGCCTGCGTGATTGGGCCATCGTTCTGGCAGTCGGGTTGGCGAGCCTGCTGGTGCATCGGCTGGCACTCCTGGTGATCACAGGAGTGCTGCTAGCGATTGCGCTTGGGCACCCGCTGCTTGCTCGCCGCTGGCGTATTGGGGCGCTTGTGCTGGCCTTGGCCTGCGGCGCGATTGGTTTGGCCGGAACACTGCGGGCTGCTGCTGTCGAACGTGTGCTTGGTGGGCGCAGCGGCATTGTTCCGCTCGAAAGCCTGTGGCTGACGTTTGTGCGCTTCGATCTTGATCGATCACCAGGCGATATCGATGGTTTTCTGGCGCTCCCTGCTGCGATCTGGCTGCTTCCTGCACTGCTGCTTGGATTATGGGGGCTGGTGCTTCTGGTGCGCGATGCGCGTGATCGGCAGCCACAGGCGATTGCGCTGCTGTGTGTGTTGTTTGTGCCGCTCCTGTTATTAGCGGCGCTGCTGGCATTCGCCCCGGTGTATGAATCGCGCTATGCCATGGTGGCGTTTCCCGGTTGGCTATTGGCAACGAGTTATCCATTTGTTCGCCAGCAGCGAACACCTATTCAACGACACCAAAATCCAGCACGAGCGAGTCGTTGGCCGCTGATTGCTGGTTGGGCACTATTTGGTGTACTGCTGCTCAGTAGTGGCCTTTCGCTGTTTCAACCAAACAAGGGCTTATTCAGTGGTGATCCGCTCAAGGAACAATGGCGTGAAGCCGTGACCGATATTGCGCGGCGGGTGCATCCCGATGATCTTGTGCTGATTCAGCCATACTATGTTGCCGGAATGTATGCCTACTATGCGCCGCGTGTCACGCCAGATCCACTACCGAAGCCAGTCACATTCCCCGTCTTTGCGGAAGGCGATACCTGTGGCAGAACAACGCCTGCCGAGATCCGTGCCTGTTGGCAACGCCGCTATGAGCCATTTTTTAATGCCCAGGCAGCTGGCAAAAAGCGTGCATTACTATTGATTGCCCCCGACCATGCGCGTATTGTGGATCCACCAAAAACCCTGGCCGAACTGATTGCTGAAACACCGGCTGGCCAGCCCCTGCCAACACAGGATGATCGCTATGGTTGGGTTGGATTACGCTTCCAGTACCCGCAAAAGACATGGCCGTGTGGTGGAACAGGCGATGCCCTGATTGGCGTTGCGGTGATGTGCCAGAGTTTCCCCGAGACCTATAACGCTGGCCAGGCTGGTATCGTTCCGCAACCAGATATTATGCTTCAGGCCATATTTGGTGGCGAGATCCGGCTGCGCGGCTTCAGTATCGATCTGCATGGTGGTGTGGCTCGCCCTGGTGGCACACTGCCAATTACACTCTATTGGGCTGCTTTTGCGCCGCCAACCAACAACTATCGCATGTTTCAGCATCTGTGTCGCGATTGTGAGCTGCCACCATTGGCCAATGATGATGCGCCACCATTGGCTGGGTATCCGCCTGCTGGGCAAACAACAACCTGGCGCGTTGGCGATCCGCTGCACGATGAACGAGCCATATTCTTACCGAAGGATCTGCCGCCTGGTCGCTATACCATCGTACTTGGTGTGTACGGCGGCGATGGCTCACCCGCCACACGGCTCTCCATTGCTGGTGTAGATGCAGCGCAACGGTTGAGCGCCAATCGGCTGGTTCTTGGCGAGATAGAGGTTCGTGGCAACTAGGGTTGCCACAGCGCCATCCGGGTAGGGGCGGTTCGCGAACCGCCCATCGCGACGGTCAATAATGCACAAAACGGGCAGTTCGCGAACCGTCCCTACATTCATGGCTGGCCATGTGATGTGTCATTCCGGAAATATATGTGACACCAGGTTTGAACTTCACGATTGATGTAGGCTGCTATAATAGAGCCTGGAGGGACATTTGAACCAGCGCGATCTCCCCAACCTGCTTGGTATCTTTCGGATTGTGACCACACCACTGCTGGTCCTTCTGATCGCTGTTGCTATTCCCTGGGCCGATATTGCTGCTGCGATATTGCTCCTGGCCATGGCGATCAGCGATATTGTTGATGGCAGAATTGCCCGTAAACTCCAGGTTGTCTCTGCATTGGGCGTGTTCCTCGATACCATTTCCGACAAAATCTTTGTTGCTGGTGCGCTCATCCCGATGGTCGAGCGCGGGTTGTTGCCCGCCTGGTTGGCAGTGATTGTGATTGCGCGCGAGTTTGCCGTTTCGGGGCTGCGCTCGTTTGCCGCATCCGCTGGCGTCGTGATCTCGGCGCGCTCGTGGGGCAAACAGAAGCTCGTGTTTACCGTTACGGCATTGATCTGGCGTTTGATCGATGCCGCTGCCAGTGTCACACCCGGCATCCCCGGACCACTCCTGTTGCTAACATCACTCTGGCCAATTCCAATCACACTTGCGTTGATCTGGACGGTTGGTTCTGGTGTTGAGTATTTCTGGAAAGCCCGCTCGCTCCTCCGCGCCGCATTGCCAGGCCGATTGCCAACTGATGAATAGTGCAGCATAGCAAGGAACGACGCCATGATCACCCATGCACCAGAGCCGCTTTCAGAACAACTGCCATCGGCGGAACAATTGGCGACCCTTGCTGCGTTGCAGCGGCGTGTGCTCTGGCTTGCAACACTGATCGTTCATCATGCCAATAATGTCCGGCCTAACCTGGATGGAACGAAGGTCGGCGGGCATCAGGCTTCCTCAGCATCAATGGTTTCGATCCTAACGGCGCTGTACTTCGATTTCCTACAACCTGGTGATCGGGTTGCGGTGAAGCCCCATTCATCGCCAGCCTTCCATGCAATTCAATATCTGCTTGGCCGTCTGCCGCAGCGCTACCTGACGGAGTTGCGGGCCTATGGCGGTTTGCAATCCTACCCCAGTCGCACAAAAGATCCAGATGAGGTTGATTTTTCAACTGGCTCGGTCGGCCTTGGTGCTGTTGCTCCGGCCTTTGCCGCCTTGGCCCATCGCTATGCTATGGCTCATTTCGAGAAGGTAACATCACGCCGTTTTATTGCGCTGATCGGAGATGCCGAACTCGATGAGGGCAATGTCTGGGAGGCGCTGCTTGATGAGGCCCTCGAAAACCTGGACAACCTGATCTGGATTGTGGACCTCAACCGGCAGAGCCTGGATCGGGTGATTCCGGGGATCAAGGCAGCACGGCTCAAGCGCCTGTTTTCTGATCTCGGTTGGCGTGTATTGGAAGCCAAGTATGGCCGCCTGCTGCAATCTCTGTTTACCCGGCCAGGCGGCGATGCGTTGCGTGTGCGGATCGATGAGATGAGCAATGAGGAATATCAGGCGCTCATCCGCTTGCCAGCGCCGACCATGCGCGAACGGTTGCTCGATTGCCCTGATGGAACGACAATCGCGGCAGTGCTTCACGATATTCCAGATGAAACCCTTGGCGAGGTTGTCACCAATCTTGGCGGCCATGATCTGGGCGAGTTGCTGGCGGTTCTGGCGCAAACGAATGAAGAACCGCGCCGCCCGACGATCATTTTTGCCTATACGATCAAGGGTTTTGGCCTGCCAACTGCTGGCCATCCGCTCAACCATTCGCAGTTATTGAGTGCAGACCAGATCGCTACACTGGCAACCCAGCTTGGCATTCGCCCTGGAACTGAATGGGATGCCTTTGCGCCAGATACGCCAGAAGGCGAGTTGTGTGCTGCAATGGCAGCGCGGCTGTTTGCCGGTTCCCCGGTAAAACAACGGCCCCCGGCAGAAATGCTCGATCCAGCCGCTGTTCCACTGGATGTTGCACTCAGTGTGCCAGATCAGATCAGCACCCAGGAGGCATTTGGGCGCTTGCTGGTGCGCCTGGCCGATATTCCCGAACTACGGCGCAGGATCGTCACCACATCGCCGGATGTGTCGGTTTCGACAAATCTGGCAGGCTGGATCAACAAAACTGGCGTCTATTCGCCGATTGAGCACCCGGATTATGAGACCGAGGCCTATCGGCTGTTGCGCTGGAAGCGTGGCCCATCAGGGCAGCACATCGAACTGGGTATCTCGGAGATGAACCTGTTTATGCTGCTGGGCATGTTTGGTCTTGCCGATGATCTGTGTGGCCAACAGCTTATTCCGATTGGAACCGTCTATGATCCATTTGTGCTGCGCGGGCTCGACGCACTGATCTATGGCGTCTATTCCGGCGCACGCTTTATCGTTGCCGGAACACCAGCTGGCATTACGCTATCGCCAGAGGGTGGCGCACACCAGAGCACGATTACGCCATCGATTGGGATCGAACTTCCCAAGCTAGAATCATTCGAGCCATGTTTTGCCCGTGAGCTTGAATGGCTGCTGCTTGATGCGATTCGCTCCTGCTGTGATCGCGAACATGGCCGCTCAACCTACCTACGCCTGACGACACGCCCGGTTGATCAGCGATTGCTTGAACCAGCCCTACAACGGCTTGGCCCGCAGGAATTGCGCCGACAGGTGCTGCGTGGTGGCTACCGATTGATCGATAGTAGACGCGATTACCCCACAGCAGCAGTTGAACAATCCATTCAACTTGTTGCCGCTGGCGCGATCATCCCAGAGGTGTGTGCTGCTGCCGAATACTTGCGCCGCGAAGGGGTTGCCGCCGATGTGATCAATATCGTCAGCCCACGGCGACTGTATGAGGCCTGGCGCAATCGTGCCAATCTCGATGATCTATTTCCGCGCCACAACCCAACCCCAATTGTGACGATACTCGATGGTGCCTCACATGCACTTGCATGGCTTGGTGGCATTGCCGGTGCGCCCGTTACCCCCTTGGGTGTCGATGATTTTGGGCTATCGGCGGCGCGGGCCGATCTCTATCGCCATTTCGGGCTTGATCCACTCTCGATCGCCGAAGCGGCGTTTCAGGCATTGGATGCAACCAGCCGATAGAGCACTCCGCTTGATCCATCGGTGAGATACAATTCGCCATCCTGATCCATGCCGAACGAACTGATCCGTAGATCGCTCTCCAGCGCAACACTGGTATCCCAACTATTTCCTGCCCGCTGGAGCGCCCAGATCGTGCCCTGGCAATAATCTGCATAGAAATAGCTCCCTTGCAATTGCGGGAATGCTGCACCTTGGTAGACAAACCCGCCCGTCACGGAGCAGCCCTGTTCGTGGGGATATTCGGCAATTGGCGCAACATAGGCGTCCTGGTCGCAATCCTCTTTGTAGCAGTGATTGCCCTCAACCTGCCGCCAGCCATAATTCCTGCCGCCCTGGCCGGCTGGCTGGAAATTGATCTCCTCATACTTGTTCTGGCCAACATCGCCAATGAACAGATCGCCAGTTGAGTCATCGAATGAGAAGCGCCAGGGGTTACGCAGGCCATAGGCCCATATTTCTGGTTTACCGCCACCATCGGCATATGGGTTATCGTTGGGAATGGCATATGGCGAACCGCTATCGACATCGATCCGTAGGATTTTGCCAAGCAGTGAATCGAGATCCTGTGCTCGATTTTCGGGATCGCCAGCGCTGCCGCCATCACCCAGGCCAATATATAGGTAGCCATCTGGCCCGAACAGAACCAACCCGCCATTATGGTTGGCATATGGCTGATCGATATTGAGCAGCACCAGTTCGCTCTCTGGATCGGCAGCATCGCCGGATGCGGTAAACCGCGAAATAACCGTATCGCCATCCTTATCGGTATAATCGACAAACACATAGCCGTTCTCACGATATTTAGGATGAAACGCAATACTCAACAGACCCTGCTCACTGCCACTCGATCCAACCTGCTCGTGAATATCCAGAAACGGTGTTTCTACTATTGCGCCATTCTGAACAATCTTGACGATCCCAGCCTGTTCGACAACAAACAGACGCTGGCTATCATCACCTGCATTGGTAACATACAATGGTTTCGTGAAGCCCTTCGCAATCGCCTCAAGTTTGATCGGTGCTGTATCACTCG
>JBBQSD010000037.1:0-47955 GCA_038214135.1 Chloroflexales bacterium | reverse complement strand
AGCCCCGAGGCAGCGTATATGTTGATGCAATCATTGCCGAGGCTCGCCAACTCCTCTGTGCCTACCTTGCCGTGATCGATGCACGAGCAGCCTCAGCCTAAAGTCGTATTGCCAACAGTTGGTGCCCAGCTATACTAGGTATTAGCTCAACCCACATTCATTTCTATCTTCCTACTACTGCGTCCGAGCTATTCTGAAGGGTTGTACGGACGCGATATATCGCGCCCCTGCGGATGGCTACCCCATCACATGTACGCGGACGGACTACTGCCTACTATTGCGTTGCCCGGTGACGAAAAAGGGATCATGCTCCGTTTGATCATCAGTCTGTTGTGTGTCATAAGGAGGATTCTCCATGGCTGAGACGACGATCTACGAGGACCTGAAGCAGGCGCTGACCGAGTTCAAGCAGTTTCTTACCACGAACAAGGACTCAAAGATTAAACCGGCCCTCCATACGCTCAAGGAACTTCTGCCATCCTCTGGCGATGATCTGATCAATCGCCTGATCGATGAACCAATCAGCCTCCTACGCGATCTGCGCGATAAGATCGATCAACTGATTGGCACTATCGGCGGCACGACTATCGGCGGTGCAATCACGGATGTCCACGATTTTAATCAGCAACTCCAGGGCTTGCTCACCTCGATGACCCAGTTTCTGCCAGATCAGCGTGCGGACATTGAACGGGCGATCAACATCAGCAAGACGGTCGCTGGCCTGCCGACGCTGGCCGATATTAAGCAAGAGCTCAACACACTGCTCAATGAAATTATCGCACTGTTGCAGGATCTGAAAACCGCCTGACCCAACAGGAGGAACCATGACAGACGGGATATCGCCCGCGCTTCGGGTTGCCCAGGCGACCCAGGCTCTGCAACAGATTCGGAATCTGTTTGATCGAATCGATCTGATCAAGAATGTTGGTGCGAGTCTGCCGATCCGGGTTCTGTATGATCGCCTTGATCTGGCACTCCAGCCCAATCTGGCTATCGATATCGCAAATCTGCGCATCCAGCAGCGCTCGGCAAGTAGCGATCTGGTGGCTGGCGATCTTGTCCTCAAATTCGCCGATCAGGCGCTCGATCCCGCCTCAAAGCTGCATCTGCGCCGCCCCGTTGTCGCGGATCTCGATTCAAACGATATTGCCATTGATGAGGATTGCCTCACGCTCCAGCTTGCGAACCAGCATATTAATGAATGGCTGCGCCTGTTCTCTGCCGATCTTGCCGATGATGGCGATCCGACCCCAACGAATCTGGCGCTCCGAATCATCTATGCTGGCGATCAGCCAGAGCTGCGTATCGATTGGCAACCGACCACAGCAGCCGGGCGTACATTCCGCCTGCCTGGTGTGCGCATCGATATTCCACCTGGTACACGCTTCTCGCTTGTGCTGGCCAGTAATCACGCGGGCGTGTTCCGCCGTTTGGGGCTGATTGCGACACTTCCAGGCGGCCAGAAGATAACTGCTCGCTCAACATTGGCCTGGGGGCGCAATGGGGATCGTGATCTGCATAATGATGATGATACCAAACGCCAACCGCCGGATAAGCCACTTCTGCAGCTCGAACTGAGCACAACCCAATCAACCAGCCTTGTGCTGATCGATCTGCCAATCGGCGGCGGATCGCCATTACGCTTCCTGCGCCAACTGCCGCTGCTTGAGCCGATCAGCACAACCGGCACTGCACGATGCCGACCAATCGGGCTCGATACGGCGGGTGGGCTGAGTGCCAGCGATTGGAAGAACGGGACGCTGACGGTTAACAGCGATGGCTTCCAGTTCCCATTCCTGCGCCAGGGCGGCGATCAATTCATCCAGGTGAGTGCGCCAGCGAGTGTGACATTCGATGTCAGCGCGCAGGCGATCAGTGTGCCAGTGGCTATTATGGTGAAGGTCAAGGCGCTTGAACTTGCTGGTGAGATCGACTTTGTTCTGGATCTGGCCTCGTTTGGGCTACGTGTGAACCATAACCAGGGCATCCAGCTCAATTCCGCTCAACAAGAGGTTCAGGCTAGCATGCTTGGCCTGGATTGGACATTTACGGGTACGCCGGTTGCGGGCCGCAGTAACCGATTTCATCATCTGACGCTGGTTACAAAGGATTATAACTACCAGCTTGTGCAGCCACCAGGAGCGGCGCTGACGATCAGCTATGCTGGCATTAGCGATGAGCCGCTGATCTTTCGCGTGCGCGATTTCAAGGTGGGTTCAGGCGGAATCAGCCTGACCACGACGGTTGATCAGGCACCAATCACGCTACGGGCGATCAACACTCGCTTCAACTTTCGTGGCAGCGGCTTCACCATGGTCGATAGCCGCCTGCTGAGTTTCACGCTCACCGGCACCGGCAGCCTGCCGCCAGCACTGGTTGGGGATGCCCAGGCAACTATTTTCCTCCAGTTTGCCGATAAGAATGGAACGATGAAGCTGATCGAGGGCAAGGCCAGCCTGAAGGGTGCCAAGCTGCTCGATTGCCATGCAACCCGCTTCCGTTTCAGCATCCAGGAGCTGGGTATCGGCTTTGTTGAGGAGAACAACCGTAACCATCTGTACTTCACAATCACTGGCAATGCCCGATTTGTGTTATCGCCTGGTGATGATGCCCAGGGGCCGCTTGCTTGGCTGCCAAACATTGGCATCGATCTGGTTGAGTGCCCACTTACCGGCGATGCCAGCGTGATCAGCCGCCATGTGCGCTTCCTGATTGAACTGCCACGCAAGCTGACCTTCAGTTTCTTTGGTTGTTTCGAGATGGAGGTTCGCTCTGTTGGCTTCTTGCCACAGGCATCAATGTTCGATGGCGATGGTGCCATGATGATTGGCGGCCAGATCAGCTTCGCACAGGGCGAGGGCGATCATAAGAGCGACCGGCCCGATTACCATATGCTCTATATTGGCCTGCCAGCACCAGGCGAGTTTTTCCCGCGCCTGCATCTGACCGACCTGCCAGCACGGCTGAGCATTGGCGATGCCTTCACGATTGATGCGACGATCAGCTTCCATAACGAACCGACCAAGCAGGGCTTCAGCGGTGAGGGTACCGTTATCCTGCAGGGGTTGCCACGGCTTGATGCAGCCTTCGCATTTGTGCGCGTTCGGGAAAACCCTGATACAACCTGGCTGCGGGCCTGGTTTATTGCCCTGAATGTTGGCCGCCTTAGCCTGCTGATCCCGGTTGTGCAGATCTACATCCGCGAGATTGGCTTCGGGTTTGGCTATCGCTATACCCTTAAAGCGCTCAAGGTTGCCGATGAGACCACCGATCTGCGCGAGTTGATCAAGAAGCTCGATGAGCTTTCACGCACCCAGGGTAATATCACCACCCGCGATAGCTGGGCACCTGATTTTGGCGGGCCGGGCGACCCACGCTGGACGATAGTGCTACGCGCCATGATTGCCCAATCATCGGCATCGGTTGGGATCGGTTGGGTAGAAGCAGCCGAGAAGACGCTCAAATGCCTGTATCTGTTCGAGGTGGTGATCGCCTTCCGCAGCGATCTGACCTTCTATATGGCCGGGCGCGGCTGGATCAACACAAACTACTATTCCTATGACAAGAATGATGAGAATATCCGTAATCGGCCATTGGTCAGCGGATATATGCTGTTGCAGCCGCGCAAACCGCGCTTCCTCGCCCGCGTCGTCTCGAACCCGAATGGCAGCTTGGGCACCAATCCAAAAATGCCAGCCTTCATTGAGGCTGCCCTACGCAGTTGTAGCTTCTCGGCCTCGCTGCTGGTCGAGCCTGGGCTGGTTCATTATGAGCTAGGCTGGCCGGATCGCTTGCGCTGGGGCATGAAGTTCGGGCCATTGGCGGCTGAATATCGCGGCGGATTTATCTTCCGTGTGACATTTCGTGGCAATGATAAAGAACTGCTGATTGGCACCAACTACCAGGTTTCGGCCTCACTCGATTTCCGCGCTGAGGTCGATCTTGGCGTCGTTGGTGCGCGCCTACAGGTGTATGCCTATGTCTCCTATGGTGCCCGCCTGATCGGCGCATTGAGCCTTTCCGATCCATTTGGCCATTCGATGCTGTATGGGCGCATCCATCTGGAAATCTATGTCCGGCTGACAATCGAGGTCTGGGTTAGCCTGTTCCTGTTCAGCTTCTCGGGGCGCATCTCGCTTGGGATCGGCATTACCGCCAGCCTGGAACTGGCCCTGAATGGGATCGATCCATCCGGGCTTGGGCTACGTGGGCAGGCATCGCTCAGCTTCCATGCAATGGGCCACGATATTGGTTTTAGTGTCAATCTTGGCTTTGGTACTGACAATGTGATTGCTGCCGAGGCGCGCACGCGTGCCTATATGGATATGGGCCTGGAGGCGGGCGACTCGCCATCGATTGTTACTACTCCCGATCAGGTGAACCTGCTGACTGCCGCCGAAAGCACTAGTGTAGCCGCCGATGCTACAACCACGCGCAGGCGCGCAGTATTATCGATTGCCGCACCAGCGCGGGTCAGAACCTTTGAAACACCAAGCTATATTTTGTTCGTCATCCGCCCTGAGTTTGGCAGCGATGGCTATACGCATTTCGTCCTGATCCCCAAGGGTGATCCGGATGAAACCGCCGCTGGGTTAGAAGCCCAGGTTGGCTTCCTGCCATACCCGCCAGCATCGCCTGGTGAGTATCGCTATGATTATGAACTGAGCATCCCTGATCTGCCGACATCTGGCCTGAGCCTTGAGCATTATGATCGCCAATGGAGAACCTGGGACGACCCACAATCTGATCATGATCCAGATGGCACGCTGCGCTGGCGAGTTCAGTGGGATGCTGTGATCCAGCGCGCAGAAAACCTGAAGGATAAGCAGCGCACTGGAACATTCAGCAATGTGGAGTTGGCCGATTTTATCTCCTATGCCTTCCTGCGCGAAAACGGGATACTTGTTGGCGATCCGCAGCCGCTGGTTGGCGATGAGGAGCGCATTGAGGATTCGCGTGTGTATCATGCCCGTGAGGATGATTATGAAGCGGCGGTGCGTGGAGCATCAGAACAGTTCCGCAGCTCACCATTCTTTAAAGTCGATACAAAAACTGAGTATGATCGGCAGTTGATCGCCGCATTCCAGGACACAACCAGCGCCTATAGCGCCAATGGCGAGAATACCGAACAGGCAAAAAACTTCCAGGCTATCGCGCAGATTCGTGGCATGATCATTCACGAGATCATCGCCGATCTGCGTGATTATGTGAAAAACCCGCAATCCTTCGACACCAGCCGCTCGATTGCCTTCCAGATGGGGCTTGTGTTCCGCCACAGAACGGCACCAGCGAATGAGCCAGCATGGCTGACGAGCCTGAACACGCGGCGCTTCCCAACCATTCGCCAGCGCCTTGGGCCAGATGCGAACGCGCCATCCACCAACGATCCAGTGCGCCCGGTACGGCCATTCAACACCCCACGCACCAGCTTTGCCGAGCATCCACCGATCTTCGGTCGGGTTCAGGGCTATAGCAGTGCAACCACAATCGCGCTGGCCTGGGATCTCACCTGGGATCATCTTGAATCTGGCGAGGTGAGCCGCGCTGCCGCCGATCCCGATCACCATCTGGCCTATTATGAGGTGCGCCGCCGCTCACTCGATAGCGATGAGCGCGATCTCATGTTGACGATCAAGAGTAGCGAGGTACTGCATCGCAGCCAGCAAAAGGGTGTCAGCCTGCTCCAACGATTGCGAACCCGCTTTCAGGTCGTCGATCAGTTTGCAGAAGAAACAGCCGAGGATCGGGCCGCCATCCCGCCCGAAGGGCGGCGCTACCTGTACACAATCACGCCATTTGATTATGCCGGAGCGGCTGGCCGCCCACTTACAATGATCATGACGCGTACATCGGATGAGCCGCCATTGCCACCGATTGAGGCCGATCTGACAATCGAATACCCGCTTGGTGCAGCGCAGGTGATCGAGCAGGCTGGTGCGCTCACACAAGCGCCGGATCTGATCACACCAAGCGCTGTCACCCTGGCGTGGAAGCCAGCGCCCCCCCGAACAACTGGCCCGAATGTTGTTATTCGCACACATCGGGCGATCTTCCGCCGCTCGGCCACGCTGCCAATTGGCAGCTATGGCCTTGATGCAATCACCTCGGGGGATCAGATCCAAACTGCACCGGCCAGCCATGCGCGCCCGCTGCCAACCGATATCATCATCGAGCTGCCATTCCCAACCACAACCAATACATCCGAGGAATATATTGGCCTGCCAATTGCCGTGCTGCGCGAATACGGCATCATCCCGGCTGCAGAACAGGGATGGCGCGGCGATGCATGGCAGGTGTTTATTCAGGCCATCGGCGTCAATGGCGTTTATTCCGGGCTAACCCCAGCCGAGATTGTGCTGAAGTTCACTGGCGATCCAACAGCAGATGGCAGGCTACCACAGGAAGAGCGCCGCCTTGCATCGCTGGAATGGCTGCCCAAACCAGGCCCAATTGCGCTGCTGGCCCCCGAAGATCAGCACGCTATCACTGGCCGCGCTCATGTCCCACGCCCGAAACTCGCACGTTTTGCTGGAAGCCTGGATGCAATTGCATTCCAGCCGCATCCATCTGGCATTCAGGGCATCCACATGCGCTGGAACCGTGCGCCAAGCACACTGCCGGATTTCCCAGCCGAACTGCTTTCCGGCTTCCGCCTGTATGAACTCGATGTTGATGCACACACCACCGAGACATTTGAGTCCGCAGAGCGACTGAGCACAGCGCTACGCCCTATTCAGGAGGTGCAACTGCTTCCAGGCGAGGATCTGCTGCTCGAACCCGCCGATACGCTCACCACCAGCCGTTGGGAGGCATGGTACCCAAGCACCCTGCAGCGTGAGCAACTCCCAACCAGCGCAGCACAGATGGATGAGGTGCCCTGGTATTCCTGGCGCGAATCGCTGCTGCAATGGCCGGAATGGGCTGGACTGACGACAACATCCGTGGTTCAGATTGCTCCACGGCGCGCTACCCGAACTCGTGGCGTGCGCGATGGGGCCGTACATCCGCTATTACGCGCACTAATCACCGCGATGGAACAGCACCAGAATGATGGAATGCATACCTATATTGTTGATTATCGCCTGCCGCCGCCGACATCCGCCGCAACACTCAGCGGGTTTCTTGGCGCAACGCCGCCTGCCGCCGATCCATATGGCTGGCGTGTGCTACAGTATTTTGGCCTGGCCGTCGCGATCTGCCTACGCGACCCACTCACCCGTCGGCCTGTATCGCAGAAGATACTGCTGGAAACCCTGAACCAGGCGCTGAACACACTTGCAACAACCAGCCCCTATAGAGAGATCTATGCAGGATTGAAGCGGCATCTCTCGATTGAGCTGCTGTTCCAACCAGGAAAAGCAATTGCGCTGAGTGCCGATGCCGAAGTCGAGCCGACCCAACTACTGGCGCTCGTGCAGGTGAGCCTGCGGCCAATTGTGCAGCAACTCCTGCACTATAGCGAACTGGTGGTGGCGGGCAAACCCGGTGATCGTGTGGTGCTGAATATTACCTCAGGCCCGATCAGCCTGATCAATAGCGATGACCCAGGTGCCGGCGAGCAATCGATCAACGAAGCGACCAGCACCAGCCAGTTCACGCTGGTTCTTCCACGCGCTGGCAACACAACGCTCACTGGAACGACACGCCTGCTGTTGCGCTATAGCAATCGGCCAACTATTACTGTTGTTATTCCAGCGGGGCAGGATAAGCCAAATGCCACGCTCAGTATGGTTCCATATGCAGCCAGCGATCCGCGAGCAATGCAATTCCTGGTCAGCCAGGATCTGGCGCAAGATTTCACTAGCACAGCAGCTTTATACTCATCGCAGTGGGAAAAACTGCGTACCTATATCGGCAGCCTGAGCCCAGCGCTGGCAACGGATGTCGCACGCTATGGCACCAAAGCACAACTGGAGGAAGGGTTGCCCGCCCTGCTGAACTGGAGCATGCGCTTCTTCAACCATGGCGGCGAGATCGATCTATTGCAGGTTCCGATTGGTGATGCCATTGATCTGCAGGGCAGAACTGGAATTGGCCCATGGCAGGCAACCGCCTACCCACGTCCATCCACACCAGCCTATGTGGCCCCGGATCGGGCAGGAAGGCTGATGTATACGCATCTGATCAGTGATCGCTGGGCGCATCTCTATCGCTACTACATCCAGCCCTATGGCCGCTATGATCGCTTGCTGGCAACCATTCGCAGCCTGCCTGGCTTTGGCACGAATTCCGCAGAGGCATGGCGCAGCCCGCCGCAACCGGCCCCGAACAGCGGCGGCCTGGATGTGGTGATTGAACGAACTGCGGCAGTGCGCAAGCCACTTATTCTGCGCTCTGGGCGGCTGGATCGCCCGAGCCGAACCGACCAACCAGCGCCCCCGGATCGAACCTGGGAGGTGATTGTAGCACGCCATGCCGAGCAGAACCTGAGCGATCATAACCAGACGCTCGCACGCCGATTGAATTTCCGGCAGGTTGCGTTCACGCTCCTGCGGCGCTTCCAGTATGATACCTGGGTCAATTATCTGCATACGCAGCCGGGCGGTACCCTGAATCTGGAAAGCCTCACCATCGCACAACAGATCTATCCGGCCCTGCCTGGCATACCAACCGAACTCGATCATCTGTCACTCAGTGGGCCAGCCAGCCCCAACGATCCTGTGGCAGTTGAACGCTATCGATCTGATATTCGCAGCATCGATCTGCCCATCCGAGTCGAAGAGCTGCAGCAGGGAGTGTTGGCGCTGCAATGGCAGGCGCTGCCATTCTACTATGCCCATCGATTGCTGCTGATTGCTCAGGCTGCTGGCCAGGTTTCAGATCCCAACGAGGTTATTCAATCCGATTTCGAGTATCGCGCTCCCGATCCATCGGCGGCTCAGGCCGGAACCCAGGAACTGATCGTGTTGGCGAGCCTGTTGCCACCCAACAATGAGCAACAGCCCAACCAGCCAGCAGTTGCGCTGCGTGGGCGGCGGGTGCGCCTTCCGCTCAAGCGCCTGTGGGATAGCCTGCCGGATGAGGCACGCCAACACTGGAATTCCGAGAATCCAATAACTGGCCTGCCTGCCAAACGCACGCTCTCGGCGCTGCCCGATCCAGATGTGGTCTATCAACTGATCGAGGTCTTTGGCGGCAATATTGAAGTCCAGGCCGAGCTGTTCTTTGCCTGGCCCCAGGAAGTGCCAGCCGATGCGCCACCAGGAACGCTCCCGCCACCGAGTGGCTACCTGCGACGCCAGCTTGGCCGACGTGACCCCGTGACCGACCCGCGCTTTGTGGCGGCCACCCAACCGGATACAGACTATCATCTGGTTGTGACGGTCTTCCAACCAACTGAGGTCGCGCTGACCAAGGACTATACTGGCAATCTGGCCAATCTCCCGCCAACAGTCGCTGGCCGCATGATTGTCGAACCGAAGCGCGTGCTGATCTATGGCTCATTCGAGCAGGAAGATCTGGGTGCGCTGCATGCGATTGTGGAACCGCTGGATAGGGTTGCACTCGCGCAGGCATATGCAGCCTGGGATAGCAGCGAGGTGATCTCACACGCAGCTGGAAACGCCGATCAGACGCCATCGGTAACATATGCCGATTTCACCGACCGCACGGTGCTGATCTGGACAGGCAGCCAGGATGCACAGCCGATCGGGCGCTTGGCACAGTTACCCGGCGACGATGAGTTCCGGGCTGCGCTTACGCTGTTGGCATCCCGTGCGAGTGAGTCGGTTCTGCGGCCATTATTGATCGAAGCTGCCCCCAGCCTGGATCAACGCCCACGGGATTGGCCGAGCCAGTTGGTGATCGAGGAGACGGCCAGCGCCTATACGAGTGTGGCATGGCTTGGCCTCCTACTCGACGACCCACCAAACGGCCAGTTTGCGGTTGTTTCCGATTTCATGCGTATCCTCGCATGGTCGCGGATTGCCGTTTTGAGCAGCGCGCTGAACCAACTCCTGGATGCAATCGAGCACCGTAGTGTGCCAGTTCCGCTTGGTGCGCCACGGCCAACCCAGGCCGATCTTCCGCCGCTTCTGCAAGGGCACCTGCAGATTGGTGTCGATGAACTGGGCTGGAGTGCCGAACAGGCACCAAACGATGCCGAGCGCATTGCCCTGGCCGCAATTGATGCCGATAACGACTTCAACATCGCCATGGCTGCGTTGCTCGCCCAGTACGATAGTGCCTTTATCGCGTTCTACCCCGAACTTGTACAAGAACCATTGCCCGATGGCACGCTGCCACCTCCGCCACCAGGAATACGCGATCTGGCACCGGAATTACAGGCGCATCTGCGCGAATTGGGCAGTGGTGCCGAGCGGCACCTCCAGTGGAATGGGCCAGCGCCAACCGATAGCGAGCGCTTGCTGCTTCAGAATGCCATCGCAGCACTCCCAGCCCAGAGCGCACTTCGTGGGGCACTGCTCGATCTGCTGGTTCAGATCGATAGGCCAAAGCATGTGCCGATGGTTCCGAAGAAGCCGCGCCCACCGCAAACAGCACTCCCAGAAACGATCCGTGGGCAACTGCTGATCGAGCGGCGGCGTGTTACCTGGAATGGCCGGGTGAAGACAATCCTAGCCTGGCGGCATCTGCAAGAACTGGCAGCCCAGGCCACATTCGATGATGAGTTTACCATCGCAGTTCAGGCGATCATCGCGGCACTTGTACAAGGCCCAGAACCGCTGCCAATAATGTTGCCCAAGCGACCGCAACAATCGGAACTCGGAGATACGGCGCTCTGGCTGCTAATTGGACGCAGCATGATCTGCTACCATGGGCTGATGACTGCCGATGAGGCCCACAGCCTTCAGCAACGCTATCCGACCAGTGCCGAGCAACAGGCGATCGAGCGCCTCTACCAGCAGACGCTGCACAAAGGCATGCGTGGCCGCGAACTCCGCATCCGCGCACTACGCCAGAATGCCCCACCAAGCGAGGCGCGCGTGATTGAGATTGCGTCGCTTAGCGATCAGGCCGATCAGGCCAATCATGGAGGACTGTAATTATGAGCAATCCTCAGCCACTTCAGAATCTGATTGTCAGCGGGCCGGGCTGGGAGGCCGATGTCTCTGTGATCGATCTTGGTACGCCAATCGGCCATAGCACACTACGCACTATCTTTGTTGAACGATCCCCACGCATACTTACCGATGATCGCCAATTTCTGGCACCAGGCGTCCAGATTCTGCTTGGTATTGCCCATAATGTGCGGGTCGGGCTAGATGAGATCAATGGCCCAACGCTTGCCTGGGAGCGTACAGGTGCAGCAGGGAATGTAAGCCTAACGAATGCAGCATCGATTCAGACAGCGCTGGATGCCAACCAGATCTGCCTACTGTTGGTGCAGGGCGATCCCGAGCGCTGGCCACACATCCTGGAGGGCGAAACGGCACAGGTCACATGTCTGGCTGGCGAGATTGCGCTCGATTGGGTTGGCATGCAGGGTAATGATGCAGCCGCCGAGAATCTCTACCAGACGCTTGCGCTAACGCGGCCAGCAAGCGCTGATCCAGATCCGCGCACACGCCCTGGAAATGCCCAGCTCGCCAGCAATATCACGGTTCATAGTAGCGGGCTATCGCTGTATGGGCGCATGAGCTTGCCCTGGGCCGCTACCACGATTGCTGGGGTCTTTCAGCTGACCCAGGATCTCAGCGATCCACCGGCAGTGCTGCCCTATCGTCGGATGACGCTTGAACGCGAGCGCCTGACGATTGCAGAGACAGAACTGCTGATCGAGGCATGGCGCACACTCAGCCAGATCATTAACCCGGCCTATCCGCTCAACCGTGAACCCAAGAACATGCCAGCGCCTCCACAGTGGGTCACGCTGGAAATGACCGATCTCGATACGCCGCCATTGTTGACATGGCTGATCGACACATGGCCCCCGTCGCGTAGCGTGCTGCCGGTTGTGCTTCAACCAGGAGCCGCGCATGTGGTACTCAGCGATCAGCCACTCTATGATCAGGAACGCCGCCCAACAGCAGTTGGCAGGATTGTGCCAGAGCAACTTCTGGTGATTCCAACAACACATGGCTTCGATATTCGGCTTGGGCAGCCAGCACCAACCGCCCAGCTATTGCGCTATACCGCCACGCTTCCGGATCAGGCACCGCGCTGGAATGAACAATATGAAGCGCAACAGTTGACGCTCGCCTATAACCCGACCGAGACGGCCAGCCTGTTGCGGCGCAGCCAGAATATTCCCGAACCAATCTATGTCAATCGAGCAATTGATCCAGCCATCCTGTGGGGATGGATACCACTCGCCGATGGTTGGGCGCAACTGCCAGTCTTCAATCTGAGCGAACAGACCTATGTTGATGCCGGAAAAGTGCCCATCCTCCCGGCGGCGACAGAGGCCGCACTGCGCGGAGCAACCGTCTATGCTGCCAGCACAGCCCGCGCCAGCGATGGAACACCACCCAATGATGTGCCCTGGTCGCTGACACTCACCGATGTTGGGACACTGCATGGCCGTTGGTTTGCACGCCAAACTACGAGTGGCTATGCACTCAGCGATATTGCACTGGATCTGTTTGATCCAGAGATCACACTGCGCGGTATTCTGTGGCTGAGTACGGCAACAGCAACGCTCGCCGATGCCCTGCCCGATCTGGATAACTGGATCGGCGGGCTGGCCGCCGTGCAGTTGCACAGTATCGATCCAAGCCGGACGCTGTTTGCCGCACCGCTTGTCTTCGATCTCAGCAACCTGCGCTTTACCCCCGGTGATACCGGCGCAAGCCTTGGCCCGTGGTCGCTGATCTACCGCGCCGATCCACTGGCGATCCAGCATCTCAGCGCCCCACCGCGCTCATTGCTGAATCCTGCGGTGCTACAGGCGCAGCAAGCGCTGATCTGGCGGCGACACCCAACGCTGCCAATGATTCAGGCGCTGCCACTTACCCAGAACCAGCAACCACCAAATGCACCATCGGCCAGCCGCCAGTTGATGCCATATGAACTGCCGATCCGCGATGGCCTGCCCGATCACTGGACACTCGGCGTGCAGAGCATCAGCGGCACCAGCACATGGCCAACCATCCTTTCGCCCGTTTCCCCAGCCCACGAATTGGCCAGCCTCCACCATCTACCGCTTGCCGCGCTCTCGCTTCCCGGCCTGTTCCTCGATCCAGCGGGAGCCGCACTCGCTGCTGCGCCGCTATCGGCTGGGTATCGGCTCGATCTGCCCTATACCGACCAGGTGCATGCACTGGCCAATCTCCCGCCACCACGCCCCGAGCGGCTGCTGGCCGAACTGCAAAGTGCCGATCCGCCAGATGCCCAGCCGATGCCATTGGATCGGGAAACCTATGCTGCTCACTGGAGCCATCTGGCCGAGCTTGCGGCCCTCGCGCAGCTCGATAGCGTTGAGGCATTGCAGGCAACCAGCCATGGCCATGTGATCAACGGTCTGGTTGAGCCATTCAGCTGGCCGGTTCAGCCAACTCTGGCAGCCGAGAGCTATCCCGGCACACTCGCCCTACGTGATACCACCACTGGCACTACCATCTCACTGAGTGGTACTGCTGCGCTGGAAGGTCTGAGTGGCAGCTTCACAAACCAGGGTGGCAGCCTTCAGCTTGGCCATGCGGGAACGCCACAGGCGTATCAGGTCACGGCGGGCAGTATGGCAGCGGCGCTCGCCCAGGGTTTGTTGCGCGATCAGCGCGGGCTGTATCGTTCTGCCAGCACACCGGGAACTCGCCTGCTGAAAACTGAGGTTGTGCTTGAGCAACAATCTGGCCAGCACCTCTATTGGCTCACCTCAACCCGCCAACCGCTGCAATTGGCGATCAGCACCAGCCAGAACTGGCAGATCTGGTTTCGCGATCTGCCAGTTGCAGCCTCAGCGAACGGTACCAGCAGCTTTGAGCGTGCGCTGACCCATTCGCCACTAGCCCAGGATGTGAATGATCCCGCGGCGATTGGCGCAGATTATAATGTGCTATCTGGCTATGAATGGCGTCTTTCCACAGTTGGTGCGATCCCTACAACCAACCCCACCGCTCCGGCAACTAATCCTACCGCTGTTGCGCCGCTGCTCATCCATGGGTTATGGGCCTTTCCACTCACGCTGGAGCGTGTTGTCACGCAGGGCGATCAGGTACACGAATTGGCATTGATCGTGCGCCTACAACTGCCGCTGCCTGGGCGCAGCGAACTCGAACAATATAGTAATGCCGTCAGGCTGCTGTTTCGTATTCCGCAAGGCCAGCCGGATGGGCAACTGCGCCTCTCCGAGATCGCGCTTGCCGATCCAACGAGCAAGATCGATTGGTTGTTGGCCGATGAGACGGAACTCATCCCCGAGCCAGCCCGAATCCGTTGGAATGCGATCAGCCTCACAGATGGCATTATTCGTATAAGCGATCCAGTGCTGCGCTTTGGCCTGTTCAATACTCCATGGGAAGTAAAGCTGAACGATCTGGAGTTTGCACAACAGCCAACCACAGCGATTATATTGCACAACCAACCAATGACACCCACTGGCCCGCTTGGGATCGCAAGCGTATTCGGCCTGCTCGATCTGGTACACTATGCCCATCAGGCGCATGTCGATATCGCCATTCGGCTTGAACGAAGAAACACCGGCGGAAGTATGTTTGCCGCTAGTGTGCGGCGCATTCTGCATGGAACAGAACAGCATGATCGAATCATCCAGGCGACTCTGTTTGATGATCTGACGCTCAATATCGCCGAATTGAACGACCAGCGCTTCACTCTTGGCGATCACGCATTCCAGTGTGCCTGGCAGACGGCCAGCCAGACGGAGGTTGTGCCCTCATTGCTGCCTGGCATGCCGCTCCAACTCCCAGATGCCCCTGGCTGCGTCGCACTCACCTATCATGTCAATCCACAAGATGCCACACTGCCAGAGATCGAGCTGGAGAGTGCCTTCACCGAAGCCTTGTTGCAATCGCGCTGGGGCAGCTTTATCCATGATCGACTCAGCCTGGATGCACAACTACCTGCCGCCGATCTCACAGCCTCCTCCGCTGGCGATCTCCTGCTGAACTACACCGCCACATGGCGTGATCATACCTGGAACGAGGCAGTTGTTCTGAATGGAATGCTCGAAATTGGCAATCTTATCTCCTGGCCGCAAGCGCTCCAGTATGATGCCACACATGGCACGTTGACCACCCCAGCCGCACGGCCAGGCGGCCCGCTGCCGCCGCTCGAACAATCGCGGCATCGCCTGCGCATCCTGTTCAACCAGCATATGCTGGACCAACAACTGCTGGTACCTGGGGCCGATGCGCTGCTGTTTCATCTGAATACGACCCAGCCCTGGCAGTTTCTGGCGGTGGTTGAACACGCACTGATCGATGCTGTGGCCGATGCCCACGCGCTAAACCAGGTTCGGCTGATCAATACCCGCCGCTGGACGGTGATCCAGGAGGTGCGCTGTATGCCACGCGCTGGAATGCAGCGTGCGATTATAGCAGCTGGCGATCCCCAGCATACAACCATCGATCCAATCAATCTTGTGACCACACTTGGTAACGCATTGGATGGGATGGCGCAATCAGAACTCAACACACTGCTGATCAACGCGATCAACCAGCTCCCCGATGATATGCTGTTTGTCGAAGCATCGGCACCGCTGTGGGTCGGCGAACAGCCGATCACCCATGTTCGGCCAACCCGCCTCCAGTATTTGCCGAGTGCCGTCCACATGGCCCACCTGAGCAACCCAAACGATTATGCGCCCTCCGAATGGCAGCGTGCGCGTAGCCTACGGGCAACCGAAAGCCAGTTGGCCCAACGCTGGTTGCTGCTGACAATGCCGTTCCTTGGGCGTCTCCAGCCAGCAGATCGCGACCAGCCGACCGCCAACCCGAATCCGCTGCAGAGCGACCCAATCAGCATCCTGGCCGTACAACGCCAGGCCGCTGCTGCCATTGCACCGCTGACACTCGTGCTGACGGGATGGGCCGATCGGCAGCCGCTGACACTCCACTATTCTGCTACTGATAGTGCAGTTGCACGGCGTTGGGCACGCCTGGATCCACGCACGCTGGAGGAGAACTGGTTTCGCATTCAAACCCCACCAATCGAGGAACTGCCAGCCAATCTGCCTGGAATCAGCAGTGCCTTTCCCGATACCCCAGCACGCCTGAGCCGCTCGGCAGCGCTCAAACGGGCCTTCGATATCTTTCGGCCACTCTACCCGCCAGCTCGCACTCCGCAGTATGCGCTGCCAAGCGAGATCAGCGCTGCCGATCTGATCTGGCGACCGGATGCACGCCTGGTGTTGCAGAGTGTCTCTCATCTGCCCGAAGGAATACAGGCGGATGCCAGCTATGGATGGTTAGCCGTTGGGCTACTCTTGCGAAGCAGTGGCCTTGGCGGCTCAATCACACACACACTCCATCCGGCAGTGACTCTGCTGCCTGCCTGGCTGAATACCCAGGCGCAGCGTATTGATGGGCAGAACAGTGCTGTACAGGCAAACCCGGCCCCATTGAGCTATGCGATCAGCCCATACCTGCAGCTTGAATATGTTCCTGTCGCCCAGGAAAACCTGCAAACACAGATCGCGATACACGAAATTCTGGCCCTCGATCCCGCCGGACGCAGCGTGCGACCAGTTGCGACCCGTATTGTCGAGCGGGCACAACACCCAAACGCTCGAGATCCCGATACAGTACCAACGCCATGGCACACCGATACACTCACGGCATTGGCTCCAGAATCGGCAATTGGGCTGGTTCGCACCCGCACAATTCGTTCATCGAGCCGCGAGCAGGTTGATCTTATCGCGGTTGGCTATCGGTTTAGTATTGCCAAGACGCATCCAATCGTTGTGCGAAGCCGGCCGGCAGCGCCACTGCGGACAATCAAGGAGTGGCTGCGCAGCCGTGAGGGCCAGTATGGCGGTGCCATCCTTCCACGCACAACCCATGATCTAGAATTAGCCCCACCACAGGTCATTGGCGTTCAGCCGCTGTACCTTACCCGCCGCCCACCAACCGAGGATGCCGAAGCTCCGCATTGGCCATGGGGCCTGAGCGCCATTCGTGTGAGCCTGCGCAGTACCGCCAATGGCGAGGGCATCGTTGGTGGCCCCCTGCCAGCAACTTCTGAGCATCCGCAGCCGATCTGGTGGCAAACCATCCAGCAGCGTATTCAGTATCGTAGTGGCCAGCATGGCAGACCAAGCGCCGGGCTGCCTGCATGGTTCCGCGCAGCAGCAGCCAGCACCCTCCTGCCAGCAGCACCAAATCCGATCCTGCCAGCGCTACCAGAGGATCTTTTCGCCCAACCATTGGGAACCTCCACCTTCTATGTCAGCCGCTGGCAGCCAGTATTACCTGGTGAAGTCCGCTACCTCGCAACTGGCCTGCGCGCCGGGGCAGCATATGCCATGCGGCACCAGATCATCGGCCAGGATCTCAACCAAACCCTAGTGCGAACACCGACACCAGCCTCATTCGTCTCGGGCAGCATCCCAATTCAACACCGCGCCCCGCGCCCGGTGCCGCTGCCACCAATTGCACAACAATCGCGCACATCAGCAACCTATGATCGAACGCGGGCCATGCGCTCATGGGCCAGCTTCTTCCGGCCAGCCCAATTGCTTCAGCTAGAACCACACCCAACCGATGAGGCATTCTTTGGCGCATCGCCAACTGCCGCAAATCGAAGAATCCGGCTGACGATGATCAGCCCGGCCTATGGACTCCTGCCAGTGGAATGGGTCAGAGGTTCTAGCGATCAGGCAGCCCAGCGCGCCGCTGCCCGCCCGCAGATCGATGGCATCCCGCGCCAGGTGCGCTTTCGCGTGGAAACCGATAGCGAAGGAAGTGTACCAACCAATTGGGAGATCGCGCTTGCATTGGTCAGCGGCACACAACGGGTTGCTGCTGATCTCCCTGTGACCATTGATGCCCAGGGCAATCGCATATTCAGCTTTTCTCCGAATAATGCCGATCGTCTGGCGCAGTTGGTTCAAAATCTTATACCAGGATCGCTGCTGGCGTTCGAGGCACGCGTGACAGACCGCGATCACGGCGAGAATCTCTTCCAGATACTACGATTCGAGGTACGGGTGCTTGGCGCAGAGCGAACACCGCTGCCACTCGCACCACGCTATATCACCTTTGAGGATCCAGAATATAACCGGCGTCTCAGCTCGCAAGCGGCGCAGGCGGCACGGCAGATACTGCTCACACGACCGCAAAAAATGGTTGGTGAGGCATTCAACATAACCATGGCCGTTGATCGCCGTGAGTACAACCCCGATAGCAAGCTGCTGTTCATCTATGATTGGGTGCCTGCACCAAACACGCCTGAGGGTATAGCGAACAGCGCGAAACAGGCGCAGGCCAGAAATGTGCAAATCGATAGCGCCAAGCTCAGGCTCTATCAGATCGCAGATGGAGGGATTGCCCAACTCCTTACTAGTACGAGTATCACGGTTGAACTCGGCAAGATTACACCAATCGATCTCGGCGATATCCAATCCGCAGCAAAGATTGCGCTGACACCAAGTGATACATTGCTCATTGAATTGGATCTGAATAAAACCACGCCACTAGATGATCGACTGAAGGTGTTTCTCTCGGTGAACATAACCGACCAACCGATTATTCCTGCGCCAGAAGCGGGCTATGCCTTGCTTCGGCGGTGGCGTAGTATTGGGCGTGATGAAACTGAGTGCGTGCGTTTTGCCTGGGCACCTACTGCAAGCCGGATCGAACTGATCGCTGCGAGCGATCTGTTGCAGGGCATGGTGCGTCGGCGGGCCGTGTTTCAGTGGCGCGATACGGTACGGCCTGGAATTGCACGCTATACCATCCAGAAGATCGCCGCCAATGGTTCAACATTTGTGCCAGAAGGTGACGACTGGCGTTTGATCAGTTGAACCCAGGCCGGGATAAAAAACACCCGAACCAGTACCGCAACGCGGAAAAGGCTCGGGTGTTTGTGTTGTGGTGGAGATGAGGGGAGTCGAACCCCTGTCCAAAAAGGTTAGCCGTGGGCGTCTACAGGCATATCCGATTGATTATTGTCGCTCTGAGTTGCACAACCGGCAAAGCAACTTTTGAGCCATCCCGCTTATCTTAGCTCGGCCAAGCGGGCGTCCGCCGAGAGCACCCCGACTTGTTGTCATCTGTACCCGCCCCATCGGGGTGAGGACGGACAGATGCGCTACCTAATTAGGCGGCGAGCGCCATCCCCCGGTTAAAGGCGACGACGTTGTTGTTTTTGTTGGCAGTTAAGCCGTTTGCCCCTTTAACGAGACTGGGCGGCTCGGTCTGCAGCCTCCGACATCGCTCCCTGTCGATACCAAGCATCCCCATAACTGTGTTATTCTACCTCTTTGATAGCCCAATGTCAAGGATTCTTAGCGAGCCTTAACCAATTGTGGCAGGTTCTTCCGTTGACGCTAATGTGAGGGCCAACCTATAATAGGATAGAATAGTGTTCAATTCTATGAATTTGCGCCGCCGCAGTTGATTAGGCGGCGGATGAACATGAGGCATGAGTATGAGTAGTCAGCCACAACGTGGCCGGAGCGCGCCATCAGCAAAGAAACCATCACCACTGCGAATCTTCTACATACTCGTGGCGGTGATTGCTGTCGTTGGGATTGCTTTGGCGGGAATATTTTTTGTGCAACAACAATCTGCTGCGCCAGCTGGTGCAACCGGTGCGACTCCGGTTGCGCCATTAGGGCCATCGGGCCGTACCGCCGATGGCTTCTATTATAAGGGGAGCGCCGCTGCCAAAGTTGTCGTAACAGAATATGCCGATTTTCAGTGACCAGGCTGTGCTTTCTTCGCCCGTGTGGCGTCATCAGCATTTGAGCAGAAGTATGTGGCAACCGGCAAGGTTCAGCTTGTGTATCACGAATTTCCGCTCAATATTCATCCAAATGCCATCCCAGCTTCCGAAGCTGCCCGTTGTGCCGGTGATCAGGGAGCATTCTGGCAGATGCACGATTTTCTGTTCTATAATCAGAGCCAATGGGCTGCGTTGACGGATCCAACCTCCCAGTTTGCCGTCTATGCTGGGCAGATTGGCATCGACAAAACCGCGTTCTCGGCCTGCTTGGCAAATAAAACAAATCACGATGCTATCATCAGTGCCCGCGATGCGAGTGAACAGCTCCAGTTAACGGGTACGCCATCATTTGCGGTGAATGGCAAGATTGTGGATACCACAGGCGCGCAGACGATTGAGGATATTGTTACCCGCGTTGAGGCTCAGGTCGATTCTGCATTGGCAGGCAAATAGGGATGCGATGGGGTGTAACGGAATGTTCTGCATTGCGGCAGCGTTGGCATGGCGTTGGGGTCGGGGCGGTTCGCGAACCGCCCACCATGGGCGCCATTGCCGGTCATGGAGGCGGTTCACGAACCGCCCCTCCGGCCATGATTGGTCGTTGCACCAGCGCATGCAGAAGAATCCGTCACACCCGATGCGCTGTGTGTGGTTGACAGTTCATATACCATCACACTATAATGCGCCGGTTGATCGATATGATTGATCCTATTGATCCGATTGATACCAGGGCTACGGAAGGCAGAATGCGCTGTGCGTAACCGAGAAATTCTTTCGTTGGTTTTGATCCTGATTGTGGCGGCAGTGTCGCTGTTCATTGATTTTGCGCCAGGCAATTCATTTCTTGGGCGTGATGTCGCCATTCGGCTTGGCCTCGATCTCCAGGGTGGCACCCAGGTGCTGCTAAAATCTGAGATAAGTGCTGATCGGGAGACCATGCAGACTGCCAAGGGCGTTATTGAACGGCGTGTGAATGGCCTTGGCGTGAGTGAAGCGGTTGTCCAGCTCTCAGGCGCAGATCGCATTATCGTCGAGTTGCCTGGTGTGAAGGATCCAGCCCAGGCAGTTGAGACCCTGCGAGGCACTGGTCGGCTCGAATTTATTGACACCCAGGGCCAGTTCCTTCAGGCTGGTACAGTTGTTCGCACCACCGGAAATCCAAATCCATTGGCGCTGACGACGCAACCAACCCCACAAGCGACAGCAGTGCTTGATCCAAATACGGCTCCAGTTCCGACTGCGGTTCCGCAGCCAGTACCAACGATTGACCCGAATATGCCGATCTATGCCAATATCACCGATGGCAAAGATCTCGATACACGTTCGGTTCAGCCGCGTTTTGGCAGTAGCCAAACCCTTAGTAATCAGTTTGCGGTTGCCTTTGCCTTTACTGGGCAATCGGCGAGCCGCCTAGAGACATTTACCAGCCAGAATATTCAGAAGCCAATGTGTATTGTGCTGGATAATGTTGTGTTTAGTTGCCCAGTGGTTCAGGCGGCGCTTGTGGGTGGCAGCGGCGAAATCACAACAAGTACCCGTGCCGATGCTGAGCGTATCTATAATCAGCTCAAGTATGGTGCATTACCGCTTTCCTTCCAGGTCGAGTCGAGCCGAACAGTTTCGGCAACCCTTGGCCAGAATTCGGTTGATGCGAGTGTGCGGGCTGGTATCATTGGGATTACAATTGTTGCATTGTTTATGTTGCTGTACTATCGAATGCCTGGCTTACTAGCAACACTGGCACTCTTGTTATATACCGCGATTTCTTTCGCAATCTATAAACTGATCCCCGTAACCCTGACGTTGCCTGGTATTGCTGGTTTTATTCTCTCGATTGGTATTGCTGTCGATGCGAATGTGCTCATTTTCGCACGCCTGCGTGATGAACTGCGCCATGGGAAATCGCTACGATTGGCGGTTGAGCAGGGTTTTGATGAAGCATGGCCAGCAATTCGGGATTCGAGCGCTTCGACGCTGATCACCTCAACAATCCTGTTTCTGTTTGGCAATAGCTTCGGCGTCAGCCTGATTATTGGTTTCGCCCTGACGCTTGGGCTTGGGGTTTTGTTGAGCCTGTTTACCGCCGTGGTTGTCACGCGGACGCTATTGCGGCTCACTATTCCACTCTCAATCGCCCAGAACCCATGGATGTACGATATGAAAGAGGCCCCCGGCCTGCAGCGGTAGGATAGCATGAAGAATATTGTCAAGTTACGCTATTGGTGGTTTGCCCTATCGCTGCTGGTGATCGTGCCTGGCGCGATTTCGTTGGGGCTGTATGGTTTACGCCTTGGGATCGATTTTAGTGGTGGTGCGCTGTGGGATGTGCAGTTCGTTGAGCGCCAGCAAAGCGAATTGAACACCGATGCGATCAGCCGCATTTTTAATGACACCGGGTTTCCCGATGCTCGCGTGCAGATCAGCCAATCCGGGACGGGTGCAACTGCCCTTCCAGGCGCGCTGGTTCGTACCAAGCGCCTGAGTGGTTCTGAACCAGAAGCACAGCAACGCGCCGTTCTGGATGCGCTTCAGAAGCAATATGGCCAAGTTCGGCTCGCATCACTGCAAAGTGTTGGCGAAACGGTCAGCGCTGAATCGAACCGCAGTGCCATTATTGCCGTGATCGGGGCCTGTGTCGCGATCTTGATCTATTTAACGATTGCGTTCCGGCGGGCACCGCACCCGCTGCGCTATGGTGTTTGTGCCATTATCGCGATGCTGCATGATGTTGCGTTAGTGATTGGTGGCGCATCGATCCTTGGTGTTGTCACAGGACTCGAGATTGATGCCCTGTTCCTCACGGCTCTGCTCACAATCATTAGTTTCTCGGTACACGATACAATTGTCGTCTTCGACCGTATCCGCGAGAATATGATTGGCCGGCGCTCCGGCGAGTCCTTCGATGATATCGTGAATCATAGTATCGTCCAGACGCTGCCACGCTCGATCAATACCCAATTGACGACCCTGTTTACGCTGGTGGCATTGCTGCTGTTTGGCGGTTCGTCTGTGTTTCATTTTGTGACGATCCTGCTGATTGGGTTGCTCTCCGGCACCTACTCATCGATCTTCAATGCAGCGCAACTGCTGGTTGTGTGGGAGCATCGCGAGTGGGAGCGCTGGTTTGGGCGTAAGGGTGGCGAGGGCGAACCGGCGACGGCATAAGGATTGGGGCGTATGCGCTACGCTCATACAGGATAGGGCATTGGGCGTATGCACTACGCCCAGAAGCGTTGAAGTGGCTGCATTGGTCAGCGCTTCAGCGCTTTCTTGTTTGTGGGCGCTAGCGCGTTTCGCGGAGGTCGTGTAGAATGGGCGACCTTGGAGGGATCAATCGGAATGCGACGCGCACTACTACTGGTAATACTCGTCGGCGGGGTGAGCCTGGCCGGTGCTGCTGCATTCTTGCTCCAATCACGGATCGCGGGATGTGCTCCTGTTCCACTATTGGCCGAAAATATACTACCGAACTCCAATATGCTGCGAACGACGGCCAGTACACCGATGCCAGATGGGTGGCTTGCCGATGCGCCAGGGGCACAATTACGTGGCCCATCTGTCGATGGACAGGGCTTTGATTATGATGGTAATGGGCGGGCGATCCAACTGATTGGGATTGCTAATGCCATCCAGGCTCCGCTAACCACTGTTCAGCCAGGGCGTACCTACTGCCTTGCCGCTCGGGCACTGACCGATTCTGATAAGCGATCTGCTACTCGCCTGCAAGTGACCTTCCGCTGGCTTGATTCCGCTGGCCAACTTATATCCCAGGATGTTTCGGCATGGCAGCCGATTGTGCTCTGGCAACCAGATGCACCCCCTGCCGATTGGGCAACCGTGGTGGCGGCATTTCGTGCCCCAGAACGGGCTAGCCAATTGCTTGCCCGGATCGCGCCAGCATCCGATGATCGGGTGTACCTTGATGCGCTACGCATCCAGATTGGCGGCCAGCCATTGGCCCATACACCACCTGCACCAACATTGCCAATCGAACTTGCCCCCTGGCCGAATGGCTATCGCGGCGCGCTCTCTTTCTCGTTCGATTGGGAAACGGCCATGGGCGGGCTGATCCATTCACGCTCGGTAGACGACCCATATGGCGATCAGGATCCGATTGCGCGGGCGCTGCGGATGCGCGAGGGTGTCACTACAACGCTGCAATTGTTTCGCCCACATGCGATTCGTGCGACATATTTTGCGAATGGGTATAATTTCTTGCTTGGCAATACCCAACGGCGCACATTTATGGGAAACCCAACATTTGCCTGGGCGCGGATCGAATCCCCGTATGCCTGGCGCACTGATGTGTGGACGCAGCGGCCATGGTTTGCGCCAGATCCCTATGGAACAGTGGCGAGTGATCCGGCCTGGTATTTTGGTGATCTGGTGCCGTTGCTGCAAGCTGAGCATCAGGCAATTGAGACACATACATTCAGTCATATGTATGCAGGTTTTGCGCTGCCCACTGAACTGCAAACAGATCTGGCAGCCTGGAATGCCATTGCTGCGGAACGACAGGTTGGGCCAGCCCGTGTGCTGGCCTTCCCGTGGAGCGGTAGTGCGGGAATGTCGGATGCCAGTTGGTCGGCGTTGGAAACAGCCGACATCTCGGTGGTGACGCGCACGAATCGTAGCCAACGCCAATATCAGATCGCTAACGCCGATGATGTTCGCTGCCGTGTCGTCCCTGGTCATGAGCGAATCCTGGCCTGCCCGGATTTTTATCTGACGCCGCGTAGCGCGCCACAGGCGCTTGGCCTGATTGATCGGGCGATTGCCAACGGTGGCATGATCGATCTATGGGCGCATACCGAAGAGGTTACGTCCATCGAACAATTGGCTGCCTGGGGGCAGGTTGTTGCATACGCCGCCCGCCGTCAATCCGCTGGCGAATTATGGATCGCACCGCTGACAGAGATTGCCGATTGGCAACACGCCCTCACTCGTGTTCGCATCACCATGAGTGAGACACACAATGATGGTGCGGCATTGGCGGTACGGATTAGCAACGATAGCGCTATCGATCTGAAGGGTCTGACGGTTTTTCTACCAGTTGTCCCAGGCCGCATCCTGATTGATGGCGCAAGCAACCGCTCTGTCACACACGGCAAGCGAATGAGTTTGGATCTGGCTGCTGGCACAACAGTTGAGGTGGTGGTATGGCCCGCATAGGAGTGCCGACCATCTGGCTGGTTGCGCTGGTGCAACGCCGTGGGCCATTGCGAGTGTATCAGTGGCTATGGCTTTTGCTGTGCGTTGTTGGGGCACTATTCGTTGCCGCACCGCGCATTCTGTCGCAGCCAGTGATCTATACAAGTTCGGCGGCGATCACGATTGATGCTGCGAAGCGCTATCGGGAACTGTATAGCAATGGTCAGCCGGATGCCGATTACCGGGCGATTGAGATCCAGACAATTGATCTGCTTAAGGCACGCCATCCCGATCTTGGCGGCCCGACCTATGGTGTTCGCTATCTGCCACAGGCACTTGGCCCGATTCGGGTTGAATCGATTGGCCGGACACCAGTGGAGGCGCAGCAGTTGGCCGATGAAGCGGCTGAGGCATTGGCGCGCAACATTCGCGCGGCGGGCGGGCGCGAGATTCTGCGAAACCTGATGGGCTGGGAACAGGTTGTGGCCCTGGGTGGCAATCCGCCCGAATCCGATTTCCAGGCGATTCTGCGCGAGATTCTGCTGAAAACGGCATTCCCGCTGAACCGCGCCGTCGAGCCACTTTCTGGTCATTTCACGGTTAATGAACTGCCGCGTGAGGAACTGAGCGATCTGACACGCGCCCTCGAAGTTCGCTATGAACAGATTTCGCTGATTGATCTACCCATGCTGGAGCGCCGTCGGCTGCAACTCGGGCCGGATGAGGCGGACTTGGCAGGGCAGCTCGAGCGTGATCAACGCCGCCTGAGTGAGGGCCGGATTGCGATTGGGCTGGCAATTGAGTATTTGTATCGCACCCTGAATGCGACCTTTGAACCGGATGTTGTGAGCGATGCCTATCGCAGCGCCCATGCCGCACTGCCGCCTGAACCAGTGGATCGGCGGATTCCCTTGTTGCTGGCGCTCACCCTGGCTGGCGGGTTGCTGTTTGGCGGTGCTGGTGTCGCAATCGACCATAGCGCTGGTGCGATTCGTAAACTGAATGAACTATGGTTGTATCGGGCGCTCATCCGCAACTTGGTGTTGCGCGATCTACGGGTGCGCTATAAGAGTAGCGTGCTTGGCTACCTGTGGACCCAGATTGCGCCACTGCTGACGATGCTTGTGTTCTGGTTTGTGTTTGGTTCGTTCTTCCCCAGCGATATTGCGATGTACCCTGTGTACCTGATTGTGGCCCTATTGCCCTGGAATTTCTGCGCCGAGGCCGTGAGTAATGGGGCGCGTAGTGTGATCGATAATGCATCGCTGATCAAGAAGGTCTTCTTCCCCCGCGAGGTGCTGCCATTGGTTGCAGTGCTTTCCAGTTTGTTGAATTTTCTGCTCTCGCTGCCGATGTTGTTTGTGGTGATGGCTGGGGCACAGTTCTTCTATACACCGCTGCACGATGCCGGGCGTGTGTTCAACTTCTCGTGGACATTTGCCTACCTGCCGGTTTTGCTGATCATCCAGATGGTGTTTTTAGCCGGAATTGTGTTGTTCGTCAGCGCCCTGGCTGTCTTCTTCCGCGATACTGTACACCTGATTGGTATTGTTATGCAGTTCTGGTTCTTCCTCACGCCGGTCGTGTATAAGCTTGATGTGCTTGGTGAACTCCCGGCGCGGGTCATCCGCTGGCTGAATCCAATGGCATCGCTGGTGGAATTTTATCGTGAAATATTGTATGGCAATGCAGTGACGGTTGGTGGCGTGCCGACTCCTGGTCTGCCTGCGCTGGAGAGTGTGCTGCGCGTGTTGCTGACAGGGCTGGCGTTGCTGGCGCTTGGCTATTGGTTCTTCCAGCGCCGCAGCGGCCAGTTCGGAGAAGAACTATGATAACGTTCAGGATGCACCAATGCCGCCAATGATTGCGTTTGAACAGGTCTCGAAGCGATTTATTCTGCATACTGATAGGCGCGATACGATCCAGGAACGGGCAGCCGGCCTGCTGCGCCCACGGCGTGGCGGCGATGAGTTCTGGGCGCTACGTGACATAACGTTTGCTGTCGAGCGTGGTGAGAGCCTGGCATTGGTTGGCCATAATGGTGCTGGCAAGAGCACGGCACTCAAGCTCATGACACGAATTCTTGAGCCGACTAGTGGCAGCGTGCAGATGGCGGGCCGCGTGGCTGCGCTGCTGGAACTGGGTAGTGGCTTTCATCCAGATCTGAGCGGGCGCGAGAATGTGTTTCTGTATGGTTCGCTGATGGGCTTTGGGCGGCGCGAGATGGCTGCCAAGCTCGATCAGATTGCCGAGTTTGCTGGGATCGGGCGTTTTATCGACACCGAAGTCAAACACTATTCATCTGGTATGTATACCCGTTTGGGCTTTGCCGTCGCAACGGCTGTCGATCCCGATATTCTGATTACCGATGAAGTGCTGGCAGTTGGCGATGAAGCCTTTCAGCGCAAATGTATGGAGCGCATCTTCGAATTTCGCCAGCGTGGCAAGACGATTGTGTTTGTGTCGCATGCACTGGAAATTGTGCGAACACTGTGTGATCGGGCTGTGTGGTTGGATGGCGGAATTGCCCGTATGGTCGGTCCATCGAATGTGGTTGTCGATGCCTACCTGGAAGAGGTCAATCGGCGTGAGCAGGAGCGGCTTGCAGCAGAACGGGGCCTGAGCGGGCCAGATGAACTGAATCGGCGGGGCACACGCGAGCTTGAGATTGTGCTGGTTGAGTTGCTTGGCAGTGATGGGCTGCCGCGAACGGTGTTTCGCACCCACGAGGCCGTAACAGTGCGGATGCACTATCTGGCGCACCAGCCGATTGATCGGCCAGTCTTTGGGGTGGCACTCCATCACGAGGGCGGGCTGTGGCTCAGTGGGCCGAATAGCCGCTTCGATGAGATCGATATTCCAGAGGTACATGGCAGCGGCTTTGTCGATTATATGATCACCGATCTGCCGCTGTTGAATGGGCGTTATTTGATTAGTGCTGCCGTGTATGACGACACAATGTTGCATCCATATGATCATCATGATCGCAGCTACCGGCTGATCGTGCAGGGCAGCGGGGTTCGCGAACATTATGGTATGATTGCGCTCCCTGGCCGTTGGGCATGGCGACCGGGGGAGTAGGAATATTTGTGGATCTAACCAAGCTACCATTTGATCAATATAGTCGCTATCGGATCATTGCCGATGCGTTGGATGTTGTGCGCCGATTGTTTGGCGGACGCCTGCGCGTGCTTGATGTTGGTGGTTATTTCCGCACCCGCCGCCAGATTGAGCTGCTGCCGGCCCAGGCATTCCTGCCCGCCGATGATGTGACGGTGCTGGATCGTCCGGATTGTGTGTTGCCTGGTTACATCCAGGGCGATGGCCGTGGCCTGGCATTTGCCGACCGATCCTTTGATTTCGTTATTTCCTGCGATACCCTGGAGCATGTTCCTGCCGAGGATCGGTCGGCGTTCTGGCAGGAACTCCTGCGCGTCGCACGCTATGGTGTGTTGCTGATTGCCCCAGCCAAGAGTCCGCAATCGGAGGCTGCCGAACAGCTTGTCGCCAGTTTTATTCAGGCCGAACTTGGCCAGGATCAGCCGCAATTAGCCGAGCATCGGGCGTATGGTTTACCCGATCCCCTGCCGATCAAGCAATTCCTCGGCGAGTTGGGATTGCGCCATCAGAGCATTCCATCTGGGAATATGAATGCCTGGGTGCTGATGATGATTGCGCGCCATACCAAGCCAATCTGTTACGATGAGGAATTTGGCGAACAACTCGATTCCTACTATACACGCTTTCTGAGTACAGCGGATCGTAGCGAACCCGCCTATCGGCGGCTGTGGCTGGTGGAGAAGGAAGCGGCATTTGGCTGGTTTGAAGCGGCGAGTGCTGCGCTCGCCACAACAACTGGCACGAAGCTGGCTGAAGCTCTGCCAAACTGGGTTGAGCTTGTGCAATGGCAGCTCCAGATCGCCGGATTACGCAGGGCGGTAGCACAACCAGTTGTAGAGTTGGAACGAATTCGGGCACTCGAACAGGAATTGACATGGCGGACACAGCAGATCGCCGAATTGGAGCAGCGAGCCACTTGGCTAGAACAGCAGGCCAATGATGCAAAGATGGCGCTTGAGCGCGTTGCGCGTGGGCGGCTCATGCGAGTCCTGCGCCGAATAAGCGGATGACCTGGTGTATGGTATCATACGCCGCTAGGATCGATGGGAATTCGCCTAATCGGCCTTTATTGTGTCTCTGATAGTTTTCGATAGTTCCAGCAATCGCCAAGACATTCTAGCCAATAGGAAGCTATGAGCCGAGTTCTGATGGTCAGCACCGATGTTGTTGGCAGCGCCATGGCCGGGCCAGGAATCCGCGCTTGGGAACTATCGCGTGTACTGGCAACCGAGCACCTTGTCACGCTGGCGGTTCCACGAGCGACAGATCTGAAGCCGGAGGGGTTTGAGCTGGTTGTCTACCCAACTGATCGGCAGGATCCACTGATTGCGCGGCTGCTCTCGGAGAGTGATGTCGCGATCATCCAGGGCTCGATGGTTGAGGGCTATCCGGTGTTGCTCGAAACCCGTGTTCCACTGGCCGTCGATCTGTATGATCCAATGCTCCTGGAGGGGTTGGATCTCGTATCTGGCGAGGATCGGGCTGCGGTTGATGCCCAGTTTGCTCGCTATCAGCGCCTGACGGAAATACAGCTGCGCCGTGGCGATTTCTTCTTCTGTGCGACCGACCGCCAGCGTGATTATTGGTTGGGTGCGCTGACTGCCGTTGGCCGCATCACACCGGATCTTGTCAGCCGCAGTGATCGCGAGTTGCATGATCTGATTGATCTTGTACCATCCGGGATCGCCGCTGCACCACCAACCAGCCTGCCAGCGGTGCTACGTAATGTTCACCCACATATTGGTTCAGATGATATTATTCTGCTGTGGGCTGGCGGGTTGTGGGATTGGTTTGAACCAGATCTGTTGGTACGGGCGATGGCAGAATTGAATATTGAGCGCCCGCGCCTCAAGCTGGTGTTTTTTGCTGGTGCGCGCCCAGCCGCCGATGGCGTTCCGTATCGAACACGCACGCACGCACGGGCGCGAGCGTTGGCCACTGAGCTTGAAGTGATTGATCAGTCGGTGATTTTTATCGAGGAATGGGTGCCCTATGCACAGCGGGCCGCTTTTCTGCGTGAGGCCGATGTTGGCGTTTCTGCCCATCGATCCGGTGCTGAGACGCGCTTTGCCTTTCGAACACGATTGCTCGATTATATCTGGGCGCGTTTGCCGGTGATCAGCAGTTCTGGCGATAGCCTTGGCGAAGAGATTGCCCAAGCCGGAATGGGCGAACTGGTTGCACCCGGCGATCTTGGCGGCTGGGTGGCGGCATTGCGCCGAATTGGCGATGATCCAGAATTGCGCGCCCGCCGCCGTGCTGCTGCGGATGTGATAGCCGAGCGCTATGCATGGGATGCAGTGGCCCGCCCATTGGCTCGCTTTTGTAGCCGCCCACGCCGTACCACCCCGCTTGCTTCCAGTGAACTGGGCCGCATTGGGGAGCTTGAGCGAACACTGCGTGAGCGCGATGCCTATATTCGCCACGTTGAACAGCAGTATCAGGTAGCAATAACCGAGGTTCAGCGCGTTGAGCACGCGATAGCATCCTCACCTGGTGCTCGCCTTGGGCAGGCTGCCGATACGGGAAGCCGATTGTTTGCCCGAATTCGAGCATTTATTCGCCAACGAACGCGAAAGCTGTAGGCGTTATAATGCATCCCTGAACGTTTCATCCACATAGACTACGAAGTGAGTATGCCACAACAATATCGTCGCCTGGCCCTGCTCCTGGTTGCGCTGGTGCCGCTGCTGGCGACATGCGGATCGCCGCCACAAGCACTACAACCCGATCCAACGGCTGCGCCATCGCAGGCTGCACCAGTTGCGACAAGTGTGCCATCACAGATTGTGCCTGTTGCGACAAGTGTGCCATCGCTGGTGCCAGCACCACAGGCCACGGTAACGCCCACGCTACCAACAGCGCCAACGTTACCACCACAACGGCCTACCTTCACGCCCATCCATACACCCTACCTTGAATTTGGGGTGGTGAGCCACTTGTACTATACCGATAGAACACGGGTGCTGGCGCTGACCAAGATCGCCGGGTTCGATTGGGTTCGCCAGCAGATCCACTGGAAGGATATCGAGTCGTCGCCGGGTGTGTACTATTGGAATGAACTTGACCATATTGTGGATGACGTCAGCGCCAATAATGTCAAATTCCTGATCAATATCGTTCAGGCACCGGATTTCTATAATTCTGCGAATGGCAAGCCAAGCGACCCACGCACCATGGGCAATTTTGTTGAGGCCCTGGTACGCCGCTATGGCACGAAAATTGGCGCGATCGAGATCTGGAATGAACCAAACCTGGCGGTTGAGAATGGTGGCCTGGTGACCGCTGACGATCCAGGGCGGTATGTTGAACTGTTGAAGGAGTGTTATACCAGAATCAAGGCCGTCGAGCCATCGATTGTGGTTCTGTTGGCGGCACCATCCTCAACTGGTGTGCGCAATGAACAGATTGCGATCCCCGATGAGGATTATCTGCGGGCGGTGTATTCATACCAGGGTGGCATTGTGCGGCAGTATTTCGATGCCCAGGCGCTGCATCCAGGTGCGGCAGCCAACCCGCCGGAGACACTCTATCCAGAGAATCCAAGTAGGATTGAGGGCTGCCAACCGGCCCCGGATCGCTGTTGGAATGATCATCCGACGCACTATTTTCGCCATATTGAGAACATTCGTAAGCTGATGGTCGAACAGGGCTTGGGCGATCACCAGATCTGGATTACTGAGTATGGCTGGGCAACACCAAACAATACGCCAAACTTTGAATTTGGCAATCTGATGACGCTCAACAAGCAGGCTGATTATGTGACACGCGCGATCACACAGGTCTATGATCAGTATCGTGATGAGCAGGGCCGCCCGTGGGTGGGGGCAATGTTTCTGTGGAACATGAACTTCTCGGTTCTGTGGGGCGCACAGGGCAACCCCAATAACGAGCAGGCATCATTCAGTATTCTTAACCCGGATTGGAGCCCACGACCAACCTTTATTGCGCTCCAGGGTTTGCACCAACGGCTTAAGCGTGATGAGGGGCGCTAACACGAACGTAGCCGATAGGCCGATAACCAATAGCCGAAAACGTAATCCGAAGGCGATGTTCAGTGATCAGGGTGTGGTGCAATCGCATGGACATTTCATGTGTAAGCAAGACCGAGCGTACATGCATAATCGGTCGCTGCCGCATTCTTATAGCCAAGCAGCGCCCTTTTCTCCTTCAGGCCCCCTGGGCACCATCACATGTTTGGCGGAGGGCCATATCGGCGCATCGGGGGAAACCCTGAGACAACGCCCCTATCTTCACACTAGCCCTTGCTTGATAGCATCGGCAGTGGCCTCGGCACGGCTACGCACACCGCGCTTGGCAAAGATTTGCCCAATGTGATGCTCGGCAGTCTTCTCGCTGATTACCAGCCGAGTCGCGATCTCACGATTGGTCAGCCCGTGGGCTATCAGGGCTAGCACCTGGTCTGTGCGCACCTAATCTCCCGCTAGTTCGCATGTCGAAAGAGTGATAGTACGCACTGCCGCATCATCATATAGGCTGATGGTGTTATGTTGGTATTGCGGCGACAGCCAGTACAGATGGCTTATCGGCAATAAGCTGTTGCCAACGTAGTGTACTGATGGGTGCAGCGTGCGAGATCGCGCCGCGATGGGACACGCAATGCGAAGTGGTACAAGCCGGTGGCACGGCGGATGAGCCGAGCGCCGGGAATGCTGTGCAATCGCAGAAGATTCATTGCTCCAACGCCAAGCGTGGCGCTATTGCTCGTGCGATCAAGTAGCATCAGGCCAATATGTTGCTGGTAATATGCCAGTGAGCGTTCTAGATCGGCAACACTCAGTGTAACAGCGCCAATCGCCGTAGCTGGATCAATCGGGGTATTCATGTGTATCTTCTCCTCAATGACATGAGCCGACATTCAGGAGCGGTTCCTTTCAGATGCTATGAGTATATTGGCCGGTTCAATTGCCCACCAATGGCAGCTTGCGGATGTAGCGGGCCTGCTTCACTTCGCTGAGTATAAATGCTGCGACATCCGAGCGGGTAATGCTGTTGCCGGCTTCAGTACCAATCCGGTAGCTCCCCGTTGCTGGCTTGTCGTTCAATGCTGGTGCGCGCACCACAGTCCAATCGAGATTACTCTGGCGAACTAGATCGACACTTTGCAGCTCATCGTTCACCTATGCCGCCATGAGGGCTTTGATGATACCACTCAGGATGCGCTGCCCGAGAGCAGGCGTTTCGCCATCGTCCAGCACACCAAAGGGGGCGCTTGCGATACGAATATAGCGCTTCACACCGAGTTTGTTCATCGCTGCATTCATTACAGGTATCTGGGCACGACCCAGATGTGGCTCTTGACATGTGACCATAAAGTCACGTATAATACCGCTATGAAAGACGAATCTGTCTTTCGCGCCCTCGCGATCTCAAAACAGCGCTTGAAGGAGGGAATGGTATGACCACAGATTCAAAGCCCCGGCTTGTGTATCAGATCATCATCAAGGCTCCGCAGGAGCGGGTGTGGGAGGCGATCACCAAGGCTGAGTTCACCTCCCGCTACTACTATGGCAGTACGCTTACGACCGATCTGACCGTCGGCTCGCCCTTTACCTATCACATGCCGAATGGCTCCCCCATCGTTGAGGGGCAGGTAGTTTCGTCCGAGCCACCCAACCGGTTGGTGCATACCTACCACTCACTCTGGCCGCCGATGAACGAGGACGCGCCCACCCGAGTCACGTGGGAGCTGGAATCGATGCCCGGCGGCATTACCAAGGTTACCGTGTTCCACGAGGACTTCCATGGCCAGACTGCGACCTACACGGGCTTGCAGGGCGGCGGCTGGACATGGATCCTCAGCAACATGAAGACGCTGCTGGAGACTGGCGAGCCGATGCCGCAATGGTAGTCATTCTGAGTAGGGATTACGAAAGTCGAACTGCGGCGAGGTTTCCAACCAAAGTCAGTATAAGGAGGTTTCTATGAGCCAACCTAAACAGAAGAGCACGCAGGGATTTACAGACGAGGAACGAGCTGCGATGAAGGAGCGCGCCAAAGAGCTGAAGGCGGAAGCGCGTGCGAACAAGGACAGGGCGGAAGGGGAAAGCGATGTGCTCGCAAAGATCGCCGAGATGCCGGAACCAGAGCGTGCCATGGCCAAGCGGCTCCATGAGATCATCAAAGCCAGCGCGCCAGTCCTCTCGCCGAGACTCTGGTACGGGATGCCTGCGTATGCCAAGGACGGCAAGATCGTCTGCTTCTTCCAAAGTGCGCAGAAGTTCAACACGAGGTATGCGACGCTCGGGTTCAGCGACATGGCAAACATCGACGAAGGTGCCATGTGGCCGACCGCCTTCGCGTTGACGGAGTTGAACGCTGCCGAAGAGGAACGGATCGGCGCGCTCATGAAGAAAGCGGTGAACTGAGATCCTCAACAACATGAAGACGCTGCTGGAGACCGGCGAGCTGATGCCGCAAGAATAGTAAAGGCACATAGCGGATTACGATGAACACGCCAGTTCGATGATCTACGACGGCGGCAACCCGGTTCGTAAGCGCTGGCGTGCAGAAAGAGTGCATGATGCACCAGGAATACATCGAGATACGTGGCGCACGCAGAAAGCAGTAGAACCCTACATGACATACGGGCCATGTACCCTCTGTAAAGGCGGGCGACTCAGCCAGGCGGCGCTCGGTTACAGGATCAATGGTTACAACATTGCTCAACTGGCGGCGCTGGAAGTTGGTGAACTGATCGTGGTTATTCGGGCGATCAACGACCCCGTCGCCACGCCAATGGTCAACTCTTTGATCGACCGGCTCCAGCACATGATCGATATTGGCCTGGAATACCTTAGCCTGAACCGAGCAACCGATACCCTGTCTGGCGGCGAGTCGCAGCGCATTAAAATGGTCAAACACCTGGGCAGTAGCCTTGTGGATATACTGTATGTCTTTGATGAACCCAGCATCGGAATGCACCCGCGCGATGTACACCGCCTGAACGAACTCCTGCAAAAGCTGCGTGATAAAGGCAACACTGTGATCGTGGTCGAACATGATCCCGATGTCATCAAAGTCGCCGATCATGTGGTTGATGTCGGGCCATTCGCCGGAACTCGTGGCGGGACAATTGTCTTCGAGGGCAGTTTCGCGGATCTGCTGAACGCCGATACCCTGACGGGCCGCCATATGAAACAATCGATGCCGATCAAATCTAGTGGTCGCGCAGCAAAGGGCAAATTGTCCATTACCAACGCCATGGCCAATAACCTGCAGAACGTCAGCGTCGATATACCGACAGGCGTCCTAACCGTGGTCACGGGTGTAGCCGGGTCTGGCAAAAGCACGCTCATCCACTAGACCTTTATACGGCAGCACCCCGACGCGATTGTGATTGACCAGTCGCCGATTGGCATTTCCAGCCGCTCAAACCCTGCCACATATACGGGAGTCATGGACGAGATCCGAAAGACGTTTGCCAATGTTAACAAGGTTAGTCCGTCCCTGTTCAGTTTCAACTCGAAAGGTGCTTGCGAACATTGTCAGGGATTGGGCGTCGTCTACACCGAGCTGGCGTACATGGACGAGGTCAAAATGCCGTGCGAAATATGTGCTGGCAAGCGTTTCAAGGACGAAGTGCTGGCCTACACATTCCATGATAAATCGATCTCCGATGTCCTGAACATGCCTGTCCGGGAAGCCTTGGATTTTTTCGACACCAAAGAGGTGGCGAAAGACGTCATGCGCAAATTGCATGCCTTGAGCGATGTTGGATTAGACTATTTGACACTTGGTCAGCCGCTGAGTACCCTATCTGGTGGCGAATGCCAGCGCATCAAGCTTGCCAGCGAACTGCACAAAAAGGGCAGCATGTATGTGATGGATGAGCCGACCACCGGGCTGCACATGTCAGATATTAGCCATCTGCTGGCCATGATCAATCGGCTGGTGGATGCCGGAAATACGGTGATTGTCATCGAGCACAACCTGGCGATTATCAAGAACGCCGATTGGATCATCGACATAGGCCCCGAAGGCGGCAGCAAGGGCGGTAGAGTCATGTTCGAGGGCACGCCCAAGCAACTCCTCACCGCCACGCAATCACTGACGAGTACGTACCTTAGCCGCTCGCCGGGCACGTCAATTCGTATGGCACCTTTTAACTCGATATAACGACGCGGTTGCCGATTGCTGATGAACATGGGCTGGGCGCGAGTATAATCGGTGTATGAATAGGTTCTCGATCAATATTCTTGGGCTGCCGCGCTTTGTTCGTGATGGCTCAACCATGGCACTGGTACGGGCGAAGGCTATTGCCCTGCTGCTGTATCTGGCCGTCACACGGATGCCCCAGACATGTGAGCGGGTGATCGATCCCCTGTGGCCCGAAAGCCTGCCACAGGCCGCCCGCAAGAACATGCACAACACACTGTGGGCAATCGGTGAAGCGCTGGGCGATGGTGTGCTGGAGCAGGATGGCGCTGTGTGGTACCTGGCACCCGGCGTGGCTGTTGATGTGCATGTGCTTGAAATGCCGTGCTACTGCTGTGGATCGGCAAAGCCAGGCCTATGAAGCTGCGCTGACGCAGATCGATTGCGCGACACAGTTGGTACGCGGCCACCAGCTTGTCATGGTCGAAGCGCAGATCTTGTTTGAGCGTGGCAATCTGCTGGCCGATTGCGGTGATCGCACAGCCGCCATTGCAGCATTCGATGAATCACTGCGCCTGGCCAGGTTGAGCAACAATCCCGTTGCGGATGAATTCTGCTGTTCTTGCTATGCGATCCCTAACTTTGCTTTCAGTGCTAGTGTATCGCCATCCAGGGTATTATCAATCGGTTCGTTGGGATGCAGCCGCAACCAGGGCGAAATATCGGTCCAGCGTAGGCCGTGAAACCCAAACTGATTCGTCCATGTCACACCAAAATACTCGCCGCCGCCCTCAATGGAGAACTGTGCGGCAAGCTCTACTGGTGCAATCCGAATGCCCTGCTGCTCAAGGTAATCGCGGATCAACACACAGATATACCAATCTTCTGGTGCATCGCTTGGATCGAGATCCCCGGGATCGAGAATCGTCTTGTCCTGCTGTAGGATCTCCATAAGTCGTTTGCTGCGCAAACTGAACCCGCCATTACCGACGATCAAGCCTTCTTCCTCGTTCCAGGGTGCGCCGATATAATCGTATTCGAGGTATTCATCGCGCCAGGCATCTGGATTGAGAATAAAGCCATCGTACTGGATCACCAGCGCAAATGGGGTTTCCACATAGGTATTGATCTGTTTGATCATGAAGGACGAATAGGCCTCCCGCGATGTAATCGGTGCAATCGGAATAATACTGGGATGATCATGCGGGATCGATGTCAGTATACGCACATCACCGAACCGAATCTCGCGCTGGCAGATCTCGGCGGCATGCAACAGCCGCTCGACATCAACGCAATCGATACCAATCAGTGTTATGTGTGGGAGTTCTCGCATACCATTCCACCCCTGCAATCATTTAGTTCGCTGCAACCTACCCGTTAAGTGTAATGTCATCAATCGGTTTTATCATCGGGCCAGCGAACGAATAATTCAAATCTCGCTAGTGATCTGAAAAGTAAGTTTTCTGGTATGCTGTGCTGTCGCCCTGAAGAGCGTGGCTCCTGGCTCCGAAGCCTGCCCGGATACTCTTTGGGTGGGCTGATGTAGGCCCGGCGGAGGGTGCGGGAGCATACCTGCGTTGACGAAGTAAAAACCCACGGCGTGCTGGTTGGTGCAGTTTTGGAGTATGAGGGGTGAGCTTGCGCTGGCCGAGGTGGTCAATAGTGCAATCAGATGTGACCGTTGAATCGATGCTGGACACACAGGCGCGTGCGTATCGCGATCCACACCGGGAACAGAATATCGCCCTCGTGTTGGGTGCTGGCAATGCCTCGATGCTGCCGGTGATCGATGTCTTGCATAAGCTGTTGGTAGAGAAGCAGGTGGTGATCCTCAAACCCAACCCTGTCAATGCGTATTTGGGTTCGCTCATAGAGGAGGGGCTGCGTGCGTTTATTCGCCTTGGCTTTCTGCGGATTGTCTATGGTGGCGTTGAGGAAGCCCAATATCTCTGCAATCATGCGCTGGTTGATGAACTGCATCTGACTGGTTCGCAGCAGACCTTTGAGGCCATTACCTTCGGTGCCGATGCGGCGGCGGCACAGCGTAAGCGCGAGCGCACGCCAGTGATGCACAAACGCTTCACTTGTGAATTGGGTAATGTGAGCCCTGTGATTATCGTCCCTGGCCCCTGGACCGAGGCGGATATCCGCGATCAGGCAGAACAGATCGTCACATGGTCTGTCGCGAATGCTGGTTTTGGCTGCCTGACGCCACGTATGATCATCCAACAGCGTAGCTGGCATGGCCGTAAGCGCTTGGTCGAGATGATGGGGCAGTTTTTCCAGCAGGTTGAGCCGCGCAACGCCTATTATCCGGGCGCAAGCACACGTCATGCAGCATTCGTGGCAGAGCATCGCGATGCGCGCCAGATCGGCAAAGCCAGCGGCGAGCAGCTGCCCTGGACGATGATAGCCGATGTTGATTCGACACACACCGATGATATCGCCTTTACACGGGAAGCCTTTTGCAGCATTATCGCCGAAACCGCCCTTGATTCTGCAAGCATTGTGGATTTTATTGAGCAGGCGGTGCTATTCGCCACTACATCGCTGTGGGGTACACTCAACGCAACGCTCCTCGTCCATCCGCAGTCCATGAGCGATCCACAGGTGGCTGCGGCCGTGGAGCGAACCATCTTGCATCTGCGCTATGGCGCTGTGACGGTCAACATGGCTGCCTATGCCGCCTACTATTTCCAGGTGATGCCATGGGGTGGTTTTCCTGGGCATACCATTGATGACATCCAATCGGGGATTGGTAAGAACGCGAATTTTCTTATGTTTGAACGCTCGCAAAAGTCGGTTGTTCGTGGGCCGTTTCGGAAGCATCTGGATCCGTTGCGGATAACATCACGTCGGGCGCACGAATTCGCCCGGCAACTCGCCTATTTCGAGGCATCGCCCGCACTCTGGAGGGTAGCGGGCCTGGTTGGGACAGCAGTACGATGGTAAAAGGGTGCAAATGCTGCACCTTCTTTATGACCCAAAGGACAACATCCATGCGACAAGCCGTTCGCGCACTGCTCATTGGTGGTGGTCTGGTAGCATTCGTCCTCACGATTGGCTATTTCTCCCAAATGCCGTGGGCGATAGCAACATGGCCCTGGCCCGACAGCCGATTGTCGTATATCTTTGTGGCGTCGATTCAGGCCGCAATTGGTGCAGCAATGATCTGGATCGGTGCCTCGGGCGAATTTGGCGCGTTAGCAGCTGGCGCACTCAATCTGGTGGTTATGATGGGCGGGGCCAGCGCGTTTCTGTTCGAATATAGTATGCAGCCAGGGCAGGCGCATGTGCTGGTGTATGCGATCGGCTGTGGAATCTTTGCTGTTACCAACCTGCTGCTGTTTGTATGGATGCATCGTGCGCCTCAACCACAGCTCCAACGCATCCCCAGGCTTGTACGGATCGCATTCGCCGTATTTACGCTTATTTTAGTGCTGGTTGGTGTTGCTCTGATTCGGAAGGCACCAAATATTATGCCCTGGGTGCTGAAACCAGAAACGTCCGTTATGGTTGGATTGATCTTTTTCGGTGATGCTTTTTACTTCTTGTATGCTCTGTTGCGCCCCTACTGGATGTATGCACGCGCCCAATTGTGGAGCTTCTTGGTCTATGATCTGGTATTGATTATGCCCTTCCTGGCGCATTTTGCAGTGGTCAAGCCAGAACTCCTGCCCAGTCTCTTGATCTATACTGCGGTGCTTATTGGTAGTGGCGCTATGGCCAGCTATTATCTTTTTGTGAACAAGGCCACACGGGTTTGGTGGCCTGCGAGCGGAGCAGCATGAGACTGCGGTATATTCCGGCCTCTGTTCCCAAGCCGTTATCCTCCATGATCAATGCTGTTCTGCCATCTATGCGGGGTTGGGGCGTATCGCATACACCCAGGCGCGCTAGCTGTGCCCATCAAATAAGCCTGGGCGGAGTACTCGTAGTCGGTCAGGGACGCGATATATCGCGTCTGTACGCCCTCCCAGAATAGCTCGGACGGACTACGATTGTTGATTCAGGAATACCGTGAAATCCAGATCGCCTGGTGAGTACCCACACCCTGTTAGGATCGTAGCCGCTTCGCTGCGGTGCTGTGTTCCGTGGTTGACAACATGCAGCAAACAATGCCATAGCACCCGTTCGCGTTTGTTGCCCTCGTCTGTCGTGTAGCGTGTGTAATTGGTCAGATCATCGTCGGTGAGGTGTGCGAGGTAATCGCGCATGGCACGCTCTTCCTCATTCCAGCGCTGCTCCAACACGGTGAAGGTTGGGAAATCATCTTCCTGTAATTCCTTGAAGGATGCCAGGCTCTGGTGCTGGCACAGCATGCGCCAGGCACACTCAGCATCTAATGTATGCACCAAGGTTCCACGCAGGCTCCCGAAGCAAACGCAGATCGCCACGGCCACGCTCGAAATTCAGAATGTATGCACCAAGGTTCCACGCAGGCTCCCGAAGCTCTGTGTTGTTGGAACCAGATATTGCTCGTGGCTCACACGCGCACTGGCCGCTATGATTCGTTGGTTCGCCCAATAATTGTAGTCGTAGAGTGTCAGAATATCGGCAATGTTCACGGGCACTCCCTATTTCTTTGTTGCTTTGGCTGCTGCATGTTCGATGTTTTCCTGAACCCGCAGTTGAACAATCCTGCCGATTAGGTCAAACGGGATTGGCTTATTGTATGGGAACGCGAGCGAGCCTTTCGGGCCTGTATATGCTGCGAGTTCATCCCTGAATGTTTCGATAGCTGCAGTCGTATTTCCATACATGCCGATATGCTTTTTGAACGCAGCAAAAAAGATAACATAGCCATGCTGCTTGAAAGTCGGCATATTGTAGCTAATGGCTTCTTCGGCATCTGGTGCTGCTTCTCTGATCGTTGCGCGGATCTGTTGCAGAATGCCCTGAATATCCTGCGGAAACCCTGCGATATATGCATCAATGTTTGCGGGTGGTGCTTGATTCTTATTCATGCTATTTCCTCAGCCACAAGTTCAAGAGTGCCCTTCATTGGTTTGCGAACGCAAAGCGGGGGGTACGACGGATTCTTCTGCATTGGGCAGCAATGGGAGCACCAAAGGGTACGGGCGAACCTCGTGTTCGCCCGCATTGGTACCAACGCGATGTATCGCGTATCTACGCTTGAATCCTGCGTTAGCGGAAGAAATCGATCACATTGCCGCGTTCCTCGGCGCTTGGCATAATTTCGAGGAACGTGACCCGATGCCATGGGAAGATGACGCTCTGTACTCCAGCTGCGATATATGGGACATCCTTGCCATCACGCTTGCGCAGGTTGCTCACTTTCAGAAACATATCGCTTGGTAATGGATCTTGCTCAATATCTGCCAGAATGGGCTCTTCACCATCCAGATGGAGAACAACCGTCTTTGCCATTATTACACCCCTTATGCACTATGCTCCAATCTCGACCCGAAAGACCATTGTTCCGCACTTCAATTCATCGCCGCTGCGCAGTTGTACCGCTGCCTGCGGTGCCAGCCGCCGCCCATTCACAAATGTCCCATTGGCGCTGCCCAAATCCTCAATAACGTAGCCATTATCGCGATGGGCTAATATCGCATGTCGCCGTGAAATACCAGCATCGTAGCCACCCTGCGGCCCCAGATCAATATCGGGATGGATATCCTTGCTTGGATCTTTTCGGCCAATCAACAGTTCATCAGTGACTTCTAGGCGCAACCGATCACCGGTGTGGGCCACAATCAGCGTGATCGACCGATCACTATTCGTTCCGCTGACGGCTTTTGCAGAAAGGCCAGCGGTGATCGGTTCGGCACCCGCACCAATCTCACGAGTCGATTCAGAGGTACTGTCGGTCAGTAGGCTGGCCCCACACTCGAGGCAGAAAATCGTGCCATTCAACTGGCTTGATCGACAGTTCGGACATGTCAGTGCCATAGGTTTGCCTCGTTGCCTGCTTAAGCGCCAGCGGCCTGCTCTTCCGATGGACCCATCAGGCCGCGTGTCCCAAACTTGATCCGCTTACGACCCTCATCGCTGGCGTTTCCATTTTGTTCAAGCCGATTGGCCTCATCCTGAACCGTCTGGGCCAGTGCATGCTCACCAGCCGCAAACAGGCGTGTGCCCGCCATCTTCAACCCCTGAGCCGCCTCATCGATCTTGCCTGCCTCAACATCCTTCCAGGCGCGTGCCTGCAATCGGTAGGCAACCAGGCGCTCCAACCAGTGCTTGACAGTTGAATCGACCTGGTAGCCCACCTGAGCTGCTGGGCGTACGCGGATCTTCACAATTTCTTCGCGGATCTGATCTTTTAAATTCGCCCCTGGCATGTCATATTCTAGGGCGATTTTCATCAATGGATGATCACCAACAGCCAGTGCTGGCACAACCACCTCGAACAGGAATGCCTGTATTTCCGAACCATTCCAATCGCCCAGGCTGGCCGTCCACTGGCGCTCGGCTGCCTCTGCCACAGGTACACTCGTAATAAATGGCCGCACCTGATCCAGTGAGCGCAGCAGGCCATCTGGCCGTACAGATGCCGTGAGGCGCACTCGCTGAGCAAACACTGAGTGCAAACGCTTCATCTCCTCGGCAAAGACCGTCGCAACCTCCTGGGCCGTCATAATATAGTGGGCATGGCTGTTCTCGCTGGCTGTCATTGTTTCGAGCAGATCTTCATTCCATTCTGTGCCAACTCCAAGAGCGGTGAGGCCAATCCCACGGCTCTGTGCGCGCCGAGCAATTTCAACACATGTGCTTTCATCGCCATATGTACGCCCATCGGTCAGCAACATAACCCGGGTGATCCCACGGCCAAGCAGCGGGCGCTGGATCTCCTGCAAGGCCAATGCCATACCACGCGCCATCTCGGTGCCACCAGCCGCCTCGATTCGCATGAGTGCCTGCTTCAGATCGGCGCGATTGGCGACCCGTTGTGCCGAAACGACAACCTCCGCCCGATCATTGAATGTCACAAGCGAGAAGTAATCATTCTGCCCGAGTTGATCCAAAATCCGGCCAGCCGCCTCCTTGACCTGATTGAGCCGTTCGCCACGCATCGAAGAACTGCGATCAAGCACCAGGCATAGGTTCAACGGCAGCTTGGGCAATTGTGCGATCGATCCCTCTGGCGTTGCTTCGATCAGCACATATAATAACTGCTGCTCGCCACTCTCAGGCAGAACAGCACGGCTGAGCGTTTGCTGGAGCGTGATCCCAGGCGTCATAGTTGCACCACCAATGCCGAAATATTATCTTCTCCGCCTGCTGCGTTGGCCAGATCGATCAGCGCATGGCAAGCATCCTGCGGCCATCTGGCCTGCAGCAGCGCATCGCGCAATGCTGTGTCATCAACCATGCCCCACAGGCCATCGCTGCATAATAACAGATGAGTCGCCGCACCAAGAGGCCGCTGCACCAGATCAACATGCACATCTGGCGCTTGCCCAACCGTTCGGTACAGTTGTGAACGCAGTGGATGCTCGCGTGCTTCAATTGGCTCCAACTGCCCAAGCTGTATCAAGCGCCCAACCGCCGAATGGTCGATCGTCAACTGGCGCAGTGTATCACCTTCCAGCAGGTAGGCCCGTGAATCGCCAACATGGCCGATATAGATCGTCCGCCCAAGCACCAATGCCACCGTGCATGTCGTCCCCAGATCGGAATGAGTTGCCTGGCCATATTCCCAGATCGCTCGATTTGCCTCAACCACCGCCTCAATCACAAGCTGCTGCAGCGCCGCGCCAAAGTTATCCTCAAGTGCTGGAACAAGCAGTTCGGCCAATATATGCCGCGCCACCGTTGTGATCGCAATCCGGCTGGCCACCTCACCAGCATCATGGCCGCCCATGCCATCGGCAACCACAAACAAGCCCAGAAGCAGATCGTTCTCTTCGCGTGGAATAGTACTGACCAGAACATACACACTATCCTGATTGACCGCCCGAACCCGGCCAACATCGCGTAGCGCAGCGGCAAGCAAGCCCGGCAGATGTTGGCTATCGAAATCGGGGCTACCCAGTTCGACATGCTCATCCGCTGGCGCATAGGCCATTCCAAGCGGCTTGGTGGCCTCATAATCATCATGTGATGCAGTCTCGGGGGCAGCAGTATCATCGGGCGCTGCCGGAGCCTGGCGATCATCGGGATTCGCAGGTAGATCGCCCAGTGGGGCCGTACCATAATTCTGTGTGTGTGGCGCTGGGGCATCTGACGAAGAGGACATAATCGCTTCCTTTAGTGCCAAGCATACCTATGTGCAGAATGGTTGAGCCTATCTATGGATTGCGCAAACCATGCTTGCGCGATTAGCGGCAGCATGGCTGCCGCATTCCATATGCGTTAGGCTTTCAGAGCATACACATGATGATCCATCGAACCAATATACACAACCCCATCCTGAATTGTTGGCGACGAAACCACTGCCGCATCAGTCTGGTGTTTCCAGATCAACCCACCACTGGCAACATCAAGGCAGTAGATACCACCATCGACGGCTCCAAAGTATACCCGCCCGCCCTCGACCCGTGGTGATGATGTGATCTGGCTACCGGTCTCGTACTTCCAGGCCTGACGCCCATTCTTGACCTCAACTGCATACATGTTGCCATCCACACCGCCAACAAACACCCGCCCGCCAGCAACACATGGCGATGAATTGACATAATGGTTTGTGCGGAATTTCCAGACCGGGAAGCCACCTTCGAGATCGAGGGCATACAGATTGCTATCCATCGAGCCAACAAACAGCAGGCTATCCTGGACGATTGGTGATGAGATTACGGCCTGTTGGGTGCGTTGTTTCCAGCGCAGGCCACCATTTTTGATCTGCAGCGCATACACAAAACCATCGCCGCCACCAAAATACACGGCATCGCCAGCGACGCATGCCGAGGAACGGATCGGCATCCACGTACGGTACATCCAGATCTGCGTGCCGCGCAGGCCATCGAGCGCATAGAAATGCTGATCGTCCGAGCCGACATACACAACCCGATCCTCAATTCGTGGCGAGGATCGAACCGGTTTGCCAGTGCGGAACTGCCAGCGTAATGCGCCGCGCCGATGATCGAGCGCATACACGCCCCCATCCTCGGAACCAAACACAACCATATCCTGCCAGACGGTTGGCGATGAGGAGACGCCACCCTCGGTTGGGAATTTCCAGCGGAACTCACCACGGACGGCATCGAGCGCATACAGATTGGTATCGTAACAGCCAGCAAACAGCATGCCATTGGTAACAAACGGCGATGAGCGAATTTCATCTTCGCATTTGAACTTCCAAACCAACTCGGAGGCACTTGTGCGCCCACGCGCCGGAGCAGCGCCGCTACTCGGGCGGCCCACCGTGGCCGAGGCGGCCACGCCAACGCTTGCGCGCCCACCAAGTACCGGCAGTTGCATCAATGCATCGCGCATATCAACAGCCGAAGCCCAGCGAGCGTTTTTATCGTATTCGAGCGCCCGTGCCACAATATCGGACATCTGCTGAGAAATGGCCGGGTTGAGCGTTCGTAATTGGCGCTCATGAAACGTAAACGGCGTCTCCACCCGTGGATCGCTGCGTGTCAACAACTGGTGAATGGTTGCACCAAGCGCATAGATATCACTGCGCGGTTCGGCCTCACCACGATACTGTTCTGGTGGCGAATAGCCCTCGGTGCCGATCATGGTTCCCTTGGTGCGCACAAGATCACGCGCAATACCAAAGTCGATCAGCACAATCCGCTCTTCCGGCGTAACCATCACATTCGAGGGTTTCATATCACGGAACACCAGCGGATCTGGTTGGTGGCTATGTAAATACGACAGCACATCGCAAACCTGAATGGCCCAACGAGCAACGCGCTCCTCTGGTAGTGGGCCACCCTGGCGTTCCAGCGCTGTTTCAAGATCTGTCCCTGGAATAAGCTCCAGAATAAGATAGATGCGACCATTCTCTTCAAAGAAATCAAACACTTTCGGTATAGCTGGATGTTGCAGAGTCGCCAGCAGGCCCGATTCGCGCTCAAAATTCTTCAATGTCAACAGGCGCGTACTCGAATCGGGTGCGCTCTGATACATTTCTTTAATCGCACAGGGCCGCACAACATCCTTGAAGCGCAAATCGCGCCCCCGATACACGACACTCATGCCACCAACGCCCAGCGTTCCTTCGATCAGATAGCGACTCTGCAATACGACACCAGGCTGCATCGTTGGCCCGGCCTCGCGTGCCTGCGCTCCAGGAGTCGTTGTTCCATTTGGATCTGCCTGCTGTCCCTGCGGAACTTGCCCTTGGCCAGCACTCAGACCTTTTGTTGTGCCCGCCTTTTTTATCAACGCCATGCTTGTCCTCCAGACGGGGAGCGCGTGAAAGTATTAACGTATTATAGGATGTCCCTTGTTCTGTGGCAACCATCGGTTTTGTAATCTAGTTGCGGGATACCCTGCCCTCGTTTACCATACGAGGACGAAGTCAGGAGACAGGAGACAGGAGACAGGAGACAGGAGACAGGAGACAGCATACCGAGCCGAGAACCCAGGAGACAGGAGACAGGAGACAGGAGATTCTTTGGCAACATGGTTCCGTGGTTCGCGTTTCTTGGTTCGGCATTCTGTCTTCTGACTCCTGACTCCTGAATACTTGTCACACCAACATACAGGATAGTAATATGCCAACACGTATTCTGATCACCGGGATCACCGGGCCAGTCGGCAGTTTTCTGGCCGATTACCTGCTGACGCTGCCTGATATCGAGCTACATGCCTTCAAGCGCTGGCGCAGCGATACCCGGCCCATCCAGCAATTGTTTGGACGTGTGACGTTTCACGAGGGCGATATTGAGGATCCATATTCGGTTGCGAGCGCAGTGCGCGCCGCCGCTCCCGATATTATCTATCATCTGGCGGCCCAGAGCTACCCATCGGCCTCGTGGGCTGCGCCAACTGCGACCATACGCGCAAATGTCGAGGGCACGATCAATCTCTTGGAGGCGGCGCGCGCCCACGCACCCCATGCACGGATTCATATTGCTGGTTCTGCTGCTGAGTATGGCGTGGTGGCCCCTGAACATGTGCCAATTCGAGAAGAACATCCACTGCGCCCAACCTCACCATATGGTGTGAGTAAAGTCACTCAGGAGCTGTTAGGCCTCCAGTATCACGATAGCTATGGCCTGCATGTGATCGTTACACGATCCTTTATTCATGTTGGGCCACGCCAGGGTGATCGTTGTTCCATCCAGACCTTCTGCCGCCAGATGGCGTTGATCGAGGCAGAACAGCAGTCGCCACACATGCTGGTTGGCAATCTGGAGCCACGTCGCGACTTCACGCATGTGACGGATGTGGCTCGGGCGCTGTGGTTATTGATCCAACATGGCCAACCTGGGACAACCTACAATCTGTGTTCGGGTGCTGCTATACGAATCGGCGATATTGTTGATCTGGTGATCGCCCGCGCACACATCCCAACCGAAGTGCGGCAAGATCCAAGCAGAATCAGGCCGGTTGATGAGCCGATCCTGATCGGCGATAATACCCGACTTCGCCGCGATACTGGGTGGTCGCCACAGATTGGCATCGAACAGATTGTTGATCAGTTGCTGGCTTACTGGCGCGAACGGGTGGCGGCTGGGGATTATTAGGCATGCCTCTCTATCCGCAGGCTGAAGCCTGCGGCAAGGGGACGCTGCCTGCGGCAAGGGGACGCTGCCTGCGGCAAGGGGACGCTGCCTGCGGCAAGGGGACGCTGCCTGCGGCAAGGGGACGCTGCCTGCGGCAAGGGGACGCTGC
>JBBQSD010000036.1:0-49260 GCA_038214135.1 Chloroflexales bacterium | reverse complement strand
TACCTAGTATAGCTGGGCACCAACTGTTGGCAATACGACTTTAGGCTGAGGCTGCTCGTGCATCGATCACGGCAAGGTAGGCACAGAGGAGTTGGCGAGCCTCGGCAATGATTGCATCAACATATACGCTGCCTCGGGGCTTTTCCGAGGTGGCGAGTGCAAGCAGCGCCATCACGGCTGTCATCGCTACCCGCGCCGCCATTGGCCGTTCATCTGCGGTGAGCGCAGGATGCCGAGCAGCCAGAACTGCCTCAAGCCGTGCCGCTGCCATATCCATGAGCGCGCTGGCCACTCCGGCAAGATGGTGGCTCGCTCCCGCCTGAAGCACCATGCGTGTGAAGCCCATGTGTGCCATCCCATAGGCCACCATCGCATCCAGCAGCCGCGCAGCTAGCTCTGCGGGAGGCAGCGCAGCAGCAGCGGAACCCAATGCTGTATCGATGGCCGCCCCAGCAGCCTCCTGGTAGCGCGCTGCCACAGCACTGACAAGCGCCGCTTTGTTGGGGAAGAACTGATACAGCGATCCAATCGACACATTCGCCCGAGCCGCGATCTGGTTGGTTGTTGCTGCCTCAAAACCAACCTCACCGAACAATGCCTCGGCGGTATCCAGCAACTGGGCGACACGCTGATGGCCGCGTGCCTGGCGCGGGCTGCGCCGCATCATCGAACTCTCATCATCCACAATAATAATACCCTTGACAATGTGAGCAATAGCTCATATTATTAAATATGTGAGCATTCACTTATATTTCCGACAATAGGATACCATGCGGCGTGCAGTGCCGCAAGAGGAGAAAACCCATGCGTGCGTTTGTCACTGGTGCAACAGGGCTGCTTGGCAGCAATTTGGTCGAGGCGCTACTACGCGATGGCTATACCGTCACTGCGCTGGTGCGTTCCCGCGCCAAGGCCGATTATCTGATGATGGATGGCATCACTCTGGTTGAGGGCGATCTGGAGCATGTTCGTGGCTTTGCCCCGGCTCTTGCAGGCCATGATATTCTGTTCCATGCCGCCGCCTACTTCCGTGAATACTTTCAACCAGGTGATCACTGGGCCAAGCTCAAGGCGATCAATATTGATGGAACGATGGAACTCTTACAAGCCGCCGAGGTTCAGGGTATTGATCGTGTTGTCTACACCAGTTCGGGCGGCGTCCTCGGGAAACGCGCCGATGGCAAACCCGCCGATGAGGCGACTCCGCCGGATGCGTTGGTTCACGAGAACCTGTACTTTCGCAGCAAGTTGCTGGCCGAACAGGCGGTGGATGCCTTCCTGACAAATAGCACGCTACCGGTGATCTTCATTCAACCAGGGTGGATGTTTGGGCCAGGCGACCGGGCACCAACAAGTAGTGGGCAACTGATACTGGACTTTCTGAATCGTCGGTTTCCGATCAGCTTCTCCGGCTATGGTAGCCCTGTCGATGCCCGCGATGTCGCAAAAACAATGATTGCCGCAGCACATCACGGGCGCAGCGGCGAGCGCTACATCGTTGGCGGTGATACTGCAATCAGCTTTCCAGAGATCTTTGCCATGCTCGCTGAGTTGAGTGGCGTTGCGGTACCGCGCCTGAGCGTACCATATGGAATGGTGCTTACTGTTGCTCATATCTCTGATGCGATCAGCCGAATAACTGGCCAACCCTCAATGATGCCCGTCGAAGGAATCAAGACGCTGCGCGAGCCACGGTGTACATCATCGGCCAGGGCCATCCGCGAACTCGGGGCAACCTTTCGGCCATTTAAGGAGACGCTGCGAGACGAACTGGACTGGTTCGTTCGTAACAGGCCGCAGCTGGTAGGGAGCGCAATGCGCCTGTCGCCGAATCAGAGTAGCTAGCACAACATAGAAAGGACGTTGCGTAAAAATCCGCATTTTTATGGTCTAAAGAAAGCAACCGACTGACCTATGCTACCTCGATCAGCAGTACATTACCGAAATTGTACTGCTGGAGGCCGAAGCAAGTGATGGAGGAGACAATTCCATGAAGATGCCCACTCGCCCAAATGGTTATGTTCGCTTCTTTACACCGGATCGTGCGCTTGTCCAGCGTCGTGCGCGCCAATTGAGTGCGCTGGTTCTGTCGGCAGCTCTGCTGGGAGCATGCGGCAACAATCAAGGAGCACCTCCGACAAATACCCCTGTTTCGACTGCGACAGCAACTGCGGTTGCCATGCTCACGCCCACTGCTGAACCACCCACGGCGACAGCGATCCCGTGTGCAGATTGGAAAGAATCGGTTGTACAGATTGTGATCAGCATTTTCGTTTACGTGCTCACAGCCGCATAGTACATGAATTGCCTTTTTCTGAACCTGTGGCGCAGCCTGCCGTATAAAGATGAGATGTTGCGCTTGTATTGCTTTAGCTGATCAGCTGTAACTGCCAGCCGGTGCGCTCCTGAAAGGCCGCCGCTAGATCTGCGACAGGCAGCGTTGGTGCCCGATCAATCCGTACTGTGAGCATATGATTCGGCCAATCGAAGCGATAGGACCCAACGCGTGCCGTTTCGGCGGCCTGCAATACTTCCTGTATCACTTCAATCAGATTGCTCTCGTTTGGTCGATCAAGGATCACCACATGCCAGCCAGTCTCCTCGGCCAGGTAGGTCAGCGTTGCCGCATACTGGCGTGCGGCAACCAATGGGAAGGTGCAGTGCAGTGCCAGCAACGAACTATTCAACACAGCAACGCGCACTAACTCATTGGCAGTGAATGCCTGGCGCACAAGCTGCAATGCCTGGTTCTGCTCAATCGGCATGCGCCATTCGGGTGGTGCCGCAACGATCAGCACCTCATTTGGAATAGCGATGCGGGCTGCCTGTGCTGGAAGAAACGTTGGTTCCGTTGGTGCCTGTTGATCTGCACCAGGGGCGCTAATCACCAATCGCCAGCCTGTCTGTGCATAAAATTCAGCGATGAGCGCCTGCTGATCGAGTGGCCCACTGCCACGCAGGCGCAGTTCGATGGTTCGTTGCTGGATGCGAATCGATGGTGTGCTCTCCAGTGCCCACCCACTTGGAATCAAGGCACGGGCTACTTCGCTGAGTTTGCCCTGGTGTGCATCCGGGCGAACGCTGATCGTGAGGCCGGGCAATTGTTCGTGCAGGGCTACAAGTTGGCGATCATAGCGCATCAGAGCAACATCGGGGAAGTGAAAACTGAGCGTAACTGCGCCACTCACCGGATCAATGCTGCGCCGATAGAGATCAGCGGCATCGCCAAATGTCGAACTGATGATCTCCTGAATCCGCTGCGCATTGACGCCACCGCTGGTGCTGATCAGCGCCGCTGGCCCAGCACTCTCAGGCGAGGGTGTCGATACAAGCTGGTCCACCTTTAGCTTCCACAGATCCGCAACCCCATCAAGCACACTCAGGCCAATCGTCGTGCCAGCAAGGCCAAGAACCTGTTGCAGCTCTGCGATCTGTTGTGGATCAACGTTCGGGCCATACCAAAGCCTTCCTAGGTCGTGCGTACTTACAATTGTCGGGCCATTACTAGCAAGCGGAATAGCTGCACGGAGTTGTGGAAGCGTTGCAACCGTTAATGCTTGGCCGTTACCAATCGCCGCTGGAATGGGCGGCACCTGGGCGCTGCGCGGAGCAACAGGCCGCGAGGTAGCGGGTGTGAAAGTAATCAGATCGCCATCGTTGGGCAGCGCAACTTCGACACCGCTGATACTGCGTAATTGGGCTGCCAGCGCAGCGCGGGCCTCTGGATCACCATGCACCAGCGCCACCAGCTTGGGTTTTGCCTGCCGCACCAGTGCCGTTAGCTCAAGCCCATCGGCGTGGGCACTCAGGTTATAGCGATCAATTCGGCAGCGCACAGCCAGTGATTGCGTGCCAAGTGGGATGCTTACATCAGCCCGGCCAATCGCATCGAGCAAGCGCCGCCCAGGTGCTTCCTCATCCTGGTAGCCTGTCAGAAAGATAGCTGCATCGGAGTTGCCAACCAGCCGTTCGGCATACCACAGGCTTGGCCCACCGGTGAGCATGCCACTGGAGGTGATGATACAGGCCGGTGGCCCGGCCAGAACGCGCTCACGTTCGAGTTGTGTCGTTATATCGCGCACTCCACGCCCGAAAAAAATCGGGTAGCCACGATCAATTGTTCGTTGGAGGCGTGGAGCGAGCGCTTCACGAATCCCAACATAGGCAGCACAGACTGCACGCACCAGGCCATCGACCACAATCGGGAATTCCGGGATACTGCCACGCCGTTGGGCATCACGCAGGATCAGGATGACCTCCTGTGCGCGCCCGAGTGCAAATGCGGGAATCAGCACATGGCCATGCGTTACGGCCTCTGCAACCGATTGAGCCAGGCGGGCCTCTTCCTGGGTGCGGCTGGCATGCAACCGGGCACCATAGGTACTTTCCAACACCAGCACATCCGGGTGCGTGAGCGCAAGCGTTGTTGCACCAAGAATAGTGCGTTGTGGAGTAACGCTGACATCGCCAGAGATCACCAGCCGACCATCGGCAGCCGCGATTCCATAGCTCACCGCACCAGCAATATGGCCAGCATGGCTGGCTGTCACAACCAGATTGAGCAGTTCCAGCAATTGGTTCGCGCCAAGGTGAATCGGTCGTAATCGGCTCAACACTGCGGCAACCTGGGCGGCATCGAACAATGGCAGTTCAAGCTCGTTTGCAGCCCGCCGTTCCATCACACGCAGGGCATCGGCCAGCATTACTTCCATCAGGCGGATGGTTGCACTGGTGGCATAGATCGGCGTGGCCGGAAAAACACTAGCGATAATCGGCAGTGCCCCAATATGATCGGCGTGGGCGTGAGTCACAAGAATAGCGTCAAGCCCTTGGCCAGAAAGCGCCGTCATGTCGGGCAGGCGGTCGCTTCCGCCCATCCGCACACCAGCATCGATCAGGATACGCCGCTCGCCGATCTCGGCCAGAATGCAGCTTGCGCCAACTCCACTGGCACCGCCAAGAAACTGAATCTGCATGCGTTGGCCTACCTACAACAGAAGTCAGGAGTCAGAAGTCAGAAGCAATCACCATAATACCTGTGAGTATAGCGGCCCGATTGACCAACCGTCAAGAGAGGTTCGCCTTGGGTGTGACGGAACGTTCTGCATGCCATGCCCCCACCATGTGCGCCATTGCCGGTCATGGAGGGCGGTTCACGAACCGCCCCTCCGGCCATGATTGGTCGTTGCAACATGGCAATGCAGAAGAATCCGTCACACCCGTTCGCCTTGGGTGTGACGGAACGTTCTGCATGCCATGTCCCCACCATGTGCGCCATTGCCGGTTCTGGTGGGCGGTTCACGAACCGCCCTCCATGTGCGCCATTGCCGGTTCTGGTGGGCGGTTCACGAACCGCCCCTACGGCCATGATTGGTCGTTGCAACATGGCATGCCGAAAACATACGCCACATCTATTCGCCCCGACGCAACGACCGGGATGGACATCGAATGCAAGCCGTTACGCCATACCCGCAATCCTATGATCGCCCGACCACCGGCGGTACGAACACAAGATCGGCATCGTTCTGCGGGCGCAGAAAATCGAAATCACAGCCCTGATCAGGCTGCAGCACATGTTCTTCGTACAACCGCAGGTAGCCACGGGTATGCTTGCGTGCTGGCGCCTGCCAGGTGGCACGGCGGCGCTCTAGTTCCTGGGTTGGCACGGCCAGCGTCAAGCGGCGATTCAGGAGATCGAGTTCGATTGGATCGCCATCCTGCACAAGCGCCAATGGGCCACCAATCGCCGATTCTGGTGTAATATGCAGCACCACTGTTCCCGAACTAGTACCACTCATACGCGCATCGCTCAGCCGGACAATATCGCGGACACCCTGGAGCAATAATTTTTTGGGCACCGGAATCGCACCCCATTCCGGCATGCCTGGTGCGCCAACAGCGCCAACATTACGCAGCACCAACACGGAATCGGGCGTTACTGGCAGATCCGCTGAATCGATGCGCTCCAGCATCTCGGCATAACTATCGAACACCAATGCTGGCCCACGGTGCTGCAAGAGACTTGGCGAAGCCGTTGTCGTCCGCACAACAGCGCCATCAGGTGCCAGATTCCCGCGCACAATCGCCAGGCCACCAATTGCTTGCAATGGTGTTGCCCGCGAACGCACAACCGATTGCATGGCCTGGCCAGGCTCAGGCAGATGATCGCCAATTGGCCGCCCACTGACCGTGCGGCTTTCTAGATGCAGCAGATCACGCAATTCGGCCATGAGCTGTGGTAATCCGCCAGCCGCATCAAAATCACCCATCAATCGAGCACCGGTTGGCTGCAAATCAAGTAATACCGGCGTCTCACGGGCGATTCTGTCGAAATCATCGAGTGTGAGCGGAACACGCAGGCGGCCAGCAATTGCCAGCAAATGAATCACCGCATTTGTCGAACCACCGAGTGCAGTATAGACCCGCAGCGCATTCTCGAAGGCATGCCGTGTCATGATCGCGGATGGCAGCAATCCCTCACGAACCATTTCCACCGCTCGCCGTCCACTCTGTTCTGCCGCCTCCAAGCGCCTGGTATCATTGGCCGGAATCGTTGCGGTGCCAGGCAACATCATGCCCAATGCCTCGGAAAGCGATGTCATGGTTGATGCCGTGCCCATGGTATTGCATGTGCCAACACTGCACGAGTAGCAGGCTTCGAGTGCCTGCCATTCGGCCTCACTCAACTCGCCGGTTCGGTATTGATCATGATATTTCCATAGCGCAGTGCCACTGCCGATCTCGGTACCGCGCCAGCGGCCTGGCGTTTTTGGCCCAGCACACACCTGAATGGCCGGGAGATTCGCGCTTGCAGCACCCATCAACTGCCCAGGCGTCGTCTTGTCGCAGCCACACAACAGCACCACACCATCGATTGGGTTGGCCCGCAGCATCTCCTCCAATTCCATTGCCAGCATGTTGCGATACAGCATGGCTGTCGGCTTCATCAGCTCTTCGCCAAGTGAAATCGTGTTGAACTCAAGCGGCACACCACCAGCAGCAATCACACCGCGTTTGACCGCCTCCGCAATTGTACGCAACCCGAGATTGCAGTTGTTCAGTTCGCTCCAACTGTTCGCAATGCCAATGATCGGCTTTCCAATAAAAAACTCGGGTGAATACCCAAGGGTGCGGAGAACCGAACGAGACTGCGGCCCGATCTCATCACGACCCTGAAACCATTCAGCGCTGCGTAGCTTCATTGATAAATCCTTTTGTGTGATCATATCTATTTCCGTATACACTATTATGTCAAATTAACCGAGTAAGCATACCATCCACCCTATGTGCAGGCACATGCAGGAGATCGGATTCTATTCATAATCTGGTATGAAGCTCTGCGCCGATTATAGCACCGATTGTCAAGAATAGGGCATTTATGCCATCTCGAAGGGAATAGCTCGATATCTATTTCATATAGAGCCGATAGAGTGATCGCTCAATATCGCTCAATATCGCTGAAAGTTGGAAATCGAACAAGGTGCTGTTGGCATGTCCGCTTGACAAGCAGAAGATTTTGGGTATACTCATGGGCATTCACTGTATACAAGCATACATAGTTCATTTTGATTATCGGCATCGGTTATGGAATGCGGCAGCCATGCTGCCGCAGCGCAAGCATGGCTTGCGCATTCCACATCTGTTGGCCGTGTTGCTTATTCAGTAAACGATAGAGCAATCAAGTAATCGGCTAGAGAATAAGGAACGAAGCAGCGTGAGCCTTACGTTACTCAAGCCAATCACGTCGGTCAAATTACCACGCTTCCGCGAGGCGGCCTATCAGGCAATCAAAGAAGCGATCCTTTCGGGGCAGATCGGTCCACACCAGCCATTTGTGGAGGAGCAGTTGGCTGCTTCATTGCAGATCAGCAGGACGCCGGTGCGCGAGGCCTTGGCGATCCTGGAGCACGAGGGCTTGATCGCGCCGCGTGGTGGCCGTGGGTTGTATATCACCGCACTTTCTCGCCAGGAATTTGTGGCCATGTTCGTTGCGAACGAGACTGTCGAGCCATATCTGGTGCGGCGGGCGGCACTCCAAGCAACACGCATGCAACTCGAAACCCTTCAGGAGACGATCATGCGGGCGCGGAGTGCCGAAGCAACCCAGGATGCAACCACATTTTTGCGGGCATCACGCGATTTTCATCGGCTGGTTGGCGAGGCATCTGGTAATCAACCGCTGACGACATTTGTGCTTCGTAATGAGGAGCGCACCGATATGTTTCTGCTGAGTGTTGGGGCCAATATTGCCACAATGCAGATGGAGACATCCACGAATGAGCATGCCGCCATTCTAGCCACACTCGTGCAGCGCGATCCAGAGGCGGCGGCTCGTCTTTCGATCTATCACACCCAATCACTACGCCAGCGCTTTGCCGATCTGTTTGATAGTTAGTCAGGAGTCAGGAGTCAGAATTGCTCGTGCATCAGGAAGCGCTCTTGCTTGATCAAAAAGCCACAACGCTGTCATCCCGATAAGTCCTAATAGCAAGCAACTGCCGATTTATACATAATTAAGAGGTATCGATGCTGATTGCCGAACAAACCACTGCGCTGACCGAGCGTGCAGCACGCGTGATTCCTGGTGGTGTCAACTCGGGCAACCGAAGATTGGCCTGGCCGATTGCGGTAACGAGTGCCGCTGGCGCGTATTTCACCGATGCCGATGGCGTTGAATACCTCGATTATCATGCGGCATTTGGGCCACTGATTCTTGGCCATAACCATCCGCGTGTGAATGCGGCGGTGCGGGCTGTGATGGATCGGCTCGATATTGTTGGCGTTGGTGTCACCGATATTGAAGTTGAGTTGGCCGAGACGATCAACCGGCATGTGCCATCTGCCGAACGGGTGCTATTAACCAATTCTGGTTCGGAAGCAACCTATGCGGCGCTACGGTTGGCCCGCGCTGTCACCGGGCGCAATACGATCATCAAGTTCCAGGGTACCTACCACGGCTGGCACGATGCTGTTGCCATGAATGTCATTACCCCAGCAAGCAAGTTGGGCAGCAAAGATCCACTTTCGCTGGGCATGTTGCCAGAAGTGATCGACCATACGCTGATCGTTCCATTCAATGATGTTGAGGTCTTGCGTGAGACGATTGAGCTGCATGGCGATGATATTGCAGCCGTGATCGTCGAAATTATTCCGCATAATATCGGCTGTGTGCTGCCACGCCCTGAATTTCTGGCCATGCTCCGCGAGACATGCACCCGCCGTGGGATCGTGCTGATCTTCGATGAGGTGATTACTGGGTTTCGGCATGGCCTTGGCGGCTACCAGAAGATTGCTGGTATCACCCCTGATCTGAGCACATTCGCCAAGGCCATGGCCAATGGTTTCCCGATTGCTGCGCTGGTGGGCAAGGGCGAATTCATGGATCGCTTCGGGCCAGGCGGGGGTGTGTTCTTCGCCGGAACCTATAACGGCCATCCAGTTGGAGTTGCTGCTGCATTGGCAACGATTGCCGAACTCGAGGATGGTTCGGTACATCGGCACTGCTATGGCCTTGCCGAGCAGGCAGCCACAGGTATACGCCAGATCGCCAACGAATTTGGCATCCCAATCACCGTTGCACAGTTTGGTTCTGTGTTTGTTCCCTACTTTTTTGATGGGCCAACCGAGCGCTACGAAGATCTACTGGCCAACAATACCGAACGCGATGTCTGGTTCCGGCGCGCAATGTGTGAGCGTGGCATCTTCATGCTGCCCGTCGCCCTTAAACGCAACCATGTGAGCGCCGCCCACACGCAGGCAGATATTGATCGAACACTCGAAACGGCCCGCGAGGTTTTGCGGGGTATTCCGGCGTAACATCTTGCGTCTTATAACTACGATGTTGTGTCTCTACAGGCGCTCTTTAATCGATGGAACATCGCGGATGTGCTCTTCCAGGATGGCAAGCATATGCTCACGATCTCGGGTACGGAGCGCATCGAGTAGAAGCTGGTGGGAATCAACAAGCACATGCAACGATTCATAACGGTAGCCACTCTGAGTAAAGTAGACTCGCACACGAGTTGCAATGGTTCGCCAGATCTGATGGCAATGGGCCTGCCCAGAACGCTCAAGGATCAGTTCATGAAACTGCATGTCGGCCTGTACCAAGTTTACAACCTGATGAGTATTGGCGGCGATTCGCATCATATCGATGATTCGCGCAAGCTGCACGAAATCTTCTTCCGTGAGAAGCATAATTGCATGTTGAAAGGCAAATCGCTCAAGTACAATGCGAATTGGGACGATAACCTCGCGAACCTCCTTGATCGACACGCCAACAACCTCTGAACCACGGTAGGGGAGGGATATGATCAGACCTTCGTGTTCAAGCTGACGAAAGGCCTCGCGAATAGGACCGCGACTAATGCCCATCTGTTTTGAGAGATCTTCTTCAACAAGGCGATCACCAGCCTGCAACCGACCAGTAATGATTGCCTCGCGTAGCGCATGTGCAGCCCGATGACGGCGTGAATCGCCGGTGAGCTGTGGAAATTCCTGTTCGATTGTCATACGTTGGTAGCCCTGTCCTCCTACATTGTTCCAACTTGTAGCCTAGCATATGCAGGTTCGTGTTGTCAACGTTTATTGTTAATTGTAGATTGTTGACAATTAACAATCTGTCGTCTATACTCGCTGCCGATCCATGTTCCTTCGTTCCTATGAAATTGGCAGAGGAGGCTTCCATGCAGCAATGGCGAGTTGGTATTGTTGGTTTACATCGTGGGCAAGGGTTAGTCAATACGCTGGCCGCACATCCACGGGTTCAGATTGCTGCGCTCTGTGATCTTGATCAGGCATTATTGGCCGAGAGTGGCGCACGCCATGGGTTGGCTGATAGTGGCTTGTTCACGAACTTCGAGCAGTTCGTTGAAGCGCCGATTGATATTGTCGTGATTGCCACACCAATCGAGTTTCATGCGGCACAAGCCATTGCGGCATTAGAGAGCGGCAAGCATGTTCTTTCTGAGCAGACAGCCGCCTACACCCTGAACGATTGTGAGCGACTAGCCCAAACGGTGCAGCGCACTGGCCGCAGCTATATGATGGCCGAGAACTATTGCTACTTCCACTATATTCGCTCCTGGAAGCAATTGATCGATGCAGGAAAACTTGGCAAGATATTCTATGCGGAAGCGGCATATCTGCATGAGATCACCAATCTGCTGATTGACCCAACAACCGGAAAACGGCACTGGCGCTATACCCGCCCACCGATACTGTACTGCGCACATTGCCTTGGGCCATTGCTGACACTGATGGACGACCGGATCGTCAAGGCAACCGGAGTTCATTCTGGGCAAACACTGCATCCAGATGAAGGGATCGGTTTCCTGGACATGGAAGTCGGCCTGTTCCAAACCCAAAAAGGCGCGACGATCAAGATTCTGCGCAGCCAGGTCGCGCCACGGCACCACGAACTGATCTACTACTCGCTTCAGGGTACACACGGTTTTGTCGAAAATGGGCGGGCTGGCGGTTGGGGCGCAACCCAAGGCCAGCTTTATATCGAAAGCGAGATGGATAAAAAGGGCGGGGCACAGCCAATCGTGTGCGATTCCGTTGACCCAAACGCGCCACCAGAAGCCCGAGCCGGTGGCCATGGAACATCCGAATATTTTATGGTCAATGATTTTATTACGGCCCTCGACCAGGGCACACGCCCGCCGATTGACGTTATACGCGCCATCGAATTCACGGCTCCCGGAATCTGCGCCCACGAATCGGCAATGCGCGGTGGTGTGTGGATCGATGTACCGCAGTTTCGATAGACGAGAACCAAGTATTCAGGAGTCAGGAGTCAGGGGTCAGAACAACCGAGAACCGATGTAGGCTGCGGACCGGTGTGTCCGCCCAAGAACAACCAAGACCCCTCATTCGCAGCCGAGGCGTGATCAACAGACGTTAGCGCGCCACCAAGCCTCATTTGGGGTTCGGGGCAAGGCCCCGAAAGGTGCGGGCACGGGGCGCGTAGCCCCGAAAGGCGCTCGGCGCGCCGCGATACCTATGGCCTGCTGAAAGCAAAAGAGGAAACTATGGCCCGTCTGCATCATAAAGTCGCCATTATTACTGGTGCGGCATCGGGGATTGGCCGCGGAACGGCGCTGCTCTTCGCCGAACAGGGTGCGAAGCTGGTGCTGGTTGATCGCGATGCCGCAGGACTCGAATCGATCCGCAGCGAACTAGTTGCACAAGCGGCAGCGGTGGTCATTTCGTGTGGGGATGTCTCGCTGGCCGAAACGATCAGCAATGTGGTGTCGCTGGCAATCGAGACCTATGGACAGATCGATATTGTGTTCAATAATGCCGGGATCATGCCAACTGGTGATCTGCAATCCTACCCAGAAACGAGCTGGGATAGTGTTATGGATGTGAATGTGAAGGCTATGTTTCTGATGTGCAAGCTGGTCATTCCACACATGATCCGCCAGGGCAGGGGATCGATTATCAACACATCCTCGGTAATGGCAACACTCACTGAACCAGGCTATGAGGCCTATTCAGCATCAAAAGCAGCTGTGATTGGGCTGACGAAGGGCATTGCGGTTTCGTATGCGGAGCAGGGCGTACGCTGTAATTGCATCTGCCCTGGCTGGGTGGATACACCAATGAACCAGAAGGTTGCCGAGGATGCTGGCGGCCTGGAGAAACTCTACCCAATTATCAAAGCACAGCAGCCGCTTGGGCGCATGGCAACAACCCGTGAAGTTGGCTATGCGGTGCTGTTCCTCGCTTCGGATGAATCGAGTGCTGTGACGGGCAGTGCATTGTATGTTGATGGGGCAGCCAGCGCTGCGATCTGAATAATAGCTTTCAGCTTTCAGCCGTCAGGACGAGCCATCGGCCATCAGCTTTTTGTAGGGATGGATACTCACACAACCACGGTAAGCGCTGTTACTGGTACAAGCAGTGATCAATCACGAGCTGTTCGCTCCAAGCACAGAGTTTATGGAAGCAAGCTGAATGCTCAGGTAAGCAATCAACACACTAGCATTCCTCCAGGGAGCGTCCATGCGCGTGAGCGCAAAGCGGGGGTTTGGGGCGCAGCCCCCCGAAGAAAAAATACCCTCCTATTTCACAAATCCGATAGGATTGATATAACAACACTGGAGTAACAATGAGCGCCAAGATTTGTATTATCGGTGCAGGAAGTGCTGTCTTCTCAATGGCTATGGTCGGTGATCTGTGCCTAACACCCAATCTGCGTGGCAGCCAGGTCACGTTTATGGATATCAATCAGGATCGGCTTGATTCAATTCATCAGTTGGCCAGCCGCTATGCCGCTGAACTTGGCATCACCCTGGATCTGTGGAAAACGACGGATCGCTACACTGCGCTGGAAGGAGCCGATATTGTTGTCAATGCAGCGCTGACTGCCGGGCACCATCGATTACGAGCTGGATGGGATGTCGCTCGCACGCATGGCTACCGCTGGGGTGGCAGCTTGCATGTGATGCACGATGAAGCCTACTGGATCAACTTCTATCAATTGCAACTGTTCGATTCGCTGATCACCGATATGCTGGCGATCTGCCCGGATGCCTGGTACATCCAGGCTGCCAATCCCGTTCAGGCTGGCATCACCTATGTGGCCCGGCGCTACCCACAGGCGAAGGTTGTTGGGCTATGCCATGGCTTTGGCGGCGTGTATTCGATCATCGATCAACTGGGCCTGGAACGCGAACATTGCACCTTTGAACTACCAGGCGTGAATCACTTCATCTGGCTGACAAAGCTGTTCTATAAGGGCCAGGATGCCATGCCGCTGATTGACCGTTGGATCGATGAGCAAGGGCCAGCCGCCTGGGAAAAGGGCGGCTATGGCGAATTAAGCCCGAAGAAGTGCGATCTCTACCGCCGGATTGGTGCCTTCCCGATTGGCGATACCGCTGGCGATGGCGGTGGCTCGTGGGGCTGGTGGTACCACACCGATCAGGATACTGAGCAACGTTGGAAAGAAGAACCGGGCCGCTTCTGGAATCGGCATTTCACTAGCGGTGAGGCCGAGATAGCCGAGATTGCCAAAATCGGCGTCGATCCGAATGTGCGTGTGACCGATCACTTCCCGCCTGAGCTATCCCACGAAAGCATTATTCCCATGATCGAGGCGCTGGTCTGTGATACGCCGCGCATTATTCTGAGCAATATTCCCAATCGCGGCGGCTATGTTCCTGGAATCCCTCACGATTTCCAGGTTGAAGTCCCGGCACTCGTCAGTCGGCGGGGGATCCAGGGGATTCAGACAAACGGCCTGCCACCGGCGGCGCTGGCCTATCTGATGCGCGATTGTGTTGCACCGGTCGAATTGGAATTGGCCGCCTATACCCAACATAGCCGCAAGCTGTTGCTCGAATTGATCATGACCGACCCCTGGACGCGTTCGGTGGAGCAGGCCAATGCGCTGATCGATGATATTGCAGTACTGCCATTCAATAAAGTGCTGGGGGATCATTATCGTTAGAGAACAGGAAAACGCGATGGAGCGAACAGCCGATATTGTCATTATTGGCGGCGGCATCATTGGCATGAGTTGTGCCTATGAACTGGCCCGCCAGAGTGATTTGCACATTGCCGTGTTCGATAAAGCTAGTATTGCTGGCAGCACAACCGGCGGCTCTGCTGGAGTAATCTGCCTGCACGATATGGGTGCCTTGTATGCCCAACTGACCCTGCTTGGCTATGCGCGCATCCAGGAATTGCGCCAGAGCTATGAGTTTGGTTTCCAGCCATGGGGTGCGCTGTCGGTGATCTATGAGCCAGGCGAGTTTCCCATACCAACAAGCGCCTACGAACAGCGGTTTGGCGGCGGTAGCGATAGCATCTATGATCGAATTGATTTGGATCGTGATGCGCTGTTGGCTCGCTTCCCCTGGATTCGGCCAGAACGTGTGCGCGGGGGAGTGTTGTACCCAAACCAGGGCTTCCTCGATCCATACCGCTTGGTCGCCCTGTATGAACGGCTCGCGCTGGAAACCGGGCGGGTCGAGATCTGGAAGGGCACGCCAGTGCTACAGCTCAGAACTACTGGAGATCGGATCGATGGCGTCGTCACCCGCCGCGGCGTCTGGTCGGCGGGAACGGTGCTGAATGCCGGTGGGCCGTGGGGCGCAAAGATTGCAGCATTGGCCGGAAGTGAGTTGGCGCTGACACCGCAGCGGATTCAGGTGTGTGTCGCCACCGGCTTCGATGATAAGGTCGATGAATCGCCGCTGACCGGCGTTCCCGAAAGCGTGGATGGCGAAGGCGTCTGGTGTCGTGGCGAGCTTGGCGGGACATTGCTATTTGGACAGCATCACCACACAACTAAACCAGGCTATACCGTCGATCCGGATTATGTCAATCGAATCAATGATGAGAGCTATCCAGCGGCGGTTGAGCAGGTGTATCGGCGCTACTGGCATCTACCACACAGCATCTTTCTGAATGGCTGGTCGTGCGTATATGGAACTACCGCAGATGGCTTTCCAATTCTTTCCCGCGATCAGCAGATCACAAATTTCTACCATGCTGTTGGCATGAATGGCCATGGAATGACATGCCATGCCGGGGTTGCGCTGGCAATGACGGAACTTATGCTTCGCAATAGCGCAACCCTTGACCTGACACCACTGCTTGGCAAACCAGAACGACTCGATTTTGGAGCACTTCATGCAGGGCGATTTCGGCAAGCGTCCACACTCGATTTTCTCTTGCGGGATTAGGCAACACTTGCTAGCGGTGTACTTCCGTCGCTCGCAGAGCACGGATGCAATAGTGGTAATGTGAATTGAAGGAGGAATGGCGTGGCGAACAACAATCTGTCCCGGCGAAAATTCCTACACATGAGCGCGATGGCAAGTAGCGCGGCGTTACTGGCTGCCTGTGGTGGCACACCGGCTGCCACACCAACAACGGTACCGGTGGCTTCTGCACCAGATGCGGCACCAACAGCAGTACCGGCAGCGGAGCCAGCGGCAACTGGCAGCGCAGTATCGCTGAATGTCCTGAATGAGAACTGGGGCGATATCTACAACAACCTGATGGTCGTGATTGGCGATGACTATACCAAGACCAACCCAAGCACCAAGATCGACTGGAACTTCGACCCTGATTGGCAGACCAAACTGACCACGCTTTTGGCGGCCAACACGCCGCCGGATGCGACGATCATGCGCCCGGCTCCACTGGCAACCCTGGCCGCAAAAGGGGCATTGCTCGATCTGACAGCATTGGTTCAGGAGACGGGCCTGAAGCGTGAGGATTTTGTGACACCGCTGTACGATAGCAGCTTGCATAATGGCAAACTGTATGCAATCCCCGGTGGCGCCGATTACTGGTGCTTATTCTATAGCAAGGATGTGTACCGTGAGGTCGGGCTTGATCCAGAAAAGCCACCCCTAACATTCGATGAACTGATCGCACACTCGAAGCAGGTTCTCAAGAAGGACTCAAGCGGCGATATTCAGCGGATCGGCTTTAACCCATCTGCGGGATGGTTCGTCAACTGGGCCTATATCTTTGGCGGGGAGCTGTACGATGCAAATACCCAGAAGATTACGGCAAACCATCCTGCCAATATCGAGGCGCTAACTCAACTACAAGCCTACATCAAGCTGCTTGATATCAACAAGCTGGCAGCTTTTAATCAGCGCCCTGGCACATTTGAAGCCGGTAATCCATTTGCCACCAAACAGGCCGCATTCGTCTTCGATGGCTTCTGGACCTACGAAGCATTCGATCAGCACGCACCAGATCTTGATTATGGTGTTGCATTCTGGCCAACACTCAAAGGCACACCAGAGGAGCGCAAGAACTATGTGACCGGCGGTTGGCAGTATGCCATCCCTACTGGCTCGAAGCAAGCCGATGCTGCCTGGAAGTTTATTCGCTATGCCTTCATTGATCAGAGTGCGAAAATGGGCTACCTGACGCTGAATGGCACAACGATTAAATCTCAGTTTGGCGCATGGGAAGATGGCGTCAAGCAGAAGATGGGTGCCAAGAACCGCATGGCTGCTGGCCTGAAGTACTTCACCGATACTGCCGGTGCCGCCAGCAAGCTGTTTCCGGTGCTGCCGGTTATGGCCTTCTATCAGGATGAACTCAACCGCGTCTATGATCTTGTGATGCGTGATCAGAAGACACCCAAGGATGGCCTCGATGAAGTGACCAAGAATGTCCAGTCCGAACTGGACAAGGCAATGAAGGGCTAAACAAGATGGCAGCAGATCAACAGGCCGATATTGTGATCATTGGCGGAGGGATATTTGGCTGTAGTGCAGCCTACCATCTTCGCAAAGCTGGTGTCGGCCGTGTTGTTCTGCTGGAACGTGAGCCAGATCTCGCAGCACGAACAAGCGCCGCTGCAGCAGGCTTTATCTCGCTATGGAGTGCCTTCAATCCAGATCCAGATCCAACACTGAGTATCGAGCGCTATGGGCTGCAATTCTACCAAGCACTTGCCAGAAGCCACCAGATTGGACTAAACCAGGTTGGGATCGCCCATGTTGCAACCACTCCCATAACCAAACAGCACCTCAGCATGGCACTCGAATGCGTTCAGCAGCGCGCTGCTGAACAGGCCGTGTGGCTGACAGCCGAGGATCTGTGTGAGATTGCACCGATCATTACTTCAACACGAATAGCTGGCGCACTCTACATGCCAGGTGCCTTCAGCCTAAACGCACAAGCGGCAGTTCAGGCGCTTGCACGCGAACTTGTGGATATGGGCGTTGATATTCGGACATCGACGCCTGCCTGCTCAATCCAGGTATCTGCGGGCAGCGTGGCAGGCGTTACCACCGCAACAGGGCTCATCGCAACAACCTGTGTGATCGATGCAGCTGGCGCATGGGTTGGCTCGGTTGCACAATCGGCTGGTGTACACATTCCACTCGTGGCACTGGAAGCATCACGATTTGTGACTGAGCCAATTGCCGAAGTTCCTCCACAGATGCCCATGCTGATGTTCAGTGATTATCACAACCTGTATGTTCGGGCCGAATCTGGTGGCTTGCTGATTGGCAGCGAGGAAATCGTTATCCATCCGCCAACATTACTTGCTGGCCTTGGCTATGCACTTGGCCTCACCACGCAACCCGGGCCGGATCGTGGCGGCGGGCTTGGCCGTTCTATCCATGCCGATGCAACACACACATACCACCTGGCACTGGCACGGGCCTTCGCCGATGTCGTTCCTGTGCTTGGGGCATGCACGGTTCGTGAGGTACGCACTGGATTGCCAACACGCACACCAGATATGCAACACCTACTCGGCGGCATACCCGGCGTGAGCGGATTATATCTGATTGGTGCCGATTTAGAATGTGGCATGACCCGTGGGCCGGGGCTAGGGCGCCTACTTGCCGAACTGATCACAACTGGTACAGCACAAACAGATAGTATCAAGTATCAACCAGATCGGTGGCTCAATCATATCGAACTGTCACGATCAGAATAGCTCGACCTTCAGCGCGCAGATCACAGGACGGAGCAGACTATGGCAGGTTCTTCTGTATTGGCCGAACGACAGGGACGCAATCCGAAAGTAAGCCCGTTGGTGGTGCGCAATACAATCAATGGGTTGTTATTCGTCGCACCCTGGCTGATTGGGCTGCTGGTCTTCACAATCTACCCGATTGTGGCCTCGTTCTATTTCAGCCTGACAGCATATGATGCCGTTTCAGCGCCGAAGTTTATTGGGCTGGCAAACTATCAGGAATTATTGACAAACGATCCGATCTTCTATAACGCTGTTGGCAACACCCTGTTTTACGCGCTGATTTCCATCCCGCTTAATCTGATCATCGCGATACTGATCGCCATGCTGCTGAATGCGAAGGTGCGCGGGCTGGCGATCTATCGAACGCTGTTCTTTCTGCCGAGTATCATTCCCGATCTGGCCTCGGCCATGCTCTGGTCGTGGATATTGAACCCACAGTTTGGCTTAGTTAATGCACTGCTCAAGATTCTCCATCTGCCAACGCTTGGCTGGCTCACCGACCCATCGTGGTCGAAGCCATCGCTGATCCTGATCGGGCTGTGGTCGTTCGGTGGCAGTATGGTTATTTTTCTTGCGGCACTCCAGGATATTCCAGAGCATTTGTATGAGGCTGCCGAGATCGATGGCGCTGGGACGCTAGCCAAGACAGTCAACGTCACCCTGCCAATGCTCTCGCCAACGATCTTCTTTAATCTGGTGCTTGGCGTGATTGGCGCATTCCAATACTTCACAACGGCATTTGTACTCAGCCAGGGCAGCGGCGGCCCGGCTGGTTCGACAATGTTCTATGCGCTGTATCTATACAATAACGCATTTCGCTATTTCAAAATGGGCTATGCCAGTGCCATGGCCTGGCTGTTGTTTGCGTTTGTGTTTTTGGTAACGGGCATCATCTTCAAAACATCGGGGCGCTGGGTCTATTACGAGGGAGAAAAAAGCTGATGGCAAGTGAAACAGTTACACAAACAGCACTACGCGATATTACTGCCACATCACGCCGTCGGCAGATCAATACTATCAAGCAGGCAGGCACTTATTTCGTGCTGACGCTGCTCGCGCTGCTTTTTACTATTCCCTTCATCTGGTTGCTCACAACCTCGCTCAAAACGCCAGCACAGCTCTTCAAACTTCCACCAGAGTGGATTCCCAATCCAATCGCCTGGGCCAACTATCCCCGTGCGCTGACCTTTATTCCATTTCTGCTCTATCTAAAGAACACGCTGTATATTGCCTTCTTTAATGTCATCGCATCGGTGATCTCGTGTTCACTAGCAGCCTATGGCTTTGCACGGATTCGCTGGCCTGGTCGTGATCTGTTGTTCATCGTGCTGATTTCAACACTGATGATCCCCTACCCCGTCACACTCATCCCCACATTCCTGATCTTCCGCGATCTTGGTTGGATCAACACGCCCCATCCATTAACTATTCCAGCATTAACCGGCAATGCATTTTTTATCTTCCTGTTACGCCAGTTCTACCTTACAATCCCCGAAGAACTCTCATCGGCGGCGAAGATCGATGGCGCGAGTGAATTCCAGATCTATTGGCGCATTATTCTGCCATTAGCCCGCCCAGCACTGGCCGTCGTCGCCCTGTTCACCTTTATGTCGAACTGGAATGATTTCCTTGGCCCGTTGATCTACCTTGGCGACCGCCAACAATACACGCTGGCAATTGGCATGTATGGCTTCCTCAGCCGAGTACGCACCGAATGGGGGCCGCTGATGGCAGCCGCAACAATGATGGTCTCGCCAATAATTGTGCTGTTCTTCTTTACACAGCGGACGTTTATTCAGGGTATTACGCTGACCGGAATTAAAGGATAGCATATGGAATGGCTGCCATTCACGCTGGCCTGGGATGATGCCCCGCTCGATCTTTCCTTCATCTATGCCGATGAACGGCCAGCTGGCAAACGCGGCTTTCTCACAAGCCAGGGCCAGCGGTTTGTTTTTGAAGATGGAACTGAAGCCCGTTTCTGGGGCACATGCTTTAATGGTGCGGCCAATTTCCCGACCCATGTGGAGAGCGATGCAATCGCCCGCCGGTTGGCCAAGTTTGGGGTGAATCTGGTGCGCCTGCATCAAATGGACGCCGAATGGTCGACGCCCAATCTGTTCCATTCTAACCCGGCCCAACCGCGCAACGACACGCGCCACTTCGATCCGATCAGCCTGGATCGGCTCGACTATATGCTTGCAGCACTGAAGCGTGAAGGCATCTATATCTATCTTGATCTGCTGACCTATCGCCAATTTCTGCCGGGCGATGAAGTCGATTCGGTTGATGGATTAGGCCAAGCAGCCAAACCCTATACCTATTTTGACCCACGGCTGATTGCGTTGCAGCAAGAGTTTAACGAACAGATCTGGAATCATATCAACCCCTATACTGGCCTGGCCTATAAGGACGAGCCAGCGATTGTGCTGACTCAGCTCAAGAATGAGAGCGATCTCTTCACCACACCACCGATTCTCGAACCCTATCGCTCACGGCTTGAGGCGCGCTATCGTGCATGGGCAACAGAACACAACCTCATTCTTGCCGCCGAACCAATCGACTTCACCAGGGTTGATCCACAATTGGCCCAGTTTCTGAGCCAGGTACAACAGGAATGCTACCAATACCTCAGTAGCCATCTGCGCGAAATTGGGGTGCGTGTGCCAATCACCGGAACAAACTGGAGCCGCACACTCGCACTACTTGAATCGCAGCTTGTCACCGATTTTACGGATACGCATTGGTATTGGAACTTCCCACGTTGGGAAGAGGAAATTGGCACATCAACCACGCCAATGGTGCAGGCGATCGATACAGTGTATGCGACTGGATCGTTCATGCGTACGCTCAGTCGGCCATTCTTTGTTTCGGAATGGGATCATGCATGGCCGGATGAATGGCGGGCGGAGAGTTCGCTACTAAATGCCGCAATTGCCGCATTTCAGGGTTGGAGTGGCATGGCCATCCACACCTATCGCTACCGCACCGACGGCCCTGTCGATGCGCTTGGTGGCGGGACATCCACAATCAATGGTATTACCTATCGTAATCATTTCGATAGCTTCAATGATCCGGCCAAATTCGGGCTGTTCTACCAGGCAGCGCTCCTGTTTCGGCGTGGCGATGTGCAGGCAGCCACACGCAGCCTGGCAATCACTATCGATCCAACAGATCCAACCTGGCGTCTGCGAAAACCACTGGATGTTCCTGCATTACGGCTCAGCAGCGAACAGCACATGGTTGGCATGCAGCTTCCTGGCGATGCTGCCACAAGTGCAGAGAGCGTTAACGCCGATAGCGAAATTGTCGCAACCGACACTGGCGGCGTTCGCTCGGATACTGGCGAGCTCTGGCGCAGCTGGAAACAGGGCATTGGCACGATTGATACACCACGAACAAAGATCGTCTATGGCTTTCTTGGTGCCGCTGGCGCACTAACCCTCAATGATCTTGTGATCACGGTGCGAACCTCGTTTGCAGTGATTGCAATCAGTTCATTAACCAATGATCCGATTCAGCACAGCGCAAACCTGCTGCTGACGGCCGTCGGGCGTAGCGATAATACTGGCGCACGCTATGATGAGCAGCATCGTCGGCAGTTTGATCGCGGGCATGGGCCCATCCTGATCGAGCCAATCGAGGCAGATATTGCGATCACAACCGAACTGCCCAACCTGAAGGTCTGGGTCGTCAGCGATAAGGGTAGCTTGGTCACCCGCCTACCAACACGCTACGAGAACCAGACGTTTTCGTTTACAATTGGTGCCCAACCAGCCTGGAATCCATCGACGATCTATTATCTGATTCGTATATAGGCGAACACCATGAATGAAACCAACGCAGAACATCTGTATGAGCGCGCCCACCAACACCTGCCCGGCGGCGTCTCGGCCAGCGCACGAATGAACCCAGCAATTGGTCGGCCATTCTACATCCGGCGCGGCGATGGGGCCTATGTTGAGGATCTAGAAGGGCGACGCTATGTCGATATGTGTATGTCACATGGTGCATCGCTGCTTGGCCATAACCATCCAGCTATAGTTGATGCGGTGCAACAGGCACTCGAACTTGGTGTGATCTGCGCCTACGAAACCGAGCACCAGATCGCGCTCGCAGAACGCCTTGCAGAACACATCCCGTGTGCGGAACAATCCCGTTTTGCGGGATCTGGCAGTGAGGCGATGATGCATGCGCTGCGATTGGCCCGCGCTGCAACAGGCCGCGAGCTGATCATCAAATTCGAGGGCCATTTTCATGGCTATGCCGATGTGCTGAACTATTCCTGGGCACCGCCGCTGGCCCAGGCCGGAACACAGGATCACCCAACAACCTACCCCGAATCGGCTGGCATGCCAGCAGCACTGGCCGAAACCGTGATTGTGGTGCCATTCAATGATCCAGCCGCACTCGAACAGATCTTCTCGGCATATGGTGAGCGGATCGCGGCCCTGCTGCTTGAACCAGTCAATTATGATTCGGGCTGCATCGCTCCAGCACTTGGTTTCTTGCAACTCTGTCGCACACTCTGTGATCGCTATGGCGCGATATTGCTATTCGATGAAGTGCTGACCGCCTTCCGCATGCATCCAGCCGGCGCACAGGGCTGGTCCGGCGTCATCCCCGATCTGGCCGTACTGGGCAAGGCGCTTGGTGCCGGAATGCCAATCAGCGCCATTGTTGGGCGGAGGGCTGTCATGCGCCATCTGCGGCCAGAAGGAACCAGCGAATTGAGCGGCACTTATCTGGCCCATCTAACAGCAGTGCTGGCGGCACAGGCGGCAATCGGTATCTATGCATCTGCTGGCTTCTATGATCGGCTTGGGCAGATTGGCGAGCAGTTCTATACGGGGTTTCAGGGCCTGATTGATCGCAGTGCTGTACAAGTGCGCTTGCAACATGTTGGAGCACGCTTCGGGCTGTATTTTGGCATATCGGCACCCGTGACCAACTATCGCCAGGCAGCGCTTCAGGATCGGGCCATGCTCAGAACCTTTGTTGCTGGCTGTATTACCCGCGGGGCCTACTTCCACCTCGCAGCCCATCATGGCTTCTCCGCCGCCCACGATGCTGCTGCCATTGATTGCGCGCTGAATGCCATCGATGGTGCCCTCGATGATGTGCGCCGGATGCATTGATACCCAATGCCTATTATTATGGTCGGTGAGCGGACACACCGGTCCGCGCCCTACCGTGCCTGATGGGCGGACACGCCGGTTCGCACGAACCACGCCCGTTTCGATGATCATCATCGCGTAGGGGCCGACCAATGTGTTGGCCCGCCAATGATGCCCAATGCAGGCAGATTAACGATTCGTTGCTATAATCTGCGGAAATCTGCGTCATCTGCGGATAATACCCCTGGTATGCTCACCACCACCTATATAATCTGCGGAAATCTGCGCAATCTGCGGAGAATACCCCATCCAGCAGAGATATGCTACACTGACCATAGGTTGTGCTAAAAAGAACAGGATTCTTCTTCATGAGCGTGCCGCGTAGCGAGTTCACGATTGCAGATACCTACCCCTATGATCATCAATCCCCGGTTCGCTGGATCACATCGCATATTCTGCGCTACCCGATACTGCCAATCGTCTTCGTGCTCACAACCATTGGCATGGCCGTCTCGCAAAGCCTGGCCGCCGTCATGGTTGGCCGCACATTCGATACCGTCATCAACGGAGCCGGGCTGACCCAACTCGGCATTGCATCACTGCTTGTTGTGGCCGCCTATTTCGGCTATGGTGCCTTCGATATCATCAATAGCCTGGCTATTCGTGTCCTGGCCCAACGGGTTGAACGCGATGCGCGGGCCGAATTGTATCTGAGCCTGCTTGGAAAAAGCCAGACCTTCCATAGCCGCCAGCGGGTTGGCGATCTGATGGCGCGTGTCACCAATGATGTCCAGCAGGTTAATCAGTTGATCAGCCCTGCACTTGGCTCGATGACCGAATCGCTGCTGACCCTGATTGTGCCGCTGATCACGATTGCGACAATTAGGGTCGATCTGCTGCTGGTGCCGATCCTGTTTCTGGTGAGCTTTGCAATTGCGCTGCAACGCTACAATATCGAACTGCGCCCGGTGGCGGGTGCGCTGCGCGCTCGCTTTGGAACCATGAATGCGGGCTTGGCCGAAGCAATCGCCGGGATCGAGGTCGTCAAGGGCTTTGCACAGGAGATCGACGAAGAACGCCGTTTTCGCAAACACGCCCACGATTATCGCGATATGTTTGTTCGTGAGGGCCAGGTTGAGGCGCGCTACCTGCCATTGTTGCTGTATGGCATTGCCGTCGGCCTGGCCTTTGGGCATGCCCTGTATCTGTATTTGCAGGGCGTCTTATCGGTTGGCCAGGTGATCACCTACATGGCCCTGCTTGAAACACTACGCTTCCCGACCGTCTTTTCGCTGTTTACCTTCTCGGTGATCCAGCAGAGCCTGGCCAGCGCCGAGCGCATTCTCGAGACCATAACGACCGAGACAGAGATGGATGAACACGCTGGTGGCGTTTCGCAGCCGATTGAGGGCGAAATTCGCTTTGAACAGGTCAGCTTCGGCTATGGCGATGATACAAGCACAAGCGGGTTGGTGTTGAAGCCACTCAGCTTCACCGCCAAGCCAGGTGAGACAATCGCGATTGTTGGGCAAACCGGCGCTGGCAAAACAACGCTGGTGCGCCTAGTGAACCGCACATTCGACACAACCAGTGGGCGGGTGTTTGTCGATGGCATTGATGTTCGTGATTGGAGCCTGGATAGCCTGCGCTCACAGATTGCAACGATCGAACAGGATGTTATTCTGTTCTCACGCTCAATTGCGGATAATATCGCCTTCGGTGCCCGTGTGGCCGTACGCCCCGAACAGATCATCGAGGCCGCAACCCTCGCCCAGGCCCACGATTTCATTATGGGCTTCCCCGAAGGCTATGAGACAATCGTTGGCGAACGGGGTGTCACCCTTTCGGGCGGCCAGCGCCAGCGCATTGCGATTGCACGCGCATTCCTGAGCGATCCACGCATTCTGATATTAGACGACTCGACCAGTGCGATTGACAGTACCACCGAGGATCAGATCCAGCGGGCCATGCGGCGGCTGTTGAAGGGCCGCACAACCCTGCTGATTACCCATCGCCTGGCGCAGATCCGGACTGCCGACCGCATCCTGGTGCTGAAGAATGGCACACTCATCGCCCATGGCCGCCACGAAGAATTATTGGCAACCAGCCCGATCTATCGCCAGATTTTTGTTCGCGAGGAATAATTATGTCTATTATGGGCGGGCTGAATGCCGAAGCCTACGACCGTACCTATACCGATGCACAGCTTATTCGGCGCATGAGCCGCTATTTTCTCCCCCATGCCAGGAGCGTCGGAATAATCTCACTGATGGTTGCACTGATCTCGCTGGCTGCGACGATCACCCCGCTGGTGATTTCGCGCGGGATCGATCTGCTGACGGTTGACCGGCGAACACAGATCATTCTGGCGCTGGCCGCTTTTGTGATCGTGCTGGGTGTGGTGAGCTGGCTGTTCAATTTCGTCCGATTGCGCCTCTCATCGCGGGCAGTTGGCGATGTCGTCCTGGCATTGCGTGAGGATGCGTTTCGAGCAGTCATGCGTCGCGATCTCTCATTCTATGATCAATACGCCGCTGGGCGAATTGTCAGCCGGGTCACATCGGATACCCAGGATTTTGCAACCGTTGTCACGCTGACCGTCGATTTGCTCAGCCAGTTGGTGCTGGTTGTTGTTATCTCCGTCGTTATGCTGCTGGTCAATTGGCAATTAGCACTGATCGCCATGGCCATCGGGCCAGTGGTTGTTATCGTCGCAGTTGTCTTCCGGCGCTTGGCTCGGCTGACCATGCAGCAATCGCAGCGGGCACAGGCCACGGTAAATGCCAATATTCAGGAGACGATCAGTGGCATTGCGGTGGCCAAGAATTTTCGCCAGGAGGCGGCGATCTATGCCGATTTTCAGGCGACCAATAATCTGGCCTATCAGGTACAATTGCGGCGCGTGGCCGTGTTCGGCAGTATCTTTCCGCTGCTCAATACGCTCGCAGGCATTGGTGTTGCCATTGTTGTGTATACGGGTGGCCGCCTCGTGCTGGACAACACCATCACTGTTGGCGATTGGTATTTGTTTGTGCAGAGCCTAGCGATTTTCTTCTTCCCGATCACCAGCATTGCCTCATTCTGGAGCCAATTTCAGCAAGGGCTGGCCGCCAGTGAGCGCGTCTTTGCGCTGATCGACGCAGAACCGATGGTCGTGCAGAATGCGGATGAAGCAGTTGAGCATCTGCGTGGCGAGATTCGCTTTGAGAATGTAGACTTTAGCTATGGGCAGGAAACACTTACGATCGAGCAGCAGCGTTCAGCCGTTCTCGATCACTTTTCGCTGCATATCCCGGCTGGCCAGACGCTGGCGATTGTTGGGCATACCGGCGCTGGCAAATCGAGCCTAGTCAAATTGATCATGCGCTTCTATGAGTTCCAGGGTGGCCAATTAGTGATCGATGGCCACGATATTCGGATGCTCAATCTGGCTCAGTATCGGCGGCAGTTGGGATTGGTGCCACAGGTGCCATTCCTGTTTACCGGTACTGTTGCCGAGAATATTCGCTATGGGCGGCCAGATACAAGCAATGCACATGTTGAACGTGTGGCCCGCCAACTCGGCGATGGCAGTTGGGTCGATGATCTGCCGCAGGGGCTGCAGACCGATGTTGGCGAGCGGGGTGCCCGATTATCGTTGGGCCAGCGCCAGTTGGTTGCACTAGCGCGGGTGGTGCTGCAAAACCCAGCCATTCTGCTGCTCGATGAAGCAACCGCCAGCATTGATCCATTCACCGAAGCCCAGGTTCAAGCAGGATTAGCGGCAGTGTTGCGTGGCCGAACCAGCGTGGTGATCGCCCATCGCCTCTCGACAGTACGAGCAGCGGATCGGATCATTGTGCTGCGTCAGGGCCAAATCGTGGAGCAGGGCAATCACGAGCAACTCTTGGCGCAGGGCGGCCATTATTCCGAACTGTACACAACCTATTTTCGGCATCAGGCAGCCACCTATCAGCCATGGGAAACAGATGATCCAACGCTTCTGCATGAGTCGTAGGCGCAAAGCTTCAGGCGTTTGTTCTCTTACGCGATACCAGAGAGGGTGATCACTGATATGGAACTCTCACTCACAACCCCAGCGCTGCTCTTTCCGGCGATCTCGCTGTTGCTGCTGGCCTATACCAATCGCTTCCTGGCATTAGCCGCCCTGATGCGCGATCTATATGCACGCTACACAGCGCAGCCCAGCCCGATCGTTCGTGGGCAACTGAACAATTTGCGCTATCGGATCGTGATCATTCGCAACATGCAATTCTGTGGCGTTGCCAGTTTCTTCTTCTGCGTCCTGAGTATGTTTATGCTGTTTGCCGGGCAACCGATCATTGGTACATGGCTGTTTGGCGCATGTCTGATCCTGTTGCTCGTATCATTGGCACTCTCATTGCGCGAGATCCAGGTTTCGATTGATGCCCTGAACCTGCAGATGCACGATATCGATGCCCTGCCATAACAGGAGTCAGAAGCCAGAATGAGCGCAACCCTTCTCCTGACTCCTGACTCCTGACTCCTACCCCTCCCGTAACCAAACCCGCATCTCTGCCAGGCCACGATTCGCCCACACACAATACGGAATGGCCGTGATCATCATCGGCTCATGCACGCTGGGCTGTGTTCGATACAGATCATGCCCCCAGGTATGCTCGGAAATCACCGTTGCACGGCCTGTCAGGATCGTCACACCGCCGAGTAGTTCTGGATGATGCTCGATCACAAAATCGGTATCTGGCCCACAGGCCACCCGATCAAGCGGCCCAGTCGGGTTATCGATCCCTTCCAGGCAGTAGAGGATCGGCCCGCGTTGGAGTGCAACGCGCCCAATCGCACTGCGAACCATGGGATTGGCATACATGCGCAGCACCGGCATATGCAAATCCAGGGTGATAACATCGCCAGCCTGCCATTCGCGCACAATCTGCACATACCCGCGATCAAAGCTGGCATCTACAGCAGCACCATTGACCCGCAGGGTGAATTGGGAACACCATCCCGGCACGCGCAGATGCAACCCAAAACGCACTGGTTTATCCATGTCCAGCGCCAGCCGAATGGCCCCATTCCAGGGATAGTTGGTTTCCTGGTGCAGCCAGATATGGGTTTGGCCAATCTTAACCTGGGTGTGTCCAGCGGCATACAAGTGCAGCCATAGCGAACTCGGCCCGGTTGCATAGAAATACCCGCCAATGCTGGCAATCAGGCGGGCGATATTTGGCGGGCAACAGGCACAATCAAACCATTCACTGCGCTGTTTGTTGCCGCTTGATGCGAGCGGATTATCATAGAAGAAGCGCTGCCCATCAAGCGCAACACCGCTCAAGCTGCCATTATACAGCGCTCGCTCCATCACATCGGCATAGCGGCCATCGCCACTGAACTGGAGCATCCGATAGTTCCAGAACACCATCCCAACCGATGCACACGTCTCGGCATAGGCCGTTTCATCTGGTAGATCATAGGGTTCGGTAAAGCCCTCATTCTTGGCCGATGGGCCAATGCCACCAGTGATATACATGCGCTGCTCACAGACACTCTTCCACAATCGTTCACAGGCTTCCAGCAGGGCCAGATCGCCGGTTTCATTGGCAAGATCGGCCATAGCCGCATACTGATACATCGCCCGCACCGCATGGCCCGTCACACTCTGCTGTTCCCGAACCGGCACATGCGCTTGGTTATACTCATAGGATTTGGCCCAGAATGCCGCCGGATCTTCACCGCGCGCCCGCGCCTCGATATCATAGTAGTGCGGCTGGTGGCCACGTTCATTGATGAAATACAGCGACAGATCCAGATAGCGGCGTTCGTTGGTCACCTGGAACAGTTGAACGAGTGCCAGTTCAATCTCCTGATGGCCACAATAGCCGCGCAACTGGCCCTCATTGGTGCCGAACACCTGCCCAATATAATCGACATAGCGGCAGATCGGATCAAGCAATGTGCGTTTGCCCGTCGCACGGTAATGCGCCACAGCCGCCTCGATCAGATGACCAGCACAATACAGTTCGTGCATATCGCGCAGGTTGGTCCAACGTTTGGCAATCCCAACCTTCTCATAGGTCAGGTAGGCCGAATTCAGGTAGCCATCCGCTGCCTGGGCGGCTGCAATCCGGGCAATCACCCGATCAAGCAGTGCATCGAGTTCAGCATCTGGATGTGTCGCCAGCGAATAGGAAGCCGCCTCGATCCATTTTGCGATATCCGAATCCCAGAAGACATGCGGTTTGTTGGGGTTTCCTGGTTGCCAGGCCAGATCCCATGCGCTAATACGGCCAGTCTGTTCACACAACTCATACTCACGCGGGAGTGTCACCTCGCGATTAACCGCCATCCGTGGTGCCCAGAACGAATCCTCTAATGTCACATCCGTGAATGGAACGGGCGTCATAATCCGCTGCATGGTCATCTCCAACAGAACAGTATTCAGGAGTCAGAAGTCAGGAGTCAGAATAGGTAGCACATCAGCAAGCGTTTATATCTGCTCAGCAGCCTCAATCATTCTGCTCGTTGCGCTAGTATACCACTGTGCTTCTGGCGGAGCGTGGCGTAGAGTACAGATTCTGTACTAGGCGCGACGTGAACTTTTGCGGAGCGAGCTATTCCTCGATATGAGTCATCTCAGCAAGCATTATACATCCATCGAAACGTCCATGATGTATACCAACGCCAATCTTGAAGCAGGAGGGGTTATTCAACAACGCTCAACGTGCGTTCAGCAGCTCGCCGCAGAGCTAGCAAGCCTCAAATTGGAACTTGCCGAATTGAAGGCAGCGAAGTAGTAAGGATATTGGCCGAGAGCGGGGAGTCATAGAGGGCTTTTACGCGGCGGGGCTTCCGCATGTGTACAGTGTCGTTCAGGGCTAAAAGTATAGTTGCTTGCCTTTATCTCTGATTGAAGATCCAGGCATGCCTCTATCGTGTGGGCCACAATACCATCTTGATCGCTCGTTTTCGACTACTATTATTGCGTCAAAATGGCTATTAATTGTTGTTGGACTTCTGCTAGCTTCGGTATGCGAATAGCTCCAGCACGATACAGTATTATGCTATCCTCAGCAGTAAACAGGCGATTTGGCCGAATGTTACTCGTTTGTCGCAATCCTCCATCAATAAAATCGGCTTGATCTAACACAATCGCATCGCTATCACGAACTGTTTGACTCGTAATTTGGCACAAGATAACATCGTTGCCACGCAAACTTGCCAACACAAGAGCTGGGCGCTTCTTCGCATCGCTCAAATCTGAAAAGGGAAAATAAGCAACCACGATGTCGCCCTTTACAAATGCGCCCATGCGGCATCCTCTTCTGGGCGATCCCAATCACGTCTCAATACTGCTTCGGTTGCCAGCATCGTCGAACGAGTGCCCATATCCTGATCGAGCAACAGATCAGCAAGATTACGCTCAAGAAGATAGGACACAAAATCGTACACGACCACTAATTTTTCCGGTGAGAGTCGGAGTAATCGCTCACCGATGTCCGCGATGGTGACTGCCTGCATCTGATGCCTCCGTACGGGCTATCGACCAACTGATGTATCTAGCATTCATGATACCACAGCTTAATGATTCATAGGCAAACCATACTAACAACGAACGGGTAGCCACAAACGGTCAACGCTGCCATCCAACGAGTAGTTTAGCTGCGCTATTCCTCGATGTGAGTCATCCGCATGAAAGATTATACGTTCATCGAATTGGCCAAGATGTACGCCAACGCCAATCTTGAAGCAGGCGGCGCTATTCAACAACTAGCAACGCTTGTTCAGCAGCTCGCCGTAGAGCTGGCAAGCCTCAAATTGGAACTTGCCGAGTTGAAGGCAGCGAAGTAGTAAGGATATTGGCCGAGAGCGGGGAGTAATAATGTGCGGGATTACTCATTAACGCCAAGTTCCTTCAAGCGGTCAATTGCGTCTTGTCGATCTTTCGGGTTCGTATACAAATCGCGGGCTTTGCGAAAGTCAGCAATCGCCGCTTCAGACTGCTTACGTTCCTGGTAGATAAGGCCGCAATTGTAGTAGGCAGCGGCATCCGTGGGATCGAGGACGATGGCCTGATTGAAGTCAGCGATTGCTCCCTCAAAGTCGCTTCTGCGCGGGCAACACCGCGATTGCTGTAGGCAGCGGCATCCGTGGGGTTGAGGACGATGGCCTGATTGAAGTCAGCGATTGCTCCCTCAAAGTCGCCATTTTCTGCGCGGGCAACACCGCGATTGCTGTAGGCAGCGGCATCCGTGGGGTTGAGGGTAAGAGCCTGAGTGTAGTCAGCGATTGCGCTATCGAGGTCGCCCTTGGCTTTGCGAGCAACACCGCGATTGTAGTAGGCAGCGGTATCCGTGGGGTTGAGGGTAATCGCCTGAGTGAAGTCGGCCAGCGCACCGTCAAGGTCGCCCTTGGTATAGCGGGCAGTACCGCGATTATTGTAGGTAGCGGCATCCGTGGGGTCAAGCTTAATGGCCTGCGTATAGGCTGCAATAGCTTGTTCAAAATCTTTTCCTGAGTTGTCATACAGCCACCCCAGTCGAAAGTAGGCATCTGCTGTTCCTGGGGGTTTTAGATGAACATCCTGGAGCTGATCAAGTATCTTGCCGATGATTTGTGTAGCACGAGCGTAGTCCTCGTTGATATATGCCGACTGTCCGACTGCAAACAGCGACAGGAAAGCCATACTCTTCGGAGCGTCATTGGTGATGAAACCAGCATACGCCGATGGGTTCACCAATTGGGTTCGCCCCTGTGCGCCACTCTCTTGCAACTTCACCTGCGCTGCATCAAAATCAGGCTGGCGCAAGTGAAAGTAGTTAATTGTGAGCTGAGGGCGTGTATTCGATCCCCAGATTACCATACTGGCTTGGTAGCGCTCACCCAATACTCTTGCAGAATCTTTGTTTTCAGCTCTGATCGGGGGGCCATCATCAACCTCGACGCGCAGATGAGCGACGTTGAGGGATTGAGCCTGTTGGCGAATAGCTTCTTTTATAAGATGCGCCTCGTCGTCGTCAGGGACACCATTTGGGTGATAGAACGGCGCAACGATAATCAACGTCTCACCGGCTTGCTCCGTTGCAAACGCGAGTGGCCGATTAGTAGGCGTTGGGATTGGTGTTGGCCCTTGAACAATGACTGTCCCAATGTGGACTTCCAATTTTGCACCACGACCAATCGCAACTCCCTTTACCTCGCTGAGATCGCCAACCTTAATATCATCGCCTCCCATAGTGTTGGGCGTACTGCGGTCGTCTGGGGTATTTGTCGGGCGAGGAGATGAACCAGATGCGGGTTGAAGCTTTGCGAGTTCGGCACGTATATCTTCAATCTCAATGAGGATTTCGGGTGGCGTGTTTTGCCCTTGTACTGCCGCTTTCTGCTCCAGAATGCGGAGGCGTCGCGTGTACGACTGGCGCAATGCTTCAGTATGGCGCTGTTCTTCATCACTCATCGAATGTCACCATTGAACGATATACTCGTCTGGTTCATCAAAACGCTTCTTGATAAGGTCGTCTGGGCGCATTATTCTTCCTCGAAGTAATCCAAATCCATTTTCTTGACGATGTAGGTCTCCTCAACGGCCACACCAACGTTGTACTCGATCATCAGTTGAGTGAACTGCTCCCCGTCAAGGAGGACAATCTTTCGCTCGATACGCTCAACAAAGCGGCGGGCGTCCTGGGAGAAGGTCGAAGTCGTGATCATTACCCCTTTGCGGGCCTTCTGCTCATCAAGCGCCCCAGCGAACGCTTGCACTACCGGCCTCCCGACCGTCCCCTCCCAACGTTTCGCCTGAATATAGATATAATCGAGGCCGAGACGGTCTTCTTTGATAACACCGTCAATCCCACCGTCTCCGTTGCGCCCGACTGCTTGTCCAGCGTCCTTCAGCGATCCGCCATACCCTATCGCTACCAGTAACTCGACAACAAGGCGCTCAAAGAAGACAGGTGGTTTCTGTTTGATACGCTCTAATAGCTCTTGGGCCAACTCGCGGCGAAGGAATTGATAGCTCGCCTCCAAAATCTCACGCGGGGTCTGGACTGCGACTGGCGTAGATGTATCGCCGTTGGTGGGTTGTTCCAGTGCAGGGTCGCCACGAAATAACGCGAGTTCAGCGTAGCGCTCAAGAAACTTGAGGTCTATCCGACTAAGGTTTTCTCGTATTACCGATTGCCCGCGCTCGGTAATGCGGAACTTTCCGCGCCCTGTTGCCTCCAGCAGCTTCGTTTTACGCAGGTAGGTTGTCGCCCAACCGACACGGTTCAAATACTTTGATTGTTTCCCACTGGGCAGCAATTCACGTAAGTCGGTTTCAGTAAGGGTGAACAGCTTCGCCAGAAGATCACTCACTTCACTGGAGCTATGCTCCTGTCCGTCTGCTGCAATCTGGACAATCGGCAGCATTAACGATTGGAAGTCTGGAACGGCCATATATCCTATCCTTTTCAGCCTCGAACTTACTTGTACGCTACAGCTCGTTTTTTGACGCCCGCTTGCCTTTTGGCTTTGTGATACCATCAAACAGGGGCGCTGTGAGCTTCTGATATTCAGCAAACAGGTATTCTATCCGCTGGCGTTCACTCTCGAATGGTTGCTTGCGGTAGGCTGTATCCACCGCTTTGTCGAGCGTTCGGTGTGCTTTGGTCAGCTCACTGGGCATCGTGTTCGGGTCATAGAGGTCTGCCAGTGTGCTGTCTGGGAACTTGGCGCGGGCATCCAGCACACTCTGTGCAGCCGCTTCTATCGCGGAAACCTGAGCCGGTGTGGGTTGGGGCCAGGGGAAGTTGTTGTACACAATTGTATTAGTGTAACGGAAATCACTCTTAATTCGGCCACATACCGCACGAAGCCACGCAATTTGCATAGCAGCCGATAGTACCCCAAAGTGATAGAGAGTTGCATTGGGGATACAAGAACAACTGTCGTGAACAATATAATCAGCAGTGAAGAAGCCAAATGGAACGTAATTTCGGAGTTCTGAGGTATGACGCGGAACGATTATATAACTCGAATTAGGTTGTCTAATTTCTGAAAAAAGCGTTGGGAAACTTGCTGCGTCTCTTGTTGGCCCCTTTTTACTAGCTAATCGAAACCGCTTGACGGCTTCGATACGCTCCATTACTTTTGGTAGTTGCCGCAATAAGGCTGGATTGGCGTCTTTCAACCATAGACACCATCTGTTTTCTCCGTGAATGTACTCTCTAGCACTGATGACAGGCCGTATTAAAACATCTGCTTCTGGTTCTTGAGCGAGAAAATCTGCCTTCTCCACATCAGTGAAGAAAAAATATCCATCATCTACTGGTTTATTGCCAAAAATCATATTAGGCACATCAGACAAAGGGGTACTTCGTTTCCCGATAACAAAATCATCTGCCTCAACGAGATAGGGTGAGATATTTGTTACAGTAATCTCGTGTGGCTCTGATTTGGGTGTCTGATACTCATATAACAGTTTCGGCTTCATATCGAAGGCTGCAAAGCCAACAATGACACAATGTACTATTGCTTTACCTCGTGCCTCGCTACTCCAAGCAAAGGTACGATGTGCAAAATGGATTTTAACGTGGTATCGGTTAAGTAGCTCTTGCCAAAGGATACTTACCTGCTCGCCTTGGGTAATGGAATTGGTAGAAACGAAGGCGCACACGATGTGGGTGCCCTGAATATATTGCGCTGCTTTCAAATACCACGCCGCGACATAGTCCAATAACCCAGCTCCCTGAACCCCGTTAAATATCGCATCCATCTCCTCGCCTTGTTCAACACTCATTAAATGCTTTGCGACAAACGGCGGATTACCCAGGATATACGAAAGCCGCTCTGGTGCTACAACTGTCTTCCAATCGAGCTGAAGTGCGTTGGCGTTATGAATATGAGCTGAGGCAACCAAAGGAATACGAACATAATAGAGACCAAAGGTTTCAGACAGCCGCATATTCATTTGGTGGTCGGTCAGCCACAGCGCAACTTCGGCAATACGGGCAGGGAACTCTTCAACCTCGATACCATAAAAGGCGTCTACGTTTATGCGCGAAAGCTCACCTATGTCCAGAACACGCTGACCGCTGGAGTTGAGCGCTTTCAGGACTTCAATTTCCAGCACGCGCAGCTCCCGGTAGGTAAGGATCAGGAAATTGCCACATCCGCAGGCCGGGTCGAGAAACGTCAGCGAGGCCAGCTTGTCGTGGAACGCTAGGAGCCTGCGCCGGTCACGCTTGGCTGTTTCAAATTCTGCATAGAGATTATCAAGGAATAGCGGCTTGATAATTTTGAGAATATTCTTTTCGGTAGTGTAGTGTGCTCCGATACCCCGCCGCTTCTCTTTGTCCATCACCGACTGAAACAGCGATCCGAAGATAGCAGGTGAAATCTGGCCCCAATTGAAGTAGCACGCACTGATCAGCGAAGCCCGCATTGCTGCCGTGAAGTCCGTAATATCAAGCCGTTCCTCAAACAGTTCGCCATTAACATACGGGAATTGGGCCAGTGCTTCGTTGAGGTTCCTGCTTCTGCGCTCGTGTGGGGTGTCGAGAACTTGGAAGAGGTAACTAAGGCGCGGGCCGGTGTCGCTCCCGTCCTCGCGTGTATTCTCTTCGAGGTAGAAACGGAAACTATCCTTCTCGAAAATCCCGGTGTCGTCAGCAAACAAGCAAAAGAGTATCCGTACGAGGAAGACCTCAAGATCGTGGCCGATATACCCGGCGTCTTTGAGTATATCGTGCAGCTTGCCCATACGCTCAGATGCTTCAATATTTACCGGATCTTGGTCTTTGAACTCACGCTTCTGGTAGCCTGCAATAAAGCCAAACAGCTCAACCTTGGTGTGCAGCTCGGTAAGCATGAATGTATATTTAGTTCCCGTTTCGAGGTCGTAGAGGTCAAAGTTCTGAAAATCGGACGTGAGAATATAGCGCGGTAGCTCTTCTTCTTTCAGATTGGGGAAGTAATCGAGCGCTTGGGTGTATGCCGCCTCTCGGTCGCGCCCGCTCGACTTCTGTTCAACCAGCAGCGTACCCTTCCAGAACAGATCGATACGCCCGCGTCTGGTGCCAAGCATTTTGACTGGTTCTTCAAAGGACGCAACACGACGACGGTTGATCCCGAAGATATTGAAGAAGGCATTGTAGAAGGTTTGTGTCTCTGCGTTTTCGCGGGTGGCATCACTAAATTCTCTGGAAAACTCCACTGCGCGGTTGCGTATCTCGTTCCAACTAAGCGCCATAAGAATAATTCTTTCCAGTAGTGGTTATGGCTGCCTCGCTACAGCCATACAACGTGCTCGTTTGAGTATATCACGCGCCGTTAGGCAGCGTAAAGATGCAAGTAAGCGTTCAGCTCTCAGCTTTCAGCCATCAGGAGGCCATCGATAGGGTAGTTACGCGCAGCCGCAGTTGTACAACAACGCCTACAACATCATCCCGAGAGTGCCTACTATGTTCGCCTGGGGTGCGACGGATTCTTCTGCAATCAACCACCATGCCCAACCATCGCGTAGGGGCGAACCTCGTGTTCGCCTATAGGTATCAAGCGCAGCGTTTCTGCACCATTGTCATGCTGATGCCCCTCTCCCCAGCCCCTCCCCCACAGGTGGGGAGGGGTGCGAAGGGCTTGCAAGAGGTCAATTCCCCCGCGCCCCGGCGTGGGAGCGGGGGTTAGGGGGATCAGCGCAGCAGGACGCCTTCGCGCAAAAACCCTACACGTGAGAGAGAAGGGGCCGGGGGATGAAGGCCGCTCGCGTGTCTTCGCTTGATGCGCATGAGCAAATCTTGTATTCGCCCTCGTGCTATCGCGCATTCTAGCGCCAAATCAGGCCAGAATCAGACCAACGGAGGTTTGACAAATCGGGTGATTAGGCTATAATGGTCGAGTTATGCCGAAGTGGCGGAATGGCAGACGCGATGGTCTCAAAAACCATTGAGGGCAACTTCATGTGGGTTCGACTCCCACCTTCGGCACCATGTTCTATCTAGCTTAATCGGGGCGTGGCTCAGCCTGGTAGAGCGCAGCGTTCGGGACGCTGAGGCCGGAGGTTCGAATCCTCTCGCCCCGACCATTCTCCACCCTGGAAATGCCCAGACCTATAGCCATCTTCGTATCGTAACCAATACTCTATAAACAGCCCTCACACCGCGAAGATGTGAGGGCTTGTTGATCACAGAAGAATAATGGGATCTGGTTAACATCATGGACTACCGACCAATAACAAGGAGGATCGGTAGTCCATGGCATAGCAGCGGTGTGGAACAGGCAACGAGTCGTATGCTTCAGAATTAGGCTGGCTCTTCCTCCGAGCTATCTTCGCCCTCATCGTCAGCACTCTCGTCTTCGGCATCCTCAGTATCATCCTCAGTGCCTTCGTCATCGGCATCCTCAGTATCATCCTCAGTGCCTTCGTCTTCGGCATTGCCCTCTGGGGTCTCTTCATCGGCCACTTCAGCCACCGTCTCGTCCGACTCGGTCTCTTCGATTTCGCTAGCCACTTGCTCGTCGCTCACAGCCTACCTCCAATAATAGTCAACCACACGCCGCCGCTGCCACTAACCAGCTGGAGATTGGATATCTTTGCCCGGTACGTTGCGCTTTCACAAGCAGAACGCAGCATAACCAAGGCACAGATAGCCTTACCCACATTGACATAATGAAGTCTTGAAGCTCTACCAAGAGGTGAAATAGCAGCAACTAGAATATAACTGAGGTACATTAAATGCGAATTAAGGTCACGTAAGCTTTCGATGCTATTGATTATCCTCTCTTTCCTTTTATAATAAGTGTAGATTACTATAATTACAGAAAGCATAGACGATGGCATCATTTCTACGAACGGCGGATCTGGATACGTTGATCAATGAGGCTGAGCAGATCGTTCCACAGGTACAACAGATCTTCGGATCACTTACCATCAATCAACTGAACTGGAAGCCACATCCCCAGGAATGGAGCGTTGGCCAGTGTTTTGAACACCTAACAATCGCCACCAGCAGCTATTTTCCCATGCTACAAGCGATTCAGGTGGGAACCAAGCGCCATACATTCTGGGAACGGCTGCCGTTTCTGCCTAGAATGTGGAGCAACCTGGTTCTGAATATGATCGAACCAGACGGATCGGGCAAAGCCACTGCGCCACCATCCTGGCAACCATCGCAGAGCGCGCTTGATGCTGGGATTGTCGAGGCATTCCTGTGCTGCCATCACGAATGTATTGATTTGATGAATGCCAGCCGCAGCCATGATCTGCGTAGGATCGTGACATCACCTGCCGCTGTGTTTGTGACCTACAGCCTACTGGATGCCTATCGCATCATTATCATCCATGATCAATTGCACATCGGCCAGGCGCAGCGCGTAATGCAGCAAGCTGCTTTTCCAAGATAACTGTTTATTTTTGCGGGAACCGTCCCTAAGTTGCTACTATTTCGCGGGAACCGTTCCCCTACCCCCGGCCCCTCTCCCACTGGGAGAGGGGAGGCGCAGCAGGGGTGAGGGCGGCCAGGCGCTACAGTACCCAGAGGGTACCCGACCCGCAAGTGATGTCTGTTGCTTTCAATTGCCTGTCGGTCATGCCTCGGCTGTGATCAATTAAACACCTCGCAATAGCACGTCAACATCGCGGGCAATGAACGTAGGGGCGGTACCAAGCCGCCTGTATCCCCTGCCACCACCATTGTTTCGCTACGCGGCGCGTGTCCCCCCACAATGAACGCCGCAATGGAATACGATGGTTGTACGGACGCGATATATCGCGTCCCTACGGTCATCCTCGGCTGCATGCGATAGATGTTGGGAGGCGCAGTTCTTGGCCGGACACAGAGGTTCGCGCCCTACATCGGTTCTTGGGCGGACACAGAGGTCCGCGCTCTACATCGGTTCTTGGCTCTCGGTTCCGAGTATTCTGACTCCTGACTCCTGACTCCTGACTCCTGGTCACGTCGCTTCCTGGTGGGCAAGCTGATGGCGATGCAATCGCGCATAGTAGCCATCACTGGCCAGCAGGGTTGTATGATTGCCATCTTCAACAATCTGGCCACGATGCATCACAATAATCCGATCAGCATCGCGGATGGTGCTGAGCCGATGAGCAATCACAACACTTGTCCGCGAGCGCAGGATTCTTCCAAGCGCTTCCTGAATAAGTGCCTCGGTTGCCGTATCAATGCTAGAGGTGGCCTCATCCAGTACCAGCACGCCCTCGGGGCTGAGCGCTAATGCACGGGCAAGGGCGAGTAACTGGCGCTGCCCAACCGAGAGATTCGCGCCGCCAGCCAGAACCTCATAGCCATAGCCGCCAGGGAGCTGCTCGATAAACTTGGCTGCATTGGCAACTTTAGCGGCATGGTAGACCTGCTCATCGCTAATATCATCGCGAAACAGCCGAATGTTATGGGCAATCGTCCCTGCCAAACACACCGGATCCTGCGGAACGACGGCAACCGCCCGCCGTAAATCCCTCAACCGCAATGTGCGAATATCCACGCCATCAAGCAGCACCTGGCCCTGCTGTGGATCATAGAAACGGGCCAATAGGCCAACCAGGCTCGATTTGCCGGCCCCGGTTGCCCCAACAATTGCTACAGTCTGCCCAGGCGGAATATTCAATGAGATACCGCGCAGCACCGGCTCATTCGGATTATACGAGAATGCCACCTTGCGTAGCTCAATTGCCCCATGGAGCGGCGGTGGTTCAGTTGGAACCAGTGGCTCTTGGATGCTTGGTGGTGTGTTAAGCAGGCGCTGAACACGTTCTGCAGCACCAAGGGCAATCTGAACAGCATTATATTGCTCGCCCAAGCGCAATACCGGCTGGAATGCTCGCTCCGTGTACTGAACGAATGCCACCAAAACGCCCAATGTCGCCCAGCCAGCCAACACACCCTGGCCGCCGCCATATAACAATGAGGCTGTGCCAACCGCTGCCAGAATTTCCTGGACTGCCAGAAACAGTGCGCTCTCACGTCGCAGGCGAATCAGCGCCGCCCGATAGCCCCAATTATAGCGATCATACTCCTCGGCGCTCTGCTTCTGCCGACCGAACAACTGCACAATCGCCATGCCATTGATCTGTTCATTAAGGTAGCCACTGACCCGTGCCAGAGCACTGCGCTCACCCGTTGATGAATTACGGATGCGCACCCGGAAATAGCGCGTCACAATCGCCAGAAGTGGCAGGACTGCGAGTGCGATCAGCGCCAGCCGCCAGTTGGCCGCGAACATCACAAACACAATCACAACCAGCGTCATGCTCTCGGAAAGTATCGTTACAGCACTGCTCGAAAGCAACGCATTGAGCGTATCGATATCGCTGGTCAGGCGTGTCACCAGATCGCCGGTCGAATACTTGCCAAAGAAATCCTGGCTCTGATGCAGCATATGATCAAACAAGCGCGTCCGCAGATCGGCCAATGCACGCTGGCCAGCCTGTTGCAGGAAGAAGGTATAGGCATAGTTCAACCCAAACATGGCCAATGCCGAGAGGCCATACCACCCGGCGAGCGGCCACAGCGCAGCAGCATTACGCTGAGCAATCGGCCCATCGATCGCCAGTTGCAGCAAATAGGGCGGAAGCGCATTCAATGCCGCCGTTGCCAACAACAACACAATTGCCAACACCAACGGACGCCAATGCGGGCGCATGGTTGAAGCCATCAACGCAAACAGCGCAACATCTTTTTCGTCGCCTGTGTTGGCCTTTACTGGTTGGAGCGAACCCTCACGAGCCACTGTTTATCCTTTAGACCAGGTGCTGTCACTTGGTACTTCTTCCTCTGCCTGTCGTAATTCACGGCGATACATCGCCGCATAGCGACCATCGAGTGTAAACAGCTCCTGGTGAGTACCACGCTCGACGATCTGCCCATCCTCCAGCACAATGATCTGATCGGCATCGCGAACTGAACCAATGCGCTGGCTTACAATCAGGCATGTACGCTGGGAGCGCGCCGTGCGTAATTCGCCCAGAATCTCAGAAGCAGTCTGGGTATCCACACTGGCCAGTGAATCATCCAGCAACAGGACATGCGGCTCACGCACCAAGGCCCGCGCAATTGCCGTCCGCTGTTTCTGGCCACCCGAAAGCGTCGTACCACGTTCGCCAACCATCGTCGCCAAGCCCTGTGGCAGCATCGCAAGATCATTATGTAACCTGGCCGAACGAGCCGCAACCTGAATGCGTTCATCGGCCAATTCCGGAAGCCCCAGCGCGATATTATCGCGCATGGCCATGCTGAACAGCAGCGTCTCCTGCGGAACGGAAACAATCGCCCGCCGCAGTGCATCCAGCTTGATCGAGCGCAGATCGATCCCATCGAGAAAAACGCGGCCTTCATCGGGATCGCGAAGTCGGCCAAGCAGACTCAGCAGCGTGCTTTTACCCGATCCCGTCGCGCCAACGACGCCGAGCGTGCTGCCAGCTGGCACCTCAAGATCAATCCCACGCAATGCCCAGCGCCCAGCGCCAGACATGCGCACGCCAACGTTTTCAAAACGAAGATCGCCAACCACCGGGAACTCAATCGCATCTGGTGCATCAACGATCTGCGACCGCCGCCGTAACACTGTACCAATTCGGCCAGCCGCCGCACTACCCTGCTGCAAGCGCTCATAGGCCTGGCTCAGTGAATTGGCCGCATTGCTCAACAAGCCAAGATAGACGATAAACTGAACATACTGGCCAAGCGTCAGCCCGCCATTGATGATCAGGGTGCCACCAATCGCCAGAACAAGCGTCGCAGCCAGGCGCACCACCAAACTGGGCAATGGCGAGATGGCACTCGAACGCAACACAAAATCAAGATTGCGCCGCGCATAGTCGTCATTTGTCTGCTGGAACCGTGTGACAACCTGGCCTTCCTGGGCATACGCGGCCAACATACGTGCGGCACTCAGGTGTTCCTGGGCATAGGCGGACATATAGGCGATCGACTGTTGCACTTTCTCGAACGAGCCTTCGAGCACCCGCCCAAACCACACCTGTGCAGCAATGCTGATCGTCAACATCACCACAACAACGATGGCCAACAATGGGCTGGTGAGCGCCATCAGCGTACAACCGATGGCCAGCAGAAACAGCGCATTGATCGACATCTGAAAGCCAGCGCTATAAAACCGCCAGATATAGATAAAATCATTGGCCGCCCGCGAGAGCAATTCGCCGGTTCCGTATTCCTGAATGGTTTTCTGATCGAACAGCAGAATGCGATCAAACAGATCCTGGCCCATGCGATAGCTAATTCCCGCCGCGATCTCACCAGTCAGCATACGCAAGAGGAAGCGAAAAATCGATACCGTAATTGCCAAGGCGATCAGGCCTACCGAATACAACGCAAGCACCTGGAAATTAATGCCCTTTAATATGGCATCAATCGCCTGGCCGAGCAGCGTTGGGCTATAGGCGCTGGCTCCCGCCCCAATGATCGCATAGATCGTGCCGATAATCAGGTGGCGGCGGTAGGGCCGCATGTAGGGCAATAGGAAGCGCAAACCGGTGTGCTGGAACATCGTTATTCCCTCAACACAAATACGCACAAGCCGCTATGCTGTGCGAAGAACACCACCCAACCACGCAATCAGATCGCGCAGTTCTTCCTGGCCAATCGTATGGTCAATAGGGTATTCCTGGTAGGTGAGCGCAATTGGCATGCTGGTAAGCAGCGCATTGGTGGCGCGGCCATGCGCAATCGCAACTACGGCATCCTGTATGCCATGGGCCACAAAGAATGAGCGACCCTCCAAGCTGGAGGGTTCTGGCGCGGTACTTAGGATGGTGGTTGGCACAATGCCACTCAGAATGGCCGTGCCACGCACCAGATCTGGTCGGGCCAACCCAACCAAGGCCGCCATGGTTGCGCCCTGGCTGAAGCCAATTAGCACCACCCGCGCTGGATCAGCAGCATAGGCAACAATCGCCCGTTCAATAAAATCGATCAGCATGGCACAGCTGCGCTCGGCCTGGCGCGTATCAACAGCAATGCCATCACGGGTGAAGCCAATCTCAAACCACGCAAACGCGCCCGGCTCAAGCACCAGGGGTGCGCGCAGGCTCAGAGCCAGCAGATCGCCGCCGAAAAACGGTGCCAGATCGAAGAGATCCTGCTCATTGCTGCCATAGCCATGCAGCAGAATGATAAGGGGCGGATGTGGTGTTGTACTAGCTGGCCGCTCAGTGAGATGATAGAGCGGCAGTTCTTGATCTGTCATACGCAGTCCCGGTAGGCCGCAACAGCAGCGCAGCAGTTGGCCGACTTAACCGGAGTATAACATGCGTTACACATCCATCGGGCGATTTACCCTCAGACTTTTGGCCGATCTGGTCGAACCGAGTATTCAGGAGTCAGAAGTCAGAATGCATCGTGGCATATGGCAGGGTTGGATATATTTTTGGAACGCGATAGCCATACTACCAGCTCGCATGTATAGAAACCAAAAATGATGCCACCGACCTTGATCATACACCATTCTGGCTTCTGACTCCTGAATCCTGAATACTAGAGCGCTATATGCCCCCCACATAGCGCCCTGGGTTCAGAATGCCAGCCGGGTCCCACTGCGCCTTGAGCGAGCGCATCAGAGCAATCGTTGCAGGGGCAGGCCCCCAACAATCAAGGGTTGTGTGAAGATCAGGAGGTACGGCTTCAACAACAACATAGCCATCGTATGCAACCAGATCCATACGGAGGGCCATCAGGCGGGCTGCAATGTCATTCATGTCATTGCGCAGCGGCCAACGAGCATAGGCCAGCCCAACCCCAGGTTCGGCAAGCGCCGATGCGCCATTTGGCTCATGCCGCTGCAGCGCCTGTATTAGTGCGGCCAGCGCAGCAGGGCGCGTGCCAATCCGCAATATCAGATCGTCTGGCGCAACCGGTGTTGCATATTCAGCAATACGATGCCAGCATTCGGTGCCATCTTCGATAGGCGCGGCTCCCACCGATTCGGCAACATGCACATGGCGCTCAACAGCCGCACGAATACCCATAAAGCGCGCCAGTAACAGCACATCGCTGGGAACCGCATTTGCCTGGAATGTTTTCACAGCAGGGCCAGTCACAATTGCAAGGCTGATGGGAGCGAGCGGTCGTGTACGCAATCGAGCAACTGCGGCCAGGGCAGCAGGAACATCTGCATATACGCCAAGCACCGTCTGATCGAATTCGGGCAATGGCGCAATTTTGAATGTCATCGCCAGCATAATACCCAATGTGCCAAGTGCGCCAAGATGCAGTTTGTGTGAATCATAGCCGGCAACGTTTTTGACAACCCTGCCGCCGCTTTTGATAAGCCGCCCATCGCCAAGAGCGACACGAGCGCCAAGCAACCAATCGCGTGGCGTGCCATAGCCAAGCCGCAATGGGCCGCTCCTGCCAGCCGCCAATAACCCGCCAATCGTCGCAAGTGCCCCGCCCGAAGGATTCCAGGGCAACCATTGGCCATGGGGTTGTAGTGCCGCCTGAATATCTGCAAGCCGCGCACCAGCTTCGGCTGTCACCGTCAGATCGGCAGGCGCATATTCAAGAATACGATTAAGCGCCGTCGTCTGTACAACCAACGAATTTGGATGGGCTGCCATACCCAAGTGTTGATGCTGCCCAGCGCCCCATGGTGTTATTGGGCGCTGTTCGGCAGAGGCGCTCACAAGAATGGCACTTAATTCTTCTGGAGTGGCGGGTATCAGCGGCATTGGATGTTCCATTTCATTAGAGACATAATTGTAAGGGCGGTTCGCGAACCGCCCTTACCCTAGGCGAGGGCTCCATTCAGCAACCGTATCAACTCATCTGGCCGTTCCTGCTGCGGCAAATGCCCACACTCTGCAATCAGAAGAACCTGTGCATCGGGAAGCAATGCAGCCATGCCATGGGCCACTGCTGGCGGAACAATCGCATCCGAATCGCCCCAGATCAATAGCGTTGGGGTGGTTTGTCGGATAACCTGCTCGCGTAGCGTGTTGGCGCGAAAGGCGCGTTCGATTGCCAACCAGCGCAGGGCCGAAAGAAAAGCCCGCCGCTGGCCATCGCTCCACACCCGTGCGCGCACCCGTTCGGCCAGGAAATCGCGGTCGGCAACATCCAGCCCATCCAGATCGCGATAGTAGGGCCGCAGTGTCGCATAGCCACTATCTGCCTGGCGGCGAATGTTTGTATAGATCAATTCACCCAGCCCTGGCGTCAGGAACAGCCACATCGGGCCAACCGGAATGCCAAACGATGCGGGCACACAGCCACCCACAAGCACCAGTTGTTCAACAAGATCGGGGCGGGCCAGAGCCAGGCGTTGGGCCGTTGCCGCACCCATTGAGCTACCCATTACAATGGCTCGACGGATATCCAGAGTCTCCAACAATTGCGCGACCGTCCGCGCAAAGAAGGCCAGGGTATAGGCAACATTCGGATGATCACTGCGGCCAAATCCCGGCAGATCAAGGGCGATCACCCGCCGATGCCTAGCTAATGGCAGAAACACATGTCGCCATGTATCGGCTTCATCACCAAGCCCATGAAGAAGGATGATCGGCGTCACATCACCAGAACCAGCATCATAACAATGCAATCGAATACCGCCAGCCATAACCTCACGAACATATGGCCGCAGATGATCCGGGATGGTGAATGTGTCGGGCGGTTGCATTATTTGGCTTCCCTTTTAGCTCTCAGCTTTCAGCTTTCAGCATTCGCTAATCTGCGTAATCTGCGTAATCTGCGTAATCTGCGGATGAATTCTAGCACTCGTCGTCCAGACTCAATATTTTGAGCCTCAGATGCTTCTACTGTCAATAGCTTTTCAGTGATAGCGCATATCTTCATCTGCGCGAAAAAAGCTGACGGCTGATAGCTGAGAGCTGATGGCTTTCAAAACTGCGCCAGCCCCCAGCTAACCAGCGCAACCAGAATCGCCAGCACCCCAGCGAACAGATCAATTGATCGCAATGTCAGCACCCGGCGTTTGGTACGCCCGCGCCCACCCTGATAACAACGAGCATTCATCGCAGTCGTGAGCACTTCGGCTCGTGCTAGGGCACCAACAAACAGCGGCACCAGCAGCGTGCCAAGCTTACGGCCACGCTCGATAGGGCCACCCTGATCGAAGCGTGAGCCACGTGCCGCCTGGGCTTTGATCAATCGCTCCAACTCTGCCACAAGCAGCGGAACAAATTTCAGCGCGATGATCATCGTCATCACCAGCTCATTAACAGGCACGCCAATGCGTTTGAGTGGATCGAGCATGACTTCAACACCATCGGCCAGATCAACAAGCGATGTGGTAAACATCAGCGTTGTGGTAATGTAATACAACAACAATATTCGCACAAGGGTAATAACACCCTGCAGAATGCCTGCCCACGAAATCGAGACAATCCCCCATTGCCAGATTGCATCCGGCGGCGCGGGAAAGAACAGAACCTGGAAGACAAACAGCACACTGATTGTGCCAAACAGCAGCCGCATCCCGCGCAGCGTATAACCAATCGGAATGCGCGAGATCAATTGAATGGCAATCAGCGCGATCAGCAGTGGCGCAAGGGCAAGAAACGTTCGTGCGGCCAACGCAACAACCATCAATGCGCCCGTGGCGATGATTTTCGCACGTGGATCCAGCCGGTGGATTGGCGACCCCAGATCGAGATACTGCCCAAATGTGATATCACGCGAGAATTCGACGGCCATGCCCTATGCTCCTTTTTTGGAACTGAGTATTCAGGAGTCAGGAGTCAGAATTCAGAATGAGTTACTTTTCCAGCTTGTATCCCAGAATCAGCGGAACCTTCTCCTGACTGCTATATTTGAAAGAGCGTCGGTAGCTACTGCAAGGCCCTTCTGCACCTCCAGCATCGTGTAATTGCGCTGCCGCCGTATACTGCTACGGGCTTGTTCTGTACAAATGAAGGGTATCCCGGAATCAGCGGAACCTTCTCCTGACTCCTGACTCCTGACTCCTGACTCCTGACTCCTGACTCCTGACTCCTGACTCCTGACTCCTGACCCCTGACCCCTGACCCCTGACCCCTGTCACCGTCTACCGTCGCAGCATCGGGAGCGCCAGCCGCAGGTACGTCACTGCTTCGAGCGTGATGCTGCCCGTGGCCGCTGTGGCGCTGAGATTGCCGGCGCGGTCTACGACGCGCACCTGGTAGTGGTAGGCGCCGGGGGTGAGCTGCGCGCGGGGCAGCAGGTCGGCCAGGCTGAGCCTTGCGCTGAGTGTGAGGCTGCCGTCGCTGGCGAGGGCAACTGAGGCGGGCTCCAGCGGGTAGAGCCGCCACGCCTGCTCTAAGTCTGCGCGGCTGCTGTCGCGGGCGACGGCCACGGCGAGCGCCCAGGGTTGCAGCCCGTCGGCGTCGCCGTAGCGGGCCTTGGCGAGCCGCAGGGTCTGAAGCACCGTCGCCTGCGGGTCGGCGGCGATCGCCAGTGCTGCGCCAGGTGCGAGCGTGGGCGGCGTGTCGTCGTAGATGACCGTGGTCGTAAGGGTGCGGCTGTTGCCCAGAGCGTCGGTCAGCTCGGCGCCCAGCGTGTGGCTGCCCTCGCTCGGCTCAACCGGCACAGCGAGCGTGAAGCTGGCGCCGCTCACCGCGCTCGGCTCGGCGGCGGCCAGGCTGCGCGCCAGGGTCAGCCCGCTACAGTCGGCGCTCGCGTCTACCTGAAGCAGCGCCGACGGGTCGTTGGTGTAGCCGGGCGCGCTCTCCACGCCAAGTGGTGCGAGGCTCGCCTGCACCGCGTAGTCCAGCGTGATCGTGTCGCTGGCGGGCTGCGTCTGGAGCAGCGCCCCGCTGCGCACCAGCGTGTAGAGCGTGTGCTCGACGCAGCGCTCGCCAGCAGGCGGGGCCTGCACGCTGCTCGCTACGGCGAATGGCTGCCAAGCGTCGGCCTCCGTGGGCGGCGCGTCCCAGCGCCAGCGCAGCTGCGAGGGCTCGCCGCTCAGGTTGTGAAACGTGAGCGCCAGCGCGCTCGCGCGCGTCTGGGCCGCGCCACCATCAAGCAGCGGGTCGGCGCTCACGCGCACGTCGGGGCCAGCCGCCAGGAAGCGGTAGGCGCGGCCATAGGTTGTGTTGCCCACAAAATACTCGCTGGCGGCGTGGCCGTAGAGCGTGCCGTCGGCTGCGGTGGCCACGGCGCCGTGCAGGTTGAAGCTTGTGCCGTCGCCCACAACGGCTGAGCCTGCGGGGGCCGACCACGCGCCGCCAAGGGGTAGCCGCGCAAACCAGGCCTGGCTGCGCCCTTGGGCCGCACCGATCCAGAACAGGCTCATGCCGCCCTGCGCGTCGGCGGCGACGCTCACCGGGCCGATCACTTTCCCTGCCACCAGGCGCGCGCGGGGCCAGCTGCCGTCGGCGGCCCGCTCTGCGTAGAAGACGCCCGAGGCGCTGCCGCTGTCGTCGACGCCACGGTAGCTCACCACCGCGCGCCCGTCGGCGAGCACGGCAACGCCGGGGTCGGCAAAATCGCCCCAGCCCGACGAGATCTGGCGCACGTCGAAGCTGCGCCCGTTCCAGATGCCCGCAAAGATCTGGAGGTGGTCGCCAAGCCCCTGGGTGTAGGCCACTGCGATCATGCCGTTGGCGCCGGCGGCGATGGCGGGGGCGTTCGCGACGGCCTGCGCGGAGACCGCCACGGGCGCCGACCAGCTCGCGCCGCCGTCGCCGGAGCGGCTGAAGACCAGCGGCCTGTCGGGGTTGCGCCAGACGGCGATCAG
>JBBQSD010000035.1:0-49925 GCA_038214135.1 Chloroflexales bacterium | reverse complement strand
TTCCTGCGCCAATATCTTGAGGCGCTCGGCATTGATATTGTCGTCCAAGCCGAGGCTGGAATAGCCAATGGGGCACAGCGCATCGAGCAGGTTGTGTTGAAGGATGGCCGAACACTTGATTGTGATCTGCTGCTGATTGCTGTCGGCATTCAACCGAATGTCGAACTTGCCCGCTCGGCTGGAATAGATGTCAAACGGGGCATCGTTGTTGATGAGACAATGCGAACGAGTGCGCCGGGCATTTTTGCAACCGGCGATGTGTGTGAGTTCCAGCAACAAATCCCAGGCCTCTGGCCGGTTGCCGTTGAACAAGCGCGGATCGCAGCAATCAACGCTATGGGCGGCCAGGCGAGCTATCGTGAAATAATCCCTGTGACGGCGCTGAAGGTTGTTGGGGTTGATCTGACCTCGATTGGGCGCTTTGAGCCTCGCACGGCAGACGAAACGGTGATTGCATTGGAGGATACCAACGAGCATCGCTATCGTAAGCTTGTGATCGCCAATGGTAAGATCATCGGTGCGATCCTGTTGGGCTATCCACAGGATGCAGCAGCAGTCACAGCCGTGATCAAACAGGGCATCGATATTACGGATTGCCTGGATGACCTGAATGCTGGCCGTTGGGATGTGCTACAGGATCGCATGAATTGAATATACTCATCGCAATTGAGCGCCAGCCAATATAGCAATCCTACCGGATTTGTAAAAAAGGAGCGGGGGGGTTCTTTCAGAGCTGCGCCCCAAACCCCGCTTTGCGCTACGCGCCTTTACAACTCAAATAGGAATGCTATATCCGCAGATTTTGCAGATTGATCAACTGCGCCGCTCGATTGAAGATATACCGTACGAGGAGTATACCAATCCGTTGCTCACGAATCCCTGATGATTTTGAAGGCCAGATCCCGATGGAATGCAGGCATGCTGATCGTCAGCGTGCCTGCCTGGGTTTGCATCTGGATATTTGGTAAGGCCTGGCCCGTCCATGGATCGAATGGCTGGATCGTATAGGTGCCATCGGCCATGTCATTGATTGTAAGTTGTGTGCCAGTATGCTCCTGATCCGATTGGCGATCCTGAACCCAGGCAATTGCGTAGGTGCCATTCGATAACCCATGTGCTGCCAGTGTTGATTCATTGGCCTGTAAGCGGGCTGGTTTCAGATCCAGTGATGGGAGCGGAATATCGGCCACAAATGTGTGTAAGTAGCCAAGCTGTTTCATAAGCGGATCACTCATCCGCCCCCAACTGCCACGATCACTCCAGCGCAGCGGCGTGATTGCAGCACCACTCATCAGCGCAGCCCAGATACTGTTATGCAGCATTGGCAGATCGATGGCACGATTGGTTGTGCCAAATTCACCGATGACATTCGGGCGTGCCTGATTGCTGGATAGCCTGGTCGTCCAATCGGCGACTGAATCGCCCATCTTCTGTGCATCTTTCTGGGCTTCATACAGGTGAACCTGTGGAATATCGGTTTCGGCATAGCCAGCATCCCAGAATTTATCGCCAGAAAGGGATGCCGTCGTGGGATGACGATATGGATCATTGCGAACAAAATAGTCGTTGATCTTGGCATGCCATGCATCCTGATGATCGCCAGCACTTGTGCCATCCAGCTCCGAAGCCGTCATCCAGATGATCGCTGGGCTCGAACCCCAGCGCGCAATGATATAGCGATAGAGATTCTCCTGCCAGCGCCAGGAGGTTGCATCGGTAAAGAAATCGGCAGCTTTTGGTGTAATGCGCCGAAATCCATTTTGCTCCCAGCGGCCAACGCCCCATGGATGGCCAGCACCACGCAGCAGATTATGATCCCAGATTGTATAGACGACCGTGATTCCAAGCCGTTCTGCACTGGCCAGATAGGAATCGATCAGCGCCATATCGATACGGTCATAGGTTTTGTAGGAATCGGCAAAAAATGTGAATGTGTTATGTGGCCACCAGACAACCAGGTTCTCGCCGTGATCGCGCATGCGTTTGAGCAGGTTCAGATCGCCATTGGCATCCATCCTCGAATCGCCAAGTGTGAATGCATCACAATGGCCAATGCCATAGAATGGCGTGCCATCGTGATAGGCCAGGTAGCGTGAACTGAGCTTTGGGTCGCGCCAGCTCGCCACCTGCAGCCAGCCATGCTGTTCTGATGGGCCAACATCGAAGCGTGCCTCAGCCGAATCGGCGCTGCCATACTGATCGTGGACGCTAGCGACATACTGCCAGGTTCCGATCTCGCCTGGTGTAAAACGCACCAGCCATGCCTCGCGGCCATCCCAAAACCCAGGGATTTCCCACAATTTTCCAGATGGCGCACGAAAACGAGCGCTGAGTGCAACCTGCTGGCTATCATAGGGGTTATCGTAGGTTGCCGCGAGCGCAACACTCAGTTCAATCCGCTCATAGCGCCCAAGCGTGGCTTTGTCACTGGTGACACCACCAATGCGTGGTAATGGGCCAGCAACCGTTGGCACTGGTGTCGGGTTGGGTGTTGCTGGCACTACCGGAGCAGTTGGGGTCGCGCAGGCGACCAGCAGTACCAGGAATAGCATGCTGCGAGAGAATAAACTCATACGCTTCCTCGTGGCTGTTGAGCGATAGATATGGGCACAGTATAAAGCCACCCGCCGCGCCGCGAACGGCACTGCGGGTGGCTGAAGCAACGACGATGTGACTTACTTGACGGTTTGCGGCAAGAATAGTTCCGTCGCATCCGAGATGGCTGCCTGAGCTGCTGGTGGCCCATCCACCGTAGCAACATCGGAAACATCCTTCTCTGGCCCGACTGCCGTTGGTGCAACCACGATATTCGCGGTCAGGTTCTGGACAACACCGATGGTAAATCGGCTATTGACCACCGCCCGAACCTCGATCTGGAATACCGTCCCTGTACATGCACCTCCTGGCACCGTCACTGCTTCTGCGGTGGTGCCATTTTGGGCACTCACGGCACAGCGCACAGGGTTAGAGATTCCCTGGAAGACGCTCACATCCACATCGCCAAATACTTGTGTCGTTGTGAAGTTGAGCGATTGACCTGCGGCCAGGGTAATGCGGAACACGCGCACATCATTCCGGTTCAGGTTGATCTCTCCGGCAGGAATAAAGCTGATCACATCGAACCCTGGTACTTGTGAAATATTCCCAGCTTTATCACGCACCCAGACGAAGGCATACGCAGTTCCTTCACGAACCGGCAGGCGCGTGTTGACACTGAATGTACTGCCGGTAGGAGTTGGTAGCGGCGTGAAGGCGCATACCTCCTCAACCCAACGCCGCAGGATGGCATTGTATGAGTAGCGCACAATACAGAACGACTCCAGGCCACTTGTCGTCTGGCCTGTTGGGCTGGCTGGATCAACAGCATCGAATGTAATCGTCACATCACGGCTGCTTGTGACAGCATCGCCGTTATTGATCAGCACATTACTGACTGTTGGCGCAACCAGATCGGGTGGTGTTGGGCGCAGGAAGATCGTGCGCCTGGCGCTATTATCATTCTCCCGATCCTCGGCAAAGGTATTATCGCTATCGACAATCACTTCCAGCCGATAGAACCCTGAGGCACTTGGCAAGGCCAGATTGGCTGTGACCACCTCCTGGCCAAAGTCACGCGTAAAGCCAGCCAGCGTCGTTTCCGCAGTTACTGCTGGCGTGCTCGTGCCGAGCTTAATTAGATTGAACTTGACCTTGATTGGCGGTGTGAATGTGACATTCGGCCCAAATACTGAGAGATTAACGCCAACCACGACAGATGTACCAGCAATTGGGGCTGCTGGCTCAATGAAGATATCGTGGCTCTTGATATACAGATTGCTCGCAGGTAGCGTCTCTGCATCAAGTGATTCAAGGAATGCCACAACTCTGGCCTGATCAACGCCACTGGTCAGCACATCGGGGCGGGTGCTATTGACAGTGCGATGGGCGGTATTCCCAACCACGCATGCCAACGTCTCACACGAGCCGTTATGGTAGTATGGCGGTACGGCATAGATACCAAGCAATGATGGCACATTATAGCCATCGCCGAATGTATCAAGATTATGATCTTTGCCAAGCGCATCCTTGCCATCGGTCGCTTTTTCGATAGCACCAATATTCGTGCCGATTGGGTTTGTACCGCCACTAACGCCAAGGTTAAACGAGCCAATGTTCTGCAGGAATGGTGGCAGGTATTGGGCACCAACTGGATCAACGCCCGCTGGTGGAGTAGGCACTGTTTCTGTTTTCGCCCCGATCGGTGGCGAGGTAAAGTCCTTGGCGCTGTTGGTCCACTTCCCACCGCCATGGCAGGTTTGGCAGCCAGCCTTGAAGAATAGTACCCTTCCGGCTGTGACATCGGTTGCAAGCAATGAACTGCCAGGCAGTTCAGCCGTCGTCAGCGCACCATTTGGCGTACGAATTCCCTCACGCACCCAGACATTCAGTGCATCCAGGGCGGGCCATGGTTTTGTGCTATTCGGGAGCGTGACGGTCAGCTGTGGGCGGCCTCTATTGGGCAGCACAAACGAATTGACCACCGCAGGTGCTGCATTGATATCGCCATTATCACCGATCAGCAACCCCTGATTGGGATTAAGCACTGCTGGCGGTCCAGCACTCAGATTGCCGGGGCCAGAAACATTGCGGATGTTGGCCTCGAAATCCTCCACCTCATCAAAGATTGCTGAATAATTCAGCACTCGTTGGTCTTCTGGATTATGCGGGTTAAACGTGCCGTTCAACGATACCGACTTCCGTGGGCCGGCGCCAAAGCTCCACACCACACCATCGGTCATTCCCGCAAAATGGCAGCTTGAACAGGATTGCCAGCCTTCGGACGAAAGGCGGTTGAATTTGCCGCCATCGAAGACGCCACGCGAGGAGAAGAAGATCTCTGCGCCAACCTGGATTTGTTCGGCATCACTGCCCGAACTTGGCAGCGTCGCTAACGAAACGACCTTATCAACCGTGTCGGTTGCTAGGTTGACGATCGATACATTGCGCGAGATATAGTTCATCACATAGGCTTTGTTGTTCGCGGGGGCAATATTCCGCACCACAATGCCAAGTGGGTTTTTACCTGCATTGACGCCGCTGGTATTTGGGTTGGCCGGATCATGCAGATCAATATAACGTGTAGTTGTTGCGCCACCCGTCGTATTCGCCAGCACACCAGTGCCATCGACCGTCAGTTTGACCAGCAGATCGCTGCCGGATGAAACGACATAGGCATTGCCGGTGCCAGTTGGTGTGTCAAAGGCGATTGCCCAGGGATTGGCAAAGAACAGTTTTGTCTTGCCAGCCTCCGGCGTCCGCGCACCCAAGTGCAGATTGATAATACCTGCATCGGTGGGTGTTCCGGCACCATTCACACCATCGATCATATTGACGAATGCTTGGGTATCGACATTAAACTTCAGTGGGCCGGATGGTGATGCAGCAATATTCGGCATGTAGGCGCGGCCACCACGGATCACAATGCTCTGCATCTGGTTCGGGAAGGCGCTTGTTGCGTTGGTATTGGCATCCGCAAAACCGGTATTCTGCGGTGCGAGTGTCACGGCTGTGGGAGTTGTGAGCGCTCCACCGATTGTTGTACTTGCAGTATTCAGCGTTAATCGGCAGACAACCCCGACTCTGCCGTTGTCGGTGCCCTGTTTGGGCGTTGCACCACCAGTGAACGAGAGGAAGCGGGTGACATACAGCTTCGTATTATCGGCAGTAACCGCCAAACCACGCGGCTGAAAGTGGCGATTAGGGTCACCAATATTACATGCACTCGTCCGCAGATTGAAGCTCCCGATGATCGTCGGAGGCGTTACATCATTGCGAATGACCGTGATTGTATCCTGGCCACTATTCGCAACAAAGATCCGATTACCATCTGGTGAAGCAACCACATTCCATGGTTCAGCGCCGGTTGTTAGGTTGCGATCAAATGTGAAGCTACCGCCTACTGTCGCATTGATCACCGTTACTTTATTATCGGCGGCGGCCGCGATATAGGCGCGATAATTTCCACCCACAATTGTGCCAAGCGCCACGCTTTGTGGTTCATGGCCAACAACGACATTGCCGATCACCGTATCGGTGTTCGCATTGATAATCGAGACGGTATCATTATCCGGGTTAACAACCCAGATATGGTTCTTGTCTTCCGACATCGCAATTGGGCTAGAGGTGGTTGGCTCCGTAAAAGCGGTGATGACAGCTGCGGGAATCGGGGCGTTTGGCTGGGCTGCCCCAGCGCTCTGAATTGTACTGAAGCCCACGCTTAGCAGAACATAGCCAAGCAGTGCTCCGATGATCCAGGCCCGTGGGTTGCGGAGAAATTCCATAGAAATATTCGCGCCGAATGCGCTGCTCAACATCGACAGCGCAGGCACGTTCTCCTTCCTCACAATATGGCGCTTTTGAAGAAAAGCGCAATTCGAAATACGCCGCTTGGAGGTCAATATACGTTAGCATTCCTAATCGTTACCAGTAATGATACGTGTATATCTCCTTTCAATCACTGACCTGTCATTTCAATATGTGCCTATAATCCGACACAACCTAAGTAAAGGCCTTATCGTTAGGATAAGGCTACCGATAAAAGCACAGAAGGGCGAGTAATCTTATTTCAGATCTCGTCCTTTACCGCCATGATATGTGCTATTTAATTAAAGCAAGGCCAATCCGCGGATAGCCCGTGATGAAATGTGCAATATTGCAAGGACAGAAACGCAGCTGAAAGACTTTGATAGTTAGCAGTATAGCATTGTTGTCAATCATTTAAACAAGGTAAAAACTGTTATATATCGCCTCCCTTACTAATTGCGGAAATGGAAGCAGCGTTGGGGCGCGATATATCGCGTCTGTACTTGTGCGGATTACTTTGGTTGTGTGCTTGTTGGCGGTACCAGCACAGTGAGGGCATGTGGAACGACCTCAAAGACAACCGGCATACGCCCGATGACATTGCCATCGGCCTGTACTGGGAGGCTTGAACGAACTGTGGGTGCAATACGGAATCGCACTCCCTCATAGGTTGAGATGCGTGGTTCCTTGATCGTGCGTCCATTTGCAATCAGAGCAAAGTGGCGCAGGAGTTCCCACTTGGTCATACCTTCAAACAACGATAACACCAGCTGCCCACTATCGGGGTGTGCGAGTGGCGCAACGGCAAATCCAACACCAAAGTAGGGCATGTTGGCCACAAGCGCCATCAATGGGCGACGCATGATCTGCTGACCATCGGGGAGATCTATCCGAAGTTTGCGCGGACGGTAGTAGCGCAGCATTCGTATGGCCGAGATCGCCTGGTACCATTTTCCCGATTTGATCTGCTCTGCAACCGGAAATAGGCGTGCATCCAGGCCAACCCCTGCCACTTCCATGAACGGCACGCCATTGGCCGTTGCCGAATCGATCAGCCATGGTTTGCCTTGCACAAGCACCGCGAGTGCTTCTTCGAGCACATTCGGAATGCCAAGGCTACGGGCGATATTGTTATAGGTTCCGATCGGTACAATCCCAAGTGGTACACCAGTGCCAAACAACCCCTGCGCAACTGCGCTGACCGTTCCATCACCACCAGCGGCAATCACCAGATCATAGCCTTCCTGGACGGCCAATGCCGCCAGGGCCGTTGGCGTTTGTTCAGGTGATGTGAATGAGAGTAATGCCTCAATCCCAGCCTGCTCCAGCGCTGCAATAATAATTGGAAGTTGGGATAAGCCACCCTGAGCGCCGCTTGTCGGATTCACCAAGAGCCGCGCTCGCCGTTTGGTTTGCTCCCGGACAATCGGTTCTGCTGTTTCGATCGACACGGTTATTCTTCCTTAGGGCTTGGAAAAGAATAATTTCCCCAAGCTACGAATATGGCCTTTGCCCTCGCCATCCGCAGGCTGAAGCCTGCGGCAAAGGGATGGGGCACGAGGGAGGCGCGCTCATAGCCGCAGGCTTCAGCCTGCGGGGCATGGTGCGGAGGCACAATACCCGATGAAACAGTACACGTTCATCAGCCCCACGGCGGCAGGAGCGGGATAGTATTCTTTGATGAGTCCTTACCAACATGTATTCTAGGGCAGCGTGCAGTTATGGAGTGCGCAAGCCATGCTTGCGCGGCGGCAGCATGGTTGCCGCATTCTATACGCCCAATGATTCGGCTTGTGTATATAGTATAGCAGGATTTACGAAGATACCCGGAATCCGCAGGCTGGTGCATCGTCCCCTTGCCGCAGGCTTCAGCCTGCGAGCGAATTATGCGAGCACTTGCTCGCCAAGGGTGACGTGAATTGTATGCGTTACCCGATCATCGCATAGCATAATCTGCCCATCTGGTACGGCCTGTCCATCAAGACACATACTGGCAATGCCTGTTGCTACATGCTGTGGGTTCTGCACCTGAATGTGGTACTCGGTCTGCCCGAAGCGATAGGTGATCGAATAGCCTGGCCATTCTGGTGGGATGCATGGCAGTAGCGTGAGGGTATTGCCAATCCGTCGTAGCCCGAGTACCATCTCGATCCCGAGCCGATAGAACCAGCCAGCCGAACCGGTATACCACGTCCATCCACCCCGCCCGACATGTCGTGGTGCGGCATAGACATCGGCAGCAATCGTATATGGTTCAACCTTGTAAATATCCGCATTGGCCTGGGTATGCAGAATCGGGTTGATCAGCTTGAGGAGCTTGCCAACCTGCGCGCCATCGCCAAGCATTGCATAGGCCCAAATAACCCAGATAGCCGCATGGGTGTACTGCCCACCATTTTCACGCACACCAGGGACATAACCCTGAATATAGCCGGGATCATGGGATGCACGATCAAATGGTGGCGTAAACAGCTTGATCAAGCCTGCATCGTGATCGACCAGATGCTCTGAAACGGCATTCATGGCACGGCGAGCGCGGGCAGCATCACCCGATCCGGCGATAACAGCCCATGATTGTGGCAATGAGTCGATTTTACATTCGCTACTGCCAGCCGCGCCAAGCGGCGTGCCATCATCAAAAAATGCCCGTAGATACCATTCGCCATCCCATGCGTGCTGTTCAAGGGCCTCCTGCAACAACCGTGCGGCCGTCTGATAGCGCGTTGCTCGCTGGTTATCGCCACGCTGTAGGGCAATCGGGGCAAACTGTTCCAGGTTGATATGTAAGAACCAGCCGACCCACACACTCTCGCCACGGCCATCGTGGCCGACCATGTTCATGCCATCGTTCCAATCGCCAGCGCCCATGAGTGGCAATCCATGTGCGCCAATCCGGCCCAGTGCATAATCGATCGCCCGGACACAATGCTCATAGCACGAGCCGTGTTCGGATGAAATGCTTGGCAGATCATAATACTCGGCCTCATCGGGATTGAGTGCGCGGCCCTCCAGGAATGGCGTTGTTTCATCGAGAATCGCCATATCACCGGTTGTTGTGATGTAGTGATGAACCACAAACGGCAGCCACAGGTAATCATCGGAGAAGCGCGTCCGCACCCCGCGGCCGGTTGGCGGATGCCACCAGTGCTGGACATCACCGGCCAGGAATTGGCGTGATGATGCACGCAGTATCTGGGCGTGGGCAACATCTGGCATACCATCGACCAATGCCATCACATCCTGCAGCTGATCGCGGAACCCATATGCTCCACCCGATTGGTAGAATGCCGAACGCGCCCAGATCCGGCAGACCAGCGTCTGATACAGGAGCCAACCATTCAACAGCAGATCCAGCTCGGGTTGGGGTGTTTGCACCTGTACCTGGCCAAGTAGCGATTGCCAGCGTTCTGTTGCTTGCTGTTCTGCATTCGCGGCGGCAACTGGTTCACGATAGCGTTCGATCAGCTCACGAACCTGATCAATATCGGCTGCCTGACCAAGCAGGAACACCAGTTCGCGCTCCTGGTTTGGCGCAAGTTCGATTGCACACTGGATCGCACCACATGGATCGAACCCAGCACCGACGCGACCGCGTAGAGGATCGCCATTCAATGCAGCAGGATGATTCAGATCACCATTCCGGCCAATAAACTCAACCCGATCACCACCGATTGTGATGTTGCGCTCGCTGCTGGCAAGAAAGGCGATCTGTGGCCCAAATTCGGTGTTGTATGTATTGCGTGCTAGTAACGCTTCACTCTGCTGATCGAATGAGGTGACGATATAGGGAGCCATCTCTGCGCGGAACACACCAAGTACCCATTCGACATACAGGGTGACACTCAGGCTGCGCTGTTTGTCGCTTGTGTTCTTCAGGTGTAGCCGATAGAACTTAACTGGCTGATCGGCGGCCACCGAGAGGCGCAATTCGCTGGCAATTCCAGCAGATTGTTGGCTGAAGGAACTGTAGCCAAAGCCATGGCGAATGCGAATGGGGCCATGCCCGGCTGGCGGAATGGTTGGCGACCAGAGCATCCCGCTGTCCTGGTCGCGCAGATAGATCACTTCGCCAGGTGGATCGCTGATTGGATCGTTCGACCAGGGCGTGAGCCGATTCTCACGGCTGTTTCTGACCCATGTATAGCCGCCGCCCCGCTCTGTCACTAAGAAGCCAAATTGCTCATTGGCAATCACATTGCTCCATGGAGCAGGCGTGACCTGCCCTGGAGCGAGGTCGATCACATATTCGCCATTCGCATCGAAGCCGCCATATGTGCTGCGCTGATGAAGTAGCACTTCTGGTAGCGGTTGGCTTTCCACAGCAACGGGATTGCGTGGCGCTGGCAACGACAGTGGTGCATCGCGGTCGCGACGGCGCAGGTGTTGGCTGAGATCACCACGGCGGGTTGTTAAGAGTGTTCGTGCGACTGTTTCAAGCAATATGCGATCATCGGCTGGCATGAGATCGGAACGCAGCACAAACACACCACCGCGCTGGTTCAACCAGACGCTTGAGCCACTGCTGCGCACGAGGCCAAGGATGTGTTCCTGGGCACCCTGCAAATAGCCGCCCGCATCTTCATTCAGAATCACCAGATCGACGGAAAGGCGCTTGAGACGCCAGTATTGATGGGCCTGGAGCAGTTCAGTCACCAACGATAGGTCCTCGCCAGAGGAGACGCGCACCAACACAATTGGAGCATCGCCAGAAATGCCATAGGCCCACAGGCTGGATTGGCCCTTGACATTGCGTTCGAGCATGTCCGGTTTGGCGCGCTTTAATCCATCCATATAGATCAGCGCGGTGGCAAGTTGCTGAAAACGCTGTGCGACGGCGGCAGTAATATTGAGATGGCGAAGCTCAACCTGGCTCTGGGTCCATGCCAGGGCGATTGCGCGCACCGCCGATTCGGGATCGCGGTATTTCTCGGCCAGTTGCAGTGCATGCTCACGGTTTTCTGCAATACCAGTGGTGAACACGATCTGGGCAGTACCACCTGGAACAATGCGAACGCGGCGGCGCAGGCTAAAGATCGGATCTAGCACCGCACCACTGCTCCGAGTCAGCGGCCGATGCAGCGCCTGTGGATCGGCTGTTGTGCGCCCTCGGCCGATGAAACTTGCTCGATCCGTTTCGTATTCGGTGACACTTCCGGCATGGCCGCGTACAGCAATTGTGTGCAATGCCCAGTAGCGTGCTGTCGTGGCGGAACGTGGGCGGCGTGAGGCCAGCAACGCATTATGCTCGCCGACAAATTCCGTCTCGATAAACAGATTGCTGAACGCTGGGTGGGCCATATCCGCAGCGGCTGGCGTCAGCACAATTTCGGCGTAGCTGGTGACCTCCAATTCGCGTGGGGCACTCGTCAGGTTTGTGAGCGAGATCCTCCGTACCTCAACCATATCTTCTGGCGAGACGGACACTTCCATGCGGGTTTGGATTCCGGCGATCTCCTGGCGAAATTCGACCTTTTCGAGCCCGAAGCTAACATGATAGCGCCGCGATGCCTGGCGGGTTGGTTGGTAGGCTGCCGACCATGCCAGATCGCTGCGAACATCGCGAATATAGCAGAAGCTGCCCCAGTTATCCTGGGCGGGATCGGAACGCCATCGTGTTACCGCTAGATCGCCACTGGTGCTATAACCACCACCAGCATTGGTTAACATAACGGTATAGGTGCCATTGGAAAGCAGGTGTGTCAGCGGAACCGGTGTTGTTGCAGTTCCGATCTCACGAACCGTCGATGGCGAGCCATCCACAACGCTCTGTGTCTGGAATGGTTCCTGCGGCTGATTGAGCGGTTTGGCATGCACATTACGTTCCTGCAGCAGCGTTTCGGTTGCCTGAACCAATGCTTCTGCATGGAAACGTTGCTGCATTTTGTTGTCGTGCAGCGCATTCGCAAAGGCTAGCAGGCTCATAGCCTGATGGTGTACCATAAATGAGCGAATAATCGTATGGGTTGCACCAGGCGGCAGCCGATCAAGGGTGTAATCGATGGCCTCATACAACCCATAACGGCCAAGCATCCCAGCTTCGATCAGCAGTTTGAGGTTCGCAATCGCGGCATTGGCCTGGATCGGCAGGGACAACACGGTGGCATATGGCGTTACCACCAGATCGCTGCCAAGGCCGCGTTTGAGCCCCAACCCTGGAACGCCAAAGGCGCGATACTGGTAGTTCATGGCTAGATCGCGGGCGTTATAGGCCGACTCAGAGACACCCCAGGGAATCGATTGTTGGTGGCCATACTGAATCTGGCGGGCAACGACAGATTGGTAGGTTGTATCAAGCAATGTATTCGGGTAGGAATGCATCACCAGCAATGGCATAAGGTATTCGAAGGCGGTGCCACTCCATGATGCTAGGGCCGCACCAGCGCCTGTTTCCAGCAGGGTACGCCCAAGATGGAACCAGTGCTCCTGTGGTACATCGCCCTTGGCAATTGTTAAGAAGCTGGCCAGGCGAGCCTCGGATGCGAGCAGATCATAGTAGGAATTATCGCGGCGTCCATCGGCAGCATTAAACCCAATGGCAAAGATTCGGCGCTGTGGCTCATATAGAAAGGTGAAATCTGTTGCCTCGACATCGGCGAGTGTTTGGATTGCAATCGCATCATGGCGTGCCAACAAGGGCAATTGCTGATCGGCAGCATGGGCCAACTCACGTAAGGTCGGTGGCGGGTTATCCTGCATCTGTTCTGGAACCAATATCGCAAGATCATCACGCAGGCTTTGTATTTGCTTCACAAGCCGCGAACGCCATACAGCAGCCTCACCAAGCAGATTCAGATCACTGGCACGCTGTTGAATACTTTCAAGTTGGCGATGGTAATCGTTCGTTGTGTACAGAGAAACGATCGCCCGATCACTAAGCAACGATAGCTGCTGGAGAGTTGCTTCGTCATTCGTTGGCACATAGCGTTGGATAACGGCAAGCGTATCCTGGATTCCCAACAGCGCCTGTGGCCCAATAATTGGTTGGTCGCGCAGCGACAGATAGCCCTGCCGCAGTGTCAGCAGGAACCCAGCCAGATTACCGCTGTCAACGGTCGAAACATAGGCTGGCGGTAACGGCTGGAGCGTCTTTGTGTCATACCAGTTGAGCAGATGGCCGCGATAGCGCTCAAGCTTTGCCATTGTTGCCAGTGCTTGCTCTGTGCGGTTGGTCAGTTCTAGCACACCAATATAGCCAAAATCATAGGCGGCCAGATCAGCGAGCAACTGCAACCCAATATTGGTTGGCGATGTGCGATAGGCAATCACCTGCGTTGGAGTCTCTTGCATGTTATCGGGAGCCAGATAATTGGCATCAGCTGTGACAAACTGCTCAAAATAGGCCCATGTTGTTCGGGCCAGGCCGCGCAGCAACAATCGGTCATCTGCGGCAAGGGCTTGGCGCTCTGGCAGGGCTGGCCGATCCAGCCATGCGGCAATCGCAGGGGCAGAAAGCCAGGATGTGACGACTGGCACCAACGATGGCCAGGTCTGCGCAACATGCCGTGCCCGCAACAGAGCGGCAAGCACACCAAGCACCGCAGTGGGAGCCATACGGCGCAGCATTGGGCTGGATGATTGAGTCAGCCGCCGATGCGCCTCTGCGGCGGTTTCCCATTCGAGCAGATTGCGCTTGGTGAAGATCAGGCGGGTGAGTGTGCGAATGATTGCATCAAGATTCGAGACGGCCTGATCCGGCAGAAAGGTGATATTCAGGCCAAAGCGCAGCGTACTCATCCGTAGGTGTTCGGCCTGGGTTCGCAGGGCATTCAGCCGATCCGGGCCAAGCACAACGGCACGCATGGTGCCAATCAGATCAAACAGTGCTGGCAGAGTCAGCGGAAGCAATGCATACGTGGTTGTTGCAAGTGCGCTGCGTATACCACGCCCACCAAGCCAACCATGAGCAAGCAGTGCGATTGTCGCCGGTGGTATCAGGCTGCGGCGCAGATTATCGAGGATTTTATAGCGGGCGATTGGCGAAAGCACAGTGCCAGTGAGGCCCTCTGGGCTAGGAACCCAGGGTAGTATCCAGGCACTGATCTGCCAATCGCCGCGCACCCAGCGATGTTGCCGTGCCGCAAATGCGGCATAGGTACTCGGGTAGTTATCGAGCAGCTCAACATCGGAGAGTAAGCCGGTGCGGGCATAGGAACCCTCAATCAGATCATGGCTGAGCAGTGTGTGTTCGGGAAAGCGATGATCAAGCGTTTCTCGCAGCACAATTGGATCATAGATGCCCTTCCCGGCATAGATCCCATCGCCAAACAGATCCATGTAGACATCAGAGACCGCCGTCGTATATGGGTCAATTCCCACGTTGCCAGAAAAGGTTCGGGCGAAACGGCTGCGCATAGCGCTCGGCAGAGTAATGGCGACCCGTGGTTGCAGAATGCCATAGCCCTGTGTCACCTGGCGTGTCTGTGGATCGATCTCTGCATGTTGCAGCGGGTGAGCAATTGTTCCAATCATGGCCCGGCCAGCATCGCGCGGGAGCTGGGTATCGGCATCGAGGGTGATGACATAACGAATGGAAGGCAAGATACTGAGATCGCCAATACACACCCGAAAGGTCGTATCATCGGCACCGGTCAGCAGGCGGTTGAATTCCTCCAACTTGCCACGCTTGCGCTCCCAGCCCATATAACAGTTCTGCGATTCGTTCCAGATGCGATTGCGATGCAACAACAGGAATTGATCAGAACTATAGCGCTCATTGAGCTGTTCGATCCCGGCCCGTGCAATCGCCAGCAGCCGATCATCGTCCGGCATTGTCGGCGATGGTGCATCGGCGAAATCACTGAGCAGGGCAAAATGCAGGTTTGGGTCGCTATTGGCGAGCGCCAGAACCTCAAGGGCATCGACCTGACCATACACACTATCCGCCGTGAGCAACAGGGTTGGGATGACAACAATAGTACGTAGTGCTGGCGGGATACCATTGCGCAAATCCAGCCGTGGAAGCACTCGCGGTGGCAACATCGTAGTCACAACCCGGTCGAGCAGTTCCTTGGCCAATGCCGTCGCAGGCAACAGCAATAGCGCAGCAGGCAGTGCAGAACCCGCAATTCCGCGTGAGCCCTGTGTTGGAATACGCGTCTGGGTTGCTTTGAGCCCAATAGCGACCGTCGCTGCCGTGCCGATCGCAAGCGTTCCAAGGTAGCATGCCGTTGGATGCTGCATGATCAATCGCTGGATCGCCTGGGCTGGTGTTGGATGATAGCCAAGTTCGGATTCAAGTGCAGTACGGCCTGCATCGATCAAATAATAGCCAACATGACGATAACGTGGGCTGCCATCCTGTGGTGCTGTACGCGCCAGATCGACAACACGTCTGGCAACATCGATCTCACTGACGCCACTACGGCGGGCAAGCTGCTCAATAATATGCCGATACTGATCGCGTGTGGCAAACGTACTCTGCCCATAGGCACCACATGGATCCTGGCGTAGAATATGTTCGACAAAACAAACCTGCTCGAACCAATCGTCCCAGTCGATCGAACTGAGCATACGCATGCTCGTGATTGTATTGCCAATCGAGACCTGGTTGATCGCCTGGCGTTGATGTTCGGCATGGATGAGTGCTTCAATATTATTATATGGAACGACTGGCTGCTGCTCAAGCCAGCGCACCACTGCACCAATATCGCGTTCGCCATCATACAGCCGCAACCGTTGTAACAAGCGCATGGCAAAGGCCGATGTAATCGTCGGGTAGGCCTGGGCTAATGCTGCCAGCACAGGGCTCTGGCCCATATCCGAACCAGTATCCTCGGCCAATAATCGATCTACCCATGTGTCGGCCAGATCCCGTGATCCACGCGATTCCAGAACCAACCCAGCCAACCGTGCAAGATTCTCGACCAAACCAAATCGGAGCATGATCACAACGGCCCATAACTCGCCCATGGCCAGTGGTGTGACTGACTGATAGGCCATAATGAACTGGAGCAATTGCTCAAGATCGATGCGGCCATCAGTATGTTTGATCAGCTCAATGGCGATGGCATAGACACGCGGCTGGCCGGTTCGTGGGCCAGTCGTCAGCTTTGGCAATTCCGCATAATAGCCGCCTGGGAGATCCTGGCGAATCTCCCGAATCTGATCGACCACAACATGCATATTGTCGAGCAGCCATTCGGCGGCTGGCGTCATCTCCTGGCGCAGCCGTAGTGCTTCAAGCAGCCGCTCGTGGGCGGTTTTGATCAGTTGCTCATTGCGATCCAGAATTGGGCGGAGTGGATAGCCGCCCTTGATCTGCCCGATGGTAGCATACGTTGTGGCAATACCACGTGCATGCTGTGCGAGTTGGTCTGGATTCAATAGATCACTATTGAACAGCGGCGGCGGCACATCGACCAGTTTAACAGGTGAATTGCGATGGAAGAGAGAAGTGACGATCGTTATGCCGCGCGACAGCACGGTCTGAGCAGCCGTCTTGATCGTCGTGTTACTCATTTACGCTCCGGGACTGGAGGATTTCACGCCGATCACGCATAGGCCGATGATGAATCTCACTCTCATCTGGGCCAAGATCGATCAGTTGCACATTGAAATGATGCCCAACATGATCCATCTCCGCAGCAAATTGCAATTCGCCACGTAGTGCATGCACAATGGCATCTGAATTCAATCCACTCGCCCGTGCGCTTGCCATCAGTTGGCTCAGTTGCTCCTCCAGATCGCTCACAGATAACGCACTCATGAGAGGAACAGCGCTGGTGGACATCGGTAGGTAGCAGACAGGGCAGACGGTTTCGGTCGTTTGTGTGTCTGCTTGGCTCTCAACGGTCCAATCGGTACCACAATTCGTACACCAGACTCTACGAAGCTGAGACATTGGGGACCCCTTTCTCATAGGCCTAAATGATCAGGATCAATGTCACGTAGTCCAGGCGTGCAATCACACAACACCTGCACATGCGTACAGCAGCGTACGGGAACGTGAGCCGCATCGGCGTGCGTAGCCGAAAAAACACCACAACCACGGTGCGTGCCAGGGCGGCAAGAGGAATGTAGCAATTACTATACCACGGCGTTGGGGAACGTGCCGATTTTTGGGGCAGCGAATCTGTGTAACATTTAAAAATAGTAAAAAGAGCTACTGATGACGAACTAATGACGAACCCAATCGGCAATTGCCTGAATCTCTGCTGGTGTCGTGCGACAGCAGCCACCAATGATCTGCGCGCCATAGGCATGCCACAAACGGGTCTGTTCAGCGAAGGCGCTTGCTTCAGTGAAACCAGTCCAGCTATAATCCTCGGGGTGATAGATTTCGCCAGAATTGGGATACACAATAATGGGTTTTTGTGTGGCAGCCCGTATCGCACGAACAAGATCTGGAATAAAGCGTGGTGCCGTACAGTTGATACCAACAGCAACAATCTGTTCATATGAATCGAGCCATGCAGCACAATCGGCCAGGAGTTCGCCATGGCAGGTATGCATGCCATCGCGAGCACTAAAACTCATCCAGGCATGCTGATCGGGAAACTCGTTGAGCAGATGCGCTAGTGCCTGGGCTTCAAGCAAACAAGGCACCGTCTCACAGGCCAACAGATCGGCTCCGGCATCGGCTAGGACTGCCAGGCGCGAGCGATGGAATGCGATCAGTTCTGCTTCGCTCAGGCCATAATCGCCAGTATACTCGGAACCATCGGCCAGAAACGCGCCATAACTGCCAATTGATGCAGCCACCAGCGGGCGAGGCCGCCCAAGGCGATTGGCTGGATCTGCCCAGAACTCATCGCGGGCCTCAACAGCCAATCGGACGGCCAAACGCATAAGATCGGCAGCTTCCTGCTGGCCCAAACCCCGCCGAGCAAAACCCTCGAATGTTGCCTGGTAGCTGGCTGTAATCGCGCAATCCGCACCAGCACGAAAATAAGCAGCATGAACCTGCTTGATTAGATGCGGCGCTTCGATCAATACTCTGGCCGACCAGAGTTCGTCGCGCAGATCGCAGCCAAGCCGCTCAAGTTCAGTTGCTAATCCGCCATCCAGGATTATCACCGGATGGTGGCCCAGAAGATCAGTTAGTGGGTTCATAGCCAAGAATACTAACTGAATGGGTTAACATTGTCAACTTCATGATATACTTATTGAAGGCTTACGCATCGGTGTTTGGGCTGCTGGCCCGCACCCCAACCCCTCTCCCACGTTGAGGAGAGGGGCGTTAACAGCCCAATTAGATCAATGACTCCCCTTCTCCCTGGCAATGGGAGAAGGGGTCGGGGGATGAGGGTGATCGGCGGCGTAGCTCCCTTGTATGGGCGTATAGCTATACGCCCCAACAGAGAATATTGAGGCCATGACACAACAAACATTATCAGACGCCGTTCGCCAACGCTATGGCGACAGTGATCAACCATCCGAACTTATCTGGAACGAGACGCTTGAACTATTGCTAAGCCATCGTTCGGTGCGTGCGTATCGCCAGGAACCACTACCGAGTGGCACATTAGAAACGCTAGTTGCGGCTGCACAATCGGCATCGACCTCATCCAACCTGCAGGCCTGGAGTGTTGTGGCGGTCGAAGAATCCGCTCGCAAGGCGCGGCTTTCGCAATTTGCTGGGAATCAGGCACATATTCGCGATTGCCCACTCTTTCTTGTCTGGTTGGCGGATCTCTCACGATTAGGCCGTGTGGCCAGCCAGCAGAATATTGCCCATGCCGGCCTCGATTATACCGAGATGTTCATTCTGGCAGTTATTGATGCGGCATTGGCTGCGCAGAACGCGGTTGTTGCAGCGGAAGCACTTGGCCTGGGCACGGTCTATATCGGTGGTATCCGTAATCAGCCGCTTGATGTTGTCAATGAACTCCAGTTGCCGCCACGTGTGTTCCCCGTGTTTGGCCTGTGCGTTGGTTGGCCCGACCCAGCCAACCCAGCCTCTGTCAAGCCACGCCTGCCGCAGGAAGCAGTGCTGTATCGCGAAACCTATACGAATGATGGTGAGAAAGCGACAGTTGAGCGCTATAATGAAACCATGTCCGCATTCTATGAGGAGCAGCGCATGCGTGTTGATGGCAATTGGGCGCAGCACTCTGCGCGCCGGGTTGCAGGGCCAAAATCGCTCACTGGCCGCGATACCATTCGCGAGACGCTTGTGCAATTGGGCTTTGAACTGCGCTAACTGATCGGAATGCTTGCCCGTAGCCGATCAATAACCTGGGAATTGATCGGCACGCCAAGCTGTTGCAGCGCCTGGATGATCGCCCCGCCGACTGGTGGTAGCAGTGGATCATGCAGTTGGTAGTGTTTACCCTGTGTACGTGCAAGCTGTATTGCAACGCGAGCCTGAATTGGTACAGATCTGGCGAGCGCACCAATTAGTGCAATCGAAACATGCGGCCCATTGAAGCAATTCCCCAGGATGCGAATACCAGTTGTAAGCCCATAGGCAGCCCGATCACAAGCAGCGCCAGCCAATGGTGAACTATCGGCGGCGGATGTGACCAGAATTGCCATTGCCCCATACTCCCGTTTGACATCACGATAGTCGCGCTGGCGCTGCCCAAAGACAATCGTTTGTAGTTTGGTCATGCTGGCAGCACCCCAATGCGCCTGTACTGCTGCGATAAAGCCAGCATCGGTGGGCGTAGCCTCTCCGGCAAGGAGATGGTGCATGGCATCAAAGGCCAGATGGCGGGCACCACCGGCATAGTGATTTGCATCATCATTATGAATCGGCTGGCCAGAATCTGTTACTGCATAGATTGCCGAACCCGTTCCGGCAATCGCAATCACGCCCGGCGCTCCGCCGAACGCACCAGTATGGGCAATTGCTGTATCGTTGATCGCTGTTCGCGGGCAGATCAGCTCTGGGAGCGCAATGAACCGATTGGCCCACTCCATGTCGGCAGGATCGTCTAGCCCGGCCAACCCGGCCACGAGCCCAGCGATCTGATCTGGCTGGCAACCCGCAGCTACCAGCACAGATCGAATTACCGCCTGGATCGATTGTTCAGCATTGGCATTATGGCTTGGATTCGCGCCACCGGCTTCTGCATAACCAAGCACATTTCCGCTCGAATCAGCCACCAGCGCACGTGTGGTCGTGCCACCGCCATCAAGCCCAATAACATATTGGCTGTTCATGGTCTGTTCACCTTCACACGAATAAGCATTCAGGAGTCAGAAGTCAGAAGTCCGAATACGAGAACCAGCGGCCAACCTCGTGTTCGCCCGAACTAGATCCAGACGGCAGCATGGAGGCCATTGTGCATGAATGATCGAATGTACTCGCAGCTATAGAATGCCATTGAGCATTGGATCGTCAAGCTGGCGAATAAAAGAAGCATTGCGGCTGCTACAGCATTTGGGCAGGCACAATCGTTTGGCATGCCACCGAGATACGTTCATACTATAGCATTCCTATGTGAGTTGTACATGCGCGAAAGCGCAAGCAGGGGTTTGGGGCCGAATACCTTTGGGTGTCCCCGAAGAAACACCCTTTTTTCTTCATAGATCGCAACGAAAATTGGCTCTTGCAACTTCGAACGTTTGTACTATACTACCCATGCACTTCGGCATTGATCACAAGAATATGGTTGGATTGTTGGCTTTTGGGTTATCCATTTGATCATAGTGTGATCATGTTAGGGGCATTGGGGAAGTGAGCCAATCAGTAACAAGGAGGCGTTCGATGGCGAAGTTTATTCTTATGTATACTGGCGGCGGAACACCAACAGATCCAGCAGAACAGGCAGCGGTGATGGACGAATGGATCGCATGGTATAACACTTTAGGGGCGGCGATCGCTGATCCAGGCAACCCATTCACGCCACTTGCCAAGGCGATTGCCAGCGATGGAACGGTGAGTGATATTCCGGCCAGCACAATCGCAACCGGCTACACGATCATCAATGCCGAAACGATTGATCAGGCTGTTGCACATGCCAAACTCAATCCAGTCCTGAAGAGCGGTGGCCAGGTCTCGGTGTACGAAGGCTTTAACATGGGTTAGTAGCGCATCCATTCTTGTTTGATAGGTTCAACGGTGCGGTTATGCTTCGCAGGGACGCGATATATCGCGCCTGGGCGTATGCGATACGCCCCAACTCCGCATAGAAGTTCGGACGGACTACGAGCGGACGGTAGCCGATACAGGCGACATTGATCTCAGCAGCCTCAGAATGATGGGGCTGCTTTTTGTTATACTATGGCTACATTGGTCTGAAGAATGCTATGCCCTGAGGAACGAATGGCCAAGCTCAAGCTGGATCTCCACGATATCTATAATCGCGGTGATATGATCGAGGCAGAACTGAACAGGATCGTTCAAGAGGCGATCGCAAAGCGGATCGAGCTGATCGAGATCATTCCTGGCAAAGGCAGTGGCCAATTAAAAAAGCGGGTACTGCGCTTCTTCAACCAATCCCATATTCGGGCATTGTATCATCGCATCGAAAAGGATGATCGCAACTTCGGGCGGATTTTTATCCATTTTCGGTTCTAGAACAGCAGTGAATAGGAGTGTGTGTGGGAAAAGGGCGATTAGAAGCATTTAGTGATGGCGTCATTGCAATCATCATCACGATTATGGTGTTAGAGCTGAAAGTGCCACATGGCGATGATCTCAGCGCATTATTACCACTTATACCAGTAGCGACAAGCTATATTCTTAGTTTTGTGTTTATTGGCATCTATTGGAATAATCATCATCATACGATGCATGCCGTACACAAGGTCAATGGGCCAATTTTGTGGGCCAATCTGCACCTGCTGTTCTGGCTCTCACTGATCCCGTTTGCAACCAATTGGATGGGTGAGAATCCATTTACGCCCTGGCCAGTCGCGATGTATGGTGTGATTCTGTTGATGTGTGCGATTGCCTATACCATTCTGACGCTCACGCTTATTCATTATGATGGCAATGAATCCCAGTTGGCACAAGCAATTGGCAGCGATTTCAAAGGGAAGGTGTCGCTTGTGTTCTATATCGCTGCTATTCCACTCGCGTTTGTGCGCCAATGGATGGCCCTGAGCCTGTATGTGATCGTTGCGCTTATCTGGTTTATTCCAGATCGGCGGATCGAACGCGTGCTCAACCGCTAATGGAAAGAACTCGGTAGCATAATCGTCATGGTCGTCCCGCGATCAGGAACGCTCTGAGCACTGATGGTGCCATTGTGCATTTCGACGATTGCCTTGGCGATAGCCAGCCCTAGCCCGGAGCCGCCATCGTGCTCCTGGCGCGATGGATCGGCACGGTAGAGTCGTTCAAAGATTCTTGGCAATATGTCTGGCGCAATGCCAATGCCAGTATCGGCAACCTCCAGGCGAACGCAGTTGTGATCATTCACTACCGAAAGGGTGATGGCTCCACCTGTGGTTGTGTAGCGTAGCGCATTGCCAACCAGATTGCCCAATACCTGCAACATGCGCTCACGGTCAATATCCAAATCAGGCAGATCATCGGCAGCATTCACACGCAACTGAATGCCCTGTTGGTTCGCCCGTGGCTCAAACGAAGCGGCAACCATATCGAGTAGTTGCCTTGGCTTGATCTGCTGGCGTTTGAGCGAGAGTTCGCCAGCATCGGCCAGCGAGAGCAAACGCAGATCGCCAATTAAGCGCTGGAGTTGGCAGGCCTCATCATACATCGTCTGAAAGCGCTCGGGGCTTGGTGGCAGGATGCCATCACGCATACTTTCTAGGTAGCCCGATAACACACTCAGTGGTGAGTTCAGTTCATGGGCAATATCGGCGGTCATCTGCCGACGTGCCGTATTAGCCCGTGCGAGATCGGCGCTCATCTGGTTGAATGCCAGCACAAGATCACCAATCTCATCCTTTGTTGAAACATGAACCGTCTGCTGGATCTCGCCACGGCGCATGGCACCGATTGCAATCGTCAGCGCTCGGATCGGGCGCGTCAGGATTTGGGCCAGCACAACGCCAATGATAAGTGCCAGCAGCGCGCCACCAAATGAGGCATAGATCAGTGTTCGGTTGGAACGTTCCAGGTAATCGCGCTCGCGCTGATCCAGGGCTGGCGATGATTGCTGGCTGATGACAGTCCCGACGCGGGTGCCATCGACCGTAATTGCCTGACCAAGCGCGATAATATTCGCTGGCACATTCGTTCCCCGGCGATACTGACCAGAACCAACCACGACATTATTCTGTTGATCGACGACCACAAACGGGTTCTGTTGCGGTGGAGGCTGGCCTGGCTGCCCAGGTGCGGAATTAGCAGGGCGGGGTGGCGCTCCGCGAATTACTTCCGCTAGGCCATCCCAGGTGCCATGCTGCTGATAATAGTTGGTCACTATGGTCACAAAATCGGCCTGCTCACGCTCACGCAGAAAACGATCAAATTCCAGGCTCGTTTGATAGCGCGCAAACACACCAACCAGCGCAACACAGGCCAGGCCTGTCAACAGAAACGCAAGTGTCAGTTTGAATGTCAGTGATCGAGGCATTATTGTTCTACAGTTTCATTTAACTCATCAGGCCCAGCAATTCCATCGCTGCTGGTTCGAAACCGATAGCCAACACCAAACACGGTTTGTACATATTGTGGGCGTGCTGGATCTGGTTCGATTTTGCTGCGTAGATTACGAATATGCACATCAATAGTGCGCTCGACTCGCTCATAATTATCGCCCTGCAACTGTTCGAGCAGTTCGGCGCGGGCAAACACCCGGCCTGGAGTGACCATAAACACAGCCAGCAGTTCAAACTCGGATGGGGTCAGTTCCACGATTCGGCCAGCGATACTGACATTTCGCATGGTTCGATCAAGAACCACATCACCAACGCGTAACAGGCTCTGGGCTTCAATTGGTTTTGTTGTGCGGCGCAGCACTGCTCGAATGCGGGCTGTCAGTTCGGCCATGCCAAATGGCTTGGTGACATAATCATCTGCGCCCAACTCAAGCCCAATCACCTTATCGGTTTCTTCAAGTTTGGCGGTGACAAGAATAATTGGGGCTTCATACTCGCGGCGGTAGAGCCGAATGAACTCATAGCCATCCATCTCTGGCATCATGATGTCGAGCAACACCAGATCTGGGAGTTCTTGTTTGGCAACCAGCAGCGCTTTACGCCCATTTTCGGCAGTGACAACGCGAAAACCCTGTGCGCTCAGATATTCACGCAACATGGTGCGGACACTTTGTTTGTCATCAACGATCAGAATAGTCTTTGCCATAAGAGCCTCATACCAATCTTCTACCTGATTGCTATTGTAGCATCACATATCCACGCCATGAATGGAGCCCATGCTTCCCTCACCCCCTACCCCCTCTCCCACACCGGGAGAGGGGAATTGCTCAGTATGAGGTCCACCGCTCTCCACGATGAGAGGGCTGGGGTAAGGCTACCGGCCTGGTCGCTGGCCACCCTGGGGTGGCGTCGGCTGGGTGGTGCTGGCGATCACCCTGGTGGCGGTAAAGCTGCCATCGGTGGCTTTGCTGCCCTCGGCGTGAATATACAGGCCAGCCTTGATGGCCGAAAGCGTACTGGCAGCGCCATCAAGCTCGAAGGTTGTTGCGCTGGTGGTTGCGATCGTCTCGCTGCCGCGTGGCGTGGTGATTGTGATGGTTGTGCCACTGACACTCGCGACCTGCCCACCAGGGCCGCGCTGGTTATTCGCGCTATTCTGCGCTGCAAGCTGGGCGTTGATTGCCTGTGTCACAGGTGTACTCTTCGATGCTGCGTATGTTGTTGCGCCGCTGGCCAGAGCCAATGCGAGTGCCGCCACCCCGATGAACTGTCGTCGTTTCATGATTGAGTTACCCTTCATTCTTACGTTGATTGTTTAATGCTTCAGTACGATATACTATTGTCGAAGATCGACATCCGATAGGTGCTAGGCGTTGGTGTTGTTTGTTTCGAATGTGTGGCCTCCTCTACATATGTGCCATTTCATTGGTGTACTCGTTTCCGTTTGTTATCCGTCCTGCGTATCCGGCAGTGATATCACTATAGCGGCGTGATGTTCAGATGGTGTTCAGAAGTATTTCGGATTGTGTCAGGATCAGGAAAAGCATTCAGCTGAAGAAGAATCGGGTGGCATTGCCTTGTGATGAAGCAGCACTCTGGAGCCAGCGATGAATGAGCCATGGAACTTTTCTGATCCACCGGCAGTGTTGAATAATCGCTATCACCTGCGTGCGATCCTTGGCAAAGGCCGCCTTGGTGCCATCTATCGCGCATCTGATGTGATCAGAGGCTATGATGTTGTCATAACGTTCATTGCTCCAACACATAGTGGTGTGGAAATAGAAGGAGCTGAGTTCACAAACGAGATTCAGATCATCCAACAACTTATGCATCCACAGATCGTCGCGCTGTATGGCCTGGAGCAGGATGGTAGGTGGTCGTATCTGGTTGTGGATCTACTCGGGAACGCCCAACAGGAAAGCCGCCAGAACAGTATCCCAGTCGTTTCTGCACAGAATGCTACGCTCACGGTGCCAGCGCCAATTCCGCTGCTGGCCCAGGATGTGCAGCGATATACGGCTTCCGAAGATACGATTGCCGCAGTTGAAGCCGAGCGCAAGCATCTGGTGAGCATGCTGCAACAACATCTGGCCGAACCACTACACCTATTGCTTTCACAGGCCAATGCCTATGAGCAATCGTTCAGTGGGCAGCCAATCGCTCAGATGGCGGTCTCGGTTCTGGCTACAATCGCACGCCAATTACTCCAGCAACTGCGCGATCTGGAGGCGGATCTGCACCCGCAAACGCTAGAGACACTTGGGCTTGTGCCTGCACTGGAACTCCTGGCCGGCCAGTTTATGCGAGCAACAAACGCTCATATTCGCCTGATACTGGAGCGGATTCCAGAGCGATTGCCAATGCCAAGCGAACTTGCGTTCTTTCGCCTCACCCAGGCTGCGCTTACCCGCGCAATCCATGCTGCCCACGCTACACAGATCACGATTCGCCTGGAGCGGCAATCAACACAGGTGCGCTATAGCATAATCGACAATGGCATTGGTGATGAAAACAGCATATACCTGAATAGCGCATGCCAGCGCATCAAACAGCTTGGCGGCGCAATCGAAATGGGCATCCATAGCCGTGGTGGATTTGAGCTGAGCCTACTCTTTCCCCTTGTTGTAACACCGCTGCTGACTCCCCGTGAGATGGAGGTTTTGCTCCTACTTGCCGAAGGTCTGACCAACAAACAAATTGCGACGCGGCTCATAATTACGCCGCGCACCGTCAATTTCCATCTCGATAATATCTACCTCAAGCTGAATGTGAACACCCGCACTGAAGCATCAATCGTTGCCATGCGAATGGGTTGGGTCAAGCAGGAATAGGAGAGACAGACACCTGTTCATTCAAACAGGTGCAGGACTGCCTATATACCCGTTTTCCACTATCACCACACACACTACAATCGTGTCATTCGTAGCAATGGCTACGGGCACAATCATAGCTCTTGTAGCTGAAAGTGAACTTGTATGCACAACGAACCACTTGCCGCACTTGAACCACTTCTGGCGCAGCCCGACATCACGGAGATTATGATCGACGGTTCCAAGCATGTGTATGTTGAGCGGAAGGGGCATCTCGAAGACATCATTCCATCGCCGTTTCGGGATGATGCTCATCTGATGGAGGTGATCGATGCAGTATTGGCGATCGTTGGCCGTAGTGTGGATGAGTCGAATCCCTGTATCGATGTTCGCCTGTCCGATGACTCACGTGTGCATGTGATCATTCCGCCAATCTCACTGCGCGGTCCAGTCATGACAATTCGCAAAACAATGCGCAATCAGCTTACGCCAGAATTGCTGCTTCAGTATGGTTCGGCAAACGCTGCGATGCTCACATTTCTGCAAGCATGTGTCGTTGGAAGAGCCAATATCGTGGTTGCTGGTAATACCGGATCGGGCAAGACCTCGCTGCTCAATCTGCTGGCGAATTTCATTCCCGCAGAAGAACGTATTATCGCAATGCAGAATTCTGGTGAGTTCCAGTTGAATACCAAACGCCTGATACTCCTGGAAACACGCCCACCCAATCTTCAGGGCCGTGGAGCAATCAGCATGCGCGAGCTTGTACAGAATGCACTCATGATGCACCCAGAGCGCTTAATTGTCTGCGAAGTCCTTGATGGTGAAGCCGTCGATCTGATCAGCGCCATGAATACAGGACACGATGGCAGCCTGTTTGGAATCCATGCCAATAGCCCACGCGATGCACTCTCCCGCCTAGAAGTGATGGTCACCATGGGCAACCCATCCATTCCGGTGCTTGGTGTTCGCGAGATGCTGACCTCGGCAATAAATCTGATTGTACAACTTGAGCGCATGCAGGATGGCCGCCGCCGGATCGTTGCGATCAGCGAAGTGCAACGAATCGAGCGCGATCTGATTGTGCTGCAGGATATCTTCCGCTTCGAGCAACAGGAGCGCCGCGATAACCAGATCGTTGGGCGGTTCGTTGCAACCGGCCATATCCCGACATTCTGGAAAACGGTGAAAGATCGGGGTGTGATGGCATCAATGGAGTTATTTACGCCGGAATAGCATTCAGCCGTCAGCCGTCAGCACTCAGGTGCCTCAACGGCCTGTATATGGACCTATAAATGCTGTTGGCATGGTATACTTTTATCAATCTCAGCATATCAGCGGTGGAGGTGTGCCATGACAACGACAGACGCTATTACAGTTGAGTATCCTACAACTAATGTCAACCACCTTGCCCGATTTGTGACGTATGATCAGGATATAGCAATCCTACCGGATTTGTAAAAAAGGGGCGGGGGAATTTCTTTCGGGGCTGCGCCCCAAACCCCACTTTGCGCTACGCGCCTTTACAACTCAAATAGGAATGCTATAGTACCTGCAGCCGCGCCAATCGTTGCTGCAGTAGGTAAGAGGCCGACTAAAAATATACAAACACCCATCAATGTCATTGTCACAAGAAAGGTGTACTTGCGCCCAATGCGATCACCCATACGCCCGAAAATAAGCGCACCAAATGGCCGTACAATGAAACCAACAGTAAATGCTGCTAACCAGGTAATGATATCGCCTAATGGCGTACCAGTTTGGTAGAATTTACTCGCAATTGTGCTGGCAAGGCTGGGGCTGGGGTTGGAGGGTGAGGATGACATCTAACATCGGAGAGGCCTACAGGATCGTGTAGCCCTCTTTAACGCACACGGAGGCACATCAACATGCCAATTGTACGCATCGAACTATTGGAAGGGCGCTCGCCCGAACAGAAGAAGACCCTCATTCGCCAGGTGAGTGAGGCTGTGACAACAAGCCTGGGAGTTCGCCCAGAGCAGGTGCGCGTGCTGCTCTATGAGTTACCCGCCGATCATTGGGCCGTTGGTGGAACAACACTCGCGGAGCACCAGATGGACCCACCTAAGCAATAAGGTTTTGGCCGTAGCGACGCGAGATTTTGCGCCGCTATGGCCAATGGAATGTCTTGCGTCTGCACACCCATGCAAACGCTGTTGTTCATACAAACGTTCATCGTTAGCGATCTGAGAGCTGAGAGCTACCCCACCGAACCCTCAGCTGGTGCAAAAAAGACCAATACGGTGAGTTCCTCAACCATATCGAAAAAACGATGCTCGACACCACTGGCTACATACACAATTGAGCCAGGGCCGACTGGTTGCTGTTGATCGGCGACACGGATCTGAGCACGCCCAGAAACAATATAGTACACTTCGTCCTCTGTGTGTGGCTGCTGTGGATCGCTGCTGCCCGCAGCCAGGACATACACGCCAACGCTGAGCGCTGGCACACGCAGAAATTCCTGCCAACGCTCACCCGATTGCGCCCGCTGTGCCAGAATATTGGCGAGCTCATATGTTTGCATTGATCAGCTCCTTATATCACATACTGCTACATACTGCGTATTTTCCTCCAATGATGGGTGAATTGCTAGAGACAATGCCCTCATCTTCGATAGAATAATTGTTCGTTTATATGTCGGATCAGCAAGTTGCAACCATCTGGCGTGATGGTGCTAGAATACCAGTGAGCGTGAGAGCGCCGCCGACATGGGCAATCGGTGCTGTCGGCAACACGTTGGAGGAATGTACCGTGGCCATACTCGCCGCCCCGCACTGGATATCTGTGCTGCGCAACCGCCCGTTGATGATGCTGATGCTTGGGCATTTTACCGTGGATATGTATGTTGGCCTGCTACCAGTGCTGTACCCGTTGCTCATTCCACGCTATCAGCTCAATCTGCAAACCGTTGGGTTGGTGTCATTGGCCTATAGCGGCGTTGCCTCGCTTTCCCAGCCACTATTTGGCTGGCTGGCAGATCGAAGTGGTACCCGCCTGATCGGGCTGACGATGATCTGGACGGGCCTGACCTTCGCATTGGTTGGCTTTGCACCATCGTTCCCGCTGATCCTGCTGGCTGCTGGCGCTGCTGGCCTTGGGTCAGGCGCGTTTCACCCACTTGGCGCACTTGCGGCAGCAGCGGTTATTCCACCAGCCCAACGCAACACGGCAATGTCGGTGTATGTGACCGGCGGGACGATAGGGGTTGCGCTTGGGCCGCTCGTCGGCGTGCTGGTGTTTTCCTTGATGGGCACCCACGGCACCGTGCTGCTATTAGTGCCAGGGCTGCTAACGGGCTTGGTATTATTGTTTGATATGCGTAACAAACCGAGTCCCGTTTCGGCAGTACAGGCGACGACAGCGCAGCCTGCATTTCATCCAGCAATTGCATATCTGCCGCTGATCATGATCATTCTGGTCATGATGTCACGCTCATGGACAATGTCGAGCATGCAGGCATTCATTCCAACATGGTATCAGCAGCTTGGTTATGGTGCTACATTCTATGGGCCATTGGCGACGACGCTGATCTTGGCGAGTGCGGTTGGTTCGATTTGGTGTGGAGCGCTGGCCGATCGATTTGGGCGGCGTGGAATTGTGCTAGCATCGTTGGTTCTATCGATTCCACCAGTTCTGCTGTTTGCACAATTCCCTGGGCCATTTGGCTTTGTGACGGCTGCACTGATCGGCTTGAGTGCTGCATCAACAGGGCCGATCATGCTGGTGATGGCGCAGCAGTTGATGGCTGGCCGGGCTGGCCTGGCATCTGGCCTGATATTGGGCTTAGGGTTCGTTACTGGTGCAATTGGTGTGCCGGTTACTGGTATGATCGCGGACCAATTCGGGATGGCCGCTGCATTTGCATCGCAGGCTGTGTTGATTATTGCGACCATTGGTTTGGCCTGGTTGTTACCAACTGAAGCACGTATGCGCCAACTCACCAGGCCAACGTTTTCTACAGAACCGGAAGCAAGTGGCGCTGGAACACTGCCGCCGGCTCGAGTCTCAGAAGAATTTAAGGGCTAATATGGAGAGCATGCATGTCAATTGCCGATATTCGGATCAACTACACCTATGGCGAACTGAGCGAGGCCGATATCGTTGCCGATCCACTCATTCAGTTTCAAACCTGGTTCGATCAAGCGCTGGCCGCTGGCGTCCCGGAACCAAATGCGATGACAGTTGCCAGCGTTGGAGCGGATGGCCGCCCATCGGCGCGCATGCTGTTGCTCAAAGGAGTGGATCACGGGTTCGTCTTCTATACCAACTATACAAGCCGCAAGGCCAGCGAACTGGACGAACAGCCATTTGCTGCGCTTGTCTTCTATTGGCATGCGCTGCATCGGCAGGTGCGGATCGAAGGCCAGATCGAGCGTGTTGCCGCTGCCGAATCGGATGCCTACTACGTCAGTCGGCCAATCGGCAGCCAGTTAGGGGCATGGGCATCCAACCAGAGCCAGGTGATTCCTGATCGAATAATCCTGGAACAGCGTATGGCCGAATTGGAACAGGAATATGCCAATCGTAGCATCCTGCGGCCACCACAGTGGGGTGGCTACCGGCTGCTCCCCGATGTGATCGAGTTCTGGCAGGGCCGCCCAAGTCGGCTACATGATCGGCTGCGCTACCGGCTCGCCGATGGGGTGTGGGTGCTCGAGCGCCTTGCACCATAGGGGCCAGGGGTCAGGGGCCAGGGGTCAGGGGTCAGGGGTCAGGGGTCAGGGGTCAGGGGTCAGGAATCAGGGGTCAGGAGATTCTTTGGCAACACGGTTCCGTGGTTCTCAGTTCTCGGTTCTCGGTTCGGCATTCTGGCTTCTGACTCCTGACTCCTTGGTTCTCGGTTCGGCATTCTGGCTTCTGACTCCTGACTCCTGACTACTCGGTTCTCGGTTCGGCATTCTGGCTTCTGACTCCTGACTCCTGACTACTTGGTTCTCAGTTCGGCATTCTGGCTTCTGACTCCTGACTCCTTGGTTCTCAGTTCGGCATTCTGGCTTCTGACTCCTGACTCCTGACTACTTGGTTCTCGGTTCGGCATTCTGGCTTCTGGCTTCTGAATACTGTTCAGCGCTCCCGTTCGATCAGCACCCGCCGCAGGACTTTACCAATAAATGATCGTGGCAATGCATCCAGGAATTCGACGGCACCCGGCACCTTATAGGCGCTCAGGCGTGCCCTCAGAAAGGCCATAATCTCCTCGGGGGTTGCGCTCTCGCCGCGCCGCAGCACAACAAATGCCTTCAGCGATGTCTGCTCACCCTCTGGAACCCCTGCGACGGCAGCTTCCAGGATTTTCGGGTGCTCATACAATGTTTCCTCAATGTCGCGTGGGTAGATATTATATGGCCCTGCGACAATCATCTCCTTCTTGCGCTCGATCACCTGGAAGAACCCATCAGCATCCATGCGCGCCACATCACCAGTGCGCAGCCAGCCATCGCTCGTTAATGTATCGGCGGTATCCTGTGGGCGGCCCCAATAGCCCATCATCACCTGTGGCCCGCGCACCAGTAGTTCGCCAATCGTGCCTGGTGCGAGATCCTCGCCTGTTTGCAGATCAACGATCTTGGCCTCGGTGGAGGGCAGCGGCAGGCCAATATAGCCAGCACGATTCCCGCCGGTCAATGGATTGGCATGCGTCACTGGCCCTGCTTCCGTCAGGCCATAGCCCTCCACCAAATGGGCGCGGGTGATGCGCTCGAAACCCTCCTGTACCTCAACCGGCAGCGGTGCCGCGCCACTGATGCAGGCCCGCAGCGAGGAAAGCCCATAGTTACGGGCATTGGGCTGATCGGCAATCGCAGCATACATTGGTGGCACACCAGGAAACAGCGTTGGCCGCTCACGCCGAATCGCATGCAGCACATGCTGGATCTCAAAGGTCGGCAGCAGGATCATTGTCGCTGCCAGCGCCACCGCCACATTCATACAGGCGGTCATGCCATAGGCGTGCGAAAATGGAATAGCGCACAACAGGCGTTCGCGCCCGCGCTGTGCCCCTGCCAGCCATGCACTCGTTTGCAATGCATTCGCCACCAGGCTGCGATGGCTGTGCATCACGCCGCGTGGCTCGCCAGTTGTACCGCCCGTGTAGAGCAACGCTGCCAGTGTTGCCGGATCAGCTTCCGGTAAGGGGCCAGTGTTTGGCATGGCTTCGAGCATACGTGCCAACCATAGCGAGCGATTGGCCTCATCGGCTGGCACACGATGGCCCTCGCGCTCCTGGCGCAGCAGGGTAAACAACTGGCGCTGAGTACCAGGCAAATATTCCTTCAGATTTGTATAGATCACCTGCCGCAATGTCGTTCGCGCCCGCACCTGTATAATCAGCGGGTGGAAGATACTCAGCGCAACAACTGCCGTCGCCTGGGCATCCTCAATCTGGCGGATCAGCGCGCCAGCCTCAAAGATCGGGTTGGTCAACACCACCGTCGCGCCAGCCCGCAGCGCGCCATAGTAGCAGATCACCGCCTGTGGCACATTCGGCAGCACCAACACAACCCGTTCACCCACAGTGATCCCAGCAGCGCCAAAGGCCAGCGCACAGCGATTGGCCAGCGAATCCAGTTGCGCATAGCTGAGTGTATAGCCATAGAACCGAATCGCCGCCACACCCGGAAAATCGCGGGCCGCCTGTGTCAGCAATTCTGGCAGCGCAATATCTGGCACCTCAATTGTTGGTGCAACAGTGGCTGGGTACGAAGCAAGCCATGGAGATACCGTCATTGCTATCCTTTATTGTTAGCTTTCAGCATTCAGCATTCAGCCATCAGCATTCAGCCATCAGCTTTCAGCGATCTTGTGCAGGTGCCTACAGCCACGAGCAAACAGCATAATCTCTCATCTACAAAATCTGCGAATGAAAAGAATAAATAATCTGCGAAATCTGTGCAATCTGCGGATAAATAGAACGCGGATCTTCTTCTGGTTGAAACAACCTTGGTGGCTGCCAATCGCCTGTGGCATCCCCAAACGCCATCGCAGCCGAAATGCTTCTTTTATTCGCCGCCTTGGCGATCCAATGCTGTATAGCATACAGAGCAGAATTCAGAATTCAGGAGCCAGGAGTCAGAATGGCTGGCGCATCAGAAAGCCAATGCGCTCGTTCAAAGGAGTTCAATACTTCTACTCTGTGCTATAGAACTATACGCGCCACCCTGGTTCTTGGGTGTTGGGATTCTGACTCCTGACTCCTGCATACTGAGAGCTGAAAGCTGAAAGCTGATAGCTGATAGCTCGTTCCTACACCTGTTCGTGATCGCCACGCCAACTGCGGCGCTTCTCATTCAGGAAGGCTTCGATATGCCGATTGACGCTCTCTGGCCGTTCGAGATGTGGCAGGTGGCCGGTATAGCGCACCAATTCAAAATGCGCGTTTGGCATCAGTTCAGCCATGCGCTGGAGTGTCGCGGTCGGCACAATAAAATCGAACTGCCCACCAATAATCAGCGTTGGAACCTGCACCTGCGGCAACAGATCCCATCCACGCCATGGAAACAGTGTGCCAGCCAACACCCGTTTGAGCACAAACAGCGGCGCATGTAATCGCGGGAACAACACTGGCCGTAGGCGCTCAAGCTGATCAACCGGCAGCGGCAATCTGAGCATGGTTTCATAGAAGGGACTCAAATGCATTTCCGGTGCAGTCGCAATCAGAATCAGGCGGCGTATTTGGCGCGGTTGGGCCGCTGCAAAGGTTAACGCAATTGGGCCACCAAACGAATGCGCCATCAGCACAAATGGCTCAACAACACGCAACTGTTCCAGGATCTGCGCGAAATCCCACAGAAACTCCTCCAGTGAATAGGCACTGCGCGGTATCTCGCTCTGGCCATGGCCACGCAGATCCGGCGCAATCACACGATAGCGGCCAGAAAGGGAGCTAATCTGGTGTTTCCACTGGTTGGCATCACCACCCGCTCCATGAATCATGATGATCGTGCCCTGTGCTTCGGGCGGCCCGGTATCGATCACACTCAATTGGATTGGGCGATTGCCAGCAATACGAATGGTCGTGCGCGGAAATTCCACAAGATTCCTCGCCCCGCAGGCTTATGATCTTTTACAAATGAAATGAATGGAATTGGGTATGGTTCATCGTCCCCTTGCCGTAGGCATCAGCCTGCGGATGGATGAGCAATGCCATCGTCTCCCCCAATGATTTCCTCAACATCCATTAACTACCTAAGAAACCCAAGCAGGATCGATTCAAACAGCGCTGGTTGTTCGTCCATCGGGTTATGCGCCGCACGAGACATGATCTGCAGCTTGGCACCAGGGATGGCAATCGCGGCACGGCGAGTCATCTGCACAGGCACAAGTGGGTCGAACTGGCCTGCAATCACGAGCGTTGGCTGGGTGATCAACGGCAATCGTGGTAGCAATGGGTTGCGGAACATTGCGCCAAGCAGGCGATGTAATAATTCGGGATCGTGGCGGCCCATATAGCCAAATCGGCGCACAATCGGGATCACCATACCGCCGCCATGCTGGTGTGGGATCACCGTGCTGAACTGGCCGATTCGGTTGGCCAGCGCAATCGATGCCCGCAACGCCAACCAGCCATGGTCGGGCCGTAGATAGGAACGCGTATAGCTGGGCATGTCATTGCCCTGGAGTGCCGGGTTCACCAACACCAATCGTTGTACCAGATCGGGCCGGGCGAGGGCAAGTTCAACAGCAATATTGCCGCCCATCGAATGCCCAACCAGTGTTACTTTTCGTAGGCCGCGGGCACCACAGAATTCCGCCAGGCATGCCGCAATCTCGGCCATATCACCAGCGGGATGCTGGATTGAGCCACCATGACCAGGCAGATCTGGTGCAACACCACGCATAAACGGCGCAATCGCTAGCAGCGCCGACCACCAGATCTCTTTGAAGGCGCTCCAACCGTGAATAAACACGATTGCCGTATCGCCCGAGCCAGCATCGAGGTAGTGCAGGTTGGTTGTTTCGCAGCATAATTCGGTGGGCTGAACAATCGTTGCCATGTGGCCGCCATTCATCGCAGATCAATGGCTCCATTGTAGCACAGCGCTAACTCCCCGAAACGGCCCAACCCGTTGAGTCGTTCCCGACCACAATTTGCAGGCCGCGTGCATCGGGTGGTACATCGAAGATGATCGGTACGCTGAGGTTGCCTGCATCGGCGGGAAGTGGCTCATCAAAGCTCACATCGCCAGATTGGCCGCGCCCATAGGTAGCTAGGTAGGTTGTCGAGGCGCTTGGCATTGGTGCGTAGCGATTGCCCCGATCATCCTGCAGCGCAATCAACCCATCGGGAATGCGGCCTGGTGCATCGCCGGTATTGCCGATGGCCAGCAGCGCTAGAACAAAGCGGCCCTGTGGTTGCAGCGTACCAATACTGCCATCAAGCAACAGCGTATGCTCAGGGCGCAATAACGAAAGCGTCCAGGGGCCATTCTGAAGCACCGCTCCAAGCGCCAGGCTTGGTCGGGGCGTTGCGGTTGGGCCAATCGTTGGCTGTGCTGTCGCACTGGGAGCAATCGGTGTCGCAGCCACAGCCGGTGTCCAGGTTGGGAACGGCTGATCGGCAGGCAGCGTTGGCAGAAGGGTCGCAACGGGTATGCTCGCAGCAAGTGTTGGTAGTGGTGGATTAGCTACAACCTGTACCACCACTTGCGTAGGTTCATTGTTTGTAGTTGTCATAACAATTGGTGCCCAACGCCAGAACGCGAACAGTAGCACGATCACCAGTGTCAGCCCAATTACAAGATATGTCGGCCAGCGAACGGTTGCCTGTTTAGGCGCACCCTCGCGTGGCACAAGAGCGACAGGTGCAGGGAGTTGGAGTTCTTGGGTTGGCTGTTCGGGAAGCACATCGGCGAGTGGTACAGGGATGGTAAACACGGGAGCCTGTTGTTCGGCCAGGTGTTCCAGCACCATCCGGCGTTCCTGCTCATCGGCAGCGACATCGGCAAGGGCTTCCCAGACACGAACATCACTTGCATATTGTGTCGTCAGCGCACGCAACACAGCGCGGGCACGTTCGGGTTGCCCACGTTGCACCGCACGGCGGGCCGTCTCTAGAAGCAGATCGGGAGCAGTTGTATCTGGCATGGGGGCTGTTAGTCCAAAAAAAGGCCGAACGGAATAGGCAGTGCAAAAGGTTTCGTGTATCAACGCTCAGATAATGGCTGCATGGCGTACGGGCGCGATATATCGCGCCCGTACAGATCAGCTAGCTCAGCTGCTGAGTATTACACTTATGGTACCCGATCAAGCACTTTAAAGCCCTGGCTTGGGTTGTTTCGCGCAAAAAGTACGAGGTCGGTCACACCAGGTGGTACATCGAAGACAAGATAAACGCTGGTGGTGAGGCCATTGGCTGGTACATTATCTTCCATGCCAATGTCCGCCGATTGACCGCGAACGACGAGCGCACTAGAAACTTTAGGAAGCGCGCTATAGATTTTACCCTGGCTATCCCTGAGCACAAAGAAATCAGCTGGTAATACCTGATCCCTACCAGTGCTGTTTGCAACCCAAGCCAGAACATGGACAAAACTGCCCTGTGCTGTCTGGCCACCAACCTGATTGCCAAGGGCCACAGCATAGTTCGCCTGTGGATAGGTATAATTCCATCCATCGGCTTGGAGAACGGTTCCGAGACCTACCGGCGCTGGGTTTGCATTCTCTGCTGGGATAACTGTTGCCTGTGGTGCTGGAACAGCAGTCGGCTGCGCGTTCGGGTCTGCCGTCGGCTGTGGTGCGTTTGGATCCACCGTTGGCTGTGGTGCATTCGGATCTACCGTTGGCTGTGGTGCGTTCGGGCCTGCCGTCGGCTGCGCCGTCTGATCACCCGTTGTGGTTGGATTTGTTGCGCCACTAGCGGCTGGTGTTGGTTCGAGTGCCCCCGGAGTAACTTGCCCGCTGGTGATCGCAGTTGGCTGATTGGCAGTATTCGTATCGGGAGTTCGGAATAGGTTCAATGCAATGAAAATGATCAACACAATGGCGATCAACGCGGCAAGTGCCCATAAAAGTGGGCTGGGGCCACGGCGCACTGATTCATCATCATCACCCATTGGGTCGGGTGTGCGAACACGTGGACTTGGCCGCCGCAGTGTTGGCCGATCAGTCGCTGTCGATGATGATCGCCGCGATGTATTACTCGACGATCCACTGGCTGAGGAACCAACCTCGGCTTCGAGATCACGTGGCGGAGCCTCGGCTCGTGGAATGGCGGAATAATCATCACTGAAGGCGAGGTCAAGTTCATCGGCAAATGCTTCATCATTACTGCGCGGGCGTACTGGCTCGCTTACTTCAGCAGGTGCGGCAACCGTCGGAGCCGTTGAAACAGCATCGGCTGCGGGTATAGCAACACCCATCGCCTGAAGGCCTTTGCGCGCCATTTCATTCTCTGGCTCAAGGGCGAGGACGCGTTGCAACGCTTCACGCCGTTGATCGGTTCCATCGGCGACACCAGCAAGCCAAAGCCAGCCCTGTGCATTGTTTGGCTCTTGGCGAGTCAGCAGTTCAAATAGGTTGCGAGCTGCCTCACGATTCCCATTGCGTGCTTCGTCGATCCCAAGTTGTAGAATCTGATCGGAGTCCGCCATGCGTGCTTCCTCCTCGTAGCCTGGCGGCGCACAGCACCACACTAATGGCGGGCAGGGCGTCGGAATGCGATAATATGAAAGCTATTCTATCACACCCCCGTGTAACGGTCAACACCCGATATAGGCGCGGGCGCGCTGGCAAGAGCAAGATGACGCTCATGGGCAGAGAAAGTGTAATAGGTTACACAAAACGAGGGCCAATAGATGCTATTTTGTGCTAGGATGGGAGAGGCTGACGTGTATCATGAATATTCTGCGACAGTATCTGAAGTAAAAAGGAGGCACGAGCGTGTCGAACATTGCTCTCACGGGTTTGATCGAGACGACTGACATCAAGGGTTCTATCCTTGAGGCCATTGGGAATACGCCGCTTGTTCGGCTCGGGAAAGTGGCTCAGGGAGTGCGCCCACAACTGCTGGCCAAGGTCGAATTTCTTAATCCGGGTGGTAGTGTCAAGGATCGAATCGGGTTAGCCATGATCGAAGCTGCCGAGCGCGAGGGGCGGCTCAAACCAGGCGGCACGATTGTCGAGGGCACCAGCGGCAATACTGGAGTTGGGCTAGCAATTGCTGCTGCGATCATGGGCTATAAATGTATCTTTGTGATGCCAGATAAAATGAGTGACGAGAAGATCCGGCTGCTACGCGCCTTTGGCGCACAGGTTGTCATCACGCCAACTGCCGTCGAACCCGAAGATCCACGCTCATACTATTCTGTCTCAAAACGCCTCTCCATCGAAACCCCAAATGCGATATTGGCAGGCCAATACTGGAATCCTGCAAACCCACAGGCGCACTATGATTCGACTGGCCCGGAGCTATGGCGTCAAACAGGCGGTAAAATTAAGGCCTTTATTGCAGGGATGGGCACAGGCGGAACAATCAGTGGCACGAGTCGCTTTCTTAAAGAACAAAACCCCGATGTTCGTGTGATCGGCGTTGACCCAATTGGTTCATTATTGCACCACTATTTCAAGACTCGCGAAATGGGGCCAGCGTTTGGCTATAAAGTCGAGGGTGTTGGCGAAGATTTTCTGCCAAGTACACTCGATTTCGATCTGATCGATGATGTTGTCCAGGTCAATGATCGTGAGGCGTTCACGATGACGCGCCGCCTGGTTCGTGAGGAAGGGCTGTTCTGCGGTGGCTCGTGTGGTCTTGCAGTTGCTGGGGCACTCAAATGGCTGCGTAGCCCTGCGGCAGCGTCGCTCACCGAGGATGATCTGGTGGTGGTACTATTGCCAGATAGTGGTTCGCGCTATCTCTCAAAACTCTTTGACGATAACTGGTTGCGGGAAAATGGCTTCCTGGAACAGGCCACTGTCGCCGATCTGTTGGCTGCCCGGCCACGCGAGGTTATTTCGGCAACCCACGATACCAATGTCGCCGGAGCTATTCGCCTAATGAAGACCCATAGCATCTCACAATTGCCAATTCTGGATGCCAATGGCGTACTGCACGGCATTATTAGTGAGGGTGATCTGCTGGATTACCTGATCAGTGGCGGTTCGATGGATCACACAATCACCGATCTGCATGCCCACGAAGTCGCAACGGTTGATCTGGCCATGCCAATCGACGAAATGCGTTCGATCTTTACCACCAGTGCAGCGGCGGTTGTGATTGATGATGGCAAAGTTGCTGGAATTGTGACCAAGATCGATCTGATCGATTTCCTGGCTAGCCGTCGCTAGCCCAATCTTCAGAAAGCATGGCCCAGCGCTCATGGTCGCGCCAATCGCCATCGATATACAGGTAGCGGCGTGAGAAGCCTTCGCGGGTAAAACCAAGCCGCCGTACAGCGGCAATCGAAGCGCTATTGGCGGGTTGGATATTTGCTTCAATACGGTGCAGGGCGAGCTGACTAAAGGCGTGGTCGAGTGCAAGGCCAAGCGCCGCGGCCATCGCGCCCTGACGAGCAAATGGTGCACCCATCGAATAGCCAATATAGGCGCTACACAATGGCCCATAGAAGATCTGGCTGATGGTGATCATGCCCATCACGGCGTTATCGGCAATCCGGCAGATCAACATGCCAACATTCTCTGGGCGGGCACAGCGCTCCAGGTAGCCAGCAAAGGACTCTGTGGTAGTTGGCGGCGCAACCCAGGGATGGTGGAAGTCAACGCTGGCCTGGTTAAGGGCCAGTAGTTCGCCCTCATCCGCTGGTGTCGGCGGGCGAATAAGGACATGTTTGCCGGTTTGGAAATGCTTGTTCATATTATTCTTTTACCCTTATTGTGTCCGATGTAGAGCCGGTGGCGGCTATATCAACAAACAGAAGCATCATCACAATAATGATACTATTACAACTGAAAGAATATGTGGAGCAAATGATAATGCCAACCCAGCATGTGCGCCTGTTCTCCTGGAATGTGAATGGTGTGCGATCAATTGCCAAGAAGGGTTTCCACGAATGGCTGCGCTCCACAGATGCCGATATTGTCGCACTGCAGGAAACCAAGGCGCGTGCAGAACAACTCCCGGTATCATTGCATGCGCCAGAAGGCTACTATGCGGCCTGGTGTTCGGCAGAAAAGGCTGGTTATAGTGGCGTTGCAACCATCTCACGCACCCAGCCACTCGCGGTGGCACTTGGCCTGAATGATCCATTCTTCGATCACGAGGGCCGTGTGTTGATCACCCAATATGCCGATTTCTTGCTCTATAATATCTATTTTCCGAGTGGATCGAGTGGGCTGGAACGTGTAGCCTTCAAACTGGCCTTCTATAAGCGCTTCCTTGAGGCAATCCAGCCACGGATCGCTGCTGGCGAGCGGATCATTGTGGTTGGCGATGTCAATACCGCCTATGCCGAAATCGATCTGGCCCGACCACGCGAGAATCGCAGGACATCCGGGTTTCTGCCAGAGGAGCGCACTGCCCTTGGCGAATTCTTTGAGGCCGGGTTGGTCGATACCTTTCGCGCTATGCGGCCAAGCGAAGTAAAATATAGCTGGTGGTCACAGGTCACAAACGCACGCGAACGCAACATCGGCTGGCGGCTTGATTATATTCTTGTATCGGCAAACCTTCTCCCATATGTCGTCGATGCCGATATCCATCCCGAAATCGTTGGCTCCGATCATTGCCCGGTGAGTGTGGTATTGGCGGTAGAATAGATAGTATTCAGGAGTCAGGAGTCAGGAGTGCGCCAGGTAGAGACGCTCCGTTGGAGCGTCTGGGTTGATAAGGGTAGAGATGCTCCGCTGAGCAAAGTAGAAGTACGCGTTTGACCTCTCCCCAGCCCCTCTTCGCACCGGAGATGGGTGCCCGTAGGGCGGGTGAGGTGAAGCAATTTTTGTACTTAGCTATGGGTTGATCATTGGTTCATTCTGACTTCTGACTTCTGACTCCTGACGACTCGTAGACAAAGGAGCTTTCCATGTCCCCAGAAAAACTACGTGTGCTCCAGGTTGGCTGTGGCCCACGCGCTCAGGCACATTTGGCGGGAATGGTGGCCAGTAATGCCGTAACAATCGTCGCGATCTGCGATCTCGATGATGCGCGGCTTCAAGCGACGGGCGAGCGCTTTGGGATCGAACGGCGCTATCACGATATGGACGAGGCCATTCAGGCCGAAAAGCCCGAATTGGTCGATATTGTCACTCCGCCAACGATTCGTCTTTCGGTTGTTGAACAGGCATTGGCCGCTGGCGCACCGGCGATCCTGATCGAAAAACCGATCGCACTGACACCCTCGGAATCACGGCGGCTGGTTGAACTTGGCCGCGAGCGCCTGATTGCCGTCAACACCCAATACCAATGGATGCCGCACTGGCAGCGTTGCTGGGAGATCCTGCGTGGCGATACGCTTGGCGAGGTTCGCATGCTGCGCGCCAGTACTCGTGCGAATATTCTTGAACAAGGGCCGCATATTCTCGATCTGGCCTTGCGCGCCGCTGCCAATACGGGATTGCCAACGCCAGAATGGGTGCTGGCAGCAACAGCTGGTGTTGAGCATTTTGGCAGTACGCCTGTTCCTGCCGATCTCTCGGCAACGGTTGGCTTTGGCAACGCACGTCTGCATCTGAATGCTGGGCCATCTGCACCAGCAGTGCCGAATGAGACCGTCTTCTGGTATCAGCAGCAGATCGAAGTGATTGGTAGCCACGGGCGGCTGTGGGTCAGCCTGAACCAGGGCTATGAACTGTGGACAAACACCGGCTGGCAACACGGGACAACCGGCTGGCCGCGCGATGACGAAGCCGCCCAACCGGCATTGTTTGCCGAACTGCGTGATCGGTTGCACGCTGGCACATGGCAGGAATTCCCGACTCGCGTCCAGGTGGCAGGGCGTGTCTCCGATCTGATGTTTGCCTGCTATGCATCCGCACAATCCGGCGAGCGAATCGCGCTCACCGATGAACTGCCAGATGATATCGTTGCCCGTGTTGAACGGAGCTAAACCATGCCAAAGATTGTCTTCAATGGCCAGGAGTACGATAACATTGATGCGATGCCGCCTGATATTCGCAAACTGTATGAACACATGATGGCCATGTTCACGGATAAAGATGGCGATAACATCCCGGATCTGTTCCAGGGTGATGTAACGCGCCAACAGGTTACATCATTCACCCAATATATTGTTGATGGAAAGACCTATGCGCGGCTTGAGGATCTGCCACCGGAAGCCCGTGAGCGCTATACGGCGATGATGTCCAAGATTGATACCAACCAGAATACCATCCCAGATATGCTCGAACAAGGTATTGGTATCGGTGTAGCTGGTTCAGCACCAGCCAACACAAGGCAAGCATCGCCCTCACCGGTAGCAACCAGTATTCCGACCGTCACCGTCGTTGGGGATCGGCCAAGCCCCGGCACGACACGCATGATTGTGATCGGGTTGATCATACTGGCGATCGTCGCTGGGTTCGCCTACTTCCTGGGTACTTCGATTGGTAGGTAAGTATAAAGGAAATGCCTTGGCCTCGAATATACGCCGACTCTCCAATCTACAGTTAACGATTATTCTGGGAACATTGACTGCTTTTGGCCCATTACCGATCGATATGTATCTGCCAGGATTGCCACTCATTGCGCGAATGTTTCAGGCTGATCCATCAGCAGCTCAGTTGACGCTCTCGCTGTTTTTTGTTGGTATGGCTTGATTTTTGGCTCGAATGCCCTGGGGCTCATTATTACATCGCAAGCCAACCGTTGGTTGCTGGGCCGCTATGCAAGCGAAACAATTCTTTCAATGGCTCTGGCTGTGATAGCTGCAGCCGGGCTGGCACTTGTGTTGGTCGCAGCGACGGGAATTGGTGGCCTGCCGGGATTACTGGTTCCGCTGTTTGTCTGTATCGCTGGCGTTGGGCTTGTGCAACCAAATTCGGCGGTGGCGGCCATGCAACCCTATGGCCAGATTGCTGGGAGCGCATCCGCATTGCTTGGCACGCTGCAATTTGTGGTCGGGGCACTTGCTGGAATTCTCGTTGGTGTGCTGGATAATGGCACGGCGCTGCCAATGGCCGCTGTGGTAGCTGGCTGTGGTTTGGCGGCATTGCTGCTGGTTCAGCTTTTGGCCGTTCGTTCTGCGCCACAGGCTGTACAGGGTTAAATGGAGGGCTGCGGGCAAAAGACGTTGTGTAGCTCTGTAACAATGGCTGTGTTCGAGAGACAGATCAATAGCTGATCAAAACAATAAGGAGATTTATTGCATGTCACACACAAAATTGACTGTCTATGGTGCGCAGTGGTGCAGTGATTGTAAACGGGCCAAGAAATTCCTCGGCGAGCAACGCGTCCATTACGATTGGGTCGATGTTGAGCAGGATGCCGATGGACTTGCCTTCGTTGAACAGGCCAACAAGGGCAAGCGGATCATCCCAACAATTGTGTTTGAGGACGAGAGTATTCTGATTGAGCCATCGAATGCAGAACTGGCCGCAAAACTCGGTCTTCAGACCCGCGCCAACATGGCCTATTATGATCTGATCTGCATTGGTGGCGGCCCAACCAGCCTGACAGCAGCACTGTATGCAGCCCGTGAAGGTCTCGATGTGCTGGTGATCGAGCGCAGCGGTTTGGGTGGCCAGGCTGGTATCACCGAACGGCTCGATAATTTTCCTGGTTTCCCAGAAGGAATTGGTGGTGCCGAATTTGCTGATCGGCTGACCCAACAGGCACGTCGTTTTGGCGTCGAATTGCTCCAGGCCCAGGATGTTGTTGGCCTGCGCGCCGAGGATGAGTCGCGCTATGTGAAAACAGCCGATGGTGCCGAATATGGTGCCCGCGCCATCTTGATCGCAACTGGTTCGACCTATCGGCGGCTTGAGGTTCCTGGTGAAGATGAACTGATTGGCGCTGGTGTGCATTTCTGTGCAACCTGCGATGGCCCATTCTATAAAGGTAAGCAGGTCGCTGTGATTGGCGGCGGCAATAGTGCCGGTGAGGAAAGCCTGTTCCTGACGCGCTTTGTCGATAAAGTGACAATACTGATCCGTGGTGATCAGCTCAGCGCCAGCAAAGTCGTGATCGACAAAGTCGAAGAAAGCGCGCAGATCGAGGTCCGCACCAATACCGAGGTTGTCGCACTGCATGGCGAGGGCAAGCTCAGCGGCTTGACCATTCGCAATCGCAAGACGGGCGTAACCGAGGAGATTACGCCATCTGGTGTGTTTGTGTTCATTGGGTTGACGCCCAATAGCGGCTGGCTGCCAGCAGAGATCGAACGCGATCAATATGGTTTCGTGACCACCAAGCCAACCTTGGAAACAAGCATGCGCGGCATTTTCGCTGCTGGCGATGTACGCAAGGGTAGCACCAAACAGGCGGCCAGCGCTGCTGGTGAGGGTGCAACGGCAGCGCTCATGGTGCGGGAATACCTCAAAGAAATGTAGCGAGTATCCCGACGCCGTAGAGACGCAAGATGTTGCATCTCTACGGCCTTACATGGGAATCCGCAGGCTGATGATCTTGTACAAATGAATTTGGGTATTGGTATCGCACCAGGCCCCGCAGGCTGAAGCTGCGGCTATGGGTGCATCGTCCGCTTGCCGCAGGCTTCAGCCTGCGGATGGAAGGGCATTGCGTCGCTCCTGACTCCTGAATACTCCTATAAGGTATCGGCAAGAATTTCGGCCAGATGGCGTGCATGTCGCCCGGTGCCATCGCTGATCTGCTGGCGGCAACTAGTGCCCATCGCCACCACTTCGGCCTGTGGATCAAGCGACCGAACAGCGGGAAACAGCGCTCGTTCACCAATGCTCTGCGATATGGCATAGTGTTCGGCTTCATAGCCAAACGAACCGGCCATGCCACAGCAGCCACTATCGATCTCACGAACCTGGGCGTTGGGAATGCGCCGCAATAAATCTAGCGCATAGCCACTGCCAATCAGGGCCTTCTGGTGGCAATGCCCATGCAACAGGTACTGCGGGGAGTACGCTCCACTGCGCTCAGTTGCCGCCCGAAATGGCAGCGTTGCATGCCCAGCCTGGATCTCCTTGGCCAGGAATTCATCAAACAGGAACGATTGGGCTGCGAGCACTTTTGTTCGTGGGTCATCGATCAGATCCGGCAGTTCATCACGGAAGGTCAGAATACAGCTTGGCTCCAGCCCAATAATCGGAATTCCAGCCGCCGCATATGGTCCAAGCGCATCGAGTTGAGCCTGTAGCAACGCTTTGGCTTCATTCAGCAAGCCCTTCGAGATCATTGGCCGCCCACAACAGATACGCCTGGTTGGCAGAATGACATTATACCCGGCTGCTTCAAGTACCCGAACGGCTGCCCGCGCAATCTCTGGCTCGTTATAATCGGCAAATGTGTCGGGGAACAATACCACCGAACGCCTCGGGAGCGAATCATCCTGTGTGTTTGATCGCTCGCTACGCTGTTCAAACCAGCGATGAAATGGTTCCTTCGCAAAGGCTGGCAACCCGCGATGGCGGCTGACGCCGAGCAGCTTTTCCTGGAGCATCGGCACGAATGGCAGGCGTAGGGCTGCATTGGCCAATGGCGCGAATGCACTGCCAAGCTGATTGAGTAGCCGAATATTGCCAAACAAGCGTGCCCGTAGTGGTGTGCCATTTGCCGCGTGATACTGGCTCAACCACTCCGATTTGATGCGGGTCATGTTCACGCGCGATGGGCATTCGTTCGTGCAGCCCTTGCACTCCAAACACAGTTCCATCACCTCATACATGCGTTTGTCGGTCAGCGCCGAAGGCGGCAGCGCACCAGAAAAAACCATGCGCAGCGCATTGGCGCGGCCACGAGTCGAGTGCTCTTCATCACGAGTCACCATATAGCTTGGGCACATGGTTCCACTGGCTGTCTTGCGACACAGCCCGTTGCCATTACATAGCTCAACCGCCCCGGCAAACCCACCCGTATCCGCAAAGCGAAAGCTCGTCTGCAATGGGATTGTTACACGGTAATCTGCGCCATAGCGCAAATTGGTGTCCATCGGTGGCGCATCTGTGATTTTGCCAGGATTGAGTAACCCGTGTGGGTCGAAGGTGCGTTTAACCTCCCGGAATGCTTCATACAGCGTATCGCCAAACATGGTTCGATTAAACTCAGCGCGCAGCATGCCATCGCCATGCTCGCCAGAAAGTGCGCCACCAAACTCAAGCACAAGATCACGGATCGATTCGGCAATGATCCGCATCTTCTGCAGATCCTGTGGATCTTTGAGATTGATCAATGGCCGTGCGTGCATCAACCCAACGCTGGCATGGCCATAGAATGCCACCCGCACCCCCTGGGCATGGCAGATATCGCGGAAACGCCGGATGTATGCGCCAAGTTTGGCTGGCGCAACCGCCGAATCCTCAACAAAGGTTTCTGGTTTGAGATCGGCTGAGAGCGATTGCAGCAGCGGCAGGCCAGCTTTGCGAACCTCCAGCACAGCCTTCTTCTCGGCTGCGGTCAGGGCTTTCGTAAAGGTGAAGTCGATCTCATGGCGTTCGCGCAGATGCCGTTCGAGCCCATCGAGTTGTGCTGCAACCTCCTCGACGGTATCGCCAAAGAATTCGACCTGCAGGAGTGCGGCTGGCTGGCCCTGCACGAAACTCGCCAGGTACTTCGCATACTCTGCCGATTTGCGCGTCAGATCAAGCAGAATATCGTCCATCAACTCGACAGCCGATGGCTTACATTCCAGGCATGGCATCACCGAATCGAGAGCGTTTTCGAGCGACTCAAAGGCCAGAATACCAATTGCCGTCTGCTTGGGGCGCTCAACCAGCCGAATCTTGGCCGCCAATATGATCGCCAGCGTTCCTTCCGATCCAACGATCATGTGGGCTAGATTGAATGGCCTGCCCGGTTCAGCAGCGTCAGCTTCGCTGGTTGGGACGAAACGATCCAGGTTATAGCCGCCGACCCGCCGCAACACTTTTGGAAAACGTTTGTCGATCTCTTCCGCGTGTTCATGCGCCAATCGGTTGACTGTGCGATAGGCCCGTCCTTCCAGGCTATCGAGGGTCAGTTTTTCATACAATCCGGCCTCGTTGAGTGGCGCAAGCAGGGCAATACTGCCATCGGCAAGCATGATCTTTAGTTCCAGCACATGGTCGATGGTCTTACCATACACAATCGAATACATGCCAGAAGAATTATTCGCAATCATGCCGCCGACTGTCGCACGATTGGCTGGTGAGACATCCGGCGCAAATTTGAGGTTGTGTGCTGCAAGCTGGGTATTCAGCACTTCGAGAACGATCCCTGGTTCGACCCAGGCCCACCCTTCGCTTGGATTGACTTCCAGCAGCCGATGCATGTGTTGTGAGAAATCGAGATGAATCGATTGGCCAACGGCCTGGCCAGCCAGGCTGGTTCCACCACCACGAGCCGTGATTGGCGCATGGTATTTACGGGCGGCGCGCAGAACCGCAGCAACATCGGCATCGTCGCATGGAGTGACGACGCCAAGTGGCGTGATCTGGTAGATACTGGCGTCGGTGGCATATAATGCGCGCGACATGTCGTCAAAACGCACCTCACCACGGACGCTGTGTTGAAGTTCATTGGCAAGTTCTGTATTCATACAAATATCATAGCAGAAGTAGAGACGCTGCGGTGGAGCGTCTGGCTGATCAAATTTGGTAATCAATAGCGGTCATTGTTTCGGAGTGCGGCAGCCATGCTGCCGCCGCGCAAGCATGGCTTGCGCATTCCACACTTGCCATCGTGAGTTATGGGTTTTGATTGTCAAAAATTCATTAGGAAAGAGGATGATCATGCGAGTTTCTGGCGCAACTGTATTGATCACTGGTGCATCATCTGGGATCGGAGCCGCACTGGCCTTGGCCTGTGCACAGAATGGCGGGCGGGTCGCGTTACTCGCTCGTACTGCCTCAACGCTTGAATGGCTGGCGGCGACGATTCGCAGCGCTGGTGGTGTGGCGCGGGCCTATCCATGCGATATTACCGATGCAAACGCAGTCGAGCGAGTTGTTGCCCAGATCACCGCCGAACTCGGACCGCCACAATTGGTCGTCAATAATGCTGGTGCTGGCCGCTGGCTGTTTGTGGAGGAAACCAGCCCGCAAGAAGCGGCGGCAATGGTCGCGTTGCCGTATCTTGGCGCGTTTTATGTGACGAAAGCATGTATGAGTCATGTGATTGCCCAGCGCGGGCATTTTGTATTCGTGAACTCACCGGCTGCGTTGGTACCCTGGCCTGGTGCAACTGGCTATACGGCTGCCCGCTGGGCATTACGCGGCTTTACCGCTGCACTACGCGCCGATCTGCGTGGAACAGGCGTTCGCATTACGCAGGTGATCCCAGGGTTTGTTGCCAGCAGTTATTTTGCGAATAACCCTGGCGTGCTCGAACGCATCCCAGGAATCGCCCGTTGGCTCTTACCAAAGCTAACACCAACACAGGCAGCTTACACAATCCTTGCTGCAATTGAACGCGATCAGGCCGAGATTGTGTTCCCTACCATGCTGCGAATAATGCAGATCGTTGATTACCTGATTCCAGGGCTGATTCCAGGGCTGGCAGCCATCACGGGTGCGCGGCGCGGCGAATAACCGATACCCATCATTGCCGTTTCGTTACGGGCGTCTGCGATATACGCCCGTAGTTGATGCACAGGTTCAGGGGATCGCGGCGATTTATCAGGAGCCGCTGATGTACCCGGATCTGAAGCTAATCATGGCTCCGACAACGGTGGGGATCGCGGCGGCGGCCAAGGCCATGCAGGACGAGAAGTTGTGCGATAAGGTCAAGGTATCGGGGCTTGGGCTACCGGCCGAGATGGTCTCGTACACGCTCAATGGCTGCGCGCCGCAGTTCGCGCTGTGGAGCTTCAGGGATCTCGGTACCTGACCTATTACACCACCTATCTGCTGGCAACCGGTGGCCTACAGGGTGTTGCGGGCGAGAAGTTCGAAGCTGGCCGCATGGGCAATTTCACAATCGAAGCGGACCCAGGCCGCAAGGGTTCGTTGCGGGTGCTGATAGGCCCATTTACCGTCTACGATAAAACTAATGTCGAAAAGGATGCCAAATAACCCATAGTTCTGGCCTTCCTCAGACACGTGAGCGGCCCTCATCCCAACCCGCTCCCGCTGGGAGTGGGAGCCATCCACATAACTCCCATGTGTATCAACCTAAGCAAGCGAAGCCATAGAAAGGTCTCCAAGCGACCGTTTTTCGACCGAAGTGCGGGTATGACTATCCGATGCCGTGTAGATTTAAGCCACTGTTGCCTTACGTTCCTCCCGATTTTTACACGT
>JBBQSD010000034.1:0-51036 GCA_038214135.1 Chloroflexales bacterium | reverse complement strand
CACGCGGCTCTGGGTCAGTCAACATCTACAACAACCTCATCCAGGCCAACTTGTCCGACGATGATGGCGGCGGTATGCGCTTCCTGATGGCGGGTAACTTCCCGATGAACGTGTATAACAACATGATCGTCAATAACGTCTCCACACACGAAGGCGGCGGTGTTGCGCTTGATGATGCGCCGAGTGTGCGCTTCTACAACAACACGGTCATGCAGAACGTGACGACAGCCACTGCCATTACAAGTAATGGACAGCCGCAACCTGCTGGTCTTTCGACCGCCACGAACAGCACTCAATTGCAGGCTACCCTGCCGAGCGGCTCATCGCTGTTCAGCAACCCGCTGCTGTTCAACAATATCTTCTGGGATAACCGCGCAGGCACCAAAGGTACCAACACCGTGATCGGCATCGGTACAACTGGTGATGCCACCCCAATCAACAACTGGGATATGGGTGTGGTAGGCAGCCCAGGCAGCTTGCTTGAGCCAACCAACTCGGTTATCCAGCAGAATGCTGGCACATACCCCTACACAGCGAGCTTTACTAACTCAGCAGCAAATCCTGCTGTGACATCGGTCTATAACATTCCGATGACCTTCACCTCCTGGCGCACGAATATCAATTTCGTTGGCGCGATCATGGTGACGACTGAACTGCCACCGACACTCATGGGCAATTACCATCTCCAGAACGGCATCGGTGCGGCATTCCCAGCAGTCAATTCGGGCGCGGCTAGCAAGACAGTTGGAACCCTGACTGTCACTGCACCAACCTTCGATATTGATCGTGATGGTCGCCCAGCTTTGGGTGGCTTCGATAGCGGAGCTGATGAGGTTCGCGGGCTTGAAGCGGATCTCTCGATCACCAAGAACGATGGCGTGACCAGCGTTAACCCAGGTGCGACGCTTACCTATACCATCGTTGCTTCCAATGCCGGACCCGATGCTGCCGCGGCCACCGTGGCAGACACCATCCCAGCCAACCTTACCAATGTAAGCTGGACATGCTCAGGCACGAGCTGCCCGGCAGCCAATGGCACTGGGAGCATCAATGCCCTGCTAAACCTGCCTGTTGGTGGCAGTGTTACCTATACGGTGAACGCAACAGTTGCGGCAAATGCGGCTGGGTCGGTCATCAATACTGCCACAATCGCAGTTGGTGTGAACACATCCGATCCGAACCTCGCTCATAACTCCGCAACGGATACGGACACCATCCCGCCACCGCTGCCGACGCTGACGGTACTCGATAGCTTCAACCGGGCAAACGCGAACACGCTTAACAACGGAACCAATTGGAGCCAAATCGTCCTCTTTGGCTCAAGCAGTATCAGGGTCAACAACAACCAGGCATTTGCTACGCTACTTGGATGGGCGATGTGGAATGCACCCGCCACCGGATTCGGTACACAACAGGGCGCGGCATTTACATTTGCCAATACCCCAGTGGACACTTCGGCCTTGTTCCTGAAAGCAAGCAGTGGTTCGGCTAATACACCACAAAACTACCTCCGTGTCCAATATCGGACCAGCGGTGGCGGTCAGGTGGTCGTTGGAACGACAACGAATACTGGAGTTTCCTTCACTACGATTGGCACGTTTGCAGCAACCTTTGCTGCGACTGATAGGCTGACAGCCAGGGCGAATGCTGATGGTTCCGTGGATGTGTGGAAGACAACATCTGCCAACGTAACTACATATCTCGGCCATTCATCTACTTCATCCTTTACCGGTTCTGGCCGCATCGGCATCTATCTCTCGACTAACGCACGCGTCGATGACTTCAGAGGCGGTACGTTGCCCTAATCAATCAGAAAACGGTAGGAGGCTGATGGTTCGTCAGCCCCCTGCCGAAACCTGAACAGGAGAAATCTATGCCTATCTCACGAAGAAATTTCCTCAAGCTTGCGGGTGGCACGGCTGTTACCGTGACCGGAGCAAGCCTGATGCCACAATTCCTGCGCAAAACCTTAATGCCCGAGCAGGTGGTTGGTGCTGCTACGCCATACGATCTGTACTTCGCTGGCACCGATGGATGGTTCAGCCTTCCAGCGGGTGCCTCGGTCAGTAGTATTTATCATCCCGACCCATTAGCGCCTGCGCCGTTCAACACCTATATCTTCGGCTTCCGCAATGTGACCCACCTTGATGATACTCAACGTCAGAACCAGCGCAATAAGGCCCAACACAACGCACCCTTCTTCTGGGCGGATGAGGGAGCCGATTTCAGGGTTCAGCTCACCAACCTGGGCTTGGCACTGCGCCCCGATCTGACGGATGCCCATACCCTACACTGGCATGGCTTCCGTAATGTCATCCCCTACTATGATGGCGAGCCGACCGGTTCTATCTCGGTGTTGGTCAATACAACCTTTACCTATGTGTACAAGCCCCATGATCCAGGCACCTACATGTATCACTGCCACGTAGAAGATATCGAACATGTCACCATGGGTATGACTGGCATCGTCTTCGTTCGGGCTGCACAGAATAAGACTGGTAATGGCGCTGGCGCACCGATCGCCCGCCAGGGCGGAATTGCCGCCTCTCCTGTGCTGGGCTATGCCTATAACGATGGCGTCGCAATCAGTGATCCACGCTCAACCGCTTTTGACCGCGAATTTCCCATGTTCCTGAGTGAGATCTGGCTGGAAGGCCACTGGAACGATGCTCATATCCAAGAGTCACAGTGGTACAACTTCAAAGCCGATTTCAGCCTGCTGAATGGTCGCGTCTATCCAGATACCCTGGCTCCCAACGCGCCGATTGATCTGGCAAACTCAAAATATGCGTACCCCAACCCTGGCAAAGCATTAACCATTCAAACCGATGCCAATGGCGATTTGCTTGCGCCAGCTGGCCGCCCCGATTTACAGTATCAGCCCCATTCCGCGCTAGTCACTTGTAATGCCGGTGAACGGGTACTGCTGCGCTTTGCCAACCTGGGCTTCCGCGAGGCGTCCATGACGCTGGCTGGCATCCCAATGAAGGTAGTTGGGCGTGATGCAACCCCGATGAAGGGCCGCGATGGCACCGACACTAGCTATGTCACCGATACGCTGCTCATGGGTGCCGGCGAAAGCTATGATGTCATCTTCACAGCCCCGGCCTTTAGCGGTGGCAGTGGCAGCAGTGGCGGAGGCTATGATGTCTATGTGCTGTATAACCGGCGCTATACCCAGGATGATGACACTGCCGACGGTACTCAGGGCCAGCGCACAGAAGTACGTGTATATCCTGGAACATTGAGTGCTCAGCAGTATGTCAACGACGCGGCATCCTAAACCGGTCACATAGGAGTATAAAATGAACCCTTCAAATATCAAATGGATCCGGTTGACATTGGGTGTGCTGATTGCTGTGATGGCACTTAGTTCCATGACCAATGCTCAACCCGTAAAGGCTGCTAGCCCGGCAACAGGCATCGCCTGTACAAGCGGCTCCAGCCCGAACCCAACGTTTTCGCTCACCGCGCAAGAGGGTTACATCCAAATGCCGGACATGAACACCATGTATATGTGGAGTTATGGCAGTGCAGCATTTCAGCATCCAGGGCCTGTGTTATGCGTCAATCAGGGCGATACGGTCACAATCACGCTGAACAACTCATTGCCCTATGGCCTGCGAACATCGCTCGTCTTCCCTGGGCAGGAGAATGTTCTAGCCAACGCGGCACCAGCCCAGCCAGATTTTGCGAATAACTCGCTTACCACGAGTGCAGCAAATGGTGGCAGTGTCACCTATAGTTTTGTGGCAAACAAACCTGGTACATTCATCTATGAGAGCGGCACCGACCCAAAGACACAGGTGACGATGGGCTTGTTCGGCGCGTTGATCGTCCGCCCAACAATGGGCGCAAACTATGTATACAACCGTGCGGACAGCCGGTTCACGCCATCCGAAGAATTCATTGCGTTGCTTTCAGAAGTTGATCCCTACCAGCATCAGGCATGGTCGCTCGGGCTATCCTCTGGCGATAACTTCGATATGAGCAAGTATCGGGCACGCTATTGGCTGATCAATGGCCGCGGCTTCCCCGATAGCATTGCCGATAACAATGCCACCTGGCTACCAACCCAGCCCTATGGCGCACTGGCGCGGATCTATCCGTATAGCGCAGCAACACATCCGTATCCGGGTGTAGAGCGCTTCATCAATGTGGGCACGGAAGAATACCCCTTCCATCCGCATGGTCAAAACGGCTTGGTGATCGGCCGCGATGGCAATCCTCTGGCTGGCTCAGGCGGACAGGATCTCTCAATGGAGAAATTCGCCGTCAATATTGGGCCAGGGCAGACGTGGGATGTAACCTTCAAATGGTACGACGCAGAGAACTATAGCCCATCCAACCCTGTACCAGTTGCAGCTCCCGATCTCGTGAACCTGAGGTTGGGCATGTTCTTCGGTGGAAGCCCGTATCTGGGGGTCAAGGAAACGCTGCCTCCGGGAGTGAGCACGCTCAATCAGTGCGGTGAGTATTACATCATCTCACATAACCATGCCCTGTTCCAGTTGGATGCCTTCGGCCAGACCATGTCGGGGCCGATCACCTACCTACGGGTCGATCCGCCGACGCCCAACAACTGTCCATAACGGGCCAAGGAGCATACCATGCATACTAAAAAGATATATTCATCTCTGGCTAGAACGGGCACACGGCTGGCAATTCTTGCCGCCATGCTCCTGACGGTGCTTCTTAGCAACGTGACGCCAGCCATGGCAGCTATCAATGGCATCACTATTGGAGCGCAATCGGGCACTCTCACATACGCCAGTAACGCTGGTAGCGCTACATATAATGTCACTGTGACGAGAAGCTTCGGTATTCCCGCCAGTTTTACGCTCAATATTACTGGATTGCCTGCTGGTATTTCATTTTCACCAACAGGTTTAACATCGTTTTCAGGGAACCCCTCAAAAACCGTAACCCTGATACTTACCAACCCGGCAAGCACAGCGATAGCTCCGGGAACCTATCCATTCACGATACGCGCATCTACAGGCCCTGGCGTTCCATCTGCCGTTGGCTCGTTGGTGATTAGTCCAGCCAATCAGGCGATCACCTTTGCCGCATTGCCGAGCAAAACCTTCGGCGATGCAGACTTTAGTGTGAGCGCTACTGGTGGTGCATCTGGCAACCCAGCCACATTCACAGCATCAGGCAACTGTAGTGTAATTGGAACGCTTGTCCATCTCACAGCTGTTGGGTCCTGCACGATCACCGCCCATCAGGCAGGGAATACCAATTACAGCGCTGCACCCGATGTAGCACGGACATTCGCCATCAATGCACCAGCCGGCCCGACTGTGGCGTTGGATCTCTATGCAGTCACCGGATCAACCACATTACCTGGTGGTTTGTCCGTACCGGTTTGGGGCTACAACACCACCAACACCCCCGTCACCAAACCAGGCGGCCCGGTCCTGATTGTCAACCAGAACGATAATGTCGTCATAACTCTCCACAATCAACTGACCGGGAACAGCGCACTCTTGTTCCAGGGACAATCCATGATCCCTGATACAACCGGAGCGGGCGCAGGTTTAACCAAGAACTACTCCTTTATTGCCAGCAAACCCGGTACCTTCCTGTATGAAGCTGGTTTAATACCAGGTAGCCAGCACCAGACAGCAATGGGCTTGTATGGCGCGCTGATCGTGCGCCCCGCTGCGCCAGGGCAAGCCTATGACACTGCTGTATCGGCCTTCGATAGCGAGCAGGTGTTGGTACTCAGCGAACTAGATACGGTGCTGAACAGCAGCGCGAACCCAGCTGCCTTCGACATGCGCACCTATAATCCCAGGTACTTCCTGATCAATGGCAAAGCCTATCCAAGTACCGATCCTATTAGTGTAGGCGCCGGCAAAAAGGTGCTACTGCGCTATGTGGATGCGGGCTTGCAGGCGCATTCCATGAGCACACTTGGTGTTTCGCAAACCATCATCGCGCAGGATGGCAATGCGTATGCACTTGGTCGTTCTGCCATCGCTGAAACTATCGCCCCAGGCCAAACCCTGGATACGATCGTTTCTATTCCCAGCTCTGCTGTGGTGGGCAACCAGTTTGCGCTCTATGATGCCAGCCTGTACTTGCGCAACAATACCGGCAAGGGCGTCTATGCAGGCATGGGTGGAATGCTGACCACGCTAACAGTAGGGACAGGCGGCACGACGCCTCCAGGCGATACCACTGGACCAGTTGCCAGTTCATTGAGCCTATCGCCCAACCCAACCAATGGCGCTGGAAATGTTACCGTTAGCGCGACCATCAGCGATGTAACGACTGGTAATGCTAATATTGATCAGGCCGAGTTCTATATCGATAGCACGGCCAGTTTGCCAACTGCTATGACTGGAACATTTGGTTCGCCATCTGTTGCAGTAACAGGCACGATCCCAGTAGCAACACTCGCCGGTCTGTCATCAGGCAACCACACCATCTATATACGCGGCCACGATGCAGCCCTCCCATCTGGGAATTGGGGTGCATTCCTGGCGATCACCCTGAACCTGGATAAGAGTGGGCCAAGCACATCTGGTTTGACTCTTTCACCGAACCCAAATAGTGGCGCTGTGAACGTCGTTCTCTCTGCCACCGGCGATGATAGCGCCTCCGGCAATAGCAACATTACCGCTGCCGAATATACGGTCGATGGCGTCGGTCCAGCCATTCCGATGGCAATCGTAGCCGGAGCTGCTGCGCCGATCAGGAACTTTACTGCCACTATTCCAGCTGGCTTGGCACAGGGCACGCATGTTGTGTCTGTTCGCAGCCAGGATTCATTTGGCAATTGGGGTACACCATCGACGATTGATCTGGTTGTGAGTGATCTCGTGCCTCCAACCACCGTTAGTGTAAGTGCCTCGCCCAATCCGAACAATGGATCGACGCCATTCAATACCAGCGTACTAGCCATACGTGTATTTGCCAGCTTCAGTGACGCACTTTCCGGCAATTCCAACCTCGCCAATGCGGAAGGCTTCCTGGAGGTTGCTGGGACAACTGGCACAGGCTTTGTGTTCATCGCCAACGATGGCAACTTCGACAGTCCGGCTGAAAGTGGCTATGCCGACATTCCGTTGCCAGTCGTTGCAACACTCAGCCAAGGCACACACCCAATCTGTGTCCATGCGAAGGATGCGGCTGGCAATTGGGGCACTGTTGATTGCAGCTATAACCTAGTAATTGACACGCTTCCGCCAACTGTTAGCGCAGCAACATTGACTCCGTCTGTCACGAACAACGCGGCTGTGCTTGTTAGCGCAACCGCAAACGACACGGCTTCCGGTAACAGCAACATCGGCGGCGGTGAATATTTCATCGACACCCTGGGTGTGGCTGGAACTGGTACAGTTATGACTCCTGCCGCAGCGTCGCCGAACACGACGATCAACGCAACAATCCCAGGTGCTACGATTGGTGCGCTCAGTAATGGTAATCACACGGTGTATGTTCGTGCCAAGGATGCCGCTGGTAACTGGAGCACAACAACAGCCAACGCAACGCTACTAGTTGATCACACAGCGCCAACGTTTAGCAGCATTACGCTCACCCCGAGTTCAATCGCGGTGGGAACTGCTACCGTAGGCCTAACGGTAAATGGTGCCAGCGATGGTACCGGCAGCGGCGTAGCTGGCGGTGAATATTGGATTTGCCCTCTAATATGCACAAATCCGGCTACTGGTAGCGGTACTTCCTTCACTGGTCTAAGTGTAAGCATTCCTACCAACTTGCTTGCAGGTGGCCAGCAATACACAGTTCGTGCCCGCATCCGCGATGTTGCAGGCAACTGGAGCACTGGAGGCAATGGTATCCGCAGTGCGGTGCTGACAGTGACCACAGCCAATAACATCTTCACCGATGGCTTTGAGTCGGGAACCTTGCCAGGCAGCTGGACGAGTCGATCAACAACCACCGCCACCCGCCTGAATGCAACAACAGGATCCACCTTGTTCGGAGCATTTGGCCTCCAGGCACAGGGCGGAACAGGCAATACAGACTATGTTCAGTATAACCTCGGCACCGCAGCTGCGACCTATGATGCGCGCTTCTACTTCAACCCCAACAACGATGCATCGGCTGGTCACGACATCTTTGCAGGCGCAGATTCGTCTGCATTCACTACTCAACTATTCCATGTGCGCTATCGCCGAAATGGGGCACAACCGCAGGTGCAGATCCAGGTTGGTGCCACGGCCAACGCTTCGTGGGTCAACATCACCAACAACACCAGAAACACCATCGAAGTAGTGTGGCAGTCGAATGGCACGCTGGCACTCTACGTAAATGGTGCAATAACCGCGTCTCAATCCCTGTCTACGGGAGTCGGCTCGGTGGGTGCAGTTCGGCTGGGTGCGGTAACAAGTAGCAACAACACGATAAACCAGTTCTTTGACGCCTTTGCCTCCAAGAGCACTGCGTCACCGCTGATCGGCCCATAGTCATTCGCAACGTCTGGAGGCTCAGGCCTGTTGAGCCTCCAGGCAGATCAAGCATGATGCTGGGAGGCCCTTTGAACAGAAGGGCTTCTCATAACATCTTTATGAGGAACTCTATGCAAGCAACAACATCGGATGGCACAGTGGCACCTGCGCGATCAACCAGGAAATTTATTCTGGGTGCTCTTATGCTGGTTATCCTGCTGGTCGGAGCGCTGTATGTAAATAATGCCTACAAAGCATTGCAGCCTACATCACTGCCGCAGAGTACAGTCACGATCTCACAGAGCGTGTTAGAGCAAAAATATGGATTACGCGTCAGCTTGGTTGCTATCACCGCTGTTGGCGGCATGGTCGATCTGCGCCTAAAAATCATCGATGCTGAAAAAGCAAAACTCTTGTTGGCGGATGCGAAAAACTTCCCAGCTTTATTCTCCAAAAATGGCGTCACTCTGAATACAGACCCAGATACCAAATCACAGAAGATCGAATTCGTCTCCAATAGCAATCTTTTTATCATGTTTCCGAACTCGGGCAATGCGATTACGCAAGGTAGCCCTGTCACAGTTCTATTTGGCGATACCGCCCTGGAACCGATCAACGCGAAATAAGTAGTTCCCCGACATTTGCGCCGGTGTATCTTTTGCGCCAGCCTGTTGAAAGCGAGGATATGGCAATGAAATCAAATATGCTGCGATGGTTTGCGATTGTGCTCATCCTGGAAATCGGCCTGATTCATATCCTGGCTGCTCAGGGAGCCTATGAAGAATCCGCCTATCTTGGCTATCTCTTTGTGGCGAATTTCTTCGGCGCGCTGATCGCTGCGTTTGGAATCTATCATCGGCAGGTTTGGGGCTGGATGTTGGGCCTGCTGATCGCAACTGGTTCTATTGCAGGGTATCTGTGGAGCCGAACGCTCGGCATGCCGGGGATGTATGTCGAGGAATGGTTTTCCCCGTATGGAATTGTATCCCTAACGGCAGAAGGAGCGTTTATGCTCCTAGCCGTTTTTCGCCCCTGGAACATCCCCACAACTGCCTTCTTACCACAGGGCAATCCCAGGCTGCGTTACGCACTGCTGGCGGCTGGATTGCTCATGGTTTCCCTCGTGGGGGTCGCAACGTATCAATGGGATCGGGCCACACAATGGGATGTTACCCTGGCGCAGGCAGATTATCAGTTTATTTGTACGCTGGACCAGGCAAAAGTCACGCCTCCAACAACAGTAGCCGAACTAGAAGAGAAATACGGTGTTCGAATATCGCTGGTTGCCATCTCAATGATGAACAGTATCGTGGATGTGCGCATCAAGATCATCGATCCGGCGAAAGCCAATGAGCTTCTTCATCACCAAGCGGCTCTGCTCGTCGATCAGCAGGCAATGGTATTGGCACCGGATATGCATTCGCACCACACTTCTAAATTGAAGGTCGATAAAATCATCGGCCTGTATTTCCCAACCCAGCAAATCGTTCGTACAGGATCACACGTAAACCTCGTATTTGGCGCTATCGTTACCGAACCCTTCGTGGTCAGGTAATCATTTCGGAACCGCTTATTGTTCTTACCACGAAAGGAGTAACGCCATGCGACGACAACTCACCCTTTTGCTCCTGTTGATCTTGAGCATCTGCGCATTCATACCCAATGCCTCTGCATCGGCTGCATATGCACCAACAATCGCGCCAGCATTGTCCGCCCAGTTGGCTGTAGCAGCGGCCAACCAGCAGATTAGCGTGATCGTGATCTATAAAGAGCAGGTCGATCCACATGCAATCTCTGGCAATACGCGTGTCGAGCGGCAGCGCAATCTGATCAATGCACTACATCAGAACGCCCAATTGCGTCAACTTGGCATCTTGGCATTCCTGGCCAAGAGCTATCGTGCGGGTTCTGCCACTGCTATCAAACCACTATGGATTATCAATGCAATTGCGGTGACGGCAACGAGCAGCGTGATTACCGAGCTTTCACAGCGGCCAGAGGTAGGTCAGGTTGCACCCGATTTCATGGTTCAAGCGCCAGTTGGCGCAGCAACATCCGAACCATCCGGGCCAGTCAACCCCAATATCAGCAAGATTAATGCCCCCGCACTATGGGCACTTGGCTACCAGGGCCAGGGTATCGTGATCGGTAGCATGGACACAGGCGTCGATGCTACACATCCAGATCTCGCGGCTCAATGGCGGGGTGGCACCAATTCCTGGTACGATCCCTATGGCCAACATCCAACAACCCCAGCCGATATCAGCGGACATGGAACATGGACGATGGGAGTTATCGTTGGGCGTTCTGGAAGTGGCTCAGCGATTGGGGTCGCACCTCAGGCACAGTGGATCGCCGCCAAAATATTCCGCGATAATGGGACAGCCCTGGCCAGTGGCATCCATCAGGCCTATCAATGGATGCTCGATCCCGATGGCAACCCGAATACGGCAGATGCGCCAGATATTGTGAATAATTCATGGGATTACAGCAATATCAATGGCTGTGATCTCACATTTGAACCAGATTTGCAAAGCCTGGTGGCTGCCGGAATTGTGCCGGTTTTTGCCGCTGGCAACTATGGATCAGGCGGCTCAAGTAGTGTCAGCCCGGCCAATAATCCATCGGCATTTGCCGTTGGTGCGACGAATAACAACGATCTCATATACTCCTTGAGCAGCCGTGGCCCCACCACCTGTGGCCAAACCGGATCAGTAACCTTCCCAGCCGTCGTTGCACCAGGTGTAGCAATTGGCACAAGCGATCTCTATGGTAGTTACTATACGACAAGCGGCACATCGCTCGCAGCACCGCATGTATCCGGAGTGTTGGCACTGCTGATGCAGGCCCATCCCGAATTAAGCGTTGCCCAACTTGAAGCTGTCCTGACGACATCGGCAGTCGATCTTGGTGCATCTGGCACGGATAACAACTTTGGTGCTGGCCGGATCGATGCACAGGCCGCCCTTAATCTGCTGAATGGAACAACTTCCGGAAATCCAACGGCCACGCCAACCAGTACGCCAACCGCAACCAGTACGCCACTTGCCACCGCAACGGCAACACCAACCAGCACAACACTTGCAACCAATACACCTACTGCAACTGCAACCAATACACCGCTCGCAACCGCCACACCGACCGCCACCAATACACCAATTCCGCCAACCGCCACCAATACGGCACTTCCGGCCACAGCAACCAACACGCCAGTTCCGCCAACCGCCACACCGACCGCAACCAATACACCGGTGCCGCCAACGGCAACGAGTGCCGCCACCAGCACGCCGCTTCCCGCAACTGCCACACCGACCGCAACCAATACACCAATTCCGCCTACTGCAACCAGTACCGCAATTCCAGCCACTGCAACGGCAACACGAACACCAACAGCGACAAGTACTGCCACACCATTGGCTACTAATGCAATCTTCAGTGATGGGTTCGAGTCAGGGAATCTCGCCAGTTGGTCCACTGCGGCAACTGATGGCGGGCGGTTAAATGCATCGAACGCCGCAGCATTGGTTGGCACCTGGGGCATGCAAGCCCAGATCACAAGCACAACGCCAATCTATCTGATCAACTCAGCTCCAGTGGCAGAGGCGAGTTACCATGCCCGATTTTACTTTTCGCCTAATAGTATTACAATGACCAATGGTTCCTCCCACGATATTTTTGTTGGCGGCTCCTCGTCGGGCGTCATCATCGTGCGCATCCAACTACGGCGATCAAGCAACCTTTATCAGATCCGTAGTGGCGTGCGAGCCAATAACGGCACCTACAGCTACACGAGTTGGTACACAATCACCAATGCCGCCCATCCAATTGAGTTATCCTGGATTGCGGCAACCACATCAGGTGGCACGAATGGTTCGAGTAAACTGTGGATCGATGGTGTACTGAAAGGAACGAAAGCAAACCTCTCAAACGGCACGTACCGGCTTGAGGATATTGTGCTTGGGCCATCGGTTGGGTTAACATCGGGCACAACTGGGACTGAATTTTACGATGCTTTCGTCTCAACCAGAACAACCTACATAGGCCCATAACTCCGATTGTCGGAGTTGGACAGATAGTATGTACACAGAAGGGTAACAGATGAACAGCACACTTTTCCAGTGTGGCCGTCGTTGCGTGATCGCATCGCTGCTTGGCGTTGCCCTGATTGGCCTGAATAGTTGTGGGGCTCCTGGGCCAGTGAATACAATAGTGAAGGATTATGCGATTGAGATGAACCAGACGACCGCGAAGAGTGGGAAGGTCTCGTTCAAAATCACGAATAGCGGGTCAGTTGTTCATGAGTTCGTGGTTGTGAAAACGGATCTGCCAATCGACAAACTACCAACGGCGGCTGATGGTGATATTGATGAGGATAAGTTGGAAATCCCTGGCGAGCAGGGCGATCTTGAGGTTGGCAAAAGCGCAGATCTAACACTCGATCTCACGGCAGGGCGCTATCTGATGATCTGTAATCTGCCCAATCACTATAAATTGGGTATGCATACAGAGTTTATGGTCACCCCCTAATTATTCCTATGGCCGTAGCGGCGCAAGATCTTGCGTCGCTACGGCCATAGGATGTTGCATCGCTACGGCCCAAATAATTTAGCGCAAGAATGCCTCGCTCAACCCACCATCCACAGCGATAATCTGGCCAGAGGTGCGGCTCAGTCGGCGGCTGAGCAGAACGAAATAGGCTTCGGCCTGATCGGCAGGGGTGATTGGCCGCTTGAGCAATGTTCGATCAGCATAGAACTGGGCCAGCTTTCCACGCAAGCTATCATCGCTCTCATCTGCCTCGAATGGAACATGGTACTTGGTCAGCGATGCAATCACCCGATCACGCGGAAACATTGCCGAACCCTCAACGACGGTTGCTGGTGCAACGGCATTGACGCGCACAAGCGGCGATAATGTTACGGCAAGCTCGCGCACAAGATGATTGGCCGCTGCTTTCGATGTGTCGTAGGCCAGTGAGCCAGCCTTTGGCACCACCGCATTGGCACTGGTTGTCAACACCAAACTAGCCGGTAAGCCCTGCTGCCGCCAGATCGCCGATGCCTCATCGGCCACCAGGTACGATCCCGTCACATTCACCGCAAACGTCACTGCCCAACTCCCATCTGGAATACGGCCAGCGGTATCGGAAGAGATGATCACCCCAGCTGTGACAGCCAGCCCATCTAGCCCGCCATAGGCCAGAACGATCTGCTGGAGTGCAGAGCGAATACTCTCACGGTTGGTGATATCGGCTGGCAGCGCAATGATTGGCCCACAACCACTCATACCACTGCCGGCAACGCCAATCCCCATCCCACGTTTGGCACTCAGTTCGGCAGCAATCGCCTCGGCTGCCACCAGATCGCGGTCAATACAGATCAGATGAGCGCCCTCGCGGCTGAGACGCCTGGCAACCTCGCGGCCAATGCCGCTGCCAGCACCAACAATCGCAATAATACTGCGCGCTAGTTCGGCTTCAGGTGGCATGCGGCGCAGCTTGGCTTCTTCAAGCAACCAATACTCAATATCGAATGCTTCGCGCTGTGGCAGTGCAACATACTGGCTGACGGTTTCGGCACCACGCATGACTTCGACAGCACAGGTGTAGAACTCGGCTGTCACCCGGCTTTCACTTTTATCCTTGCCCCAGGCAACCATCCCAATCCCCGGAAGCAGCACAACGGTCGGGTTTGGATCACGAACCGCTGGTGAATCGGGCAGTTTGTGTTGTTCATAGTACGCTCGGTAATCGGCGCGATATGCGACAAGTTCTGCGCTCAACAGGTTCTGAAGTGTGGCAAAATCCTGCTGGTGCGGATTCCATGGCACATACAATGGCTTGATCTTGGTTCGCAAAAAGTGATCAGGGCAGGATGTACCCAACGCAGCCAGGCGTGGAGCATCGGCACTGCCAACAAATTCGAGTACGGGATCAGTTGCCTGGATCGTTGCGATCTGTGGTTTTTCGCCACCAAGCTGGCCACGCAGCCAGGGCAACAGATCAACCAATAGCGACTCACGTTGTTCAACAGGGAGGGCCGGAATGGCGCTACCGCCAAAGGTTTGCGAGCCGCGATCATGGGCCGCAATATAGGCAGCCGCCCGTTCAATCAATTCAAGGGTCAGCACATAACAAGCGTGATCATCGTCGGCCCAGTTGATCAGCCCATGACCGCCAAGAACAACACCCTGCGCCTGGGGATAGCGCTCACAGACGGATTGCAGCTGCAATCCGAGATCGAAACCAGGCCGTTGCCAGGGCAACCAGATCACGCTATCGCCATAGATCGCCTGGGTGAGCCGCTCGCCCTCAGCCGAGGCAGCAATCGCAATCACTGCATTCGGGTGAGTATGATCGACATGGCGATATGGCACGAAGGCGTGCAATGGCGTATCGATTGAGGGAGCGCGTGGGTTCAGATTGAAGGTGCAGTGGGCATACCTAGCCACCAGCGCATCTTCAATTGCCGTTTTCGGGCCACGTTCATCGGCGGCGTTATAGATCGGCTGGAGCGCGTGTAGTTTCTCCATCTGCAATGAAGCAAAATGCTCGCGTCCGGCAGTCCGTAGATCGCCGCCAGAACCCTTTACCCACAAAACCTCAACCGGCTCATCACTGAGTGGATCATGTTCGCTGAACTTGCTGGAGGTATTACCACCGCCCGTGTTGGTGATCCGCTGGTCACTGCCAAGCAGATTCGAGCGATATACCAATCGGCCAAGTGGATCAAGCGTTGCGGCATGGGCCGCATCCCATCCATAGATAACGTGCTGAAATGTGGTTGAAGACTGCGACATGCTACGCTGCTCCTTGGTTCTCAGCTTTCAGGTTTTTTAGTATGCGGGGCTACGCACCCCGCGCCCGCAGCTAGGGCGGGATCCCGTCCGGGGGTGCCAGACCCAAAGGGTACCCTGGCCACAACCCGCGGTCGGGGCCTTGCCCCGAACCCCAAATGCATCTTTGTGGCAATAAAATACTCGTTAGCTATGCCGGGGGTGCAATCAATATGTGTTCGTGGCTATTTCCCTCACCCCTGCTGCGCCGCTCCTCTCCCAGTGGGAGAGGGGCCGGGGGTGAGGGCGGTTCTCAATACCAGCTCGGCCCAGCATAACTTGGTGTATGTGCATAATGCCGCAGTTCGAGCCGTAGGTCAAGTGAGCGGCCAGGAGGCAACACAATCCGCATATGTCGATCATTGATCGCTACAGGTGCAGTATTGGCACTCAGGTCGGTCGCAGAAAGGATTTGATGCTCACCAAACGCGCCACCCTGGATGATCAATCGTCGCTCATATAAGGGGCTTGTATTCACCAATGTAACAGTCGTATCATCGGCGGTAATGGAACGCACCAATGCTCCAACATCTGGTGGTAGCCCTGGCCTGCGTGTTTCTGCATCGAAATAGCGCAGGCGCACATGCAGCAACCCGCCATGATAGATGATCTGTGGGCCACCACAGGTCAGTTGCACCAGTGCCTCGGTATGGACGGGATTAGCATTCTGCCAATAGTGCACATCCCATTCCTGTGGATCGCTATTGTCTGTACGCATTAGATCGAGCCGCCGCGCCATTTCGTTCCATTGGGCACCCATGATCTCTTGTGGATAGGTTGGATACTCGCCGCGCAGATAGCAATACCATGGCCCGAAATGAATGTCATCGCCCTTGCCACGCCCTGGCCGAATAGTGCGCCAGCTTGTTGCATACTCAGGGAAGCGCTCCAACCGGGCTGCATCTTGGGCTTCCTGGGACATATACCAGATCTGGAGGGGGTATTCTGGCGAGAGTGGCCGATAATCGCTCCAACCAGCATCCATATGGCGGTGTGGAACCAGCAGCACGCCATCCTGAACCCGCCCCAATTCGGTGATGCGGTCGAGCTGGCTGCGCGGGATGTCCAAGTAACGCCGATCTCCGGTCAGCAGCACGGCATTCATGGCCGCAATCGTGAGCGGCTGGAGAATCGTCATCAGGCCATGCGGCCAGCGCCAGCCATAGTAGCCACCCCACCACTTACCACCCATATGCTCACCAATAATGCCATTCGGGCCAATATTATCGGGGCAGATTCCATCATTACGCTTAATTCGTTCGGCCCAGGACTCAAGATATTCCAGCACCCAGGTACGGTAGCGCTCCTCACCAGTTAGCAGGAAGGCGTGTGTCACCAGGCTGGTTGCTGTCAGATTAAGCGGAACATCACCATTCATCATGCGCTCATTCAGCAGGCGCAGAATCTCGCCATACACACGGTCATCATTCCAATCGGCAATTGGCCCAACAACACCAGGAATATCTTCGAATGGTGCCGGGTAATCGGCCAGGATCGCCCGATGCGTAGCCCAATCGTCCCATTCATTGATGATCCGTGGCCCACGGCTGCCATTGATTGGCGAACGAATCATGCGTTTTTCTGCATCCCAGTTGGGTACCTCACGATCCAGCCCCGTGTAGAAATGGGCGAAGCGTTGCGCCCGCGCCCGATGCAGATTATTGGCTGGATCGGCCATGCCCATAGCATAGAACACAGTCGAACTCTCGCCATGATGCATCCAATCATAGGCGGCATCGAATTCACGAGAGATTTGACCATACTCCCTGAATTGGCGGGTGACGGCTTCCCACAAAAACTGCGATTGAGTCAGCAATGCCGTATTGCCGCCCAGCAGATACAACAACGGCCAGTTCTGAAAGCTCTCATAACCATCATCCGAGCCATCGAATCCCGGCCACTGATCACGCCAGATGAAGCTGCCATCAGCGCGAGTATAGCGTTTGTGGAAGATTGGAACCGCCGTTTCCATGGTTGAAATCAGATGCCGTTGGGTTAATGCCCAGGCTGGTGGCGCTTGCATCGCGTGGGCAACAATGCTGGTATGGTTGAACATGAGAGCGCACTCCTCCACATATGGCATCTTACTCTTTGGTTGAACCCGTTAGTGCGCCGCTGACGACATAACGCTGTGAGAAAAGGAAAATGATGACAACGGGAACGATCAACAGCAGGCCAGCTAATGCGACTTCAGCCCGCCGAATCGGCAGGTCGGTCGCAAAAGTTGGCCGCAGCGCCGATGTCCCGCTGATCAGTGCCTGAATACCAAGTGGTAAATTATACAGTCGATCATCATTCAGCATCACTAATGGTAAGAAATAGTTATTCCAGTTGCTCGTAAAGGCAATAAAGATCAGTAATCCAAACAATGTTCGCGCAAGCGGTAGGCCAATATAGTAGAACATCTGAAACTCAGAGCACCCATCGACCCGCGCAGCCGCAAGCAGATCTTTTGGCAGGCTGGTTGCATAGAAGATATAGGTCAAGTACACGCCAAATGGGAAGAATCCTGCTGGCAGGATCACACTCCATGGCGTGTTGGTCAGCCGCACCAGGCTCATCTCCAGGAATAATGGCAATACCAGCGCGGATCCAGGCAGAATCATGCTAATCAGGGTTGCCCATAATAAGAATTGCCGCCCGGCAAAGCGCGATATTGCCAGTGCGTATCCCGCCGGCAGCGAGATGGCAATGCTGAGGAGCAGCGAGGAAATTGTATAGACAACCGAGTTGCGGCTCCAGATCGCCACACTATTCTCGCCATATCCAAACAGGTTCTTCCAGGCTAACAGAGCCCGATCCAATGAGCCGAATGCGAGTGGCGGCCAATCCAAGAGCTGTGTATCGGTTTTGGTTGGTGCCAGCACGATCCAGATCAATGGCAATCCAAAAAAGATCGCGAACAGTAGCAATACTAGTACTCGTAACCCCATGCCAGGAATACTGATGCCATCGGCGCGGGCCGCACGCTGGAGGCGCTGGAACATGCCAGGGCGCGCCATTGGCGCTCGCTGCTCAACGGATGGGCGTGGTTGCATGGCACTACCCTTCTGCACTATTGGATGCATCGCTCTGGAAGATGCTGGTTGTTGTAAGAACTAAGATCGCACCAATCAGGCCAATCAGGAGCATTACCAGTGAGATGGCGGCTGAGGCACCGAAATTGCCAATCCGGAAGGCAAATTCGTAGGCCAGTTGATTCGGCGACCAGAGCGAGATTGGTGAACTGCCCGCCGCGCCAATCAGGGCCGGCTCGGCATACAACTGGATGTTTCCAGCAAAGGTCAGGATGGCCATATAGGCAATATACGGCCTGATCAATGGCTGTTTAATATGCCAGGCGCTTTGCCAGGCGTTGCATCCATCCATCCGTGCTGCCTCAAGTACCTCGTGCGATATGCTGTTGAGCGCACCATAGAAGATTGCGATCCAGCCGCCCGCACCACCAAAGAAGCCAATGATCGTAAAGAGTACCGGGAAATACTTGGGCCGGATCACATCGCTGATCGTTTCAAAACCCATGGCTGTCAGCAGAAACCGAAACGGGCTCAGTGCTGGGTCGAGTGTGAAGATTGCAAGCAGCACCAGTGTTGGGCCGGCGACTGCACCAGGAACAAAGTAGATCGTACGCATGACGTTGGCAAACCAGTCGTCGCGGGCATGCAGCAGCAGCGCAATCACAACGACGCCAATGACACCAACTGGTAACGCAATCGCCAGAAACGAAAAGGCATTGCCAAACGTCTTCAGAAAACGAAAATCGGTAAAAGCAATCGTATAGTTCTTCAATCCAGCCTGGAATAACTGTGGTCGGCCCTCAACGAATTTGGCAAAGCTGATCGTAATTGCGTACAGACCAGGGGCGATCCCGAACAGCAGCAGAAACAGCGTATAGGGCAGGACAAAAAGATGCGCTGCCTGGAGTCCCCGACGTCGTTTGCTGGGTTGGCGGGTTACGATTGTTGTGTTTGGCGTTGCAACCATACCAAGCTCCTCAGATGGCGATCTGGCCCGAATTGTGTGCCTATACATACTCATCAAGCCGGATCGCCAATATGTGAATAGCCTATTTATTCACAACTTCGTAGCCCTGTGCCTCGGCCTCGGCAGTGAGCTGCTTCTGAAATTCTTCTAGGCTTGATGCGACCGTTTTGTCTTCGGTGAGCCCGCCAATGACCACTGTGTTGAACACCGGCCCCTTGCTATAGCGAACATTCGACCATGCGCCATCAACAAGGCTGGCTGCTTCCTTCAAAATCGGGAATGGATCCTGTGCATAGACCTTGTTGGCGGCAACGGTCTTGCTCCACACATCAGCCGCTGGAAGATAGGCCGGAAAGGTCGGAGCAGTGCCCTGGTAATCATTAGAAGTTGTCAGCCAGATGATCAGATCGACTGCCAACTTCGGGTTTTTGGTATGACGCGACATCGTCCAGGCCGCTCCGCCCTGTGCGCCGGTCAGCGGTTTCGGATCGTCCTTCCATTTTGGTGGTAGTGCGACACCCAACTGCCCCTTGGCCTCTTTGTAATACGCGCTGTCTGGTTTTCCACCAAACACATACTCGCCGTACCACGAGGCGGCTGGCATCATCAACAGTTTGTTATCGTTGGCAAGCTTAACAAAGGCTGGGTCGAATGGGCCAACCTTGGTCAATACACCCAGGCCAATCAGTTTATCGACCATTGCAGCAGCGCGGGTGCAGCGTGGGTCGCTCAAATTGATCTGCACCTCGGTGGCGCTTGTCAGATGGCTGACGGGGCAGCCACTGGCCCAAAAGTAGACATTCATGGCCTGATCGTCACCAAAGGCACCAATCACATAGCCGGGGTGTTGTTTAGCGACAGCCTCACCCAACGCCTCGTACTCTTCCCATGTAGTTGGCACTGTGTAGCCGAACTCCTTCATCAGCGGCGCGTTGTACCACAACACATTATGTGCTAGGTCGTTGCGCATGCAGAAGAGCTTGCCATCAAACATGCATGGATCATTCGCACCAGGGGCAAATTTACTGAGAATATCGGTCGTAATAAATGGCATCAGATCGGCTGGGAAGTTCCGTGAGGCATCGGCAACCTGAGTGACAAGCTCTGGTTCGGCGAAGACAACATCTGGCCAACCGCCACCAGAGTTGTTAAACAACAGCACCTTGGCTGGGAATTGGCCACGATCAACGACGGAAATATTGATCTTGGCCGCAACGTCAGGATGCTTTTCTTTGTAAAGCTTGACTGCCCCTTCGCGTGTCGAATCAACCCACACCGTGATTTCTGCATTTGGGTCAGTTGGATCGGCGGTTGGCTGCGGCACAGCGGTGACAACAACAGGTTCTGAGGTTTGCACAACCACCTGAGTCTGGACGACAACCTGGGGTTCTGCGGTCGCAGCCGCAGCAGGGGCAACCGTCGGTGCGGCAGGCGCACCAGCACAGGCGGCAAGGGTGAGCAACAGGCCAAGGCATACTAAACGCCAGCGGGTGAAGAAAGCGGTAGACATACGATCTACTCCTTTGTATTCGTTATGCTGGAGAGCCAAATGAAGAGGCAATCGACAATCGGTTGACGATCAAGCACCTGAATACGCACCGCAGAGCAACCAGATGCGGCTCACATAGGAACATCCATGCCTCCGCTCGCTTGGCGGCAGGCCAACCTCCTCTCTCATCACTCGCTGATCATATAAACTTACATCTGGTCTGACAAGAGGTAAAATAATGCATATGACGAGTCTTGTCAAGACTGACGATGCCGCATATACTAATTACACGAATCCGATAGCACTGCTATCACTGTTCATGGGTAGAAGGGCGTTATGGCACAACATAATGATGGGTTACCAGCCAAGGTTGCACAGCAAATCCTACGGCGGATTCTTTTGCGCGAGTTATTGCCGGGAGCCGTGTTGCCATCGGAGCGTGAGCTTCAGGAGACATATGCAGTAAGTCGCCCGGTTGCCCGTGAGGCGATCAAGCTGTTGGCTGCGCGCGGGATTGTTGATGTGCATCCCCGCCAGGGTGCGACGATCGGCATGGATTTAACCGCAGCAGCAAGCGATGCGCTACTCCTAGCCTTCCATCAAGAGAATGTGATTAAAGAGGATCTACTGAATGCACGAATGGCACTTGAGCCCTGGATCGTGCGCCTGGCCTGCGAACATCTGGTCGTGAGTTTGGTGCGCAAGCTCCAGCAGATGATTCTGCAATTCGAAATGCTGATTGCACTCGACGACGAGCTGCTGAACACAACGCTTAGCACATTGCCAACCATTGATGCCGAGTTTCACATTTTGCTTGCCGAAATGAGCCAGAATCCTGTCTTTAAGATCCTTGTTGATGTTCTGGTTGGCATTCTGTGGAGCCAGACGCAGTTCATAAGCCCACTTGATGAAACACCCAAGATGCATGCCAAATACATGCGCCAGGCCTTTCGCCAGCATGTCGCCATTGCGAAAGCCATCCTGGCTGCTGATGCAGATCTGGCGGCCCAGGCGATGACTGAACACCTAGTTTCGACCTATAAACATATTACTGCTGGTTCTGGTAATATATTACAGCAACGTGTGCAGATCACAATCCCGACCTGATCCAAATTAGCGCCGCAGCAGCCCGCGCTGTTGGTAGATTTCCGCTGCCTCACGAACGAGCGCTGCACAGAGCGGGGCCTTGTACGAATACTCTAATTGCTCGGCCAATGCGATCATCTCCGCATATGCGGCGCGGCCAGGGCGCAACAGATCATACATGTGGAGCATTTCATCATTCGGCACGCTCGTGAGTTCAGCAGCGCGCGCCAGATTCTCGGCCAATTGGGTATAGCCTGCCTGCCGCGCCACATCCGCCTGAGCGCGTAGGGTTGCCGCACTAATCTGCGTGTCGGCAATCGTCAGTTCACCAGCGGCCACTTCGTCAAGAGTAATCTCATTCAACGCCCGCCCACTGGCCGCATGTAATTCGTCGGCAGCATGCTGCATGAGTGGGTAGCGCTTCGTTGGTTCGGTCATGGTTTGCTCTTTTTAGTATTCAGAAGACAGGAGTCAGAAGTCAGAATGGTACACAATCACGGTCGGCGGCACAACTTTGCGGTTCTCAGTTCTTGGTTCTTGGTTCTTGGTTCTTGGTTCTGTTATTCTGACTTCTGACTTCTGACTCCTGACTCCTGACTGCTGATAGCTACGTGCTACACATCCGGCTCCCAATCAAAGGCAATTTCGGCTGGCGGGAGATCCTGAACTTGCTCGGTTTCGCGGCGATGCAGCAGGGTTGTTTTGACAATCAGGCGTAGTCTGGCCCAGTTATCGACCTGAACCGGTACTGGTGTTGTCTGCATATTCTTGGCATAGCGCGCTGCATTACGCCCAATATTGCGGTAGGTTTCTAGTGTAAGGCTCGGCGATTGCGGGAACAATTCCAGGTTATTCAGCCGCGCCAGCCCACGTTTATGGATGATCGTCGTGCCACGCGATTGCAGGCCAATGGCAATCCCCGAGCCACTGAGCATTGCGCCAGTATAGCCAATCTCGGCACAATCGGAGCTATGATAGATCCGTAGGATGCGGGCTGTCAACCCTTCCTCAGCAACGCCAGTCAGAAGCGCCGCTAACACCTCTTCATGCTCAAGCCCACCAATCGTGCGCGTCAATGCTCGGCCAAACGCTGGCCCAACGGCAACAATCACTTCCGTCTGGGTTCCTGCTCGCGCTGCGCCAAGTTCAACCAGTTTTGTGGATGGCGTGCCGATCTGATCAGTAATAAAATCACGCGGCGAGCGCACCTGATGGATCTGCTCGATCTCGCGCCAACGCTCGCCAGTGACTCGGTAGCCCGTGCCTGGGCCTGTATAATCATTTGGATCATTGATGCCACTCTGCACCCGAAATGTGCGATCAAAGATCGCCGCTGGCTGTAGGTAATCGCCGGCCACCCGTTGGCGGCCCATCTCCAGTAGATTATTGGCGATCCGTGTGAAACCGCGCCGCTGCAACCCAGCAACCGCCGCCAATATCGTCTGATCACTGGCCAGAAACCGATCTGCTGCTGCTAGATCGGCAACAACATCGCGGGCAGGCATGTCCTCGCTGCCGTGGGCGATGATTGCCGCTGCAACCTCATCATCGCTGATCGCTGGCAATCCCAATTCCGCATACACCGCCTGGATTGCGTGGGCCGCTTCGCTGCGGATCGCCAACGTTTCTGCTTCGGTCACCGAACGTGTGCCCCCATCGATCTGCATATCGCGTTGCAGCACGTTATAATCATCAAAATCTTCGGCATCGAAATTGCCACCACCAAACAGATTATCGCGCTTGGGCACCGCACTATAGCCAGAGAAGATAAAATCGGTGCCAGGAATGAATTGCAGCATCAGTTTGGCCGATTTGCGAATGGCCGAATGCGAGGCTAGTGCATCATTGCCAGAGGCGACTTCGAGTCCCAACATGGCCGCCAGCAGGTTTTCGGCCAGCACCACCCGTACTCCGCCAGGCAGCGCTTCCGGCAGGGCAATGCACGAGATCGAGCCATTCTGCACGCCCTGGCTGCCAGCCCCATGCGTCACCATCAGGCAACGTGCTTCCAGATACAGCATCGAGCAGCCCTCGGCATGGCCCATCAATGCCTCCGAACCAGTGCCAGAGGTGAAACGAACCTTCACGCCGCGTGAGGCATAGGCCGATGCCAGAAACGCCTTCGACCAGGGCGTGTCATCGCCATCGACAAACGTGCGCTCGGTTCCATACACCGAAAGCGTCTCGGCATAGGTCGTCAGCCCTTTCATCGCCAACCGTAGCCCCAGCGATTCCTCAACCGAGCATTGGGTCAGCACGCCACCGCGGCCTGTCTGTGTTCCAACCAGAATCGCCAGGGCATTGAATGGCGCATAGCGAGCCACACCAACCGTGGTCTCGACTTCGGCAAAGCCACGTAGAGCCGCTTCGGCAGCATCGGCAGCCAACAGAGCCGGGTGCTCGCAGCGGTTGGTGACATGCGCCTGGTTAGCGGGTGTACGCCGCACCCGCATCTTGGCCAGCCCCTGCATCATCTCCAGAACATTCAGATGGCCAACGATCTCGACAAGTTTGGCAGGGGTACAGCCGCAGGCCAACTGGAAGATCCGCTCGCGCGGAATATTGATATCGGCCAGCATTCGCGCAATCTGGAGTGATGGCAGCGCCATTGCCTCAGCAGCGCTCGCCAGATCCAGGGCGTGATCAGCAATAAACGTATCGAGCATATCGAAGCGCTCACGCGGCTTGCCATCCAATTCGACAACCCGCCCATCGATGATCTGCAAACTTGGCTGTGGATCGAATGGGCTTTCGGCCACAACCAGGCCAGCCTCTGGCCAGGGTTCGACAAACGTCTCGCGGTTAATGTCGCGCTGTTCCAGGATCTGAAAGCGTCGCGATCGGGTCATAATGTGTATCCTTAGCGTCAGCATCCAACATTTGTTTTTTGATCTAAAGAATGGTGGTGGCTCGCCAGGGTCCGTTGGTCATGCCACGGCTGCGATCAATATGTGTTGGTGGCTTGTTGGTGCGTATTGTATACGCACCACCCTTAGCTTTCTTGGCTCTTAGTTCTTGGTTCTGGTCATTCTGACTCCTGACTCCTGACTCCTGAATACTCGGTTCTCAGTTCTTGGCTCCCGGTTCTCGCAACAGCGCACACGGCGCTGGATTTGGCTTATCAGGCAGCGTCGAGGCGTGCTCCTGGTCGCCAGGAAACATCGGCAGCACTATTTGGCGCATCGGGAAGCGGCGTACCATCTGGTGCAAGCAGGGCATAGCGCGTGATCGTCACATCACTATCGCTAGAACACATCGTCCATGCCGCCCCGGTCTGGTCGATATATAGTGAGCGCCATGAAGTTTCGCACGCTCCTGTCTGAAGCTGCGCTCCACCAGCTGGTGTGCCATCGGGATTGACCCGCCACACATCGACTCCAGCAGCATCGGGCGCTGGGCGCGTAAAATACAGGCTCATGGCCCGATCAACATTAAAGAACTGAACATCACCAGGCAACTGGATCTCACGCTGATCAACCTCACCGATCAGATCACTGGTTTGGCTGCCACGCAACCCAACAATACGCAACAATGGATTATGGTTCTCGGCATACGTCACCTGGAATGCCATTGGGCTACGCGGTGTGACAACACCACTGCGCATTGTTAACGCCTGAAGTTCTGGCGGCACAATCGTGCCTTTATGCAGCACAACCCAGAACGATTGATTATTCTGGATCAGCATGAGATCCTGATCGGCATTGAGCATAATGCCATCGGCGCTAGCGCTGATCCCAGGGCTTAACGGAATAGTACTGGCAAGAGCACCTTTTGGATTGTAGCGCAACACCTGATTATTGCCATTATCGAAGATAAAGACCTCACCAGCATTGTTGACGATAAAATCCTGCGGATCTCGCGCCTCACTAATAGCGATTGTGCGGGCCAGCTTCCCGGTTTGGTCAAAGAACAATACGCGCTTATTCAGATTATCGAGCAAACGAATCGAACCATCTGCACCAATCCGGAAGGCGCGCGGGCCAGTGATCGATTGATCCGCACTCGCAATGCCAACCTGATCATTGCCATTCCCAGCGCTAAGTTTTAGGATTTGCTGGCCAGTTACAGGTGCAAGAACTGGTACAACTGCGGTTGGTTCTGGCAGCACAGTAGGTTCCTCTGTCGCAACGGGCATCTCAGTTGCAACGGTCGTTTCTGTCGCAGCAATTATTGTGGCTGTCGGTGCTGCTGTTGCAATCGGCATTACAGTTGGTGGAGCAACAGAGGTGCTAGTTGGCACAATTGCAGCAGTCGGAACAGCCGGCGTTGCCGAGCTAGCGCAACTAGTCAGAAAAAGAGCGCCAATAATAAGAATGCGAACCATCTGATTCATATGTATGTCCAATTCTGTAGAGACGCCCTCGTGCGGCGGCGTCCTTTCGTATGGGTGCATCGTCCCCTTGCCGCAGGCTTTCCCTTGCCGCAGGCTTTCCCTTGCCGCAGGCTTCAGCCTGCGGATAGAAAGGCATCCTGTATTTCCCGATTATTTCCTCAAGCTCCTTCAGCCTGCGGATTGAGAGGTCTGGGCATGTTGGACGCAAACAATACCCGATCAGGGCTTCTGACTCCTGAATCCTGACTCCTGACTCTTCCGCTGCCCCGCCGTTTCTGGCCGAATATTGACCACTTCTGCGAGGCCGCGTTGGAGCGTGCTATAGGTAATCATTGTGCCCAAGTCGACACCCAAACCGACAAGTGCCTGGGCAACCTCTGGGCGAATACCAGTCAACACCAGCCGCGCACCCAATAACTGAACAGCTCGCCCGGTTTGAATCAGTGCCAGCGCGACCTGTGTGTCCACAATTGGTACACCTGTAATATCGAGAAAGACAACTTCTGCATGGCTATTCGTCAAATAATCGAGAATCGCCGTCAGCACCTGCTGAGCCCTTCGTGAATCAATCGATCCAATAAGTGGCAACACCAATACCTGATCACTAAGGGGAATCACCGGTGTGGAAAGTTCTTGTAGCAAAGCGGCCTGCGCCAGAACCGTCGACTCGGCCTGTTTTCGCCCAGTAATATTATTATAGGTAGAAACCACTCCAATGACTGCGCCTCTTGAATCAAAGAGCGGCAGCTTATAGGTCTCAAACCATTCCTGTGTATGGTCAGGATGAATCACCGTTTCCTGATCATCATAGATCTGTGTCTTTGTCTCAAGAATCTGCTTGTCGATGGCTTGAAATGCGGCAACTTCCTCCGGCTGCCAGGAAAGCTCAGCATCCGTCTTGCCAATAATCGCATCGGGTGTTGCGAGTCCAAGATCGGTTGCAAAACGTTGATTACACCCGTGATAGACGAGATCCGTGTCTTTCCAATACATGGCATATGGCATCGCATTAATGACTGCCTGGAGAAGTTGATTCTGAGCACGCAAGTGCAGGATTGTCTGCGCTTGTTCTTGCAACATCGTTTCCACATCTGTGGATGGCGATGTTTGCTTGGTGTTTAACTCAGATGCATCAGGATTATGCGCCATACAATGCATTTCCTTCCACAATCGCGTAGGCCCTTGTATAGTATATGTTCTGGCCCCTACAGATGCAACCAATACAGTTACGAGATACGAAAGTATTTTCTTGACAAACAAAAAAGCAGAGTGCTATACTCATAGATACACACATATGTGAAAGAGTATCTACGTCGATTCGGTGAGGAGTTACCCATGGTGTTAGAGCAGCGCGAGCAGGGAACAACGCGCCAGAACATTCTGGAATTGCTGCGCCGCACAAGCCAGATGACAGCCGCCGAACTGAGCGATGCACTTGGCATTGGCGCAGTTGGTATTCGCCAGCATCTGGCATTGCTCGAACGCGATGAAATGGTTCAGGCGATTGGTGTACGCCGTGGAATTGGCCGCCCAAGCCATCTCTACTCGCTCACAAAATCCGCCGAGGCACTCTTCCCACGCCGCTACGATAGAATGGCGCTGGATGCTATCGCGTTTGTTGAACAAAGCGGTGGGCCGCAAGCAGTCGATCATCTCTTCGCACAACGGCGCGAAAAACTCCATATACAATTTGCACCGCGCTTAACAGGCAAAGATCGCGTCAAACAGGTTGCAGAACTGGCATTGATCCTAACCGAACAAGGCTATATGTGTGATTGGGAACAACTCCCCGATGGCACATTCACATTGATCGAACATAATTGCCCAGTCGATTGCGTGGCTCGCGATTACCCGCAGGCTTGTGCCCAAGAACTCAAGCTCTATGAGGATATCCTGGGCGTGCCGATTACCCGCGAAGAGACAATTGCCGCTGGAGCATCGTGTTGCCGTTACCGCATTGGTGAAGTACAATCCGAACATCGCTAAATGCGTATCCATCCATTCCACCATCGTCCCCGTACGTTTAGATGAGACAGTATAAAAGGCATCTACATCTACGTAGAACGCCTTGTGCTGTACTGCCGCCCGCCGGATCAACCGCGTGTGTACTGACACATAAGGAGCAGAATCATGGCCTTCGAACTACCACCACTTCCATACGATTTCGCCGCACTGGAGCCACATATCGATGCACAGACGATGCAGATCCATCATGGCAAGCATCATGCAACCTATGTAACCAATCTGAACAATGCGCTCGCCAATGCCCCCGATCTGCAAAATGCAACGATCGAGGAGATTCTCAGCAATATCAATGATGTGCCGGAAGCGATTCGCCAGGCTGTGATCAATAATGGTGGTGGCCACGCAAACCATAGCATGTTCTGGTCGATCTTAGGGCCAAATGCTGGCGGTGAACCAACCGGCGTATTGGCCGATGCGATCACCAAGGCATTCGGCGATTTCGCAACACTCAAAGCCCAAGTAAATGACGCTGGCCTGAAGCGCTTTGGTAGCGGCTGGTCCTGGCTTGTGTCCGATGCCAATGGTAGCCTCAAGGTGATCAGCAGCGCCAACCAGGATAGCCCAATACAGTTGGGCCTCACACCACTGCTTGGCGTCGATGTGTGGGAACACGCATATTATCTGAAGTATCAGAACCGCCGCGCCGATTACCTGAACGCATGGTGGAATGTTGTCAATTGGGAGGCTGTTGCCGCCCGCTTCGGACACTAACAACACCGCATTCATTCATCGTCGGTCAACAGACCCAGCGGATGGCATGCCATCTGCTGGGTCTTTTTCTTTCGTTCCTGGCTGTGGTACAATGAGGTTGGTCCAGAATATACAAGTACGTCTTGGGAGGAATTGGCAATGGAAAAGTCAACCTGGACAACAAAAATCGGCCTCGCGCAGATGCTCAAGGGCGGCGTCATTATGGATGTTGTAACGCCAGAACAAGCCCGCATCGCAGAAGAGGCCGGCGCAGTCGCAGTAATGGCGCTTGAGCGCGTCCCTGCCGATATTCGCGCACAGGGCGGCGTCGCCCGCATGAGCGATCCCGAATTAATCATTAAAATCAAAGAGGCTGTGACGATCCCAGTGATGGCGAAGGCACGCATTGGGCATTTCGTTGAGGCTCAGGTGCTAGAGGCACTCGGGGTCGATTATATCGATGAGAGCGAGGTGCTCACTCCAGCCGATGAAGAGCATCATATCAATAAACACAACTTCAAGGTACCGTTCGTGTGTGGCTGCCGCAATCTTGGTGAGGCGCTGCGCCGCTGTGCAGAAGGTGCCGCTATGATCCGCACCAAGGGCGAGGCTGGCACCGGCAATGTGGTGGAGGCCGTTCGCCACGCCCGTAGCGTCTATAGCGAAATCCGCCGCCTGCAAAATATGCATCCAGATGAACTATTCGTGGTTGCCAAAAACCATCAGGCACCCTACGAACTTATTCGTTTCATTGCAGAAAACGGCCGCCTACCAGTTGTGAACTTTGCTGCCGGTGGGATTGCAACACCAGCCGATGCAGCACTCATGATGCAACTGGGCGTCGATGGCGTGTTCGTTGGCTCAGGGATCTTCAAGAGCGGCGATCCAGCCAAGCGCGCAAGGGCAATCGTCCAGGCGACGACCCATTACAATGAGCCAGATGTGATTGCAGAAGTCAGCCGCGGGCTTGGCGAAGCAATGGTCGGGATCGAAATCACCAAGATCCCACAAGAGCAACTGATGGCACAGCGCGGCTGGTAGAAAACGATGACCGTTGGTATTCTCGCTCTGCAGGGCGACTTTCGTGAACATGAACAGATGCTGCAGCGGATGGGCGTGGCGACGCGTCAGGTCCGCCGCTTGCAGCATCTGGATGCTATTGATCGGCTGATCATTCCTGGCGGCGAAAGCACAACGATTGGCACGCTTCTGGTAATCGATGGCCTACTTGAGCCAATTCGCAATCGAGTGCTGGGTGGTATGCCACTCTGGGGTACATGTGCAGGCGCAATCCTGATGGCCAAACAGATCGCCGAAGGCCGCCCAGCTGGCCAACCAGCTCTCGCATTAATGGATATTACGGCACGGCGCAACGCGTTTGGCACCCAACTGGATAGCTTTGAAGCAGATCTGAGCATTAACCAACTTGGTACGCAGCCGCTCCGTGCAGTCTTCATTCGCGCACCTATCCTGGAACAACCCGGTTCTCGTGTGTCTGTTCTCGCACAGCTTTTGGAGGGGCAGATCGTCGCAGCACAACAGGGTCGCATGCTCGCAACATGCTTCCACCCCGAACTGACCAACGACGACCGGCTACATCGTTACTTCCTGGAGCTATAAACTCCGCCGGGTTGGATGCGCTCTATTCCGGCCTGGTATGAAACTATGATCCGACCGGTCACACCAGGCGACCTTTGGTCGCTACGGCGCAAGCCGCGTAGTGCAGTAATGCTGTATAACGAAGCGATGCTGGCTCGTCCGCATCGCCAGTTTTGGTTTGCGCTGCACTGCGCTGCCGAAGGCAGTAGTGCAGCCCATGCAACCTTTTTTGCCCAGGAAAATGGCCTGCGGGCAATGGTTCAGGCCACTGGCCGAGATCGTCGCCCGGAACTTGATATTGTGCTTCTGTCTGCCTTTGATGGTGGCCGTGGTGCGCCAACTGATCCCGATATCTGGTTTCGATTGCTTGAATCACTGTGTGCCCACGCAGGCCGCCGCTCGGTTCAACGCCTGTATGCGGCACTCTCACAACGCCACGATGAACTGCGTGAGATGTTCCGCCAGCTTGGTTTTAGCTGTTATGCAAACCAAACCGTCATGCGCCTAGAAGGCCCCGATTGGGATCAGGGCACCAGTGTTGCTGCCATGCGCCAGCAATCGCGCCGTGATGTGTGGGCCATCCATAAGCTCTATGGGCTTGTCACGCCCCGCCCCGTTCAACAGGCCGAAGCAAAAGCCTCCCGCGATTGGATGCTGCCGCTTACCCCATACTGGCATCGGGTTCGCCGCCGCGCATGGGTTCTTGGTCGGGACGATGACCTGATAGCGTATCTGGCGCTCACCAGCGGGCCAGCTGCCCATATCCTGACAATGCTGGTTCATCCGGAGGCCCGTGAACAGACGACCGCCGTGTTGCGCTATGCCCTTGGCCAGATCTCCGATACCCTGCCCGTCTATGCGTTGCTTCGCGATTACCAAAGTGAACTATTGCTCCCAACTGGCGATCTGGGGTTCCAACCAATTGGCGAGCAGGCACTTCTTTGTAAGCAAACAACTGTTATCGTACGGCGCTCGATTCTAGCACCAGCACTGGAGCCATTGCCAGAACCGCGCGCCCCGATTCCAACAATCTCCCTCCTCGACGAGGACGTGAGGCCATATGACCGCCCAGCAGGACATAACCAGCAATAGCGATCTTCTGTTCCAGACATTGCCGCCCCATATTCGTGAGGCGCTTGATGCTGTGAGCGATCACAGAGAAGATCTCCTTGAAGTGATCATGGACCTTGGGCGTTTGCCCGAGGCTCGCTACCGCGATGTTGAACGCTTCCTGAGCGACCGTGAGGTCAGCCACGAAGATATCGACTTCGTGGCCAATCGGATCGGCTCCTTTGGCGAAGATAATCGCGCTGGCATTCCGCGCACGCTCCATCGTATCTCCGCAATTCGCAATCGCGCCGGGCGTGTGATCGGGCTGACATGCCGGGTTGGCCGTGCTGTCTATGGCACAATTGCCATTCTGCGCGATCTGGTTGAATCGGGCAAGAGCGTGCTGATGCTTGGAAAACCAGGTGTCGGCAAAACAACCATGCTGCGCGAAACAGCCCGTGTTCTGGCCGAAGATCTACGCAAGCGTGTCGTGATCGTCGATACATCGAATGAGATCGCTGGCGATGGTGATATTCCCCACGCCGGAATTGGCCGCGCACGCCGGATGCAGGTTCCGCGTCCTTCCGAACAACACAATCTGATGATCGAAGCCGTTGAAAATCATATGCCCGAAGTGATCGTCATTGATGAGATTGGCACCGAGCTTGAAGCAATGGCGGTTCGTACAATTGCTGAACGCGGCGTGCAACTGATCGGAACGGCCCACGGCAATACGATCGATAATCTATTCACCAACCCAACTCTTTCGGATCTAATCGGCGGCATTCAGGCTGTCACACTTGGAGATGAAGAGGCGCGGCGGCGGGGAACACAGAAAACTGTTCTTGAACGCAAGGCACCACCAACGTTCGATATCCTGGTTGAGATCCAAAGCTGGGATCGCGTGGTCGTCTATACCGATGTGGCAAGCGCTGTCGATGCGATGTTACGCGGTGAGGCACCATCGGTCGAAATGCGTTCCCGCAATGCCGATGGCAACATCACTGTCGAGACGGTTGTTCGCAGCAGCGAGGGTGGCAGTGATGTCGTCCCGTATGTGCCCGCCTTTGGCAGTGGCTATGGCGGGAGCGGCGGCGGCAGCTATGGCGGCAATACCAACCGGCGCGGTAATGGCTATAATCAGCGTGAGCGCTCTGGCCCACGCAATTCACAGCCACAGCAAACACGTAGCACTCCATCGGCGATAGCAATTGTTGAAATACCATCACAGATAGCGATAGCACCGGTGAATGGGCGGCCAACCGGCCAGCGTATCTATCCATTTGGCGTCAGCCGTGATCGGCTGGAGAAGGTTATTGCAGAACTGCGTGTGCCAGCAACAATCGTCCGCGATATGAGCGAAGCCACAATGGTGATGACGCTCAAAAACTATTATCGCCAAGGGTCGCAGCGGGTGCGCCAGGCGGAAGAACGCGGCGTGCCCGTGTATGTTCTGCGAAATAACACGACAACCCAGATGGAAAAGCAACTTGCCGATGTCTTTAATCTTGGTGAGACAGACGATGAAGAGGTTTCACTGCCACGCCGCGCCGGCCCAGATGATGATCGCCATCTGACTGATGCCATGCTGGAGACGGAAACGGCAATCACACAGGTTCTGAATGGGGATCGACAGATGGTCGATCTGCAACCACGCAGCAGTTTTGTGCGGCGGCTCCAACATCAGATGGCAGAGCGCTATAATGTACGCTCAGAGAGCCATGGACGAGAGCCAAATCGGCGAGTTAAAATCATTCGCGAACGATAGCCACAGGCTGAAGCCAAAGAATGATGAACCCGTAGCCGCGTGGCTTCAGCCTGTGGTGTGGTGCGAATATAGCAAGAGAGGCAGCAGGGCGAAGTGATGGGAGTGTTCATCACATTCGAAGGAACAGAAGGCAGTGGCAAGAGTACGCAGGCGCGGTTGCTCTATGAGCAGCTGCATGCCCGCCATTATCCCGTCATTCTGGTGCGTGAGCCAGGGGGAACACGGATCGGCGATCTTATCCGCCGGATTGTGCTGGACTTACAACATACCGAAATGGCACCCACGACAGAAACGCTGCTGTTTGCTGCCTCGCGTGCCCAGCTCGTTACGGAAGTCATCCGACCCTATCTTCAACAGGGTGGTATCGTTCTGTGTGACCGCTATGCCGACTCGACCTATGCCTACCAGGGCTATGGTCTTGGCCGTGATATTGACGAACTGCGGGCCATCACCGCTGCCGCAACCAGCGGATTACGCCCAGATATGACGATCTATCTTGATCTGAGCGCAGAAGAAGGCCTTGAGCGCAAGCGGCGAAAACGGCAGGAGCGGCCACGCTGGCAGGGCGAATCATCTGCACCGCCAACAGAACTGCGTACTGCTCCAATTGAATGGAACCGTCTTGATGCCCGCGAACTCGCCTATCATCAGCGAGTTGAGGCTGGCTATCGCGAATTGATCGCCAATGATCCCGATCGCTGGCATCGGTTTGATGCCCGTCAACCAATTGTAGCGCTCTCAGAGCATATTCTGGCAGAAATCGAGCCTGCACTGAGCCAGATACGGCAATTCGCCCCAGAACCATAAGCCCGCACCAACGACAGAAGGAGCAACACGATGAAGCTGGTTATTGCAGTCGTCCAACGGCAGGATGCTGGGGAATTGCTGGAAGCACTCACCTCGCATGGGCATCGGGTCACGCGGATAAGTAGTGAAGGTGGGTTTCTACGCGAGGGTAATGTTACGCTGCTGATCGCTATTCAGGATCACGAGACCGATCCGGTGCTCAAGGATATCCGCGAACACTGCTATACCCGCACGCGTTATGTGTCCCCCTTACCACCAGTCGCCGAATCTGGGGAATTCTATCCACCAGCCCCCATCGAAGTTCAAGTCGGCGGTGCAACGGTCTTCGTGCTGAAGGCTGCTGGCATTGAACGATTACTCGCATAAAGAAAGCGGTTATTTTGGATATACAAAGCCTGATTACGAACCTCGTTCCGATTATTACTGCTATTGGCTGGCTGCTTGGCACATATATTGTGCTGCTATGGGCCGCTTCTGTATTATGGACCTACCGCGACATTCATGATCGCAGCGAGAATGTGCTTGTACAGGTACTGGCAGTCTCCCTAGCCCTGATTCTGCCATTTGCCGGTGTGATACTGCATCTCATTCTGCGCCCACGCCAGACGCTTGCTGAACTCTATGAGCGCCGCCTGGAAGAAGAGTATCTACGGCGCGACATGGACGAAAAGTATACATGCCCACATTGCCAACGCAGCATTGAACCTGATTTTGTTGTCTGCCCACATTGCCATACCGCCCTGCGCCGCCGCTGTAATGTGTGCGATAAAGTCATTGATCTTACCTGGTCGATCTGCCCCTATTGCGCCGATGATGGCACAGGCGGGCTTATTCGGGGGAGCCTCCGCCGAACACAGGATCAGGCGCAGATTGAATTGTATGAGCGCTGAGAGCGGATCAACCCTAGTCGCAGGCTGAAGCCTGCGGTAGGTGGGAATAACAATACCGGATCTTTACCATGCACACAACCATGCGCTCGCTTGCTATTCTCTTTACACTTCTGCTCGTTACGGCATGCGGGCCAGAAGCCCCTGCGCGCCTTGGCCAGCTAGATCCGCCACAATCCCTGCCCGGCACTACCGCACTCATTCAGCCTAACACAACCCCGCTGCTCTCCGAGCAGATGCCAAATGCACGCGCCCAGGGCGATCCACGCGCCCCAATTGTTGTCATCGAATATAGCGATTACCAGTGCCCCTACTGCCTACAATTTTTCCGCGAGGCCGAACCGCAGATCGAAGAACAATATATCAAAACCGGCAAAGTGTATGTTATTTTCCGCGATCTGCCACTGACATCGATCCACCCTGGTGCGCTGCAAGCCGCACACGCCGCCAACTGCGCCGCAGAACAGGGCCACTTCTGGGAGATGCACAACCGCCTGTTCAACGGTCAGGCAACCCGCGAATGGGGCACTGGCGATGCAAGCGATCTCACAACATTTGTACGCTATGCGGATGAACTTAAACTGGATAGTGCTGGATTGCAGCGCTGCATTGAAACAGGCCGTCATGCCACGCAGATTCAGGCCGATGTACGCGCTGCGACGGACAAAGGCATCAATAGCACACCAGCATTTCTTGTCAATGGGCAGTTGCTGCTTGGTGCTCGCCCATTCGAAAACTGGAAACAAATCTTTGATAACCTGTTATCGCGATGATCGCCCCCATCCCACAGCCGAAACCCCCATTGCTAATTGCCCTCAAAGGAAACCCAGGCTCTGGCAAGAGTGTTGTCGGGCGTGCGCTTGGTCGCCATCTTGGCATTCCAGTGATCGACAAAGACGACATCAAGGATATTCTTGATGGCCATTGCACCGATCCAGGTGGGTTGGCCTACACGACCATGTTCAATATTGCGCGGCGGCAACTCCTCCAAGGGTTGAGCGTCATCTGTGATAGCCCGCTTAGTGAACCAGTTGGCTATACAGCTGCTGCATGTGTGGCCCATGATACAACCGCACGCTTGGTTGTGATTGAGTGCTTTTGCTCATCACAGGGCGAATGGCAGCGCCGGATCGAGCAGCGCAGCGCTCTACGCCTACCAGCTCATCATGTCACGAGTTGGTCACATCTCGAAGATCACCTGCAACGGAGAAACCAGATCTCAAATTATCCGATTGGCGAACCGTATCTCCTTGTCGATACCATCGCCCCCCTCGATGAGGTTGTTCGCCGCATCCTGGCCTGGATCGAACAGAGCACGACTTCCTAACCAATCAATAGATCATATAGTTGGCGTTGCCGCTCAATGGCACCCTGGTATACGGCATAATGCTCCAGATTGGGCATAATGATTGCACCATCATTGGCTGGCAGTGTTGCCACATCGGTGATGGCACCGATGGCCTCTAGGGCCAGCAATGCCGCGCCACGGCTGGTTGCTTCGGGCTCCTGCGAGAGAATCAGCGCTCGCCCAAGCACATCCGCGACAATCTGTGTCCACGCCGCAGATTGATGCAACCCGCCACCGCTCACAACAATCTGAGCCTGTTCGGTGCCCGCCAACAAACGTTCCGCGATTAATGCGAAGCGATACGCAACCCCTTCGAGGCTGGCGCGCAGGATCTCAATCGGTGTAGTTGCCATCGTCATCCCAGTAATACTGGCCTTGGCATTGCCTGCCCAACCAGGGCTACGTTCGCCAGCCCATAATGGCAATATCGTCAGGCCGTGTGCATCAGGCAGCATGTGTGTAAGGCTCTGCTCGACTTCTTGTGGTTCTGGAAGTTGTAGTGTGCGCCGCAACCAGGCATACACATTGCCACCCTCACTCGTGGCCCCACCAACCAATGCACGCTGAGCATCAACCCGATAACACCACAATCCTGCTGGTACATCCGCTACGATGTTCCGTACAATTCGCAAAGCCCCTGTCGTCCCAACCGTCAACGCAACCCGATCTGGTGAAGCACAGCCACTGCCAATATTTGCAGCAGCTCCATCGCCAATGGCTGGAAACCACGGCACATCTCGTAATGTCGGCCAGCGTGATCCAAATGGCTCGCGCAGCCCATGGATCGGATCGCTGGTGTTGGCTAATGGCGAGAATTGTTTCTGCTCAACACCAAGATCGTCCAACAATGGCGTATCCCAAACAAGCCGGGTTCGGTCGAGCATGCCCGTCCAGGAAGCTGGGGAAAGGCCAGCGCGGCAGGTGCCAAACAGTCGTAGTTCAAGATACTCGCCCAACGTTATGAAGCGAGCTGCCATACGCCAGACATCTGGTTGAGTGCGCTTCAGCCAAGCCAATCGCGCTGGCCAGTAGGATGTCCGCAATAGGCAACCAGTGCGCTGATGAATCAGTGGCTCATCAAGCGTCTGGCGCAGGTGCGCTGCATCGGCATCATTGCGCGTATCTGCGTAGCCTATCAATGGCGTAAGTGGCCGCCCATTGTCATCAATTGCAATAAAATTCGAGACAAGCGTATCGATCGCAACGGCACCAATTGCGCCAGCAAGCGGGCCAGCATCGGCCAACAGTTCGTCAATACAGCGAAAGACACGCTCAAGTGCAGCATCTGGATCATCCACCGATGTGCCATCGGGGCCGGCATGCAGTTCATATGCTTCACGTACCCCGAACTGCGCCACTGCATGTCCATAGACATCAAACAGCATCGTGCGAACCGATGAACTGCCGATATCAATCGTCAGAACCAATGGCCCTTCAACACCAGACGCCATCGTCACAGGCATGCCAGCATCCTCTCGAAAATAAACCATTTTTTGACTTTCATCCGGAGTATGGTATGATCCGGGCGTGTTGTAGCCATCTTCATTTGATGGATGGTACCGGCGCGATATATCGCGCCGGTGCGGCTTGTAACCCTATTGATGGATCGCTCCGGCGCAACCGCGTTGTTGCTATGCTATACCTACCGCGAATGTGAAAAGGATCAATACATGGCCCGCATTCTACTGACCGGCTTTGAACCATTTGGCAGCGCCCTGGTGAACCCATCGCAGCAGCTTGTACAACATCTCGCGCACGATGGCATTGCTGGTGCCGAGATCATCACAGCTATTCTGCCAGTCGCTGCACGCCATGTCCCACAGCAGATTCAGCAACTACTCATCGAACATCAGCCGGATTGGTGCATCATGTTGGGGCTTGCCGAAGGCCGCGCACAGATTTCATTCGAACGTATTGCAATCAATCTGGCCGATTTCCGCATCACCGATAATGCCGGAGATCAACTGATCGATGCACCAATTGTGTCGAATGGGCCAGCAGCCTATTTCAGCACATTGCCTATGCGTGCAATGCAGGAAGCCTGTATTGCGGTTGGAACGCCAGCAGAGCTATCACTCAGCGCCGGAGCATATCTCTGCAATCTGATCTTCTATACTGCCCGCCATGCCTGTGAGACACTCGGCCTCGCAACTCGTGCTGGGTTCATTCATGTGCCGGCCACACCTGAATTGGCAGCACAATCTGCTCGTGCAATTCCCTCAATGTCACTCAACACAATGGTCGTTGGCCTCCAGGCTGCGCTGGGTGTGCTTGTGAATGAATTGGCCACAGCCTGAGAGTTTCAAACATGCAGTATTCCCCTTCTCCCTGGCAATCGGAGAAGGGGCAGGGGATGAGGGCGATACTCAATACGCCCGTGCAAAAATGACCTGTTGGGTCGCCTCTTTGCCTGTATACACACATGTTCCAGGCACGCCAGATTGATCGAGCGGAATACAGCGAATAGTCGCACGGGTCTCATCCTGGATTCGTTTCTCGTCCTCATCCGATCCAGCCCAATAGCAGCGTGCAAACCCGCGTTCAACCTGCTGTTTCAATTCCTCATAGCTGTTGACATCGGCAGTTCGTTCGGCACGGAAAGCCAATGCGCGGTCGTACAGCGCTTGCTGTATCTCAGCGAGCAATGCCTCTAGCCGCTCGGTTAGACCTTCCTGCGGAACGAACGATTTGCCAGCTTTCCCAGGCACATCGCGGCGGGCAACGGCAACGCTACCCTTCTCAACATCCTTCGGCCCAACCTCAACCCGAATTGGAATACCCTTCAGCTCCCATTCGTTGAATTTATAGCCAGGCGTCAGATTATCCCGATCATCGATCTTGAAGCGCAAACGGCCCTTCCAACCAGTAGTGATCCGATCAATCGCATCCATCACCAAACGGCGCTCGGTGTCGTTCTTGCAAATCGGCACGACCACAACCTGGGTTGGTGCAAGACGCGGCGGAATAACCAGGCCCTCATCATCAGAATGGGCCATAATCAGTGCGCCAATCAGGCGTGTGCTCACACCCCAGCTCGTCGTCCAGGCGTGTTGAACCGTATTATTCTGGTCGGTATAGGTGATATTAAAGGCTTTGGCAAAGTTCTGGCCGAGATTATGTGAAGTTCCTGCCTGAAGCGCACGGCCATCCTGCATCATTGCTTCGATACAGTAGGAGCGCAGCGCACCGGGGAACTTCTCTTTTTCGGTTTTGAGGCCACGAATGACTGGCACAGCCAACTCTTTTTCAACAAAGTCGGCATAGATGTCATGCAGAACGAGAAGTGTCTCGCGTTCGGCATCGGCTTCATCGACATGGACGGTATGGCCTTCTTGCCAGAGGAATTCGGCAGTGCGCAGGAATGGCCGGGTGCGCATCTCCCATCGCACCACATTCGCCCACTGATTGATCAGCAGCGGCAGATCGCGCCAGCTCCGAATCCACTTCGCATAGAAGTAACCAATAATCGTTTCCGATGTAGGCCGAATCACATATGGCTCGGCCAATTCCTCGCCACCACCACGTGTGACCTCAGCAACCTCAGGAGCAAAGCCTTCGACATGCTCGGCTTCGCGCATCAGGAAGCTCTTCGGAATGAGCAATGGGAAGTAGGCATTCACATGGCCGGTTGCTTTAATCCGCTGGTCAAGGCCGCTCTGGATGCCCTCCCAGATCGCATAGCCAGTTGGCTTGAACACAATACAGCCACGAACAACTTCGGCATAGTCGGCCAGATCGGCATTCTTGACGATGTCGAGATACCACTGTGAATAATCTTTTTCCCGCGGAGTAATTCCCTCTTTTGGCATATCGTTATTTCCTCAACAGGTGGGGCTTAGGGCACTCAAGATGGATGATTGTACCATAGCACGTGTATCATTATTACTGCCTATTATCACTGCCTATTATCACTACATATATGATTGTATCGCCGCCACTTCCGCACGTGCAATCTCGAGGCGCAATGCCCATTCGCGAACATCTAGATCAAGGCGTTCCATCCATGCTGCTAATCCACCCAGTGCCTCAACCTGATCGCCGAAACGGTCGGGGGTTTCAAATTCCATCCCTTCCGTCTCGAAGTAACCAAGCGAGTAGGCTTCCGTTCGCATCAAAAACAGCGGCCAAGCGGTATCGGTACCAACACTATCCTCCACGCATCCGCTCACAATTGCTTGCGCCGCACGCCGGCTGAGGCCACGGGCAGCAGCAGTAACATCCCATGCCTGACCGCTCACCTGGGCGAACACCTGGTTCACAATTGCCTCTGTATCACGCTGGGTGCGTGGGTGTGTTGCAAAGGCTCGCGCTGTCCGCCCAATCACCGTGAAATCATGTTCCGGAATACGCAGCACACAGCGAGCAAGCTCAGCAGGCTGATATTCGGCCCAGTGTAGCATCCGATCCAGATCACAAAACAGCACGAAATCCGAATCCAGTTCTAGCGCAAACTCAACGGCTCCTCGGCGAGCCTGGCCAAGCAACAAATGCCCGGCTGGAGGCGCTTGTCGAACATGTACACCTGACTGTACAAGCAGATCCAACCCTCGTTGATCGGTCACATCGGTTGCATGCACCGCAATTCCAGAAAAATGTTCCAGCAGAATCGGCAGCATGCGCGCCGTCTGATCGAGCAAGCGTCCATCTGGATCGTGGTGTGTTGCGGCAAGGACACAAGGTATCATAGGCTCTCTTATGGCTTCATTCGGATCAAACCGTGAGAAGAAGTTTCTACAATCTGTATAATCTGCGTAATCTGCGAACAAACATGTTTCCTTCGATGGTAAATGATGTGAATCAATCGGGCAAGCGCACCCAATCCTGTTCCAGAACAACCAGGCCATCGCGAACTAATCCAGCAAGCAGATCACGCAGCCAGCTATCATCAGCATCGGTGTATGTTTCTTTGAGAAGTGGGCCAAGGCTACTGAATGTGAGCCCATCTGGAACACGCCTCAATACATCAACAACCCGCCCACGATAGAAGCGCGAGGATCCAGCATATGGTGTCTCGCGTTTTTCGGCAACTCGTTTCAACGGGCGTCGAGCGGGTTCACCAGCCAGGAATAGATCCAATGCCTGCGTATCGGCCTGTTGGCGAGCAGCATAATCAAGGCACATATCACAAAGCGGGCAGCGCCAACACGCAGGCGTTGCCGCCGTACAGATCAGCGCACCAAGCTCCATGATCGCCTGGTTCCACAGCCAGCCTTGCCCAGGCGGAATGATCGACTGTGCAACGCCAACGAGTTCACGCTCGGATGGCGCTGCATCAGCAGCAACAAGCAACCGCCGCACAACCCGCCGAATATTGGTATCCAGAAAAGCAACATCCTGCTCAAAGGCGAAGCAGGCAATTGCACCAGCTGTGTATGGGCCAATTCCTGGCAGATCAAGCAAGACAGCCACAGCTTGTGGAAACCGCCCTGCATGCTGTTCCAGCACAGCCCGTGCGGCCCGTTGCATATTGACAGCTCGGCGATTATAGCCCAACCCAGCCCAGGCCCGAATAACCTCAGCAGTTGGCGCAGCCGCCAATGACTCCAGGGTAGGAAATTGCTCAAGAAAGGCATGGTACTTTGGAATAACACGGTCAACTTGCGTCTGCTGAAGCATGATTTCCGAAACCATGATCCGATAGGGATCGCGCGTATGACGCCAGGGCAGATCGCGGGCATGCGCAGCAAACCAGCGGAGCAACGCCACCTGAATAGCAGAGCGATGGGTGCTCTGATGATCATATGATACTTGCACAACACTTCATCTTTCGCGTCTGGTGCCGAATCATTACTTCTGAGTGGCACAAATAAGGCGCGAATGCATCGTCATGCATTCACGCCTTATGTATACCCATCGCCACTGGTATGAGCAATTAATCTTCGCTACGCTGCAGAATCACGTCAAGCAATTCGAGCAGTACCGATTTTACACTATCGCGATCATTGGCGCGGCAGGGCAATACCTTGATCTGCGGTGGTAGGCGCAATGCAAGGCGCAGTTCATCGGGTGCCCAAGCATTGGGTTTATCCTGCTTATTGGCAGCCACGACATACGGCGTATCGCGATAGGAAATAAAGAAATCAATAATTCGGTTTGTCTCGCGGAATGTCTCTGGGCGAGTGCTATCAACCAAAATGACGAGGCCAAGCATACCTTCAGACAGAATCTCCCACATGAAATCGAAGCGTTTCTGCCCTGGGGTACCAAATAGATGCAGAACAAGATCATCGGAGATCGCGATACGACCAAAGTCCATCGCAACCGTCGTCTCTTTCTTGATCAGCTTCGTGTCGTCAGTCGCACGGCGCTCCGTCGAGACAACCTCGATTTCGCTAATGCTTTTGATAAACTCGGTCTTACCCGCGTTTACCGCGCCACTGATCACCATCTTGACCGTTTGCACACCGCCTCTACGCTGCGGTGCCGCACCCTGCGGATCAAATGTCATAGTCGTCGCCTCAGGCTAGTGGTGGACAGCGCCACACTCCAATTGGATCACGCCGCGTTACATACCACGGATGCGATTGATGATACGTGAGACCAAACTCTTCTTGACACGCGGAGCTTCCTGGATTGGACGGCCCGCCGCATCGATAGGAATTGGCCGCGGTTTTTTCAATACATCAACCAAACCTGCCGTCAGGAACCCATAGACAATGCGGCAAACGTCGAAATCGCTCATATTCGTCTTCTGGGCAATCTCGGAAAGGGTATCCTTGCCATTGATCCGTGCGAAAATACGCCATTCTTCAGCAGCCAGATTAATACCCTTGGCCTTCTCACCTGGTTGCTCAACAAACCGAACAATCATATCGGTACTGGGAATGCGATCTTTGATCCGCCCCCACTCATCGATGCGCCGAACCCCCTCCATAATCAGGTGCTCAACAGCCAATGGTGTCGGCATAACCAGGGCCTCAGTTTCGGGGCGCTGGTTCTGTTCAAAGCGAAAATCGCCCTCTGGCCAACCGAATAGTGTATAGACCGATTCCTCGATATGCTGCTGAAGCAACTGTTGCAGGTCATCCCGCGAGATATAATTGAGCTGGATCAGAACCTGACCAATATGGGTTCCACCATTGCTGCGCTGTGCTTGAATAGCATGTTGAGATTGCTGCGGCGTGAGTTTCCCCTTAGCAATCAGCAAATCTGCGACTGGTGCAGCAATATTATTACGAGTAGCCGTAACCAATTTGCCTTTATCGAAATAGAGCGATGCCGTGTCGCCACCCCGAGTCAGATGCAGACATCCCGTTTTGTAGCCTCGGTCCACCAGATAAAGAAAGTCAGAGAGACCGAAATCACGAATATTCCCGACGAGCGCCATGGTGTTCCTCCGCTCAGGGCGCGCTGCTTCGTCGCCCGGCCGGTGCTGTATCACCAGCCTGCGGCACCCATCCAAACCAGAAGTTTATTGTGTGGAAACGTTTGATACATCAGGTAAATGCCGACCGAGGAGCAATTGTATTATACTCCTTAACTATCATACCACGGAGATCAGTAGGCTACAATAGGGAAGCGGTACCGTTCTCAGGTAGGACTATTGCAGAGCAACTCAATGCCGCCGAATACACATGCTACATTCGATCAGGCTTAATCACGGTGAGCCAAATACGAAACGGCTGCCCGTACACCAGCCAGAAGGCCAGAGGCACGAATAATTGGGGCGACAACTTGTTCAGCGACATAGCCAGTGGTTGTGCTGACAGCACTGCTCGTTTCTTGCACTCGGCCAGCAATTGCCTGCGTTTGATCAATCAATTGATCAACCTTGACGGTCAGTGAGTCAACACGGGGCAGCAGCGATAGGCGCGCAGCGCGATCCACCGCTCGTACGGCATACAGCATGGCGAAAAGCAGCGCTACCGTCAGAATCGTACCGATCAACTGAAAGAGCGCCAAAATAATCACAGCGACATCACGAGTAGCGATCCGAAAGTCGGGCAACCAATAGAGCACCCCGATAAAGACAATCGCAAGGATGCTGACGATGGCTAGGCCGATGCCGATCCACTTGCCCACGGCACACTCCTTGACAGCAACATCACGCCGTGCAACACACACGGCGACCTACACTCTTGTGTTGCGGCAGTCGGTGATTATATCATACACGCAGTCGTGAGGCAATGAACATCAGCCCCCAAGCACCTAAAATCGCTTCCACTACTGGCACCCCTGCTGGTACAACCATCGGGAAGGGGAGCGGCAGGCGTACGCCAATGGCATAGGCAATCAGGCATCCCGCGCAGGCTGCAAGCCAAAAAACACCCAACTGCAACCAGTGCCTGCCCCACAGTACATGGGCCAGCGCAGCGCTAGCAGTCGCAATCAATAGCAACAGCAATGGAGCAGGACTCATAGGCCTTTACGCTTTCCTAGTTTGTTCGCATCATGCTCGCCACCACCATACTGCGGGCTTCAGCCTGCGCAATTGTGCGTTCATGCTTCGTCGTGTGTTCCTGGCACGATCTGCCCACCACCGAGGATCGTCGCACCATCATAGAGAACAACCGCCTGACCAGGGCTGATAGCCCGCTGTGGCCGCTCGAACTGAACCTGTACACGCCCAGCATCGAGCGGAATAACTCGTGCAGGTGTTGGCGTCGCGTGGGATCGAATCTGGGCTGTGCAATCGAATGCTGCATCCGGCCAGATGCCATTTACAAATGTGCATCGATCTGCTTCAAGTGAATTGCGCTCCAATGCTGCTGCCGGGCCAACCACAACCGCATTATGCTCGGGATCGAACCCGGTTACATACAGTGGCTGCCCAGCCGAAATACTCAGGCCGCGGCGCTGCCCGATTGTGTAGAGTGGCATACCCTGATGCTGCCCCAGCTGCCGACCACCCTGATCCACAATCGGGCCAGGGATGAGGCTTTCTGGGCGTTCCTGGCGTAGCAGATTGCGATAATCGCCGCCCGGAACGAAGCATATATCCTGGCTTTCTGGGCGATCCGCGCTGGCGAGGCCACGTTCAGTGGCCAGTTCGCGAACCTGCTGCTTGGTATATTCGCCAATCGGAAAGATCAGCCGCGCTAGTTCGGACTGGCCGAGCATATGCAGCATATAGGCCTGATCTTTTTCTGGATCTAGAGCACGCAGTAGTTGGTAGTGATTGTTCGCCATTTGAATGCGCGCATAATGTCCAGTGGCAACATATTCATAGCCAAGCGATAACGCTCGGGTCAGCAGTGCGCGAAACTTCAGTTCGCGGTTGCACGCCAAACACGGATTAGGCGTTAGGCCACGGGCATATTCGCTCAGAAAGTATTCGATCACATATTTGCGAAATTCGCGCTGGTAGTTGAACACATAATAGGGAATTTCGAGTTGAGCACACACACGCCGGGCGCTCTCGGCGATCTCCTGTGAGCAACACAGGCTCTCGGCCAACTGATCTTCATCACCATCCCATAAATGCAGTGTCACCCCAATAATATCGTGTCCCGCTTCTTTGAGGAGGGCTGCTGCCAGTGAACTATCCACACCGCCGCTCATTGCGACAACAATCTTTGCCATGGTTATTCCTATTGCAATCCTATCGGATTTGTGAGTGAGAAAAGGTTTTCTCTCGGGGCTGCGCCCCAAACGCCTGCTTGCGCTAACGCGCATATACAAATGATTGAGGGTTGCTATAGCAGACCTCTTGGACGTGTAAAATATGATACCCGATTATGTTGAATTATGCATGATGATCAAGGCCGAAAGCTTATGGCTGATGGCTAACAATGCTCGTCTCTAGCACCCTGGTTGCACCAGCGGCCACTAATGCACGTTGCACTAATTGGGCTTCTGATGTGTCGACGAGGGCCAGCATGATGCCGCCCCAGCCCGCACCGGATAGTTTCGCACCCAATGCGCCTGCAGTACGTGCGGATTCGACCAGCCGATCCAATTCGGGTGAGGAAACGCCAATTTCTTGGAGCAGAATATGGTTGGCATTCAACAATGGCCCAAGTTCAGCGATCTGGCCCAGAATGAGCAGATCACGCACCTGTGTGACCAACGCCCCAATCTCATCAAACAACCCTTCATAGGTTGCCAGATCAGCCTGCCAACGCCGCCGTACTTCACCAACGGGAAGTTTTGTCGCGCTGCGAATACCAGTATCAGCAATGATCAGGGTAAATGGTTCCGCAATCGTAACTGGATCGATCCGTGGTGCTGATTGGCCAGAACTAGCTCGCTGAAACCAGATCGGTTGTTCATAGGCAACAACCGTGTTATCGATCCCACTTGGCGTTCCGTGGTAGCGCTTCTCGCTTTCGTAGACGAGCTCGGAAATCGTTGAGGTGGGCAGATCGTAGCCAAGCACTATCGTTAGTGCGCGAACGATGGCTGTTGCAATCGCGGCTCCACTGCCCATACCGCTGGCGATTGGAATATCCGATTCGATCCGTAGGAGCAAATCGGGAACTGGTACCCCAAGATTGGCAAGCAATTGTGCCGCCAACTGTGAAAGCGGATCATCTGGTGCGTCGCGCAGCGACCAGGCTTGCCCAAGATCGGGTGCATCAAACCGTATGCCCGAACCACGTTCAGCCGGTTCCGCCAAAACACGTGCCCGGATGCCACTCATTGGCAGTGCGATTGCTGGCCGCCCATAGACCACCGCATGCTCACCACACAGGATGATTTTGCCAGGGGCTGAGAATGTGAGCATAGCTTTTACTCTTTGCAGCTGCGTGTTGGACGGCACCTTAATTCATCCGCAGATTACGCAGATTGATATATCAATACATCACTCCACTCAAATGCGTCATTCCCACTCAATCGTTGCAGGAGGTTTGGATGATATATCATAGACGACACGATTGACACCTGGCACCTCATTGACGATCCGGCTACTAATGCGCGCCAGCAGATCCTCTGGCAACCTAGCCCAATCAGCGGTCATATAATCTTCGGTGGTGATCGCCCGTAATGCCAACACATCGGCATATGTTCGCCCATCACCCATCACGCCAACGCTCTGGATGGGCAGCAGGACGGCAAAGGCTTGCTGGGTTGATCGATACAATCCAGCAGCACGCAGTTCGTTCAGAAAGATAGCATCGGCCTTGCGGAGCGTTTCGAGCCGTTCCCAACTGACTGGCCCAATAATGCGGACGGCCAGCCCAGGGCCGGGAAACGGGTGTCGCCAGACCCATTCTTCCGGTAGGCCGAGTGCCAACCCTGCCGTGCGAACCTCATCCTTGAACAGATAACGTAGTGGCTCAACAAGCTTGAGTTGCATGTCTTCTGGCAATCCGCCAACATTATGGTGGGTTTTGATCGTCACACCCTTCTGCCGATCGGGGGCTTTGCTCTCGATCACATCCGGATAGAGCGTGCCCTGCGCCAGAAATGTTGCACCATCAACCTTGCGCGCCTCGCGTTCAAAGATGCGGACAAATTTTTCGCCAATGATCTTGCGTTTGCGCTCTGGATCGGCCACATCGGCCAGGGCAGCAAGAAATTCCTCGCGGGCATCGACAGTAACTAATGGAATACCAAAATGCTCGCCAAAGGTCGCAACGACCTGTTCGGCCTCACCAAGGCGCAATAGTGCATTATCAACGAACACGCATGTCAGGCGTTCGCCGATGGCCTGATGAATAATCAGCGCCGCAACAGCTGAATCCACGCCGCCAGATAAGGCACAGATAACGCGTGCATCGCCGACCTGAACACGCACCCGTTCAATGGCATCGGCCACAAAACTACTGGCCGCCCAATCGCCGGTACACCCACAGATGTTGAACAGGAAGTTATGCAGCAATTGCTTGCCATAGCGCGTATGCACAACCTCTGGATGGAATTGAATGCCATACCAGCGCCGTTCGGGATCGCCACCGGCTGCAAATGGCGCACCATTGCTGATTGCCATCGGATGAAAGCCGGGGGGCAGGGCCGCAATATAATCGCCATGGCTCATCCAGACTGGCTGCTCGGTTGGGGTACCAACAAATAACGCGCCTGGTTGTGTTACTGTAATGGTTGCCGGGCCAAACTCGCGATGCTGAACGCCTTCGACTCGCCCGCCAAGGGCGTGGGCCTGGAGTTGCATGCCATAGCAGATCCCGAATACTGGCAGGTTCGATTCTGGCAGCCAGGCGGGAAGTTGCGGAGCACCATCTTCATAGACGCTGGCCGGGCCACCAGAAAGAATGATTCCGCGTGGATTGAGCCGCCGAATAGCTTCTTCTGGCGCATCATGGGGAATGAGTTCGCTATACACGCCCAGTTCGCGCACCCGACGGACAATTAACTGTGCGGTTTGTGAGCCAAAATCCAGCACTGGAATGGATTCGTGCATACATCATTTCCTTATCTCTATGGCAATGGGCGATTCATGGCACCACCAATCAATACGAAGGGGCAAACCTCGTGTTCGCCCACATTGGGCAGCGCCGTGCGATCAGAGCGGGCGAACACAAGGTTCGCCCACTACGCAACGACGGGCCTGGACCTGATTGCAAAACAATACGTTGCACCCCAGGTATAATTCAGGTCGGATGACTCTATCTGGATGCATTATACATCGAGAGGTTCGTGATGCAGATCTATTTCCTACGCCATGGGATTGCTGCCGACCGAGCGCCGCATGGAACCGACAGCGCTCGCGCACTCACGCCAGAGGGAATTACTCATATGGAAGAGGAAGCCCGTGGCCTGCAACGCCTTGAGGTTGCCATTGATCTGTTGTTGACCAGCCCGCTTGTTCGTACACGACAAACAGCCGATATAGTTGGGCGGATACTTGGCCAGGAGCCTCGTGTTGAAGTGGCCCTTAGCCCTGGAATGACGATCGAAGCGCTTCTGGCAACTCTGGATCGGTATCATGCACGGCGCGTGATGATCGTGGGGCATGAGCCGGATCTGAGTATGGCAATCAGCGCACTCACCGGCGGCGGGTTGGTCAATATGAAAAAAGGCAGTTTGGCACTCGTCGAACTACCATATGATCAGAGCGCTGATGGGGTTTTACACTGGCTGCTGCCACCCAAAATCCTGCGGGCAATTGGCAAGGGGTGAGGCGTGCTATAATCTGCGAACCTATCGACCTGAAAGTAATAGTAATCAATGAACAAAACACTGATCATCCTGAATCCGTGGGCTGGGCGTGGTGCGGCAGGTGAGCGCCGCCGCGATATAGAATGGGCTTTAGCGCGAGCAGGGTTATCCTATGATCTGTGGACGACACATGCACGCGGCGGCGCAACCGAACTTGCCTGGCAGGGTGTCAATCGCGGCTATCCACGCGTCGTTGCTGTTGGTGGCGATGGGACAATCAATGAGGTCGTTAATGGCATTAAGGGTGCCGAAGCCGAGAGTGGCCAACGTGCCCAACTCGGAATCATTCCGTTCGGCACGGGCAGTGATTTTGTGAAGATCCTGGATGGGTTTCAGCTCAATGATGTGGTTGGCGGTATCCGTCGAATTGCCGAAGTTCACCCACGCACAATCGATCTCGGCAGCGTCCGAATTGGTGATAACGAGCCACGGTTCTTCATTAATGCGCTTGGTATTGGCTTCGATGCCCATGTCGCCGCTGAATCGCTGAAATTGACCAGATTGCGCGGCTTGGCTGTGTATCTCGTTGCGATCCTGCGTGGGCTAGTGACCTACCGCGCCCATCCAATGACTGTCGAATATAACGCTCACAAAATCCACCGGCGGCTATTGTTCACCAGTATTGCCAATGGCCGCTGCCAGGCTGGTGGATTCTGGCTCACCCCAGATGCGCTGATCGATGATGGCCTGTTTGATCTGTGCCTGGTTGATAATATGCGGCTCGATGAGATTATCCGCCATATTCCAAAAGTCATGGAGGGCACCCATACACACCTGAAGCAGGTGACAATGGGCCGCACCAACAAGATTCGGATCGAATGCTCGGCACCAATGCCAGTACAGGCCGATGGCGAAGTGCTCTCCACCGATGCACGCCTGATACAGGCCGAAATGATCCCCAATGCGCTTGAGGTATTGATCTAAGCCCCTGTCATCCTAGCGGCTCGTGCGCATCGTCTGGGATTACTATTGTTCATAGTATTTACTTTATGAACTATTTGAAACAATCCAGCGTGTTGTCGCGTTCATTTGTTCAGAAAGAATAGTTTCAGATAGGACGGCGAAATGGTTCGAATCGCCTGCTTTGCAGATGACGAAACACTTCTTGCAGCGATACATCGTGCGCTACATCAGCACGGCGTATCACTCAGTACGCTTTCAGCATCGGCACTCAGTGACGATGTACGCCAGGCAGCCCGCGGTGTCGCACCGGATCTCATCCTTCTCGAACTAGCGCCAACACTTACAAATGCCCACCTCGTCTTCTTTCTGCGTGCAGACAAAGCCCTGCGCTCGGTACCGATCATCCTACTCTCGCACACATCCCATCTGACGAGCCATGCCGCTGCGCTTGGAGCCGATGCCTTCCTACGACTGCCTGCGACGCGCGAACAGATCGCTGATACCGTCTTCAATCTGTTGCCGTCCATGCCTGCCCGTGAGGTTGGCATCGCGCCATCACGAATCCCGATTGCACTCCCTGGCTAGGCCGCCCCGCCTGCAATTCATTGGCCCCAACAAATATGCTATACTTAATCGGCACGCAGCACACCCAAAAAACGTGTGGAAGGTGCCGCTGTATGCGGCCCACCCCGAGGAGCCGCAATGCAACCATTATCTGCCATTCCATCAATTGATACTCGCACGAGCACGG
>JBBQSD010000033.1:0-51819 GCA_038214135.1 Chloroflexales bacterium | reverse complement strand
GGATAGAATATACTAATTCGTTTCAATATCGTTAAGATTGATACAATTAATATCTACTAGCCTAAAAAAAACCTGTTTGGCAACAATAACATTGCAATAAGTGTGCATATACAGTGCAAAGAGCAGTAATAATCAGGGAATGGCTATTACAAAATCAGTGCATTTATAAGTGTATAGGATGCAAGCAAGAACTGGGGAATGGTTCAATGCGCGTGGTAGCAGAAAAGATAGCAACTCATTCCATTGTTATGTCTACTAAACGACACGATCAGCAATTTGATCTTCTGGAGGTTTCGCGTTATGATCGAATAGCTCACCAGTATCTTGGATTGCTCCCATAGAAAGAACCCCCGATGACATCACTTATTGGTGCTTCGCTCATTCGCCCTGATGCATATGCAAAAGTAACTGGCGCAGCACACTATCCATCTGATCTGGTGACGCCCGACATGCTGCGCCTACGAGTGGTATTTGCCAAACATCCACACGCCAAGATCATGTCAATCGATACCACTGCTGCATGGGCTGTTCCAGGGATTGTTGCCGTGCTCCTGGCTGCGGATGTGCCATCGAATGCCTTTGGGCTGATTGAGGCCGACCAGCCATTGCTGTGTGATACAGTGGTGCGCTTCTCTGGAGATCGGGTTGCGTTGGTGGTTGCCGAAACACAAGCTGCCGCCGATACCGCCGCAAAGCTGGTGCAGGTTGTATATGCGGATCTGCCAGCAGTAACGGATGCATATGCGGCCATGGCTGCTGATGCACCACTTGTCCATGCGAATCGGGAGAGCAATATTCTTTCGCGCTGTGATATTCGCAAGGGCAATGTTGCTCAGGCGCTCATAGAAGCCGATATCGTTATTGAGGGCGAGTTTGGCACGACATGGCAGGATCATGCGTTCTTGCAGCCCGAAGCAGGAATCGCATTCTATGATCAGCAGAACCGCCTGGTGATCGAGACGGCTGGGCAGTGGCTGCATGAGGATCGCCGACAGATTGCAGCACTCCTGCAACTCCCAGAAGAGCAGGTTGTTGTGCGCTATGCGGCGATTGGCGGGGCGTTTGGAGGTCGCGAGGATCTGACAATCCAGCCATTGGTGGCGCTAGCAACCTTTCATACCAAACGTCCGTGCGCCATGATCTGGAGCCGCGAGGAATCGCTGATCGGCCATCATAAGCGCCACCCAATCACCTATCGCTGTACATGGGCGGCTACCAGGGATGGGCGGATCACAGCGGTACGAGCCGAGGTGGTTGCCGATGGTGGTGCCTATGCATCAACAAGCGCCGAGGTATTAAAATGTGCGACACTGTTTGCCAGCGGTTGTTATGAGATCGATAATATTGAATCAACTGGTTATGCTGTCTATACCAATAATATCCCAAGCGGCGCATTTCGTGGTTTTGGCGCACCACAGGCCCATCTGGCCAGCGAAAGTATGGTGACACGGCTGGCACATACGTTGGGCATGGATCCCGTTGAGATACGGCGGATCAATCTGTACCAGGAGGGCAGTATCGAGCCAACCCAGCATCCATTGCCTGTTGGAGTGACAGTTCGAGAATGCCTGGAGGCGGTAGTGGCCGATATGATGGCACGGCGCAACGGCGCATCACCACCCAACGATGATCTTCTACCAGTGGTTCGCGGCTGGGGTGTTGCCTGTGGCATCAAGAATCTGGGTTATTCATTCGGCTTCCCGGAACAGGCCACTGCAACCATCGAACTCATTGGTACCGCCGAGATTGATCAGGCGATTGTACGAATTGGGGCAGCCGATGTCGGCCAGGGCACGCACCTGATTCTGCGCCAGATTGCTGCGGAAACACTTGGCGTGGCATTTGATCGCATTCGGATGATCACCAACGATAGTAGCGAGGCACCAAATGCTGGATCAGCCTCGGCATCGCGCCTGACGATCATGGCCGGCCGGGCGGTGCTGGATGCATCGAAAGCAGCGCTGGCCGAATGGCAACGCGAAGAGCGGCCTGCTAGCGCAACCGTGCAGTATCGCCCACCACGCACCACACCGCTCGATCCACAGACAACCGCTGGGATACCAAACTATGCCTATGCCTACGCGGCGCAGGCCGTTGAGGTGGAGGTTGATACCACAACAGGAGCAGTGCGTGTACTTCAATTACTAAGCGCCCATGATGTTGGCAGAGCAATCAATCGCCAACAGGTCGAGGGCCAAATTATCGGTGGGTTAGCCCAAGGGCTTGGCTATGTACTAACCGAACAGTTCCAGATTCGTGATGGGCAGGTACGCACACCAGGATTCAGCAGTTACCTGCTGCCAACCGTGCTGGACATGCCCACCGAGATAGTGCCAATTATTCTTGAGCTTGGCGATCATAATGGGCCATATGGCGCACGTGGCATGGCAGAACTACCACTGGTTCCACTGGCCGCAGCAATCGCCTGTGCGATCCATGATGCAACCGGCGTGTGGGTCACACAGCAACCATTTACACCAGAACGGGTGTTAGAAGCACTACAAAGCCTTCAGCTATCAGCTGTCAGCCGTCAGCTTTCCAGGGCAGTAGAAGGTCTTTAGCATGGCAAGGCTGTTGTGTGTACAAACGTCTATCATTAGAGACCTGAAAGCTGAAAGCTGAGACCTGAAAGCTAATCAATGGAGAACAAACATGCAGATTGGTGTTACCTTCCCACAAACCGAGATCGGCAATGACCCAAACGATATTCGCGATTATACCCAGGCTGTCGAGGCGATGGGCTATCGCTACATCCTGGCCTATGATCATGTGCTTGGTGCAGCACTCGATACGCGCCCGGATTGGACAGGCCCCTATAACAGCGAAACCGCATTCCATGAGCCATTTGTGCTGTTCAGTTTTATGGCAGGCATCACCAGAACCATTTCGTTTGCGACTGGTGTGATTATTCTGCCGCAACGCCAGACGGCACTGGTTGCGAAACAGGCTGCCGCACTTGATGTACTCAGTGGCGGGCGCTTCCGGTTGGGAATCGGCGTCGGCTGGAATGATGTTGAGTATCAGGCACTTGGCGAGGATTTCTCCAATCGCGGCGCACGCTGCGAGGAGCAGATCCTGGTTTTGCGTGCATTATGGCGCGAGAAGGCAATAACGTTTAACGGGCGCTGGCACACCATCGATAATGCTGGCCTCAATCCATTGCCAACCCGCCGCGATATTCCGATCTGGATTGGTGGGTATAACGAGACGATACTTCAGCGGATTGGGCGCATTGGTGATGGCTGGACGATCTTTCGCGCACCGGACGATGCTATTGGTGCATCAATTGAGCGCATGCGCGGGTATGCCGTTACAGCTGGCCGAAAACCAGATGATGTTGGTGTTGAGACAGCCATGAGCCTCAAACAGGTGCCAGAAACGGATTGGGAAGGGTTCATCAATGGCTGGCGGGCACTCAATGCCAATTATCTGGCAGTGAATACGATGGGGCAGGGCTTCACATCGCTCCAACAGCATCTCGATGCACTCAAGCGGGTGGCAGATGTTGCTGGCGTTACGCCGTAGGAGTCAGCAGTGGCGCGATGCATCGCGACGGTACGGAGCCAGGAGTCAGGTGCCGATGGAGCTGCGCTGCACACGTAATGCATGAACAGAGCCTTCGCTTCGCGTTTTCGGCTATCGGCTATCGGTCTATCGGCTATGTTCACGATAGGAACCAGCATGGCCCAGATCGACCTGACCTGGATTGCAGAACAACGTTTTTTGGGTGTCGATAGTGGCGGGCACAGCGTTGTGCTCTCGGCAGCCAATGATATTGGCGTGAAGCCAGCAGAGACTCTACTGATCGCGCTGGCTGCATGTTCGGCCTATGATATCGTTGCGATTATTGCCAAACGCAGAGCACGCCTTGAGCAATTATCCGTCCAGGTTCGCGGGGAACAAGCGGAGCGGCCACCCTACCAGTATACGCGGATTCATCTGCGCTATACCGCTACAGCACAGGGGTTGCCTGCCGCGCAATTCCATCGCACAATCGATCTCGCACTCAACAAATATTGTACGGTGCGGGCCTCACTCTCACCAACCATCGAAATCACCTTCGAGGCACTGCTCAATCAATCGGCATTGCCGCTGCCACCCCCGCTGCCACCACTATCCGATGAACTCGATGACGAGCTATCCGAACTCGATGACGAACTACCCGAATCGGATGAAGAACTCGACCATGAGCTATCCGAAGAACTCGACCACGAACTGCCCGAATCGGACGATGAACTCGACCACGAACTGCCAGAATCAGCTTGAGAAGAAGCATATCCCGATGATTCTGCCCTACGCTGCCGATTCTGTTTAGTTGTCTGCGCAGAATTGCGCTTCTCGTGCTTGGCGTTATATTCCATAATACGGCGCTGTTGTGCTTGCCGATCCCTGCGTTGCTGCCGTGATCGCAGGAAGATCAGTGACCCACCCGCAAGAGCTGCTAATCCAACAACAATCATTCCCCCCGGCAATGATACTGGGGCATTAGGGTTGATCTGTGGCTCAATAGTGATTGGCGTTGGGGCAATTGAATCAACCGGATTGGTCGCGCCTTGCCATTGCGGTGCTGCTGATGTAATCAGATCGCCAGGCACACGTACCTGTATATCTAGGCCCGTATTTGGCGGCAACGGCTCATCGCGAGTAATAGTAATCGTATTCTGCTCGATCACCAGCTTGCCTGAACCTGTTGGCAGGCTCACATCGGCGGTGCGTGGGCGAGCCGAAGATGGCAGCGTGAGTGTCACCCGGCTGTGTTCAACGGGCACGCTTCGGTCGGGGAAGATCGCCACCCACCAGAGTTCATCTTCTTCGCGGCCAACCCGTACAGCGCCGCGCACCCGATAGCTGAGCACAAACGTCTGATCATTATCGCTGGTTGGTGGGTAGAACCATGTGATCACGACCTTCTGTTGATCGCGGCTCGTATGAAACGTACCGGGTGTGCGATCATCGTTGGCTACCTCGCTATAGGAGGTAGCTCCTTTACTCACATCAATTGCCTCAATCGCATCCAATCGCTGGAATGGGATTTCGCGTGATGCACTCGTAAATGGGCCGCCACTATAGCGCAACGTCATGCGCTCAGTGACATCAAGGGTGCCATCTGGTTGCAGGCGAAGATTCACATCAATGCGATCATACACAAATGATTTGCTCTGGCGCGCTGCTGCATCAACATGACCATAGCCAAAGCTCAATACAAAAAATGCGAACATGAACAGACGGAGGTTGCGCCAATATGTACGCATTGGTATTCCTCTCGCTCAGCCGATGGCTCGTGATCATAGCTATTATATTTACGCAGCCACATACCCGAGGTTTCGGCAGGCGCACAGAACAATATACCTCACTCGAACACCTCGCTCGTTTGACAAAACGCCGCTTCCGGCTACACTAATGCTCTCCGATATCGGGTATGGTTTCGTGTACACCCAATGATGTGCGATGATCGAGGGTGCTTTTGCGAGCACGCCACAAGGATCAACGTATGTCGAAAACAAGCACATCGGGTGTGCAGACGCGTAGGGCACAGTTTATCGATGAATTCCGCCCAAGCCATTTTATTCCGATGCTCACAGCCGGTATCATTGCAGGATTACTAAATAGTATCGCTGCGATCTCCTATGGCGCACTGATCTTCTCAGGTAGCCTTTCCAGTTATGCTGCACAGGGTATTGGCTTAGCGCTCATGAGCACCCTGATCAGCAGTGCGATTATTGGGTTCCTTACATCACAGCCGGGTATAATTGGCGGTAGCCAGGATATTCCAGCAGCCATTATCGCCAGCATGGCGGCATCGATTACAGGATCGCTCGCCGTTGGTGCTGCCAGCCAAAGCACCTACACAACAATTGTAGCGATGATGATTATCACAACATTGCTGACTGGTGCTTGTTTCATTGCACTCGGGGCATTCGAACTCGGCAGCCTGGTGCGCTTCTTGCCATACCCCGTCGTTGGTGGATTTCTAGCAGGAACCGGATGGCTGCTCGTAACTGGCGCAATCGGGTTGATGGCCAATGTCACTCCAAGCCTGGCTGAGGCGGCAATACTTGTTCGTGGAGATGTGCTGGTACGCTGGCTGCCTGGTGTATTGTTTGCCATGGGGTTATTGGCAATTCTGATCCGTAAGCCGCATTTTGCTGTTACACCCAGCATGATTGTTGGTGGAATTGGGGTATTCTACCTGATTGCCTGGCTAGCCAGAGTTTCATTTGAACAACTCAGCGCTACTGGCTGGCTACTTGGCCCGTTTCCAAGCCAGCAACTCTGGCAGCCATTCAACATCAATGATCTCGGCCTGGTTCAGTGGTCTGCTATTGGCGCTCAAATCCCCAATATTGGTGCGATCATTGTGCTCAGCTCAGTCGGCTTGCTGCTGAATATCACTGGTCTGGAGGCAATTGCACAGCGCGATATTGACCTCAACCGCGAGCTGCGTGCAGCCGGGTTTGCCAATCTGGTTGGCGGAAGCCTTGGTGGTTATGTTGGATATCAACCAATTGGTGTCTCGGCGCTTAACCTGCGATCTGGTTCGAATAGTCGGCTGATTGGGTTGATCGCTGCTGGTGTAGGCGGGCTGGCATTGCTGTTCGGCCCAGCGTTTCTGGCGTTGTTACCAAAAGTCATTGTTGGGGGGCTGCTGCTCTATTTGGGCCTGGATTTATTGAAAGAATGGGTGTACGACGCCTTTTTTCGCCTGCCGCGAGCCGAGTATGCAATTGTCATCTTCATAATGGTTGTGATTGCTGCTGTCGGCTTTTTGCAGGGCGTTGTGGTTGGGATTGTCGCAACAATTATCATCTTCGTGATTGCCTACAGCCGGGTTGATGTTGTGCGCCACCGCTTGACTGGTGAGGTCGTGCAGAGCCGTGTGACCCGCAGCCCAGCGTTGCGTCAGCAGCTACGCCAACTCGGGCCGCGCCTAGCGATCATGCAACTGCAAGGCTTTATCTTTTTTGGGACAGCAGATCGATTATTAGGCCAGGTACGCGAGCGCATCAATCGCAACGATATCTCCGCACTACGGTTTGCACTGCTCGATTTCCAGCGGGTGACTGGCCTGGACTCGACTGGTATGGTGAGCTTTGAGAAAATGAAACACGCTGCCGAAGCAGCAGGGACGACAATTGTGATTACCGATGCCATACCAGCCATTCGCAATCAGATGGAACGCGGTGGGCTACATGCAAACGCGCATGTGCAGTTCTTTCGCACCCTCGATCAGGGCATTGAATGGTGTGAAAATATCCTGTTGCGCGAGGAGAATATTGGGCAGGCTGATCAGCCAACTGCGCTTGTTCAACAGCTTGTGGCGATCGCACCGGATGTTCGTGAGCTGGTTGATCTCTTGCCATATCTAGAACGCTGCGAGATGGCACCCGGCACACATCTAATCGTTCAGGGTGATGCACCCGACAGTCTGTTCTTCATTGAATCTGGCCAAATCACTGCACAGCTCGAATATCCTGACCGCGAACCAGTGCGGTTGGAAACCATGGGCAGTGGCCGGGTAGTTGGTGAGATCGGCTTCTACCTCGGGCAGGCTCGCACAGCATCGGTTGTTGCCGATGTGCCCAGTATTGTGTACCGCCTCTCCCGTGAAACGCTGACGCGCATGGAGCACGAATCGCCCGAAACCGCATCAGCATTACATCGCGTCATCGTTCACCTGCTCTCGGAGCGCCTCACCCATATGATCGGCACGGTCAACGCGCTGCAACAATAACCGAGAACAAGCGCACAATATTGTTCTTTGGCTCCCTCACCCCCTGCCCCTCTCCCAATGGGAGAGGGAGGCGCAGCAGGGGCAAGGGTATTCCTTTGTTCCGACTCCTGCCCTACCTTCCCACTTCCCGATATACCTGCTCAACAGCATCAAGCATCTGTTCACGAGTGAAGTGTGCCATAATCCGTTGGCGAGCATTGGCCCCATAGAAACGGCGCAATTCCGGCGATGCGGCAAGCGCATGCATGGCCCGTGCGAGTGCAGCCGGATCATTCGGCGGCACGACAATACCCGTTTGGCCATGTTGATTAACAAAGCTCGTGCCAGTACCAAGCTCGGTGCTAATACAGGGCAGCCCACTGGCTAGCGCCTCTGCCTGTGCAATGCCAAACGCTTCAGCCCGTAGATGTGCAGGCAGGACGAACATATCACCTGCATGGTAGAGCGTTGCGAGTTCGGCATCTGCTACATCACCAAGGAAGTGTACTCTGCCCGCCAGCCCCAACACCTGCATCTGTGCCATTAGTCGGTTCTGTTCTGGCCCACTGCCCGCTACAACCAACTGCACACCGGGCACATGTGGCAGCGCTTCCAACAGAATGTGTAAACCCTTATAGTAGCGCAACCGCCCAACAAATAATGCTAATATACCATTGCCGAGTTTTGTCCGCAGATCCGCAACGTATTGGGGATCTGCCGCTGCAAAACGAACTGGATCAACGCCTAGCGGGACAACAGTACATTTCGCGGCATAGCGGCGCAACCATGGCGAACTCTGAATATAGGCCGGGCTACTGGCCAGCAGGCGGCTGGCGCGACGTAACGTTACTTCGAGTAAGGGCCGATAGAAGCGCAGCAAATTCTGCTGGCGCACAATATCGCTATGATAGGTGACAACCAGCGGCACCCTGCCAGGAGCCAACAGCGCCGCAAGATCGCCGGGTGGGTAGGGGAAGTGCAGATGCACAATATCGGCGCGAATACTACGCACACGCCGCAGCATATCCATACTGAATGGCGTCGAAGCAAGATGCAGATCACGCGCAGCCCGCACAATCGTCAGGCCAGGCAATGGGTATTCCAGCGATGTCTGGCGATCCTGGCTGGTGACAAGCACCGTGATCTGGTGGCCACGCGCCGCTAACCCTTCGGCAAGATCGCGAAGATGATGCTCAATTCCACCCATAATGGGCGGGTAATCCTTATAGATCTGGAGGATATGCACGTTGAGCCATCAGCTTTCAGAAGTTAGAACCGAGTATTCAGGAGTCAGGAGTCAGAATGCCGAACCGAGCACCGAGCACCAAGAACTGAGAACTGCTGAACTACGAACCACGAATTATCCGCAGATTGCGCAGATTATATGTGTAAGAACCGAGAATCGCCCTCACCCCCAACCATTGCTTGATCGCAGCCGAGGCAGAATCAACAAACACTGGCATACCACCAACATCCATTGCGGGTTCAGGGCGCATAGCTCCGCTAGAACTATAGCTGAGAGCAGAATCATTGAACATATGGAATGCGGCAGCCATGCTGCCGCAGCGCAAGCATGGCTTGCGCACTCCAAAGGGCTGCTCAACCTTTCTGCACTTCGCTATAATGCCTATCGGCTATCGGTTATCGGCTATCGGTTATTGTATGGCTACCGAAGCATTACCAGTGCCGCAACAAACGTCAGTGTTAATGCAATCAGTTCAAACACGCGTTGGTTCAGGCGCTGGACAATCGGGCGACCAATCAACGCCCCGATCATCGCAAACGGGCCAAGCCACAGTGATGCACCGAGCGAAGCAGGATTGATCAGCCCAAGCGAGGCACTAAATGGAACCTTAAAAAGATTTAAACAGAAAAAGTACCATGCCGCTGTGCCAACGAACGCAATCTTGGGTAGGCGCATCGCCAACAGATACAGCACCATGATCGGCCCAGCAGCGTTAGCAACCATAGTTGTGAAGCCAGCAGTAATTCCGGCGAGTGGCGCAAGCCATGGTTTCACTGGTGGTGTTTCAGTATCGCCAGATGCAGGCCGACGCGATCGCACAAACTGAAAGATCGACAAACTAATCAGGATCACTCCAATAAGGTGACGCATCTGAAGATCATCGATGCGACCAAGCGCAACGTACCCAAGCACCACACCCGCCATTGCCCATGGAAAGAGTTTGATCAGTTGTGACCAATCGGCATCACGTCGGTAGGTTGTGACAGCAACAAGATCGCCGCAGAGTAGAATAACCAGCGTCAAGCCCACCGATTCACGAGCGGGAAAGATCAGTGCGAACAGGGCAACAGCCATGATCCCAAGGCCAGGAATGCCTGTTTTGGAGATCCCAACGAGGAAGGCAGCCAGCGCACCAAGCGCCCACTGCCAGAGTTCAAGATGCATGATGATTGCTGACTTCCTGATTGCAGATGTACTATGCCAACCGACGCAATCTGCACATGCGGCGAGGCGCTGACTGCCAATGATACTACAAATTAATCGCGGCAATACAGTTAATGAATATTGCATTCGCCCATAATGACGGCCCATGGGGTAAACGATCAGCGTGGCAATGAATGTAGGGGCGGTTCGCGAACCGTCCACGCCAATCGATAATACCCAACCCTCCATCTTCAGTCGGATTGACAGCGTTAGAACGGGCTGGTATGCTGCCAATATCGAATAGTTGTAATAACGAAGGACAAAAACAATGGCAGCACAGACAACGACCTTTAGTGGCAGCACCACCAGTTTCTTCTCAGTGGTGCGCGCCAGCTAACCGCGCGTCTGTTGCCAGCTTCATAGGCTCTTTCGAGAGCTTCAGATCTATGGCCGCAGGCGCGGAGATGCGCCCTTGATTTCGTGTACTTGCTACACGTCTCAGGGGGTATCCTGGCCTGCGGCCGTTTGATTCGGTCGCCGGGTTGTTACCCGACTGCCGATTTTTTATGTCTGAAATGGAGCATGTGTGAAGCATCTGATCAAGAAGCAGAGTTTCGAGAATAACCGTGATGTCCAACGCTGGTTGCGTGAACAACGCGATGAGCACAGCCCTGAGGGTCAGTTTAACCCGACATTCCTGGCCTCGCGGCGCGATAGCGATTGGATTCTCTCATCGTTAGCCGTCTTTCATCAGCAGAAATTCATTCTGGATGTGATCAGCCAGGCCAGTAGCGGTAAAGAAGCGACCGTCTACTGCTGTGTTGCCCACCCCAATACTGGCGCGGAATTTCTGGCCGCCAAGGTCTATCGGCCACGCATGTTCCGCAGCCTGCGGAACGATGCGATCTACCGCGAGAGCCGCGCCTCAACCGATGCAAAGGGCCGCCCACAGCGCCGTGAACGTGGCCAGCGCTCATCAAACAGCCATAACGAACGTGGCCGGATGCTGCAGGTTTCGAGCTGGATTCAGAGCGAGTTTCAGGTTCAGCGCGAACTCCACGCAGCCGGTGCAGATGTGCCAGCCGCCCTCTCGCAGATCGGGAATGCCATTCTGATGGGCTGGATTGGCGATGCCGATAGCCCAGCCCCGCGCCTCAGTGATGTCGATCTGGACCTGCTTGAAGCCCCGGCCCTGTTCGATCAACTCATGGATAATATCGCCCGCTTCCTGGCCAATCATCGCATCCATGGCGATCTGTCGGCCTATAACATTCTGTACTGGCAGGGCGATATCACTGTGATCGATTTTGCCCAGATGGTCGATCCCCGATATAACCCGGATGTCTACCCACTCCTGGAACGTGATATTGAGCGTGTGTGCAGCCATTTTGCACGCTATGGCATTGCTGCCGATCCTGCTACACTCGCTGCCGATCTATGGGCGCGCTATCTCATGGGTGATCTGGAGGTTCCCCACCAATGACGAGCATACCATTAAGCTATACTGGCCTGCTGGGGCGCTATCTGCGCCCCTATACAGGGCGACTAATTGTGTTATCTGTGCTGCTGATCGGTGGAATTGCAGCACAACTGGCCGGGCCGCAGATCCTGCGTGTGTTCATCGATGCAACCCAGCAGAAGGATGCATCCAGCGCAACACTCACAGCAGCGCTGACATTCATTCTATTTAGCATCATTCAGCGCGCAACTGCGATTGGAACCGTTTATATTGGTGCAGATCTCGGTTGGCGCACAACTAATCGATTACGTCATGATCTCACCAATCATGTGTTGCGGCTAGATCTGGGGTTTCATAAACTACACACCCCCGGCGAATTGATGGAACGGGTCGATGGCGATTGTGATGGCCTACGCAACTTTTTTTCGCAATTCGGAATCCGTGTGCTGAGCAATGTCGCCCTGATTATCGGCATTCTGGTACTGGTGTTTGTGGAAGATTGGCGGATTGGCCTGGGGGTCAGCTGCTATGCGATCGCCGTCTTTGCCGCACTGATCGCACTGCAACGCCTTTCGGTTGGGCATTGGGTAGCCTACCGCGCCACGATTGCCGATACAAGTAGCTTTCTTGAAGAACGGATGGCAGCAGCAGAAGACATCCGTTCAGCCGATGCGGAAGCCTACACACTCGAACAGCTCACACAGCTCACCAACCAGCAGCTTCAGCGGCGGCGTCTGGCAGAAATCATCGCGAATGTGACCTTTGCCAGCACCAACTTTCTGTTTCTGATCGGCTATGCGATTGGATTGGCCGTTGGTGCCGCACTCTATACCAGCGGGCAGGCCAGTATTGGAACAGCATTCCTGATTGTGCTCTACATTGGCATGCTCTCCGAGCCATTAGAAACAATCCGTGGCGAGGCGCAGGATCTGCAGCAGGCCGCTGCAAGCATTGGGCGCATCACCGAACTGTTTGGCGAACAACCACGGGTTCGTGAGCGAACCACGGCAGTACTCCCCAATGGCCCGCTGGCCGTCTCGTTCGAGAGCGTGACATTCACCTATGCTGATCGGCCAACAATCGCCACTGAGCCACTGCCGAGCAGCAATGATACTTCATCACCAGCGAATCCAAGCCTCCAGGCCGATCCCGTGCTGCACAATATCTCCTTTACGCTGGAAGCAGGAAAAACCCTTGGTTTGCTTGGGCGAACTGGTAGTGGGAAATCCACACTCGCGCGGCTTGCGTCGCGGCTGTACGATCCCGATAGTGGCAGTGTCCGGCTTGGCACTATCGATGTGTGTGATGTCGCATTTACCGATCTGCGCGCACGGGTTGGTGTGGTAACGCAGGATGTCCAGATCTTTCAGGCGACGATCCGCGAGAATCTAACCCTATTTCGATCCGATATTCCCGATGCTGCGATTGAGGCAGCACTCGCAGAACTCGGCCTGCTGGAATGGGTTCGTGGGCTACCAGATGGCCTCAACACGCAACTTGGGCCAAGCGGGCTTGGGCTTTCTGCTGGTGAAACGCAGCTGTTGGCCTTTGCACGCATCTTTCTCAAAGATCCTGGCCTGGTGATCATGGACGAAGCCTCCAGCAGGCTGGATCCAGCAACCGAGCGATTGCTTGAACAAGCAGTCACACGCCTGCTCGCTGGCCGCAGCGCGATCATTATTGCCCACCGGCTCAGCACCATCCAGCGCGCCGACACGATTCTGATCCTGGAACAGGGTTCGGTGGTGGAACTAGGTTCGCGCACACAACTCGTGAGCGATCCACATTCACGTTTCGCAATGCTATTACGGGTTGGGATGGAGGAAGCACTCGCATGACTACCCAATCACGCAGCCCGCGCACGATGCCAACATGGCCGCTCAACTGGGCGATTATTCGCCATGCGCCGCGCAGCTTTACGATCCACTCGATCTTTCATATCTTCTTCCTGTCCGCACCTGTCGCACTCGGCCTGATCGAGCGATCGGTGTTCGATACAATCACTGGCGCGCAACCGGCAGGGTTCAGTGTGTGGACACTGACTGCACTGTATGTGGCGGCAGGTGCAGCACGGCTCGCTTCGTCATTCCCCGATATCTGGGGCGGAGCAACATTCCGAGCCGAGGTGGGCGGGTTTGTGCGCCGCAACATGTTCGCGGCATTATTACGCCGCCCTGGTGCCACAGAATTGCCGATCCCAGTTGGCGAGGCGGTGAACCGCTATAACGATGATGTGGCCGAGATCGCCGATTTCCCAACCTGGCTGCCGCATGTCGCTGGCTATGTGGTGGCCTTCATCATTGCAGTGATTGTGATGGCCAGCGTCAACCCGACGATTACGCTGGTGGTTGTTCTGCCCATGTTCCTGACAACCATCGTGACCCGTGCTGTCTGGGCGCGCTTCCAATGGCTCATGAAGGCCGAGAATATTGCATCTGACCGCGTGAATGGGTTTCTTGGCGAACTGTTTGGCGCGGTCCAAGCCATCAAGCTCGCCGGTGCCGAACCAGGCGCGCTCACACAACTCGATACACTTGGGGAACAGCGCCGGATGATTGCAGTTAAAAAGGAGGTGCTCTGGAATCTGCTGTGGTCGTTCAATAACATCACGGTTGCGTTTGGTACCAGCGTCATCCTATTATTGGCCGGGCAGGCCATGAGTGCTGGCACATTCAGCGTTGGAGACTTCGCGCTGTTCATCTTCTACCTCCAATTCGCCACCGAACTACCAGCCCTGCTTGGCACCTTCATTGGCGATTATAACCAGCAACAGGTTGCAATTACGCGCCTGACTGAACTCATCCCAGATGCGCCACCCGACACACTCGTTCGCACTTTTGAAATACCCAAGAGCACATCTACGCGCATGCCATCAGGCTCAGGCAGCTCGCAGCCGCTGGTTGAGGCCAACAACCTGACCTTCCGCTACCCAGCTGGCGGCGGCGTCGAAGATATCAATCTGGCACTCGAACGCGGCACGCTAACCGTCGTCACGGGCCGGATTGGTTCGGGCAAGACGACACTCCTACGTGCATTACTTGGCCTGTTACCACACCAAAGTGGAACCGTGCGCTGGCAGGGCCAGCCGATCACCGATCGGGCACAGTTCTTTCGGCCACCACACAGCGCCTATACGCCACAGGTACCACGCCTGTTCAGCCAGACACTGCGCGACAATCTGTTGCTCGGATTGCCAGAACAGCGCGTCGATCTGCCTGGCGCGTTGCGGGCTGCCGTGTTCGATCAGGATATAACAACCCTTGAGCGCGGGCTAGAAACCATCGTTGGGCCACGTGGCGTACGGCTTTCTGGTGGGCAGGTACAGCGGGCAGCAGCGGCACGGATGTTTGTTCGGAATGCCGAACTGCTGGTGTTCGATGATCTCTCCAGCGCCCTTGATGTCGAGACCGAACGAACACTCTGGGAGCGCTTATTTACAATAGGATCTACCGAGATCGAGCATCAACCAACTATCCTGGCCGTCTCACATCGGCGCAGCGTGTTGCGGCGCGCAGACCGGGTTATTGTACTGAACAATGGGCGGATCGAGGCAAGCGGCACCCTGGATGAGGTGCTGATCACAAGTCCAGAGATGCGCCGATTATGGGAGGAGGAGCAGGAACAACCCGTATTGGTCGGTACTGAGTAGGACGGTTGATATATGTCAGGGTAGGGGCGGTTCGCATACGCCATAATTTCCCCTCTCCCAGCGTGGGAGAGGGGCCAGGGGTGAGGGAAATCATCACAGGATCAGCGTATATGCCGCCTCGATGTCTGCTTCGGTATTGATCTTCCGTAACACCTCAGTTGGCACGGGATCATCAAGCCGCAAGACCATCATGGCCATTTGGCGTGGGCCAAGGCGGCCAACATCCATGCTCGATATATTCACATCAGCCGAGCCGAGCAGCATTCCAACCTGCCCAATCATGCCAGGGCGATCCCGATGATAGGTAAACAGCAGCGGCCCATCCGGCACAAATGTCACCATATACCCATCGGCAACCACGACATGCGGCTGGCTGTGCAATATCGTCCCGCAGAACTCCCGCGGCCCATCTGCCGTAATCGCACGCAGGATCAGGGATGCAGCATAGCTCTCATCTTCGCTGGTACGATACTCGTGGTAACGCAGCCCGCGATCTTTGGCCAGTAATGGCGCATTCACAGGTGTTACCCGTTCCTCACATGCCCCCGACAGCAACCCCTGGAGTAATGCCAACCGCACCGGCGCAACCGTTGCAACATCGGCCAGTTCACCGCGATACTCAAACTCATAGGTGCGAACCGGATCGTGTACAAGGCCAGCACACAATGCGCCAAGCTTGCGCCCTAATGCAACATATGGCCCAATAATGCCCTGTTCTTCTGGGGCAACATATGGTGCATTAACGGCATAGAGCGGCGTATTTCCCGCCAGTGCCGCCAACACTCCCTCGGCCACATCCACACCAGAAAGCGCCTGCGCCTCGAGCGTCGAAGCACCCAAGTGTGGCAGCGTGATCACCCGCGGATGGCCAAGCAGCGGGCTGCTCGTCGGCGGCTCGTGCTCAAACACATCCAATGCCGCCCCCGCCAAACGCTTGTTATTCAACGCCTCCAGCAATGCCGCTTCATCAATAATACCGCCGCGCGCAGCATTGATAATGAACGCATTCGGCTTCACCAACGCCAAACGAGCGCTATTGATCAGATTCCGAGTGGCATCGATCAATGGGACATGCAGCGAGATGAAATCGCCAGCCGCTAATGCTTCCTCAAGCGTCATCAGGCCAACACCCAATTGCGCGGCTCGCTCCGTCGAAACAACCGGATCATAGGCAACGACCGTCATTTCCATTGCGCGTGCGCGCCGTGCAACCTCGGCCCCAATTCTGCCCAGACCAAGCAGCGCCAGCGTCTTGCCACGCACCTCAAAGCCCATAAACTTGTTGCGCTCCCATTTTCCGCTTTGCAGCGACGCATGAGCCTGCGGGAGATGGCGGGCCAACGAAAGAATCAGCCCGATCGTCAATTCTGCAACGGCAACACTATTCGATGCTGGTGCATTCACAACGGTAATGCCCAAGCGCGTTGCAGCATCAACATCAATATTGTCCACGCCAGTACCAGCCCGCCCGACGACCCGTAGCTGTGTGCCAGCACTCAACACATCGGCTGTCACCTTCGTCCCGCTGCGTACCACCAGCGCATCATAGCTTGGGAGCAGCGCCAACAAGCCCGCCTTATCCAGATCCGTTCGCAGATCAACATCGGCACCTGCTCGTAATGCCGCTAGCCCCTCCTCTGCGATCAGCTCAGTAACCAGAATTCTGTCCACCTTGGCCCTCCAGGTATTTGTGCCTCAGTTCACAAGTATAGCATATGGTGACTGCTCCCAGGCCCAAGGCACCTAGGCTTCAGAGTGTGCAGCCCCACACTCATACGATTATTGGCGGAGTTGTTCGAGTCCACGAGCCAGAATGTTGATCGCGGCATTCTGATCTCGCCCAAGGACAAGCCCACAATGCGGACACGCATGCACCCGCTCATGCAACGCTTTTGGAACCAATTGGCTGCAGTGCGAACAGGCTTTGGTTGTGTTCCTGGGATCAACCAGAACAACGGCTCGGCCAGCTTCTTCCGCTTTGCTGACCGTCATTCCAATCAATTGGTTCCAAGCGGCATCAGCCAAACTTTTTCGCATACCACGACCTTTGGTTACTCCCATTTTCTGTGGTTCAAGTTCCTCAAATACGATTACTTGATAGGTATCGACCAACTGACGCGACAGTTGATGAGCAAAATTATTCCTTCGGTTGGCAATTCGCTCATGGATATGGGCAAGGGCTTTCTTGCGTCGGCGGTTCTGATCCCAATTCTGGCTATTTTTCGCTGCATCCTTTGCGCGCTGTACGCGTTTCAGATCGGCTTCATCCCGCCGAAAGAAACGCGGGTTTTTGATCTCACGTGAGTCCGAAAGGGTCGCGAACGTGGTCAAGCCCATATCAATCCCAACCACTTGGGAAGATGGTTCAAGGTGCTGTGGTTCAGCCTCACAGGAAAAACTGGCATACCACTTCTTCGTCCGAGCGCGAGTGAGCGTGACGGTTTTCGGCGTACCTTCAATCGGACGATGCAACACCAGCCGGACTACACCAACTTTCGAAAGGATGAGTCGATTATCATCGAGCCGCACGCCATTGCCATATTGCGCGTAGGTGATGCTATCGTAGCGTCCAAACCCTTTGAAGCGCGGGAAACCAACCGCATCCGGTGCAGCACCTGCACGGGCCCGACGAAAGAACGCCTGGAATGCGAGATCGACGCGCATGTTGACATTTTGAAGCACCAAGGAATGAACCTGCTTCAAGGAAGGACGGCCTTCTTTCAAGATAGGAATCATATGTTGCGTGTCATACAGGCGCAAGGAGACTCCGGTTTCCTCATACGCTCGTTTGCGTATCGCGAGAATCTCATTATACAACCAGCGACATTCCTCAAGCTGTTGCTCAAGAATGCGTTTTTGACCACGGGTGAGATAGATGCGATATTTGAAGGCTTTTCTCATAGGTTAAGTATAGCACATCTCGTCTTAAAATAAAACATATGTTCTAATTCCATGAGAACCTAAAGCCGCTAAAGCGGGTGAAGGGCTTATATCCCAAGTGCCCTTTGGGTGTCTAAAGATCCAGGGACTTACGCCCTATGTGTTAACATAGGAGCTATGAACACTACTCCCAACCCTCCGCTACTCGCAGTTGTCGGCCCGACGGCTATTGGCAAGACGGCACTGTCAATCGATCTAGCATTAGCCCTGAACGGCGAGATCGTCTCCGCCGATTCGCGCCAGGTCTACCGTGGTATGGATATTGGCACGGCCAAGCCAACCGCATCCGAGCAGGCAACGGTACCACATCATCTGATCGATGTTGTCGATCCCGATCAGGATTTCTCGCTGGCCACCTATCAGGATCGTGCCTACGCCACAATCGCTGACATTACCATGCGCCAGCGCATCCCACTGCTAGTTGGCGGAACCGGCCAATACCTCGCGGCTGTGTTGCAGGGCTGGCAGATCCCACGAGTGGCACCCCAGCCCGAACTCCGCGCCCGACTCGAAAAAGAGGCCGCCCTGCTTGGTTCAGAGGCCCTACACGCCCGGCTCGCCAGCATCGATCCTACTGCCGCGCAGTCCATTCTGCCAACCAATCTGCGGCGCATCATTCGAGCACTGGAAGTATTTGAAGTCACAGGGCAGCCTATTTCAAGCCAGCAGACCATGACGCCGCCACCATATACCATCCGAACAATCCAGCTGACCATGCCAGCCGAGTGGTTATACCAACGGATCGACGCCCGCGTTGATCAGATGATCGCAATGGGATTACTGGCCGAGGTGCAACAGTTGGTGGCGCATGGGTATGCCTGGGAATTGCCAGCGATGTCGGGGCTTGGCTACCGCGAGTTTCAACCCTATCTGGCTGGCGAATCGAGCCTCACAGAAACGATCCAACGCCTCAAGTACGATACCCACGCCTATGCACGCCGCCAACCAGCCTGGTTTCGGCGGTTACCCAATATCAATGTGCTACCCGCAGACACACCCGACCTGATGAAACACACCCTTCACCTGATCACCACCCACCTCCCGTAGAGACGCAAGATCTTGCGTCTTAGGGGAGCAGGTGTTCTCGGTGGCTCATTCTGACTGCTGACTGCTGACTGCTGACTCCTGCACAACCGGTTCGTGCTGTATGCGATAGGAAGCCGCAACATATTCCAGAAACTGCTCAGGTTGCATTCCAGATTGAATAGCCAAGCGCTGCTCTAACCCACGAACAAGCCGCATCCCAAGCTGCCTACGTGTCTCAAGAGCCAGATCCCGACGCCGCTCCAGAAACTCCTGCACCAATGCATAATCGGTTTCATTCAATGCTCCAACTGCTACCAATGGTACACCAGCAACTGATACCGAATTCAGGGGCTGAGATCGAGCGTTGAGGCTTTCGAGCGTTACCTCGGCGCGCTCACGAACAACCAGCACGCCCGCTGCAAGATCACCAAGTCGCCGTGATCGCCGATCAGCGAACATCGCCACAACCCCAATACCATACAGAAACGGCAAGAAATCGATAATGCGAATAAGGTTGCGAATCACCGATGCAATGATCGTGATTGGCCGCCCACCATCACGAACAACCCGCAATCCAAGCACGCGCTTCCCAGGGCTCTGCCCGTTCCAGGCCAACTCAAACGCAACATAGTAGCCCCACAGAACAACAAACCCAAGCAGTGCTCCCGCAGCCGTCAGAATGCTCTCGGCCAGGCTGAGGCTCTGTACCGCCAAGCCAACCACCAGCAGGATAATAACCTCGGCAACACCGATCAAGAATGTGTCGATCATTGCTGCCAAAAAACGTGAGCCAATTCCAGCAATATCGTAACCAAACTCAATATTCTCAGGGGTATCAATTGTGTAGCGGTTATCCATTCACTTCTCCTGCGGCCTCTTTTGCACTGATCCTGCCCAGTATACCACCGCCAAGCCAGTACAATTCCTCCACAAAACATTTACAATATATACGTATTTTCTGCTATTTTAACAATTCCTGTGCTACGCACTTGCGTGCCTCTATCATAGTAGGAAGCCATAAATAGGCATTCATAAATTTCTTCATAAAATACACACAAGAAGAGGGTTGTAAAGGAATACGACTATCTGTATAATGCGGTAATCGGCCAAATTGCACAAATACGAGGTCTATCCGTGAGCAGGCATTCTGGGATGGTAACAATTCGTGATGTGGCGAATCTGGCTGGCGTTGTGCCAAGCACCGTTTCACATGTCATGAATAATACAGCACCAGTGAGTGAGGCAACCCGCAGGCGTGTCACCGATGCCATCCAGAAGCTGGGATATCGCCGAAACATCCTGGCCAGTTCATTGCGGCAGCAGACGACACATATGATCGGGCTGCTCGTGCCAAATATCGCCGAACCACTCTATGCAGAATTTGTCTGTGGTATCAGCGAAGAAGCTGCTAGCGCTGGCTATGGGATCATGCTTGGGCACACCAACAACAACCCGCAACTCGAACAGCGCCAACTTGGCTATATGCTTGATCGGCGCGTTGATGGGTTGATTGTGATACCAAACGATGAGCAGCGCATGCAGGAATACCAGGCTATCAACATCCCATTGGTGACAATCAATCGACAGACGCCATTCCATAGCAGCGATCCGCCATCGGTCGATATCGATAATCGTCGGGCTGGCTACCTTGCGACGCGCCACCTGATTGGCCTTGGGCACACTAAAATTGGCATGATTACCGCCACACCAGATAATGAGCGCTATATCGGCTACATGATGGCACTCAAAGAGGCTGGCATTACGCTTCAGGATGCACTGATTGCCAATGTGAACACAACCACTAGCGATCTCGTGGCCCAGGGCCGAATGGCCATGCAAAGCCTGTTAAAGAAGGCCATGCCAACAGCATGTTTTATTGTGGATGACATACGTACCACGGGTGCGCTCGATGCCATCCAGCACGCCCGCCTGAATGTCCCCCATGATATTGCGCTTGTCGGATGTGGCGATCTACGGGTTGCTACACTCATACACCCAAAGCTCACCACAATTGGGCATTCAAAGCGCCAGATTGGCGTTCAGGCCATCCGAATACTTCTGGATACTATTCAGGGCAAACCAACCGAAGCACATAGTGTTGTACCTATTGAATTAATTGTCCGCGAATCCTGTGGCGCAATCCAGAGGCCTACCTGAGTGAGAACCGAGAACGCTGGAGCGCAACTCTGTTCCCTTGTTGCCTTGCTCCCTTGTTCCCTTGTTCTTTTACGTTTACTTCTGACTCCTGACTCCTGACTCCTGACTCCTATCCCCGCCCACAGCCTCACCCACGCTCCGAAAGCCATCACGCCGCAATAATGCTGCCAAGCCCTGGGCAATTGTGCCTGCAACCCCCGGTCCACGATACACAAGTGCAGTATAGATCTGTACCAGGCTGGCACCCGCCCGAATACGCGCATAGGCCTCTTCGGCGTCACCGATTCCGCCAACGGCAATCAACGGGACGCGCCCCTGTGTTTGTGCTGCAATCTGACGTAATGTCGCACGCGCCCTGGATGCCAATGGTGTACCAGAAAGGCCGCCCGCCTCATCAACAGAGCCAGTATGTAGTCCATCACGCGCAATAGTCGTGTTGGTTGCAATAAACCCACTGAAGCCAGCCGCCAATCCCACATCAACCACAGTCTCGATCTGGGCTTGCGTTTCATCAGGCGAGATCTTCAGGAATAATGGCCGTGGTTGTTGCAACCGCCGATTCGTTTCCGCCAATGTGCCAACCAATTGCTCAAGTGCGGCCCGCTCATGCAGTTTGCGTAAACCAGGCGTGTTTGGCGAAGAAATATTCACCGCAACATAATCGGCCAGCGGTGCCAATGCGATAAACGCCGCCAGATAATCCTCGGTGGCTCGCTCGATTGGGGTATCACGGTTCTTGCCAATATTCACGCCAATCATCGTTGCCGATAGCGCATTATTGCGCTCAGATACCCGTTCGCGATAGCGCCGTAGTTGGCGCGCTGCCAGCAGCATGCCAGGGCTATTAAAACCCAATCGATTGATCAAGGCCTGATCATCAGGCAAACGGAACATACGCGGGCGTGGATTGCCTGCCTGCGGGCGTGGAGTGACAGTCCCAACCTCGACATGACCGAAGCCCAATGCGTCAAGTGGCCCAACCAGCATCGCTCGCTTATCGAAGCCCGCCGCCAATCCAATCGGGTTACAGAACGAAAGCCCGGCACATGTTGTCGCCAGGATCGGATCATCCGCATTGAATAGCGCACGCAGTATCGGTTCGGCATATGGAACACGCCAGGCCAGGGCGAGAGTAGCACAGGTCAGATCATGGGCGCGCTCGGGATCCAGCCGGAAGATCAATGGTTTCAACAGGCGGTAGATCATCGCATCCTTCGTAGCAGCAGCACCCGTTTCCCCTGATCACGCCATTCCTGGATCAGAAATCCGGGATCACCAAGGCTATTCACAGTCGCAACTAGTGCCGGGAGATCATTAGGGATCGGTTTCACATCGGTAAAGCGATACTTCCCAACCTGGCGAACGGTGTTAAAGGTCGTCCCTGGGCGTTCCACGATAATCGTTGCCTGCGCCTGTGCGGCAGGCACACCACCAGCAGCCAGAATATAAATATACGGGAATGGCATCTGGTCATCCACCCACACTTCATCATAACTAGGAGCAAGTGCCACCACTCGCTCAAACGCCTCGCGTGTGCCATCCTGATACTTTTTGGCGGTCAACACCGGAAATCGCTCGCGGTAATCATCATAGCGCATGCCACCCTGGAGCAGCATGCCCAATGCCAGTATGGCCACAAGCGCCCGGCCACCAATCAACTTCCAGCCGCTCCCCTGCGCCAATACCCCGGCTCCGATCCCAACTAATAATGCATACATTGGCGCAACAATCAGTGCGCGGGTCAGGTGGGGGTTGGGCGACATCAGGCTGGCTGGAAGTGGCGCAATCAGTAATGCCAGCACCACCAGCCGATACTGAACAACCCGCGTCCGATCAGTGGCGCGAATGCCCAACGCGCCCCAGATCAAGGCAGCCGCCCCAAGCAGCACCAGTGGCAATTCAATCGATAGTTGCACACCGAGGTCAGAACCATTGGCGGGATCACCGGTCACATAGTAAAATTCCGGGCGCAGATAGGTCGTATAGCCATCAAGCCATTGTGTAGCCCAATCGATTGGCGTATCGGCCTGCAAGAATTTTCGGCTGGCGCGCATGTCACTATCTGGATTGAACAGCGTAACCTGGGCGAATGGCAGCCACAACGCAATAACCAACAGCGCAGCAGGCCACCAGCGGCGCAGCAGATCGGCAATCACCGGCCACCAATTGCGTTGGATGCCAACAGCAACGGCCAATAGCACAGCACAGGCTGCAAGCAGCGGCACCGCCAGTTTCATGGTCGGGTAGCTATATAAGCCCAACCCTGCGGCAAGCGCCAACAGCAGCGCCGCACGCCGATCCCGCTTCCGTATAAGGTGTAACCCGGCCAGCAGCACCAGCGCCCAGCACAGCGGCACAAGTGCAGGCGGGCTGGCCACCCGGCTGCGTATAATCTGCCATGGTGAGAGCGCGGCTGCCAACCCGGCCAATGCCGCCGCCCAACCAGGCAATGCCAGCTCACGGCCAATTGCATAGAGTATTGGAATCGCCAATGCGCCAGCCAGGGCTGCCGGTAGCCGCGCTCCCAATGGGCCAGGCCCAAGCAACGCAACCGATGGCAGTTGGGTATAGATCAGCAGTGGCGAGACCCAATCGCCAAACGATTCAAATGCGCCAAGCGGCCACATATGCCCAAGATGATCGCGGCCCGTCTGTAATAAGCTCCACGCATCAACGGCACTGACAGCCTCATCCTGAAAAAACCCTACCGGCAGTGTATCAAGTTGAAACAAGCGCAACCCCAACCCGAGCAATGTTACTCCAGCAACCAAGCCCCAGCCACTGGTACCGCACCACCACAGTATCAACGCTGCAGCAAGTGCCAGGCTGGCCCAGATCAATGAAGCGCCAAGCGCCAACAGCGGGAGGCCGGTTGCCTGCGCGCTTGCCGAATAGAGCCGAACGCCAAGATAGCGCCGATCACTGCCAGGCCCGTGATCAGCGCGTGTTTCCAGCATCACCGATTGAACCTTTGGTGGGAGCAAAACCAACAGGCGCCGTGGCTGATCTTCTACTACAAGCGCAGTTGAGGGCCACTCAGCAGCCGACAACGCCGCGGATACGGGGGTACGCCCTGGCCAATCACCCGCCGCCAGCGTGATCGCAAACAGCGTCGGGCCAGTGCCAGAGCGAACCGGAATAACAACCTCACTGCTCGTCCAGGCAAATGGCGCATCCACAGAATCCCGCGCAAACAGACCGCGTGTTTCATCCAGGCTCACGGTTGGGCGTCCCATAGCCCAAATCAAGGCCACGACCCAAACCAGCAGTACAACAATCGACACCCAAAAACCACCATGCGGGCTGCGAAATGTGCGCTGATGACTGATTATTTGCTGACTAATGGCTGTCACAATTGTAGTTTTCTTGTTTCGCTGGAACCGTTCGGGCTGGTGATGGCCTTCAACGTTGGTTGGTCATGCCTCAGCTGCAACCAATCGATGCTTGTGTCGTTAGCATCGTTGGGACGCAGCGCGCTGCGTCCTTACCGATACGATAGCAGGAGATTCTATGATGCGATAAGTTCAGCAGTTCCAGATCTAGGTTCTCAGTTCTCGGTTATCACACATAATCGCGCAGATCGAACACCGGCCCATCCACACAAACCAGCCGTTGGCCCTTCCGCAGCGCAATCTGGCACACGCCACACGTCCCAACCCCGCATGGCATACGCGAATCAATCAGGACACTGGCAAAACCGCGATCCCAGCGCACCCTACCAGCCCGCACAATATCACGCAATCGTGGCACCTGATCATCTGGCAGCACCGCACTGATCTGATCGGCCCAGGCCACCATTGTTCGCCCATCACGATCTGGCAGCAGATCAACGACATGCCCAATATGGCTCTGGTACTCAACATCGGCTGGCAGCAAGAATGGCGGCGGTAACAATGTTTCATCGCTTGCCGCCACGAGCAGTGTTGCCGCCCCACCACGGCTAAGCAATTCGCCAGCCAGCATGAGCAGCGCCCCAACCGCCGGGCCTTCCCCAAGCAACACAAGCGATCGTGTGCGTGGATCGAGTTGAAATGGCCGCCCCAATGGCCCAAGAACATCAAGCCAATCACCAGGCCGCGCCCGCGCCAGCCAGCGCAAACCCAAATCATCATTGGGCGCAAACAATAATGCTATTTGCCCAAGAGCAGGCTCACACGCTGCAACAAACAATGCCCGCCGGAGAAGTGGGTCGTAGCCTCCTGATTCAGTACAGCGCACCATGAGCATCTGTCCAGCCCGCACTTCACGGGCTAGATCCGGCGCATGCAGCGATAGCCAATGCAAGCGGCCTGTTGCCACCCGCTGCTCCACTACCTCAACGATGCGCTGCCGTGCCATGAGTGCTGGTTTCCTTCATTACGTGCGGGTGTATAGCTACGCCTTTATCGCATCACCAGGACGCGCTCAAGCATACCACAGGTTTATCAGATCAGAACACTGAAAGCTGACGCCTGATAGCTGAAGGCTAACAAAGAACTATTCGCCATCGCTGCCAAGAATGCCCTCTAAGCGCGAAGCCTGCTGCGTCTCATTTGCGCCAAGTGTACCAAAACTCCCACGGCGGAAGGCAATCTCGCCGCGATACATTGTCAGCATTGCATGGCCACGCAATTGCTGTCCGATCAGCGGCGTGCTGCGGCCCTTCGACACAAACGTGGTTGAGTCTACTGTCCAGTGTGCTTCTGGATCGAAGATCACAATATCGGCGTGCTGCCCAGGCCGCAATGTCGCTGGCGAACGCCCAAGTACCGTCGCCGGGCCTTCAGTCAATTTCGCAATCAGATCAATAAGATCCATCTTCCCGCGATGCACGAGCGTCAGCGCCAAGCCCAACACCGTTTCAAGTGCCGAAATTCCTGGTTCGGCCAGGCGATATTCACATTCCTTTTCGACACTACTCTGTGGTGAATGATCGCTCACAATCGCATCGATGGTGCCATCGCGCAGGCCTTCAATCAGCGCATCACAATCTTCTTCCGTTCGCAGCGGCGGGCTCACACGCGTGCTTGGGTCATATGGCTGCAATCGAGTCGGCACCAACCACACCGGTAGCCCCAACCCAGCCTCCGCCTTGCGGCCACGAGCCGGGCGTTTGGCAGCTGGCGGATCATTGACACCCAGCGATCCCAACACCCAGCGCTCCGTCAACGTCAGGTGATGGGCCGTCACCTCTGCCGTCACCTGAATGCCACGCTCTTTTGCCGCTCGAATAAGCGCCACGCCACCCGCAGTACTCACTGTACAAATATGCAGATGCGCCCCAGTCAATTCTGCCAGGCCAATATCACGAGCAATGATCGCTTCCTCCGCCGAAGCAGGGAAACCAGGCAACCCCAGGCGCGTGCTGATGATCCCCTCGTGCATGGCCCAACCCATAGTCAAGCGCAGATCCTCACAATGCGTCAGCACTGGCACATCCAGCATGGCCGCATAGCTCAGCACATTGCGCATCATTGCCGAATCGGTGATTGGCCGTGGGTCATCACTGAAGCCAACGCAACCAGCCTCGACAAGCTCAGCCATCTCGGTGAGCGATGTACCAGCGCGGCCAACAGTGATCGCACCAATGGCCTCAACCTTGATCACGCCGCGCCGCCGTGCGATCTCACGCACCTGGCGCGTCACCGCCGCACAATCGTTGGTCGGGCGGGTATCTGGCATCGCACAGATCGTTGTGAACCCACCCGCCGCTGCCGCACGGGTCGCTGTTGCCAGTGTCTCTTTATATTCCTCACCCGGCTCACGCGCATGGGTATGCAGATCAATAAACCCTGGCGCGATCACTGCCCCACGTGCATTGATCACCTCAATATCATCGCCAAGCACCTCTGGCTCAGCCGATGCCAGATCGGCATGATCACTGACCCGCACCACTCTGCCATTCTCAATCAGAATACTGCCAATCGTTGCGACACGTGCAGCTGGATCGATAATCGAGCCATTTTTTATCAAGTAGCGCATGATCACTCCCCCGCAAGGCGATACAACATCGCCATTCGCACCGCAACACCATTGGTCACCTGTTCCTCAATCACCGATTGGGCCGAAATAGCCACATCTGGCATAATCTCGACCCCCTCATTCATTGGGCCAGGGTGCATCACCAGGCAGTGCGATGCCGCCAGCTGCACACGTTCCGCCGTTATGCCAAAAAAGCGCGAATATTCACGCAACGATGGCAGCAATCCAGCCTCCTGGCGCTCCCTCTGCAAGCGCAACGCCATAATCACATCAGCGCCATCAAGCGCCCGATCCAGATCGGTTGAGATCGTGAGTTCCGGCCAGGTTGCCCGCCAATATGCCTCAGGGCCAAGCAACGTCTGCGGCGCACAGAGTGTGACATGCGCGCCCATCTTCGTCAGGCCCCAGAGATCGGAACGAGCGACCCGGCTATGCACAATATCGCCAACAATCACAACCTTCAGTCCTTCGATCCGGCCAAAGCGCGATTGGATGGTGAACAGATCAAGCAGTGCTTGGGTTGGGTGTGCATGGCGGCCATCACCAGCATTAATCACCGAACCCTTAAAATGTTGAGCAGCCAGATATGGCGCACCAGCCTCACCATGGCGCATCACCAGAATATCGGCCCCAAGCGCTTGCAGCGTCCGCACCGTATCAACCAGCGATTCGCCCTTTTCCACACTACTGCCGCGCGCCGTCATATTGATCACATTTGCCGAGAGTGCCTTACCAGCCAATTCAAATGAGATGCGCGTGCGGGTACTCTCTTCAAAGAACATATTGATCACCGTGCGCCCACGCAGTGTCGGCACCTGCTTAATCTGGCGACCAAGCACCTCGCGCATCCCCGCCGATGTCTCCAGAATCTCGCTGATCTCTGTACGCCCGAAGACATCCAGATCCAGCAAATGGCGACGCTCAACTGCTGCCCGGCCAATATGCGTCATCATGCCTGATCCTCTCGTACAATAAAGACCCCATCCACGCCATCATCAATCTCGTGCAGGCGCGTCTCGATTCGTTCCTCACGTGAGGTCGGCACATTCTTCCCAACAAAATCGGCGCGGATCGGTAGTTCACGATGCCCGCGATCAACCAACACCGCCAATTGAATACGAGCAGGCCGCCCAAGATCGGCTAGTGCATCAAGTGCTGCACGAACCGTTCGGCCAGTGAACAGCACATCATCAACCAGAATCAGCGTTCGTCCCGTAATATCAACTGGCATGGTGGTGGGGCGTACAATCGGAACCGGCCCACGCATCTCAAGATCATCGCGATAAAGAGTTATGTCAAGCACGCCAATCGGCACTCGCACACCCTCAATATCGGCAAGGGTGGCCGCGATCCGCTCGGCCAATGGCACCCCTCGCCGACGAATACCAACCAACATCACATCACCAATCCCGGCATTACGTTCAGCAATCTCGTGGGCAATGCGTGTCGTCGCCCGCCGCAGATCATCACTAGAGAGAATCTGCTTTTCATTCAACACAGCCGCCTCCATACAACAAAAAAACCCTCACCCGCCGAAATGGCAGGAGGGGCCAATGTGTTGCTATGCACAGAACACGCAGCATCGCGTGCATCAAGGTAGGGTTCATCTGTTTTCCTTCTTAGCCTCGCAGGGCTAAATTAAAGGATATTCATAGAACTATACCAGATTGGTTGGGGCACGTCAATCAGGAAATGAGCGTTGTTCATCAATCTGGAGCGCATCGTTGGGTACAGGCGCTTCTGACTCCTGACTCCTGACTCCCGAATCCTCCGTGTTGAGATCACGGATCTCATCGTGCAACCGCCAGATCAAGCGCATACGCACTTCGTGCCATGCCGCCCGCTTCGGCCCGGTCTCACGCATCAGAATCAGCTGGCGCACCCGCCTGCGCAACTGCTCCTTGCGCTCATCGGATTGTTCGCTCATGCAAAATAATCCTGCAACGCACGCCGATGGGTATGATGCGAAAGCGGCGGCAATGCATCCGGTGCGAAGAATCTGGCATCGTCGGCATCATCGGCGGCAATCAGATCCCCATCCGCAGATACCGCCCGATATGCGAGCATGATCCCTGCACCACGCGGATCATCGGTGTAATGGTACGCACCAAGCAACTGCCCAATCGCCACATGCAATCCCGTCTCTTCAAGTGCCTCGCGGGCGGCTGCGATTTCAGGTGCTTCATCTGCTTCAGCAAAGCCACACGGCAGGCACCACAACCCACGGCCCGGTTCGTTCCGACGTTTGACCAACAGCACGCGCCCATCACGCTCAAGCACCACAGCGCACGATACCTTCGGGCTTATATACACAACAAACCCACAGGTGCCGCAAACAGGCCGCAGATAGCCATGTAACTCACGAGTTTCTAGTTCACCAGTGCAACGAGAACAGAAACGTAATGGCTGTAACTGTGGGTCACTCGGCACTGCACTACTCCCCAATCGGCTCAGGTCTTGGTTTTCGGCTAGCGGCCTATTGGTTATCGGCTATTTCGGATCAGAAGCCCAATTCCGCCCGTAATGCCGCAATCTCACGCTCAAATTGATCGACAAGCACACGCTTTTCATCTATCGGCAGGAATGTCGAATGCACACTGTCAAGCATCACATTGGTTAACTCATCAATACCAAATCCAAATGCCTGCGCTGCCAGGCGATACTCATCGATCATGGTTGTCGCAAAGAAGATCGGATCATCGCTATTGATCGATAGTAGTACGCCCGCATCGTATAATTGCCGCAGTGGATGCATTTCGATGGCTGAGACAGCGCCGGTGCGTACATTACTCGTTGGGCAAATATCCAGCACAATTCGCCGTTCGCGCAGATGCGTGATCAGCTTGGGGTCATCAATGCTACGAATCCCATGGCCAAGCCGTTCGGCACCCAGCACATCAACGGCACCCCACACGCTTTGTGCGCCACCAACCTCACCAGCGTGGGCCATCGTTCGCAACCCTGCCCGCCGTGCTGCGGCAAACACCTCTGCATATGGCTCAGGCGGAAAATTCACTTCGTCGCCACCGATCGACCATGCCACCAGCCCATAGCGCATGTGTTGAATGGCAACATCAAGAATCTGCCAGGCCAGATCAACGCCAAACTGGCGGCCAAAATCAAATGCCAACCGCGTCCGCACGCCAAAATCGTGTTCAGCACGAGCCAGGCCAGCAGCGGTGCCCTGCACAACTTCGCTCAGATCGATGCCACGCCGGTGATACAGCGCAGGAGAAAGCATAATCTCGGCATAGCGCACATGCTGGCCGTGCAAATACTCGCCCAATTCATAGGCAATCTGCTCGAAATCTCGCCCATAGCGCAATGCTCGTGCTAATGCCATAAATACGGCGAGAAATTCCGAGAAATTGCGATATTTGAACAATTGGGCGACACCAGCCTCATCACGAGCCGGAATATCAACATCATTGCGTTGTGCAATCTCTAATAGCGCCCTCGGAGAAATGCTGCCCTCCAGGTGCAAGTGCAGCTCAACCTTCGGCATCCGCACAATGAAGTCGTCCAGTTCTGGTGTCAGCGCCCGCTGCGTATTTGTCGCCATGGCGATCTCCTCAACAGGGGACAAAAAAGGGGCTCGCATGGCGAATGCCCCTCGGATACCATCGGATATGCCGGTTAGCCTATTGCTACGCAGCAATCCCGGCCGCCTCCAAACGTTCAGCATTATCAAAAATAGTTAGCGCATCAATAATACGATCAAGATCGCCATCAAGCAACCCAGGAATATTCGAGAAGCTCTGCCCAATCCGATGATCAGTGACCCGATCCTGTGGGAAATTATAGGTTCGAATCTTCTCGGCCCGCTCACCCGTGCCTACCTGCGCCAAGCGCGATTCGCCCAATTCTTTGCGCCGTTTCTCTTCTTTCACGGCAAACAATCGTGATCGTAACACTGCCAACGCGGAGGCCTTATTCTTGAGTTGTGAACGGCCATCCTGACAGATCACAACAATCTCTTCGGGGGTTCCTGGCTTGTATGTAATCCGCACCGCCGAGTCCGTCGTATTAACACCCTGCCCGCCATGGCCACCCGAGCGATACACATCGACCCGATAATCATCTGGCCGCAGATCAACCTCGGTTTCCTCGACCTCTGGCAGCACCGCAACTGTTGCGGTTGATGTATGAATACGACCACGCGCCTCGGTTGCAGGAACCCGTTGGACGCGATGAACCCCGCCCTCATACTTGAGCCGGCTATAGGCTCCCTCGCCACGGATCTCAAAGGCAATTTCCTTATACCCGCCAACCCCGTTTTCGCTGGCATTGATAATTTCAATCTTCCAATGACGCTGCTCGGCATAGCGTGAATAAATGCGATACAGATCGGCTGCAAACAGCGCCGCTTCATCACCGCCCTCGCCCTGGCGTAATTCCACAATCACGCTCTTCGAGTCGTTTGGATCCTGTGGAAGCAACAACAGCTTGATTTCGCTTTCGAGTTGATCACGACGAATTCTCAGCCCATCAAGCTCCTCCTGGGCCATCGCTCGCAGATCCGCATCACTCTCTGCCTGTATGAACGACTGCGCCTCGGCAATCTCGCGCACCGCCCGTTTATAGGCTCGATACGCACTAACAAGCGGTTCCATGTCGCGTTGTTCGCGCGCAATCTGCTGTAGGCGAAGATGATCAGTAACCACCTCTGGGCTGGCCATCAGCTCGTTCAGATCTTCATAACGGGTTTCAAGAGTAGTAAGTTTATCAAACATATATCAAACAGCTCGCAATGTCATTCATTATCGCCCTATTATACCAGAATGCAACAGGGGCATCGGGAAATCCCGACGCCCCTTGCTCACCTATGGGTGACCCTGCTGCAACGCCTTCTTGCGTCGGTTCCGTTCAGCGCGCCGGCGCTTCTCTTTACGCTGTTCGCTCTTCGACACAAAATGCATCTTCTCGCGAAAGGTCTTCGTGATACGCTCAGCAACAACGATCTTGTTAAAGCGCCGTAGCAACTGCTCAACAGTTTCTCCGTCGCGTCGATCAATTCTCATGTAGCCGCGGGCCAGGCACCATCCACATATCGTGGAAAGCACCTGTATTCGCACTCACCCCCTCACCATGCGAAATAGGAGAGCCGTATATCGATGACTCTTCGCATAAGTATACCGTAGGAGCCCGAGATTGGCAAACCTTGACAATAATGGCAGGAGCATGTATGATGCACGAGTGCCGGAGCGTGGCTCAGCCTGGTAGAGCACAGCGTTTGGGACGCTGGGGTCGTGGGTTCAAATCCCTCCGCTCCGACCAAACAAACAAAAATGCCAGCGTGTTTTACACGCTGGCATCTTTGTTTATCTGATATTGCCCGTCCTAATCCGTCACAGCACCACGGCTGCTTGTCGACACCAACTTGGCATACTTCGCCAGAACACCACGTCGATAGCGCGAAACTGGTGGTTGCCATGCCGCCCGGCGGCTAGCGATCTCTTCGTCCGGCACATTCAACTGCAGCAGCAACTTGTCGGCGTCAATCGTGATTAAGTCGCCCTCGTGAACAAGCGCTAGCGTCCCACCAACCGCGGCTTCGGGTGCCACATGGCCAACAACCATGCCCCAAGTTCCACCCGAGAAGCGGCCATCGGTGATCAGGCCAACGCTATCGCCCAGCCCTGCACCAATAATCGCTGAGGTTGGTGCCAGCATCTCGCGCATGCCAGGGCCACCCTTTGGCCCTTCATAGCGGATCACGACAATATCGCCAGCAACGATCTTACCAGCCAGAATGGCTTCGAGGCTCTGTTCTTCCGAATCGAAGACCCGTGCCGGGCCAGTGATACTATTCTGCTTCAGGCCAGTGATCTTGGCGACGCAACCCTCCTCGGCCAGATTGCCGCGTAGAATTGCCAAGTGCCCATGTGTATACAATGGTGCATCCCACGGCCGAATGACATCCTGTCCCGCTGGTGGCTCATCCGGTACATCGGCCAAATTCTCCGCAATCGTCTTGCCTGTGATTGTCATACAGTCGCCATGCAGCAAGCCATGGTTCAGTAACATCTTCATCACCTGCGGCACGCCGCCAGCCTTGTGCAGATTCGTCGCCACATAGCGCCCAGATGGCTTCAGATCACACAGAACCGGCACGCGCTGACGGATCTCCTCAAAATCATCGATCGTCAGCGGCACTTCCATCGAATGGGCAATCGCTAACAAATGCAGCACAGCATTCGTCGAACCGCCAATCGCCATTGTGACAACAATTGCATTCTCAAAGGCTTCGCGGGTCATGATCTGACGTGGCAATAACTGCGTCCGGATGGCCTCAACGACTGCCACAGCCGAGCGTGCGGCGCTCTCTACTTTTTCGCCATCCTCAGCTGCCTCGGTTGATGAATAAGGCAATGCCATACCCATGGCCTCAATCGCCGATGACATGGTATTGGCAGTGTACATACCACCACACGACCCGATACCAGGACAGGCGTGCCGTTCCACCTCGAGCAGCTCGTTGGCATCAATTTTGCCAGCACTATACTGGCCGACCGCCTCAAAGGCACTGACAATCGTGAGATCTTTACCATTGTAATGGCCTGGTTTGATCGTACCACCATACACAAAGATCGAGGGGATGTTCAAACGCGCCAGGGCGATCATTGCACCTGGCATATTTTTGTCACATCCACCGATCGCGACAACCCCATCCATGCGTTGACCATTACAGACCGTCTCAATCGCATCGGCAATGACTTCACGCGAAACAAGCGAATATTTCATCCCTTCGGTGCCCATGGACATGCCATCGCTGATTGTGATCGTTCCAAACAACTGTGGCATACCATCCGCTGCACGAATTGCGCCGAAGGCAGCCTGCGCTAAGGTATCGAGCCCTGCATTACATGGCGTAATGTTGCTATAGGCGCTGGCAATACCAACAATCGGTTTCACAAAATCGTCATCGCCGAACCCAACGGCACGCAGCATTGCGCGGTTCGGCGCACGCTGGTATCCCTCTGTGATCATTTTACTGCGGGAGTTCATGGCCATACCGATCCTCCAGTCAGACTGTGCGGTTTGCTATGGTGCAAGCGCGTATCATACCCCGCATCGCATTCCTTTGCAATCTCCTGCAATCTCCTGCAATTTGAATGCATCCATCTTCCCAATTTCATCGTATAACAGCGTATGGTGAGGGTGTATCCTCCTCACGGACATAACAAACAAGCAAGTTGGCGAGTTGTATAGCGCTTGACAAAGCAGCAGCAATCGTGTATACTTACGTTGGGATTTCGTACCCCAAAATCCTGCATGTGTATTTTCGCCTCATGCGGCGCTCAACCAAGTCTGTTGAGCCACGACTCAAACGTCCTGAGCACACGCGGTTACGCATAATTGAGGGCGCAGCTCCTTCTAACGGGGGAGCCGTGTTATGTCTCTATGGGAAGGAGCCGGCAGATGAACCGACTAATGAACGACCGGCACACGTGGGGGCTTGATGGGCGGCGTGAGCAGCCATACAAGCCAATTGAAACCGTCATTAGTGATGCCGAGGACTTACAATTTGATCAGATCGAGAGTGCTTCGCACGACTCGTCGCTTGATTCTATCCAGAATTATCTGCAGGAAATCGGGCGAGTCTCGTTATTAAATGCAGCCGAAGAGATTTCGCTCGCTGAGCGGATGGAGCGTGCCAATGCTGCTGCCGAGCAACTAGCCTCCGAGGAGCAACTGAGCCTTGCGCGACGTACGGCACTACTGGCCGATATTGCCAGTGGTCAGGAGGCTCGTCGGCATCTTATTCAAGCCAACCTACGACTTGTCGTCAGCATTGCGAAGAAATATATCGGGCGTGGGCTTTCATTGCTCGATCTCATCCAAGAAGGCAATATCGGCCTGATGCGGGCCGTCGAGAAATTCGATTACCATAAGGGCAATCGTTTTTCAACCTATGCAACCTGGTGGATTCGCCAGGCTGTGACGCGCTCGATTGCCGAACAAGGCCGGACGATTCGCTTGCCAGTTCACATGAGCGAGTCGGTCGGCCAAGTCAAGCGCACCGCAGAACGCCTCTCACAGGTACTTGAGCGGCAGCCAACAGCCGAAGAGATTGCGACGGCATTGGGGCAGCCACTTGAGCGGATCGAGCGCATCCTAGAAGCGGCCCGTCGGCCTGTTTCGCTGGAGACTCCAGTTGGGGAGGAAGGCGAACACACCCTGGGCGACTTTTTGCCAGACGACGAGCTGCCAACGCCAGCCGACTTTGCGTCACAGCAGTTGCTGCGGCAGGATCTGGCAGTTGCACTCGGCCATCTGAATGAGCGCGAGCGCCGAATCATTGATCTGCGCTATGGCCTAGCCGATGGAGAACGCCGCACGCTTGAGGAAGTTGGCCGTGCGTTGGGGATGACCCGCGAACGCGCCCGCCAGATCGAAGCAGAGGCACTTCGCCGACTACGCGCACCTGAAGTTGGCCAGCATCTTCGGGATTACTTGGAATAACGGGGATGCTCTAGGTCGGGCACATAAGAAGAGCCGTGAAGCGTTGCTTCACGGCCTTTTCTGTATCCTAGCGCCGCCCGACAGGTTCGTGTTGTAACAGTTCTGCACCATCGATCAATTCGGCAAGTGGGAGTGGCCGCTGATCACCCTCACGATAGGTTTGCCCTGCTGCCGCAACAAAATCGCGGAACAATGGGTGCGGGCGATTTGGCCGCGAGAGAAATTCCGGGTGGAATTGCGTCCCTACATACCAGGGATGCTTGGCCAACTCAATAATCTCTACCAATCGGCCATCAGGGGATTGGCCGCTGATCACCATGCCTTCCTGCTCAAACAAGTGCCGATATGTATTATTAAACTCGAAGCGATGGCGATGGCGCTCGGATACCTGTTCGGTGCCATATGCCGCTGCAGCAAGGCTTCCCGGTTTCAGCACGCAAGGGTAAGCACCAAGGCGCATTGTGCCGCCTTTATCGGTGATATCAAGCTGATCAAGCATAAAATCGATCACCGGGTATGGGGTATGTGGATCAAACTCTGTGCTGTTTGCACCGCTCTTCGCCCCAATCACATGCCGTGCAAATGCGATTGTTGCACATTGCATACCCAAGCACAGGCCTAAGTATGGTACATTGTTCACACGTGCATATTCAGCCGCCGCAATTTTGCCTTCCACGCCGCGATACCCAAAACCACCTGGCACAACAATTCCATAGACATCATCAAGGTAGGCATTAACACCCTCACGCTCAATGACTTCCGAGGAAACCCATTTGAGCTGCACATCGACGCCATGGTACAAGCCAGCGTGGCGTAGCGCTTCCACGACACTGATATATGCATCGCGGAGTTCCACATATTTACCAACAATTGCAATTGGCAACAGCCGCTTGGGAGCCTTGATCTGCATCACCAGCTCACACCAATCCGAGAGATCTGGTTTATGGTTGGCAAGCCCTAAGCGATTGACAAGATAGCTGCCAAGGCCAGTTTCTTCCAATACCAGCGGCACCTCATAGATCGAATCCACGGTTGGCAGTGGCACAACTGCTTCAACATCAACATCTGCAAACAGCGCAATCTTCTCGCGGATCTCATCGGCGATTGGGTGATCCGCTCGGCAAACAATCACATCGGCGGTAATCCCAACCCGACGTAGCTCCATGACCGAATGCTGCGTTGGTTTCGTTTTGACCTCACTAGTTGCACCCATGTATGGCAACAACGTTACATGCATATACAACACATTATCTCGCCCAACATCTTTACGCATCTGACGAATGGCTTCCAGAAATGGCAATCCCTCGATATCGCCAACCGTCCCACCAATTTCGACGATCACAACATCCGCATTGGATTGGCGAGCCACTGCCGCAATTCGCGCCTTGATCTCATTGGTGATATGTGGAATAACCTGGATTGTCCCACCCAGATAATCGCCACGGCGCTCCTTCTGGATCACAGAGGAATAGATTTGGCCGGTGGTGACATTACTCAAGCGCGAGAGATTTTCATCGATAAAGCGCTCATAATGGCCTAGATCAAGATCCGTCTCAGCGCCATCCTCGGTCACGAACACCTCACCATGTTGATAGGGCGACATCGTGCCGGGATCGACATTGATATAGGGATCGAGCTTCTGAACCGACACGCGCAATCCACGGCTTTTCAACAACCGTCCAATCGAGGCGACTGCAATGCCTTTGCCAACTGATGAGGCAACGCCGCCAGTGATGAAAATGTACTTTGTCATCGTCTGAATTTCTCCTTTTGAATGACCGAACGGCTGCTCAGACATCAGTTCCTCATAGCGATCGGTATACCTCTGCGTCACACAATATCATGCGGGTCGTTCACCCTGCCGGGTTGAAGCGGCCCGCATAGATCAAACAGTCCAATTGTTACCAGTATTATGTGTTGATTCATCATGTACTCAGCGAATACAACGCTGTCTGATGAGTAACTTTGGCTAACAAACATCAGGGTTGGGTTGCCTGTCATCGAATCGTAATTATCAGATACCGCGCAAACTCAGAGGGGAAGGTCATTGAACCTTCCCCTCTGTGAGTGCTGTTTCGCTGAACTGTTACGTAGGTAGCTAGTAGGTTGTTGGTGGGTTTGTGCGACACTAACGCCGGTTGGGAGTCCATACTTGCCCAACTGAAGAGTATCTCGCTGCAATGTGCGCCAAAAACGCATGGCGACCGCCTCCTGACCGGATATTATAGCATGGGTCTATCGTCAGGCAGTAGGTTTCATAACGATCACACGGGTCTCTTCACCCTCTGCTGGCAAGCTCGACGGGCTAATCGTCAGCTTTTCTTCAGCGACGAACTCTTTCAAGCCTAGCTCGTGTGTAAACTTCTCAAGCGGGGCAAGTTCCGTAATGAAACTCGATTGCTCTGTTTGTGCATAATGCATTGGGACAACGATCCGTGGTTCGATCTGGCTGATCACACTAGCTGCCTCAGCCGAACCAATCGTCTCACCACCACCAACAGGCACAAACAGCACATCAACACTGCCGATCTCATCGATCTGCTGGGTCGTCAGTTCGTGACCGAGATCGCCAAGATGGCAGAAAACGACATCATCGATATGGATGACATAGACAGTATTGCGGCCAAGCTCAACGCCCTGTTTTTTATCATGGTATGTTCGCACGCCACTAATCAGGATGCCACCTACCTCATATTCGCCAGGGCCATTGATCGTAAAGGCCTTCTCACGGGCAGGCGCAGGCTTAACCGCGCCAACATTTGCATGATCGGGATGATCATGGCTGACAGTGATGATATGCGCCGATGGGTGGCCAATATCAAGGCCGACAGATCGATCATATGGATCGGTAATCACAATACCATCACGACCACGCAAGCGGAAACAGGAATGGCCAAGATATTGAATATCGGGCATGTAGCTTACTCCGGGTTATGCACTACAATCACAGATTGTCAATGTACCATCGATCAAGACGGCAGGCGAATCCATTTGTCACGTTTCATCATCGGGCAACGCACCTCGTTCTTGCCATAGTTGTACGATAATTGGCCGTATTGTTGCAAAACTATACCCACGGCGCTGAAGGTACCCGCCCATTCGGCGAGCAAAGCTGGCATAATCGGCTGCCCTCGCATATTTATGTAATGCAGCACGGGCTAATCGTTCGGCCTGTGCGTCAATATCACCAACCAATTCCTCATCCGCAAGGGTTGTATCGATCAGCTCGCTATCGACACCTTTACGGCGTAGCTCATCGCGTAGCGCACCAGGGCCGCGTGGACGGCCATTCCGCCGGCCTTCAACCCAGAAGCGTGCAAAGGCAGTATCATCAAGCAACCCCAGATCGGCAAGCCGCGTGATCGCTGCCTCCGCAAGATCCTGATCAAACCCCTTGCGCTGCAACCGCTCGCGTATCTCTGCCACCGAGCGCGGGCGCGCATCGAGTGCGCGTAGTGCTGCACGAACCGCCTTCTCAGACAACTCAATCCGCATGAGCCGTTCGTAATCGGCTTCACTCACTAGCAGGCCAACATACAGGCGCTCACGCGCCAGCGTCGTCAGCCCAATACCCATGGCGAAGACCCCATCGATAAAGACATTCACCCGTTGGGGATCGCTGGGCTGGGCTTGAAGGGTTGTTATCGTACCAGCTGGCATAATTCTAAACAACAAATAACGAATAGCGAATGACGCATGATACACTCGTCATTCGCCATTCGCCACTCAACCGGGATACTATTCCTCGAACAGACCATCCTCGCCTGCGTCGCTTGCTTCAGCCGGAGCAACTGCGACGGGGGCCACGGTGGATTGGGAGCGAATCAGTCGTTCAATTTCATCCATGAGTACCGGATTCTCATTGAGGAACTGCTTCGCATTCTCACGACCCTGGCCCAGCCGATCCTCGCCAAGATAGAACCAGGCACCGCTCTTGCGGATAATCTCTAGATCTACACCGACATCGAGAACATTACCAGCCCGCGAGATACCCTCATTGGCCATAATATCAAATTCCGCCTGGCGGAAGGGCGGGGCAACCTTGTTCTTCACAACCTTGACGCGTGCCCGCGAACCGATCATTTCCGTGCCGGACTTGAGCGTCTCAATGCGGCGAATATCCAGGCGAACGGATGCATAGAACTTCAATGCCTGACCACCAGTGGTTGTTTCTGGCGAACCAAACATGACGCCGATCTTGAGGCGTAGCTGATTCAAGAAAATAACCGTCGACTTTGATTTGCTGATTGCGCCAGAGAGCTTACGCAGCGCCTGGCTCATCAGGCGAGCCTGAAGACCAGGTAATGAATCGCCCATGTCGCCCTCGATTTCGGCGCGTGGCACCAGCGCAGCCACCGAGTCGATCACAATCACATCAACAGCATTCGAGCGAACCAGCATCTCACAGATTTCGAGTGCCTGCTCGCCGAAATCCGGCTGCGAGACCAACAGATTGATCGTGTCAACACCACAGCGCGCCGCATAGAGTGGATCAAACGCATGTTCAGCATCAATAAATGCCGCAACACCGCCCATTTTCTGAGCCTGGGCAATGATATGTTGTGCAAGGGTCGTTTTGCCGCTTGACTCCGGGCCATAGATTTCGATCACACGGCCACGTGGAAGCCCGCCAATACCAAGCGCAATATCTAATGCAATCGCCCCAGTTGGGATGACCTCGATCGATAGGCGTTGGCTTGCCTCGCCCATCTTCATGATCGACCCCTTGCCATACTTGCGGTCGATCTGTGTCATGGCTGCCGCTAGCGCCTTCTCCTTCTCTGGAGAAATTGCCGCTGATGTTACTGGTGCCGTTGCTGCTGCCTGCGCCGCTCCGTTGTTCTTGCTCACCGTACGCTCCTCGTGTTCATATTGATGCGGTGTGCTGTATAGCACGTTTCGGCGTAGTATAGCACAAAGGTTCGCTCTCGGCAAGTGGCATTTTCTTGCAATTAGGTCATGCATCCATTGGTGAGCAATAGTACGTATTGGTTGACAGGGCTGTAGATGCAGCATATAGTACATGCAACTATTTGCATATAACTATACTTCCATCTTTAGTGAAACGATTCGCACCTATGCGCTGACTCTGCTGACTCTGATGAAAACCTAGTTTCGGCCCTGATTCTGTAGTAAGGAAGGCTTATCTATGTATGTTATTGGTCGTTATACATCAGCCGTTCGCTCTATCGCTTTGTTGACTACCCTGACTTTAGCATTACTATTAGGTGCCTGTGGTGGTACGTCAACGAGTGTACCCGCATCATCTACAAGCACTCCACCAGTTGGATCTACGACGGATGGAATAGCTAGCAAGAAGTTGAATGTCGTTACAACTGTATCGCCAATTACTAATATCATTTATAATATTGGTGGTGAGCGTATCAATCTGACGGGCATTGTGCCAGAAGGCACCAACTCACACACCTTCGAACCAGCGCCATCCGACGCGAAGATGCTTGCTCAAGCTGACCTCATTTTTGTCAATGGCTTGAAACTTGAGGAGCCAACGGTAAAGATGGCTGAGGCAAACAAGCAACCCAATACAGAAATCGTTTCACTGGGTGAGCAGACCATCCCACCGGATCAGTATGTCTATGATTTCTCGTTCCCTAAGGATGCAGGCAGCCCGAACCCACACTTATGGCCGAACCCGATCTATGCCCTGCGCTATGCTGAGATCGCACGCGACAAGCTCGCTGCACGTGATCCAGCGAACGCTGATTACTATAAGCAGAACTATGATAAGTTCAAAGTACGGATTGAAGCGCTCGATCTGGCGATCAAAGCCACGATTGCCAGCATTCCCGAGCAGAACCGCAAGTTAGTCACCTACCACGACTCATTTGCCTATTTTGCACCACGCTATGGCATGACCGTCCTCGGTGCCATCCAGCCAGCGGACTTCGCTGAGCCATCGGCTAAAGAGATCGCCGCGCTGATCACGCAACTCAAGCAAGAAAATGTACCAGCGATCTTTGGTTCGGAAGTATTCCCCTCGCCTGTACTCGATCAGATCGCAAAAGAGGCAGGGGTGAAGTATGTCGATACCCTGCGTGATGATGATTTGCCAGGCAAACCAGGCGAGAGTAATCATTCATACCTTGGTTTAATGGTTGAGGATCTCAAAATCATGGCGACCGCGCTGAAAGGGAACCCGGAACTGATCGCCAACTTTGATACATCGAATGTGCCAGGTATCGACGACGCAGTCCAGCAGGCTCAATAAGCCGCCAGATTGCCTATCACACTATTCAGCATGACCAAACCGTGGTCATGTTCGATCTATGACAAAGGAATTGCTTGCGTGCGACCAATTATCGAGCTTACACATGTGACCTTCAGCTATAGTGCTGCACCGGTATTGGAGGATATCAATTTGCACCTCCATGCTGGGCAGTTCGCAGCGTTGGTTGGCCCAAGCGGTGCTGGTAAGACCTCACTGCTCAAACTGATTCTTGGTATCCTTTCTCCCAGGGTTGGGGAAGTGCGAATCAATGGGCAGGCACATAATAGCAAACAAGCGCCACGCATTGGCTATGTGCCCCAACTAGAGACGGTGGACTGGAATTTTCCGGTGACAGTCGAGCAGGTTGTTCTGATGGGTGCCGTACGTCGTTCTGGAATCTGGCCATGGCCAAGCAACAGTGAGCGGCAGCATGCTCATACTGTGCTGAAACAGTTGGAGATCGACCATCTCGCTCATCATCATATCCGCAATCTTTCTGGTGGCCAGCAACAGCGCGTGTTTCTGGCCCGCGCTCTGGTTGCCGAACCAGATCTGCTTGTGTTGGATGAACCAACCACCGGCGTAGATATGCGAACGGCAGAGAATGTATTGCATACCCTTGGGGATCTCAATCTTCAGGGGATGACAATTCTCATGACGACCCACGATCTGAATGCAGCAGCAGCGCATGTTCCATGGGTGATCTGCCTGAACCGCCATATTGTTGCGCAAGGCCCACCCGAGGATGTCTTCACAGTCGAGATTCTGAACGAGGCATATAAAGCGGATATGCTGGTGCTGCGGCAGGATGGTATGCTGTTTGTCCAGCAGAAACCGCATGGCCATTCGTATCACACGCTGGTTCCAAACCCCGTGCCTGGTGGTATACCTGGGCATTCGATGGAGAAAACCGATGGACTTCCTGCTTCAACCGTTTCAGTTTGAGTTTTTCCGTAATGGGACGCTTGCTGCTGTGCTGATCGGTGGCTTATGCGGCCTGATTGGTGTCTATATTGTTCTACGGGGAATGAGCTATATTGGTCATGGGCTTTCGCACGCGATTTTCGGTGGTGCAGTGGTATCGTTTGTTATGGCCTGGAACTTCTATATCGGAGCCGGGATCTGGGGTTTTGTTGCTGCTCTGCTGATCAATCAAACCGTACGGCGCACAAAAATATCGGCTGATGCTGCCATTGGTGTGATCACAACGGCCAGTTTCGCTATTGGTATTGCGCTGATCAGCCGCTACCGGCGCTTCACCCGTTCATTTGATGCAGCCCTGTTCGGCAATGTGTTGGGTGTTTCACAACAGGATGTGCTGGTGGTTGCTGGTGTGACGCTGATGGTGGGAGTGCTGCTGTTCTTCTGCTATAAGCAATTGTTGTTCACAACATTTGATTCAAACGTTGCACAGGTCTATGGCATACAAACAGAGTGGGTTGATACGCTGTTTGCGCTCATTCTGGCCGCAACACTGATCGTCTCAATGCAGATCCTTGGTGTTACCCTGATTGCGGCGGCACTGGTGGTTCCGGCAATCACGGCGCGGCTGTTGACCGATAGCTTCAACCGTATGATCCTGATTTCGACACTGCTCGGGGCGGTGACGGGGTTTATCGGCATGTATCTTAGCTATTATGTGGATGTTGCATCAGGGGCAAGTATTGTGCTGGTACAAGCGACCATCTTTGGAATAGCGCTCACCGTATCTTCCCTGCGCCATCGTTCGGCCCAACGCCTGCTTCATACACACATTTAACATCATCGGGAAATACAAGAAAAGGTTTGGGAGCCGAAGGCTCCCAAACCTTTTTGTATATGCCTGCACGATAGGGATGCCGCATCTAGACGCCCCAGCGGGGCGTCTCTACCGGGTTAACCCTTGACGCTCCCGGCTGTCAGGCCCTCGACCATATATTTCTGGGCGAAGATATAGATCACAACAACAGGAATTGACATCAGGAGTGATGCGCCCATCAGCTGGCCCCACGGATAGATATCCCCGAATACAAGTTGCTGGAGCCCAACAGGCAGGGTGAAGAAACGTTCCTTGGTAATGAACACAAATGCAAACAGAAACTCATTCCATGCATTCGTGAATGAGAACAGCATGACAGAAAGCAGGGCTGGCTTGGCCAGCGGCAGTGTCACCGAGAGGAAGGCCCGCAAGCGAGTTGCCCCATCAATCATTGCCGCTTCTTCCAGATCTGGCGGGATCGAGCGGTAGTAGCCGAGCATCACCCAGGTTGCAAATGGCATCAGGAAGGTTGGGTAGGTTGCAATCAGTGATGCCAGGCTATCGATCAAGCCTAACGTGCTGAGAATACGATAGAGTGGAATGAACATGAGCGATGCGGGCAGGAGGTAAGTCACCAGCAGAGCGATTGTCAGCGGGCCACGACCACGGAATTCCAGCCGAGCAAGGGCATAGCCAGCTAAGGCAGAAAATGTGACCGAAACGAGGGTTGCAATTGTGGCAACGATGACAGTATTGGAGAACCAGAGTGGATAACCAGTGTTGAACAGCAGGCTACTCAGTTGATCAAGCGTCCAGGGTTCCGGCCAGAAGATCGACGTCCGCTGGGTGATCTGGAGTTCTGTTTTGAATGATGTAATCACAATCCAATAGAATGGGAACAGCACATACAGCAGGAATGGAATGATAAAGAGCAGGCGAACAACCAGCCCAATACGTTCTCGGTCGTTGCTGCGCATAGGGCGACCATTACGCAGGCTCGTGCCCACCATCGCAAAGAAACGGCCAACATTCTGAACAATCAGCGCAAATGGCCATAGCACAATATCGAGGACGACGCCAAGCCCTTTGCCAACAGAATCAAGCGCCCTATCCGTCCAGCCTTCGTCCTTTGTGCGAACGGCATTTGGATCGCGCAGCATGAAACGGGCCAGGAAGGCAATAAAGATCGCCAGGAACGGGGCCATACTGAACGCAACCGCTGCACCTGGACCAAAGCGCAGGCCAACAATCGCCTTTTCGTAGGCCAAAATTGAGTAGAGCCGTGTCGCACCACCAGGCCCACCACCCGTCATCAGATAGACAATCCCAAAGCTGTTGAAGGTGGAGATGGTGGAGAGTAGCAATGTAACCGCCAGAACATACTTCAGGCCAGGCAGCGTTACATTGCGGAAGCGATCATAACTATCGGCACCATCGACTTCAGCGGCCTCATAGAGTTCCTTATCGATTGACTTCAGGCCAGCCAGGATCAGCAGGGTGAAGAAGGGAATACCCTTCCAGATATTAACAGCAATCACGCTTGGAAGCGCCAGTTGCGGTTCTGAGAGCCAGCCAACTCGCCGATCAATCAAGCCCAGGTTCTGCAAGATTGGGTTCAAACCGCCAAAAAGTGGGTCGTAGATGCTGCGCCAGGCCATAGCCGTCACAACTTCCGGAACGATCCAGGGCAACAGCATCAGGCCAGTCAGGATATTCCGAAAGGGAATGCGGCTATGCAGCAGCAGTGCAATCGTCATTCCGACAATCAGTTTGAGTATAATCGAGATCACGGTGAAAACGATCGTATTCTGCACTGCGCTCAGGTAATCCGTATCGCTCAGTAAACGCGCATAGTTCGCGAACCCGACGAATATTTCTTCACGGCGGATATTACGAATGGTGAAACTAATATAGATGGCGTTGAGGAAGGGCCACAGGATCAAGCCAACCATAATGATCACAAGTGGCGCGATGAATGGCAACGCAACTGCCCAGTCGCGGCCAAAAACAGAGCGCATGATGCCATGTCGTTGTGCTGGCTTGGCGGGGACGATAACGCTGGTGCTAACTTTCTGTGCCATGTGCATTCCCTCCCGAGACAACGTGACCAAGTGACCAAGTGACCAGGTGACCAGGTGAATGTGCTTGATAAGTGAGTACAACTGCGATCAAGCGTATGTCACCATGTCACCCCATCACCGTGTCAGGGTTGTGTGTCACCAACTGATCAAGCGCCTAGGCCTGTGGCAGCCCGAGTTCTTCGAAGATCTGGACAATCTTCTTATTGGCATCATCGACTGCCTGTTCGGGAGACATGCTGCCATTGGTGACATTCGACATCATCTGGCTGAGGATTGCCTGTGCGTCGATGCCAGCTACTGCTGCATTCGGTTGGGCTGGGAAGGCTTGGCCCGTGTATTTCGTGTCGTTGAAGATAATATCCTTCAGGGTCTTGAAGTTTGGATCGATACCCACAACGTCATCGCTCCACTCATTGGTGTAGGCTGGCAAGAACAGGCCACCGGCTTCCTTAACAATCGGAATGAACTGAGCCGGGTCGATCATATGCTTGATGAACGCCTTCGCGGCATCAATGTTCTTGGAGCCTTTGAAGATCGTGAACCACATGCTGGCTCCCGATTCAAGCACCAGGCCATCGTTGGTCTTCGGTTTACGGAGGACGATAATATTATCGAAGACCGGGTTTTTATCCTTCTTGGCCTTGGCATAGATACTGAAGGCATTGGCGGTCATTGCGATCTTACCAGCCAGGAAGGCCTCATTGTTGCTTGTATCGGTCCAGCTTTCGATGCCGGGCGGCAGCATGGGCTTATACTTATCGCTGGTATAGGTTTCCTTCAGCCATGTAACCGCTGCAATCGTCTCGGGCGACTTAAATGTTACCTTCTCGCCGGTTTTATCCACAAACCGCCCGCCAAAGGCCTGGATGACATCGGTGATGAAGCCATGACCATCACCACTCTTATTCATCGTAAAGCCCCAACCCCAGATCTCTTTGCTTGGATCAGAGACCTTGAGAGCGGCTTCCCGGCGCTTGTCGAAGGTATCGAGTGTTTGTGGATCGATGCCTGCGGCCTTGAAGATATCGCCACGCACAAACGTCCCACCGGTATTGCTCTGGAATGGAACGGCATACCATTTACCATCAAGCTTTGCATTCGCGGCAGCATTGATCGGAACGACAGCACCATACTTGCTTACCAACTCATTGACGACATCACTGACATCTTCAACAATATCCAGGAAGTGCATCTGTGTGATACTGAGCGCATGGTAGGCAACGTCTGGTGGGTTACCAGCCTGAACAGCGGCCTGCATCTTGGCATTGAAATCGCCGAATGCTTCTGGATTGGCAGTTGAGATGTCCAGCTCAATACCATTATCCTTGGCATACTTGACGGCCGTATCGCGGAAAATCTTCTGTGCACCCTCGAAGTATTCTGTGCGATGAATGACGGTGAGCTTCCCAGCGGAACCCTCCGGCAGCGGAAGGGGGGTATTGGTCGGTTTCGGCGCAGCAGTTGCCGTCGGTGCTGGCACTGCGGTGGCTGCTGGCACTGCGGTGGCTGCTGGGGCGCTCGTCGGCGCAGGCGCTGTGGTCGGCGCTGGGGCGCTCGTCGGCGCAGGCGCTGTGGTTGGTGCAGAAGCAGGAGCTGCGGTTGGCGCAACAGTTGTAGCACCACCACAGGCTGCGAGTGCTGCTGCGCTCAGACCCGTCAGGGCTGCGCGGAGAAACGCACGTCGGGTCGTCCGTCGGTTTGGGCCTTCGTGATCCATTGCTGATACTCCTTTGTCTGAGCAGGATCGGTAGCCAAGCATTTAGTTGTCGGTCTGCGGTGCAAGAATAACATTGAGAGTATAGCATAATTGTCGAGATCTGTTATAAAGTGCGGCATGATCACAGAGAACAAAACACTAATGCCAGCTTGTTCTTCCAAAGCCTGCTCTATTCCCCCCAAAATGGCACTTGACAAGCCGATATATCGGAATATAATCGATATATCGAGATAACAAAGAGATACTATAATCTCACTCGAAAGAGTATCGGAAGTGTACTAAAAGGAACACACAATGAAGACAGAAGATACGCAATCAGCAGAAAACCGCGCACCACATGGATGGATGCAGCGGATGGGCAGGCGTGGACGGGCACCCTGGATGGGGCGTGGCGAAGGGCGGCGGGGCGAGCATGGCCATGGGCCATTTGGGCGAGGCGAACACGAACCACGCCAGCATAGCGGGCCAAGAGGCTGGGAGCGCCGTGGCGAGCATGGCGGTTTGGAGCCTGGCCACAGAGCAGGGCGTTGTTTTGGTGAGGGAGAGCGTGGGGGCCACGGTGGCCCACCAAACGATTTCGGGCATCATGGGCGTGGCCCTGGCGGACCTGGTTTCGGGGGGCCTGGCGGACGTGGCGGGCGCGGGCCTGGTGGGCGCGGTGATGGCCCATGGGGGCGGCGCGGCGGTCCGAAGATTGCACGTGGCGATGTGCGTGGAGCAACCCTCCTGCTCCTATCTGAGCGGCCAATGCATGGCTACCAGATCATTCAGGAGATCGCCGAACGCAGCAATAATGTCTGGCGTCCAAGCCCAGGGTCGGTTTACCCCGCGCTGCAATTGCTTGAGGACGAGGGCCTGATTCGGGCCGAGCAATCCGATGAGCGGCGGGTGTTTCAGCTTACCGACGCAGGCAAAACATATGTGGAGAGCAACCGTGCCGAGCTTGCGAATGCCTGGCAATCAGTGACAGCATCTGTCGATGATGGAACATTGCAGCTCCGCGATCTGCTTGGACAGGTTGCCACAGCAGTGCATCAGGTTGCTCAGGTTGGAACGCCAGCCCAACTGGCCTCGGCGCAAACACTGCTGACGAATGTTCGGCGGCAGTTATACCGAATTCTTGCCGATGATGAGACAACCAACGGCGAGTGATCTTGACCGGTTGGGGCGGTTCGCGAACCGCCCTTACTCGCACCCGCAGGCTGAAGCTTGCAGCTAGGACTCACGCCATCAATTATTTTTATGGCCGCAGGCTTCAGCCTGCGGTATACATGTTAGAGGTACCATTGATCAATGCTACAGCCCAAAAACCAGGGCGATCACCCAATTCGGGGCCGAACCCGCCCAAGCCCTGGGCCGAACGGCTCCAGGATGTGCGGGCGGCCTACACAAACATTCCCGGTGCGTTTCGTCTGGTGTGGAGTGCCGACAAACGCAGCACCGTGATGATGGCGATACTCACGATTGTGAGTGCGGCACTGCCAGCCAGCCAGGCCTGGGCTGGCAAACTGATCGTTGATTCGGTCGTCCATTCGATCAGCACAAATAGCGGTTCGCAGGCTGGCTTGACGGCAACACTGCCATTTTTGCTGCTAGAATTTGGGCTGTTGCTGATTGGAACGATTCTTGGGCAACTACGCCAGCTTGTTGAGCATGTCCTGAATGCACGGCTTGGCAACTATATCAGTACTGCCGTCATTCGCAAGGCGCTCACGCTGGATTTGCAGTATTTTGAAGATGCCAGCTTCTACGATAAACTCCAGAATGCCCGCCGTGAGGCCGATTTCCGCACCCTTGGGATCATCAATGGCAGCTTTATGGCTGTTCAGAGCGCATTAACGCTTGCATCGTTTGCCGTGATTCTGTTGGCATTTAGCCCACTGATTGCACTGATTCTGTTTGGTGCGACGATTCCATCGTTTATTGCACAGGGCCGCTATAGCAGCCTGCAATTTCGGATACTGACCCGCCGTGCGCCTGAATCGCGCCGCATGGATTACCTGGAACGATTGCTGACCGTTGATGATACGGTGAAAGAGATCAAGCTGTTTGGGCTTGGTGAGCCATTACTGCGCCGTTATACCGATCTATTCTGGAAGTTCTTTGAAGAAGATGAGCACATGGCCCGCCGCCGCTCACTGATCAGTATGCTGTGGGGCCTGGTTGCTTCAGCCAGTTACTATGTGGCCTATGCCTGGATCATCTTTGCGGCAGCTGGTAGCCTGATCACCCTGGGCAGTATGACGCTCTACCTGACACTGTTCCGCCAGAGCCAGAATACCTTCCAGAGTTTATTCAATAACCTGAACCAACTCTATGAACATGGCCTGTTCATGGATAACCTGTTTAGTTTCCTCAAACTAACGCCGCAGATGGCCCGCGCAACCAAGCCTGCTGTTATCCCAACGCAGATCACACGGGGAATTGAGTTCCAGAATGTTGGCTTTCGCTACCCAGGCCGTGAAGACTGGGCACTGCGTAATGTCAATCTGACCATCCGCCCTGGCGAGAAGTTGGCCTTAGTTGGCCCGAACGGTGCTGGCAAGACAACCCTGATCAAATTATTGACTCGGCTGTATGATCCATCTGAGGGCCAGATTCTGCTTGATGGCGTCGATCTGCGTGAGTATGATATCGAGGATCTGCGGCGGCTGATTGGCGTGATTTTCCAGGATTTCGTCAAATATCAACTGACGGCCAAAGAAAATATTGGATTTGGGCAGATTGACCGGCTTGATGACCCTGGCAAGGTTGAGTTTGCTGCTGAGCGTGGCGGTGCCGATTCGGTGGTTGCCGAACTGTCTGATGGTATGGATTCCATGTTGGGCAATATGTTCGGCAAAGGCAATGAACTCTCGGGTGGCCAATGGCAGAAAATAGCACTCAGCCGTGCGTTCATGCGCGATGGCCAGGTACTTGTGTTGGATGAACCAACCTCCGCATTGGATGCCGAGCGTGAGTATGAGATCTTTCAGCGTTTTCGCGAACTAACCGATGGCAAGATTGCGGTACTGATATCGCACCGCTTCAGCACGGTTCGGATGGCTGATCGGATCGCGGTGATCGAGGGTGGGCGGATCGCGGAATTTGGCTCGCACGCTGAACTGGTTGATCTAGGCGGGACCTATGCACGATTGTTTGATCTACAGGCGGCTGGCTATCGCTAGAACCACTGACACGGTGACACGGTGACTAGGTGACCAGGTGCTCAATCAGAGTTGTACTACTTTTCATAAGCACAGTCACCGTGTCACCCCTTCACGATGTCACCGTGTCAAGGGTTGTGTGTCACCCCTGGCCGCGCCCAAATGTCCGTAGATAGGTTTTACAGCACGCTTACTCGCCCAGGCAAAGGTTGGTGGGCATTCTGGTAGCCCAGGGCTAGAGAAATATACAGTCTATGAAACCACAAAAGGGAATTTTGTTGTCTATTATAAGCGCATTCCGAGTGGTGATCCGGCCTGGCGTTTAGAGAAGCGACTCGATGTCTATGCATCTGTGGAGGCATTGGCTGGCCATATTCCCGATGAACTATATCAGAGTGTTCGCCAAGTATTGAGCGGGAACGATATTGAGATACTTGATATTTAATACTAAACTGAACGCAAGGCGAAATCTTCATAAATCGTCTCATCATACGCCTGACTGCATACGGACGCAATATATCGCGTCCCTGCGGCTTTCATTATGCGATTAGTTTAGGGTGCGAAATATATGATGAACCAAACGCGAACGTCGAAATTTGTTGTGGCTGGTACACTTGCAGGGCTTAGCCTGATTCTGGCGGTTATGCTGGTTGTGACGCTGCTGTTGTTCAGTGTGGGACTCTGGCAGTACGCTTTTAATAGCCAGATCCCCGTTATTCAACAGACCGCGTGGCTGGCTGTGTTGCAGGATGCCAACCGCATACCAAATTTCCTGTGGGAATGGCGCTGGATCGTGGTTGGTGTAACAGTAAGCGGGATGCTCCTATCGCTGCTTGACCGCTTTGTGCAGCGCTATTCTGCGATCTGGCGTAACCGAATTGGGATTGCGATTGTCTTTGGCATCATTGGAACGCTGGTACTGGCTGCATTCTTGATCAATTCCGAGCAATCTGTGTTGAGTGGCAACGACCAATCGGAAAGCATTGCAACACTGGCACAGCGTCGTTCTTCTGCCTGGAGCCTGATCTTTATTGGCGCGATGCCCATGATCGGCGCTGCTGGCACACTCTGGCTTGGTTGGTCGTGGTGGTATGCCCATTGGCGGCGCTGGATGCACCTAGACAGCACGCCAGCCGAACGGCCTGAGCCA
>JBBQSD010000032.1:0-52044 GCA_038214135.1 Chloroflexales bacterium | reverse complement strand
GGCGAGTTGCGGAACCGTTTTCAGATCCTTGAACAGTTCCAATACCACCTGCGCTTTGAACGTGGATGTGTAAACCTTTTTCATAGCGTGTTCGAACGGAACCTTTCATGGATGACTGTCTAGATTATGGGGTCCATTATACTCCCAACGGGTGGCGCGATTCGCCTTGAGAAAGGCGTCAATCTCCTCCACCGACAACGGCACGGTATTCGTGCCGCGCCGGACATAGCAGGCCCATCGTACTGATACAGTCGTCCATCGTTCGGTGGAATCTCGACCGTAATGAGTGTACCGCCATCGAGGTGCCAGTTCTGTACGCTGGTTTCCGTGAACGCGACGGCTGGCTTGACCATCCGTGCTGCACGCAGGGCAACATCAGTCGTCAGGCTGGGATCGCGGACACCAACAATGGCACGGGTGGCATCTTCAATACCAAAGATGATCACACCGCCTGCTCGATTGTTCGCGATCCCACACATGCGCACGGCAATATCAATCGGGCGCGCAGCACTACTCTTAAATTCGACCGTTGCTGTCTCTCCACCAGCAATGAGTTGCCGGAGCGTTGGTTCATCCACGGCTGCACCTCCGCTTGTGTCGGGATATTGAAAGAAAAACCATGTACATAATCATATGACATATCGTCTATTCTGTCAACTAAATACTATCCGTTACCGCAACATTAAGAATCTGAATATATGGCTCAGGTGTCAGTTATAGAGTTATCTATTGCATCGATAGAATAGTGTATATAATCGGCAAACATATGTGCTGAGTGTAAAATAATAGCTACAAGGATCATACGCATACAACACTATACCAGAGCAATGATCTCGCGACGATCAGCAATCCTTATGCTCACAGGAGTATCTCTGATTCTTGATTACTCTCACGTGTGGTGTGTTGCACGCAATCAGGTGCGTATGGCTGAAACGGATTGCCTGTGCAAGCATAGACGAATGGCGAGAAAGGAACAGGTGCACCAATGTCCCGACGTGTGAAGGGCCGTTCAAATGGCGAAGGGTCGATCTATGAGTATCCAGAAGAATCAGGCATCTGGTATGCCCAGGTGCGCATTGAAGGTGCTCCACCCAAGCGTCGACGTGCCAAAACCCAGCGTGAGGTGCGTGAGAAGCTCAAGCATCTCCTTGCCGAACTAGAGCAGGGTGTCGATCTGACGATTCAGCAACCGACGGTGGCGCAGTGGTGTGTCACCTGGTTAGAGACCTTTGCGGTCAACCTCAAACCCAGGATCAAAGAAGACTATGCGGGGGTTGTTCGGCGCTATATAAAAGACGCCAAGATCGGCCGTCGCAAGCTCAACCAGCTTACACCAGCCGATGTTCAGGGCTGGGTGAATGATTTGAGTAAGAAGGTTGCTGCCCAGACCGTACGCAACGCTCATGCCCGCCTGCACAAGGCGCTGGCAGTGGCCGTGCGCCAGCGCTACATCACACGCAATGTTACTGACGATATTGCGTTGCCCTCGGCGCGAACTCCACCGATCAAGCCGCTCGACTTTGCCCAGGCCCGTGCGCTCTTAACGGTACTTGGTAAGCATCGCTGGAAGGCGCTCTACTGGCTTGCGCTCAATCTTGGGATGCGTCAGGGTGAGATCCTGGGCCTGACGTGGGATGCCATCGACCTTGATGCTGGTACGCTGCGGATCTTCCAACAACTCCAGCGCATCAAGGGGGCTGAAGGGCTACGCGAGTTCAGCTTGCAGACAACCAAGACCAAAGCTGGCGAACGGCTCCTCCAACTTGATGCTGATCTGGTCACACTCCTGCGTCTACACAAGCAGAACCAGGATGAAGAGCGCGCCCTCCGTGGCGAGCACTGGAAGAATCGGTTCAACTTGGTATTTGTCACAGACACAGGAGCACCGATCCACTTCTCTGATCTGATCAAGCAGTTTAAGAGTGCCTTGAAGAAGGCCGAACTGCCGCCGATCCGCTTTCATGATCTGCGCCATACCGCTGCAACACTCATGCTCGCCGATGGAGTCCCGCTGGTGACCGTCTCGAAGATCCTTGGCCACAGCTCACCGGCGATCACCGCCACCATTTACGCCCATGCGTTGGATGAGCACAAAGCCAGCGCAATTGCCAGTCTTGGTCAGCGGCTGCGCAACGGCTAACGGGCGCGATGACTCACGTTTTTCCAATGACTCACGCAATGACTCATTTTCTACAAAACAACCCCTCGACGCATTCGCATCGAGAGGCCGTTTGCCGCATTGGGACGTGGTGCCGAAGACGGGAGTCGAACCCGTATGGATGTTGAGTCCAACGGTTTTTAAGACCGCAGCGTCTGCCATTCCGCCACTCCGGCGAAGAAACACACTTCTATCATAGCACGTCCCCACCTACGGATCAACTCGGCTTTGTGGGCTCTCGATCAATCAGTGCAAACATAATCTCGCCTTCACACACAAGTTGCCCGCCAACAGTGGCCTTTCCAGCGCCTTTACCGATCCCGCGCCGGATTCGGTCAAACTGCACCTCAAGTCGCAATGTATCGCCAGGGTAGACCGGCTTGCGAAAGCGGACTCCATCGATCCCGGCGAAAAAGGCCAGCTTCTGCTTATATTCGGGGAGGCTTAAAGCAGCCACACAGCCTGTTTGCGCTAAAGCCTCAACAATCAGCACCCCCGGCATAATCGGGTGATCGGGGAAATGACCCTGGAAAAATGGCTCGTTGATTGTTACTTGCTTTTCGCCGACAGCCCGCACGCCCGGTTCCAATTCAAGAATCCGGTCGACAAGCAGGAATGGATACCGATGCGGAATAATTGCCATAATCTCCTGAATAGTGAGCATATGTTTTCCCCTTTTTGACTAGGTAACGCTTTGTGACCGGGTGACCAGGTGAATGTGCTTAATCAGTCTGGTACTGCTTCGTCAAGCATGTGTCACCGTGTCACCCCTCACCATGTCACCGCGTCCGATTCCGCATATTACCATGTCTCCTAGCCCACCGTGTCACCCCCTCACCATGTCACCCTGTCAGGGCATCAGGTGTTCGCGCAACAAATCGAGGCACGCTGCCAGGCAGGCTTCGCCATATGCAGCACTCGAATCCCGCGGGTCTTCACCACCAACTCCCTGGGGGTAGATCGTACGATCTTCTGGCAATTGGCCAAGATCAACAAGCTCGGGGCGCAACGCCAGCATGAGTGAGGTCTCGTTTTTGGCCGCATGATCCATTTGGCTACGCCAACCCTGCGGAATGTCGCGGGCGATGCTCACCAACCGAATGCCATACTGTGCTTCCCATGCTGTGGCATGCTGGCCCCATGCCCGCCGCGATGGCCCATGCCCATCGGCAACCAGAACCTTAAAACCAGTCCGGGCTGCCTGAGCAACGATGTTCTCACAAAGGAGCAGGAATACGGCCTCGGGCACCCAATAGCACGCCCCATCAAGCTGATGCGGTGGCACCGTCGATTCAGCATATTCCATACCCTGGAGTAAGCGCCCATCCTCCTCGCGCCGAATCCGATCCGGCCCGACAAACAGTGGCGGGAATACGATCCCACCAAAACTGCATGCGGCCCGCTCAAATAATCCCGCCGGAATCCATGCATCCGTGCCAAGTGCTGCATGCTCACCATGCCATTCGAGTGTGCCAAGCGGCAGATACCCGACTGGGCATGCGGCCAAGCGCGCCCGAAACTCATGCGGCAACAGCTCCAGATAGTGGATCTTCTCTGCACTTGTTGTCATTGGATTGGCTCCTTTAACTTTTAGCTTTCAGCTTTCAGCTATCAGTTTTCGCTAGCAGTAAAGCATATTCTCAGGCTAAACATTATAGACGTAAGAGGTGCTTCTATCCACACGAAGAAGCTGACGGCTGATAGCTGAATGCTGCCTCCCATCTTCCAGTATAATTCCCATATGCATATTGCCATCACCGCAACCTTTCTCCATCAACCACGCGTTGGCAGCGGCCAGTACGTGCGTGGCCTGCTTGCTGAACTGCCAAAGATTGCGCCGCAACATCGCATCACCCTGCTGGTGCCTGGGTTTGTGCAACCCCATACGGAAACCCCCGCTCATCGTACAGACGCCATATATGGCGTCTCTACCACACGATCAATCATTGTGCCAACACCATTCGATACCCGCAATCGGCAGCTTGCCAAACTCTGGTTTGAACAGATTGGTGCGCCATTCGCCGCCAAACGTATACACGCCGATCTGCTGCACATCCCCTACTTTGCGCCACCCTATTATTCAACAGTGCCAGTTGTTGTCAGTGTGCTCGATCTGATTCCGCTGCTATTACCAGAATATCGTGGTCGCCTGCTCGTGCGTTTGTACACACGCCTTGTCGCTGCCGCCACTCGCAACGCTGCCCATGTCATTACTATTTCAGAAGCTTCCAAACGCGATAGTATCAACCATCTGCATATTCCCCCCGAACGAATCACTGTCACACCATTAGCTGCCGGGCTGCAATACCAGGCGCTCGATAGAACACAAGCGCGGGCAGAAGCCGCCGCTCGCTATAATCTGCCACAGTCGTTCATCTACTATGTTGGTGGCCTGGATGCACGCAAGAATGTGGCGATGCTGATCCGCGCCGTTGCCCACATGCGCCGGGCGGGCGGACCAGCAGTGCCGCTTGTTATCGCCGGGCGAGCACTTAGTGGCGATCCAGTGCTGTTTCCCGATCTTGATGCAGTCATTGCTGCCGAAGGCGCACAATCCTGGGTGCGGCGGATCGATGTCCCGCCGTCCGATGGGCCATTGCTGTATGCTGCCGCTGAGGTATTCGCCTATCCATCACGCTACGAAGGCTTTGGGCTTGGGCCACTCGAAGCGATGGCATGCGGAACGCCAGTGATTGTCTCGAATGCATCAAGCCTGCCTGAGGTTGTTGGTGATGCAGCACTGTGCGTGGCACCCGATGATCTGGAGGGGTGGGCGAACAATCTTCGCCACGTTTTATCCGATCAACACCTACGTATGGAATTGCGCGAGCGCGGGTTGGCCAGAGCCGCAACCTTTAATTACACACGCACCGCAACGCAGACGCTTGGGGTGTACGAAACGGAATAACACACATGCGTATTCTCATGCTCTCGAAAGCCCTTGTCAGTGGCCCATACCAGAAGAAATGCGAAGAACTCGCGCTACTCCCCGGCGTCGATCTGACCGTCGCTGTACCGATCTCATGGCGCGAACCGCGGGTTGGCGAGCTCCAGCTTGAGCGTCGCTATACAAACGGCTATCGCCTCGAAGCGCTCCCAATCCGCTTTAATGGCCGCCATCATCTGCATTTCTACCCAACACTCAATCGCCTGGTGCATGAGATTCGCCCTGATGTGTTTCATATCGATGAGGAGTCGTTTAACCTGGCAACCTTCCAGGCCATGCGTGTGGGTATCCGCGCCGGTGCCCGCTGCTGTTTCTATAACTATGCCAATATTGATCGGCACTACCCACCGCCATTCAGCCTATTCGAACGCTATAGTTTTCGCCACGCCACCCATGCCCTCGCGGCCAATCAGGAGGCTGCCGAGATTATTCGCCGCCACGGCTATCGTGGCCCGCTATCGATCATTCCGCAATTCGGGGTCGATCCACAGCTCTTTGCGCCAACCGATAACCATACCGACGTGATATATCGCGCCCCTGCAATATTTACAATCGGGTATATTGGCCGTTTAGTTCCCGAAAAGGGCATCATCGATCTGATCGATGCGCTCACACTCCTGCCCGAATCGGTGCATCTGCGCCTAATCGGTGATGGCGATCAGCGTGCGGCGATTATGGCGCGTATTGCAGCGCACGGGCTCGAATCGCGGATTGAACTGAAACCCTGGGCTGCTGATGTGCCGAATGAACTCCGCCATCTGGATGCGCTCGTGCTACCATCACACACGACCCGCACCTGGAAGGAGCAATTTGGCCGCATTCTGGTTGAAGCCATGAGCTGTGCCATCCCCGTCGTCGGCTCGTCATCTGGCGAGATTCCCAATGTGATTGCTGATGCTGGCCTGATCTTCCCCGAAGGCGATGTTCACGCACTTGCCAATCGCCTGCTTCAATTGCTCGAAGATCCCAACTTGCGTTCCAGCCTGGCCTGCCGTGGGCGTGAACGGGTGCTGGCCGAATATACCCAGGCCGCCCTCGCCCAACGCTACTACACGATCTACCAATCGATGCTGGCATCGTCATAGCATCTGGCCTATTTTCCGCTACAATATGCTAGATTATGGACGTTCAATTGAGATAGATCGTACAGACGCGATGTATCGCGTCTCTGCGGATTGCAATTGATCCATTGTTATATTGGCAATCCGAAATCCGAAATCGATAGGTACACCCATGATGCCACGAACCACTGTTAGGCCAGGCAGCCCACACTTCTGGAATACGCTTGCGCAGCGCACCGATAATCCCGTCGGCGATGGCGATGTCTGGCGCGGGTTGGAGCGCTATCTCACGCTGGCCACAACCCTGCCTGCTCCGGTTACTGGTTTATTAGATGGCCTCACCCAGCGCACCGATCCAACACTCTATTGCCCACAGGCGATCCCCGATGTTGCTGAAGAGCAGGTTGTTGAAGCAGGCCAGACGCTGACAGTCATCTGTAGTCCACGTGGACGCTATCTGCAATTGCCGCCAATTCAGCGCGAACTCTGGCATATGATGGATGGCACACGCACCATCAACCAGTTGGCTGTGCATGTGCTCATGACCCACGGACAGCTTGCGCCAATCGGCGAGTTTGTTCAGCAACTCAAACGCGAGGGTTTTCTGGTTGAACGCCCAGTGAATATCTACACAACGCTAGAATCTGGCCTTGAACAGCGCACTGCTGAGGGCTGGGGTAGGCGTGTGCTGCGAACGCTGGCCAGCCAGACATGGCATATCCCCAATATTGACGCGATCTATACATCGATCTATCGAACCATCGGCTGGGTGTTTTTCACTCCGCTGTTCTATGTCATATGGGCGCTGGTTATCGTTGCGGGCCTAATTGCATTTGGCAGTCTGTTCCAGCAGGGAATTGCTCCTACCTACGAGATTCTCAGCCTGAACGGCTCGGTTCTGCTTGGCCTCGCGGCATTATGGGCCATGCTGCTGGTTTCGTTTGTACTCCACGAAAGTTCGCATGCATTGGCCGTCAAACACTATCGGCGCATGCTGCATGGCGGTGGCATCATGCTCTACTATGGCATGCCAGCCGCATTCATCGATACCAGCGATATCTGGCGCTCGCCACGCCGCGCACGCATCTTTGTCTCGGCTGCTGGCCCAATGTCGGATCTTCTGGTCGGCAGTTTGGCGTCGATCGCAGCCCTGGTTCTGGCTTCCAGCACCAGCGAACCACAGGCTAATGCGATTGGGGCACTGCTCTTCAAACTGGCCGTCACCTGTTATATTGCCGTTCTGTTTAACGCCAACCCACTGCTCGAACTCGATGGCTACTTCATTCTTGTCGATCTGCTGCGTATGCCCGAACTGCGCCAACGAGCACTGGCATTTGTGAGTGGCCCACTCTGGCGGAAACTCCTAGCACCAGCCCGTAGCCCATTTACCCGTGAAGATCGGATTCTGACGCTGTATGGTGGACTCACCATCGCCTATACGATCTTCGCCATTATTGCCGCGATTGCCTTCTGGCAGCGCCAGCTTCAACAGCCAATCACGGCACTGTTGAGCGGTGCCTGGTGGGAACAACTGATCGCATGGTTGCTGATCCTGTTAGTGATTGCGCCAATTATTATTGCGGCTGCCCTGACGGCATGGGGCACGGTGCGGGCCGCCGTTGCCTGGCTCGTTCAACGCGGCTATGGCCGCCGCCCCGAACTGCTGACGATTGTTGGGGTGCTGGTGACACTTGGCCTTGGGGCGCTGACGATTCAGCTGCCAACTCCGTACAATTTCTGGGTGGCACCCCTGCTATGGGCGCTGGCATTGAGTGCCCAATTGGCGCTGCAAGCCGATTATCGTGGTGCTGCGATTGCGCCATCGCTGAGTGGCCTGCTGCTCGCAACCGTCTGTGCAACACTGGCAATTGTGCTGCGCGCCCTTGGCACGCCATTATGGATCATTCCCGAAGCACTGGCGTTTGTGCTACTCTTGCTGGCTGGCTTTGGGGCCTTGCTCGATGTCGAACTGCGCTTCGTTCCAGCAGCCGAACTGCTCAGCACCGCTATTCTGCTCATCCTGGCCTTTGCTGCTGGCGGGTTGGCACTGGTTCTTGCAGAACAGAGCTGGCCAACAGCATCGCGGGCGTTTCATATTGTGGCCAGCGCACCAGCCTATTTCGGGGCCTTGGCACTCGCACTCATGCTGCCACGCCTGTTCGATCTGCGCGACTCACGGCTGATCTGGTCGTGGGTGCTATTATGGGCTGGCGTTCTGGCCGAAACCATTAGCTACCTCGTCAATCTGATTCAGCCAATTCCGGCCCTGGATGTGCTCGTCGCAGGATTATGGGTCGCCGCATGGCTGACGCATCTGGCAACGCTGCGCCAGATCACCCCAGATGAGATTACCTGGGAGCATGTGACCAGCCTGAGTGAGGGGCAACGCCTGGCCCGCGCCTTTCAGTATACCTATGCTGGTTGCTACCGCTTGCTGCGTGAGGTCTATGGCGAACGGCGTGCCCGCGCATTCGATGATCGGATGGATGTGATTGCAGCAACGGCTGGATGGGATGTGACCCTCGACCGCGATCAGGCCCGCATTGGTGCGACTGTCGAGAAGCTGCCGCTTGATGAGCAGGGCACTCGCTTTGCCGAAGTTCTGCGCTATACCGTACTCATGATCGAAGAGATCACCGGCCATGTGTTCGCCCGCCGGGCCATTCAATCTGCCTATGATGCACTGCCCTGGCCAGAACGCGAGACCGCCAACCGCCTGTGTATTCCCGATACCCCCTGGGCGCGTGAGCTTTCGAGCAGCTTTGGTGATACCCGCAGCAGCCGGTTGCGCCTGTTGCGCCAGGTTGAATTGTTCACCAGTTGCGACGACGATGAACTTGCTGCGCTTGCCCATACCATCCACGAACAACGCGTTGGCCCAGATACCATTCTGCTACGAAGCGGACATCAACTTCCTGGCGTCTGGATTATCGAAGCCGGCGAGGTGCTGATGTTGCGCGATTCGAAGGAGATAAACGAATTGCACCGTGGTGATGCATTTGGCGCGCACGAACTGCTTGAAGGCCGGCCAAGCGATGCAACATACAAGACGACCGTTTCGACAATGCTGCTGTTCATTCCGGCCAGCGAGTATCAGGGGTTGAGCCAGAGCCAGGCGCCCCACGCCGCCGAGGCGATTGAATCAAGTGCGGTTGTGCGCCTGCTGGAACGGGTTCCATTGTTTGCAGAATTACCACGCAACACCCTGCGCGGCCTGGCCCATATCGTTGATCGCCGCCAGGTGGGGCCGAAAACGGTTGTTGTGCGCCAGGGCATGCCAAGTGGGGTGTTCTATATCATCCAGCACGGCCAGGCCGCCATCATCACCCGCGAACAACGGCCAGATGGAACCACAAGTGTCCCGCGTATCGTTGCCACCATCGGACCAAAAGAGTTCTTTGGCGAATTAGAGTTACTCCATGGCACCCCGCCAGTCGCCAATGTACTAACGACCACCACAACCGTGTTGTTGGCCCTGCCCCACGATGCGATCCGGGCGCTGCTGCTTGGCGATGGTGGCATGGCCAAGAGTCTGGAACAGATTGGCACAGGGCGTTTGCTCAGTTTGCGGGGATGAACAACGTCGCCCCGCAATACGGGCAGGCAATAACACCCTTGCCAGCCGTTTCGCGAGTGCCACCACAGTTCGGGCAGGTTGCGCTGCCAACCTTGGCCGCATCACTCGAATAAAAGGTCAGCTTCTTCCAATCGATATAGCCGGTAAACAGACCTTGCTGCACCAAATCAGCAATATCGGCGGTTATTTGTTCCCGTGTGAGCTTCAATTCGAGCATCAACCCATCCAGTGAGGCCTGGCCCTGTGCCTGAATAAGCCCCAGAATACGCTGCTTACGGCGTACATCAGCCATCAGGCCAGCCTCAGCCTGGCCCTGCCGGTATAGATAGAAGCCAGCACCACCAAGGATCAGCAGCGGTAGAATGCCAAACAAGGCCAGCCCCAGAACAGCACCAGATGCCTGCAGCTGGCCGGATGCCATTCCAGAGGCAATAAACAAGCCAGCTATGATCAGAATAATTGCCCCGGCTGCCATTAAGAGCAGGCCAACCGTTTTTCCCTGTGCCATATTTTATTCCTATCAGATGGGTTCGTATTGCAGGGCTACGCACCCGCAGTCATGCCTCGGCTGTGATCAATAAACACCACGCATCGACAACGCCTTTAGGGGCGGTTCATGAACCACCCACAACGATGGCCCGTTGGCCCTGCCTCGGCTGCAATCGAACCACCACCACGCATTGGCAACGCCTGTAGGGGCGGTTCGTGAACCACCCACAACGATGGCCCATTGGCCCTGCCTCGGCTGCAATCGAACCGCCACCACGCATCGACAATACCTGTAGGGGCGGTTCGTGAACCGCCCACAACGATGGCCCATTGGCCCACAACGATGGCCCGTTGGCCCTGCCTCGGCTGCAATCGAACCACCACCACGCATCGGCAACGCCTGTAGGGGCGGTTCGTGAACCGCCCACAACGATGGCCCGTTGGCCCACAACGATGGCCCGTTGGCCCTGCCTCGGCTGCAATCGAAACACCACCACGCATCGGCAACGCCTGTAGGGGCGGTTCGTGAACCAGCCCCTCTCTCCCCTCTCCCCGGCGTGAGAGAGGGGCTGGGGGTGAGGGCTCGGTTCCGCCTACCCAAACCCACTCGATCCGCCACCGCCACCGCCGCCACCACCACCACCCGAACCACCCGAACTCGATGGTTGGCTACTCATCACACTTGATGTGCTGTTCAGCATACCAAAAAGGCCAGCACTCATCGCATTCAGGCTGCTGAAGCTCGAACTAGCTGCTTGATTCAGTGATGGTGACATTGTTGAGGAGCTGCCGCTATCGGTCGAAACACGATTATCGTTATGATAGGAGTGATACGGCCGCGAGCCATAGGGGTAATACCAGAATGGCGCTGGGGTATCGACAGCGCTAAACTTGTTGGTCCATTCTTTTTCAATTCCAAACATAATCGCATATGGCAGATAGCGATCAAACAGATCACGGGCTGTTGCAATCTCGCTATAGCGCTCAATATCGCTCAGATAGCGTTTGAAGCCAGCCCATTTCGCAGCAGCCTCCACACCAGCCGCCGTCTTACGCGGCATAGAGCGGCTGACGATCATTGCGGCAATGCTCAACACCAGCAGGGTAAATGCCAATAATGGCAGCAGTGGCAATTCATCCGAAAGAACGGTAACGCTAGCCACAAGCAACCCAATCGAGAGCAGCAGTGCTATTACGGCTTTGGTTGTATAGCGATTGCGGGTATCGTTCGGGCGTTCAGGGAAATACCCGGCCTGCAGCACCTCATCATACAGATCCTGCTGGAGCGCTGGAATCATCGTGTAGAACGAGTTGCGCAGGCTGTTTAACGAACATTCAGTCTCGCTATTGCCAAACAATCGATCAAACAGCTTGCGTTCATATGGGCGCAACTCACGCAGATCGGTCTCACCGCGCACAAAAATATATTCAGTCGCAGCCAGAAAATGCTCGCCCTTGCGCTCGGTAATATTCAGATACCCACGCCGCGCCAGATCAACAAGCGTGGCCGTAATATCCTTCATATCCGCCGTTTCATCGATCAATGTTCCAACAACGGCAGGCGGGCTACCATCGGGCGGCGCTGTCAGGTAGGCTTGAGCGACACCTGTTGGAGCATCGCGCCCACGCCGATACCAGAACAGATACAGGCCCACCGAACCACCCAGGCCGCTGAGGAATGCCAGCACCAGTGTCACCAGATTGAGTGTTGGAATGCGTGCCTGCCGCGCATCCTCGGCGGCCTGCCAAGAGGAAACGGTACTTGTCACGACCCCATGCGGGAAGGTTGTGCGAATCTCCCATTCGGTATCGCTTGGAAATGGCCCACCAACAAACTCAACCGTGGTTGCACTGAGCGTACGGCTTGTTTCAGTCTCTTCAGCTGCATTCAGATATGTTGTATTACGAATCTGATCAGCCCTGAAGCTTCCTGGCAGCGTCACAAGCACCCGAGCCGCTTCAATGGTGTAGGCACGGTCGCTTTCGATAAACTTCCAGAACAGTTGATCACCATCGGGATAGATCCGTAGCGCGCCATGCAGGGTGTAGCGCAGCTCAAACATCCGCGTCGCATCACTGGTTTGGTCAAAATACCAGGTAATCTTGCGCTCATTATTCTCGGAGAGCAGCGTAAAGGTTCCGGGTGCTTCACCAGATGCCTGGCGATAGGTGCGGCCTGACTCACTCACCCCCCAACCATCGATATCCTGCACCCGATTGAGCGGAATCGACCGAAAGGCAAAGCGAAATGGGCCGCCGCTAAAGCGCACCCGCCACGTCTCGATTACCTGCACCGTACCATCGGCTGCAATGGTATAGTTTCCATCGCGCCGCTCAACGGTAACAGATTTTTCCTGCGCGAATGCCACTGGCGCAATCAGGAGCGTCAACAGGGCGAGAACAAGGCTCAGGGCGATTGCTTGTTGGCGATTCATATATCGTATAGCCATCAGCATTCAGCTTTCAGCTCTCAGGTCGCTAACGATCGATGTCAGTACAAATACCAGCCTTTGCAGTTATAGCAAGAACTTCCAGGCTACCAAAAAAGCTGGTGGCTGCTAGCTCAGTTCTCTGTTTTTGTTTAAAGAATGTTGGTGGCGCTCCAACGCCCGTTGGTCATGCCTCGGCTGCGATCAATCAATGCTTGTGGCTGCTGGTTCCAGACGCGAAGCATCGCGTCTCTCCCGGTTCACGGTGCTTGGTTCTACTCATCAATCTGCGTAATCTGCGCAATCTGCGGATATATTTCACCCCGTACCGACGCGATGTATCGCGTCGCTCCTAACTTAACATCGCATCCGCCGCCATCGTCCCATCGGCCACCCGCGCCCGGAACAACGCCACCGTCTCGGCGACGGCCAAATCGAGTGGTGTATACGGGATTGCGCCAATCAATTTCACCAATGGGGTTGCATCGGCCTCTTCTGGCAATGCTAATGGTTTGTCATCAAAGGTAATTGTACCCTTCGCATTCGGCTCAGACGCCTCAATTGCCGTGATCACATCGCTCATATGGGCAACGCTCCCACGCAGATTGAAGATCTCGGCTCCGGCAAATGGCACCCGCGCACAGGCGATGAATGCCTTGGCTACATCATCGGCATACTGAAAATCACCACGCCCGCCAAACGGAATATGGTATGGCTTGCCAACCGCTGCGGCAAACATCGCCTTGGTCGGCGAACTGGTCATACCCTGATCACGGGCTGGCCCATACACAGTGTACGGGCGTAATCCAATACTCGCGACTTGCTGATCCTGCCAGTAGATTCTGGCAGTGCCCTCATTGGCCTGCTTATACACGCCATACAGGTTGGCCGGATGGCCAGATTGGCCGTGTTGGACAATCGCTCCTGGCCCGGCATCAATCGCATCATACACAGCCACCGATGAGGCATACACAATCTTGCTGATCCGATCTTTGCGGCGGGCAACGGCCTCGAACATGTTCACAGTTCCAACAACATTCACCCGCGCCCCAAGTGGCGGGTTGGCACGGCAGAACGGCACCTGCAGCGCGGCCAGGTGAATAACATGCGTAATATCGTTATCGTCCAGTGTCCGCTCAACAACATCCAGATCAGTCACATCGCCAGTAACAAACGTCACCTGCGCCAATTCGTCGGCAGTCATAATCAGTTTCAGGCGGCGTGGATCGCTGCCAAGATCGAAAACAACTGGTTGTAGCCCCTCCCGCACCAGATTCCGAGTGACCCACGCGCCAATACAGCCCAACGCGCCCGTCAGCAAAAATCGATCAGCCATGTTATTCCTCTTTTGTTAGGGGTGACACGGTGAAGGGGTGACATACGCTTGATCGAAGCTATACTCGCTGATCAAGCACATTCACCTTGTCACCTTGTCACCTGGTCACCTGGTCAAGAATAGTCACCCAATCAACCAATTACTTAATAGTCACCATGTCACCTTGTCACGAAGCGTCACCCTGTCACGAAGCGTCACGCATCACCTCGTCCGCCACCCGCCGCCCTAATTCAACGGCGAAATTCGTCCCACGATCCCACGGGTACACCTGGCTCATGCTGGCCCAGAACAAACCGGGCAGGGGTGTTGCCAATGGCGGAATATTGGCCGAATGCCCGACCGTCACAATTGGCTGGGCATATGGTTCGCGGTGCAGCCAGGTTTTCCGTACCCAACTGGGATCGAAATTCGGGTTAAACTGCTTCAGGGCTGGCGTAAAGCGGGCCAGGAGTTCGGCTTCGGTCAGCCGAAAATACTCATGCGCTGGCTCAAGGTAATCGCCACAATACACAACATGATCGCCACCATAGTGTTTCTTGTCAACAAAGTTGGTATGTTCAACCAATGCCAGAAACGGGAATTCAGTCTTGGGCGGCATGAGCCAGTAGGTGCCATCGGTGAGCAATTGCTGGCGCAATGCCAATGTCAGCACCACCGCGCCCATCGATTTCAGTTGCTTCAACTTGCCAAGATAACTATCGGGCAGTTGGGGTACGAGTGTACTCAACAGGCCGGGCGAGCCAGTCACAATCACGGCATCGACATCCTCAGTTCCAGCGCCATGCTCACCACTTGCCGTGATCCGCCAACCAGCCTCGCTGCGAGTGAGCGCCGTAATTGGCGCATTCAGATGCACCGATACACCCTGTTTGCGAACATGCGCCAACAGTGCATCGACAAATGCCTGGAAGCCACCAACAAAGTAACCCAATTTGAAACTACGGGCCTTGAAGCGCGCCCATAGCCAGGCCATATTGACCTGCTCGGCATATGGGCCAAATTTGCCATCAAGCAATGGTGCCACCAGCGAGCTATAGGCCGCCTGGCCCATCCAATGCCGCGTCCATGCAGCAGCCGTCGTCCGCTCAAGGGCATGCCAATCGCGCACCGCAAACTTCAGGTAGGCTGATACCATGCCAAAGCGCACCCGATCAAGAAATGGCATAAATGGCACATTCAGCACTGCCAATGCCGCAGCAATTGCATCCGGCCCAGGGAAACCGCCGCTGATCGGGTAGGCCTTGCCATGCCACCATTGCGAGGTGATCTGGCCCTGAAAGAACAGTTTATCGCGAAAGCCAATGGTATCGACAAGCCGAATAATATCAGCGTCTGTCGTAAACAAATGATGATAGAACCGCTCAATCGACCAATCCCAGTTCGTGTCGCGAAACCCGGATGCCAACCCACCAGCCTGCGCCGCAGCCTCATAGATCGTCACCCGATGGCCAGCGCCAGCCAATTCATGAGCGGCTGTCAGCCCTGCAATACCCGCGCCAACAATCGCAATACGCATGCATGTTTCTTTCAGCACGCCGCGGGCTGAAGCCACGCGGCTATTGGTCATCATCCCTTTGCCGCAGGCTTCAGCCTGCGGATAGAAGAGCTGCTCTAGCTTGCCAGCCGGTTGCGTTCCTCAGCAGCCATATCGATATCGCGCCACCCAAGATGTTGGCGCAGCATAAAGAACACGCCAAGCAGCGTGATCGGCAACCACAGCGCCACATGCAACACAAGCGTGTAGCCCGTTGCAATCGCCTGTTCAACACCATAGGCCGTTAGTATCGCAATCCCAGGAACATCAAAAGTTCCAACATACCCAGGTGTCGATGGCAGTGTCGTAAACAAATTGACCACGGCTGTCATCAGCATGAGTACGGTAAATGGTACAACAAAAGGGAACGCATGCATAACAAACCAATATTTGGCCGTCTCAGTCAGCCAGATCAATGTCGAAGAGACAAAGATCAGCAGTAGATCGCGCGGGCTACGCAGCGATTGCAACCCTTCCACAAATGTATCGAACAGGCCATGTACCCGTGGCCGGATGGCATTTGGCACCCACCTATCGACAACCCAGGCATACAGGCGGCTCATCTGCGTTGGGCGAGCCGCTAGCACCAAAAAGGCTGCAAGCGCGACGAAGAAGATCACACTAAAGCCAGTCACCAGTACTGTGTAGGCCGGTGGCAACGGCGCAAATGGCAGCGTCACAAACACGAACAACAGCATCACCAGGCCATCAAACAACCGTTCTAGCACAACCGTCGCCAGTGATGCGCTGATCGCAACACCCTCACGGCGGCGCAGGACATACGAGCGCAGCAATTCGCCAGCCCTGGCTGGGTACACATTATTGCCCATATAGCCGATCACAACGACTGGAAACAGCCGCGCAACCGATACTGGCGTGATATGTCGCAACATGTAGTGCCAACGCCAGGTTCGCGCCCATACTGCAACAAAATAGATGGCAACGCCAGGGATGATCCACCAATAATTCGCAGTTTGCACCGTCGACCAGAAATGCTCCAGGTCAAGGCCGCGCATGGCAAAGCTGATGAAGATGGCGCTGATTGCGACCCCGATCCAGAACTTCCAACTACGCAACGGTACGGCCTTTCACATATGCGGAGAAACCTGCGGCATGATACGTGTCCGCATCCGTGCTGTCAATACAATCTTTTGGGAACGTACGGGCGGTTCGCGAACCGCCCCTACACGTTTACCGCTTCTACACACATATTGACAATCAGCGTTCGCCTCGGCCCCAGAACGACCAGACCAGCACCACCACTGCCGCAATCCAGGCCCACTGTGCCTCTGGGGCAATCCCATTGATCCGCAGTAGAACCCCACCAACGAACAGGCTTGCCGCAATGATCGCTCCCGCCAACCGTACCGTGGCGCGTTCAACCCGCCGCATGCTGCGTTCGAGGCGTGAGAGATCGACCTTCATCTGCAGCTCGCCACGATTGGCAGATTTGAAGTAGGTATCCATCTGGCGTGGCAGCGTTGCCGCAATTTGCCCGTATGTGGTTAATTCACGGCGCAGCGTATCAGTCCCATTGCCCTCACGTCGCTCACGGTCGATCATCTGCTGGGCGAATGGCTGGACTTCCGCGAACAGATTGATATCGGGATTGAGGCCGGTCACAATCCCGCTCACCAAACTGATTGATCGGCCCAAATAAATCAGATTTTGTGGAATCTGAAATGGCAGGTCACGGATCAAATGCTCGGTCTGGCCAAACACCTGTTCAACATCCATATTGGTCAACTCGCGCTGGGTTCGATCATAGGTATGGTGCAGAATAATACTAAACGCCTGCACTATCGGTCGCTTATCGGAACCAGGCAATATCATGCCAAGTTTGTCGAGCGACTCAACCGCACGCTCGGCATCATTGGTTGCCATCCCAATCATGCCCGATCGAATGATCTCCATAGTCTTGTTTGGTAATTCGCCAACCATGCCGCAATCGAGCAAGATCAACGTGAATGGTGCCCCTGGCTTCTTGCCATTCAGTTGTGGCGGCGGCGGACCTTCGACACGCACAAACAAGTTGCCAGGATGGGGATCGGCATGGAAGAAGCCATCAACAAAGCATTGCTTGAGAAACGCACGGTTCATTCGTGCAGCCAGTTCGGCCCGATCAACGCCAAGCGCTTCCAGGCGCGCATACTCATTGATTTTGCAGCCATCGATCTGCTCCATCACCAGTACCCGGCGAGTTGAAAGTTCTGGGTATGGTTCCGGAAAATAGACGCCCGGATCATCGGCAAAGTTGGCCCGGAATGTCAACGCACTCTGGGCTTCTTTCACATAATCAAGCTCTTCACGCAGCACACGGGCAAACTCATCAAACAATCGCTCAAGATCAGCCCGCCGCCGAATGGCAGGGTAGTTCTTTACAATCCGTATCGCCCACAGCACAGCACTCAGATCGATCTCAACGATCTCATCAATACGCGGGCGCTGCACCTTAATCGCAACATCACGGCCATCGTGCAACTGCCCAAAATAGACCTGACCAAGCGATGCTGCCGCAACCGGGGTTGGGTCAAAGCTAGCAAACAGATCATCAGGATGCGCTCCCAGCTCCTCACGAACAGTTTGCAGCACATAGGCCAATGGCGCACCAGGCACTTCGTCCTGCAAACCGGCCAATTCATCGGTAATCGCGGCTGGCAGAATATCGGCACGCGCACTCATAAACTGGCCAAGCTTGATCAGCACCCCGCCAAGCTGGATCGCCAGGCCACGAAACTGGTGAGCGATACCAACCCAACGGCGCAACCCAGAGCGTTGGGCATACCACCGGGTCGCCGCGAAACGACTGCCAAGAATATCGAAGATATAGACATGAATAATCACACCGAGGAAGAACCAGGAGACACGCAAAAAACGCCGCCGCCGATGGATCTGGAGGGGTGGGAGTGCAGGCAACAATCGCTTGCCGCGCTGAGTGGAGTTAGTTGTCGATGTTGTGACTTCTTGCACGATCCTATTATAGCACTCTACAGGCTGCTGTACTCTAGTCTCATCATGCTCTCATTGCATCCTACATGCATAAATACCGATCATCGCGTAATCTATTCATGAACGCGACGGTGCGATACCGTGGCGTTGATTCTTTTTGTGGTAGCCTTTTCAAGGAGGATCTATGACTATTGCTCGTATCACGCTCGTTGCATTACTGGCCGTGAGCCTGGTGGCTTGCGGAAGCCAGACTGCGGCTCCAGCCCCGACGGTGGCTCCAGCTTCAGCTCCGACAACTGCGCCTGCACCAACAACTGCACCAGAACCAACTGCGGTCGTGGCCGCTGAGCCAACCACAGCTGCAACGGCTGCAACGGCTGCAGAACCAACCACAGCTCCAGCAGTACCTGCCACATCCGGGGTACGAACATTCAAGATTGTACCAGCGCAAACAGAAGCATCCTATGCGGTACAAGAGACCTTCCTGCGCCAGAATCTGCCATTCCGGGCAATCGGCAAAACCAGTGAGGTGAATGGCGAGTTCTCATTTAGCCTGGATGGCCAGCCAACCGGCCAGGTCACCAAAATCACCGTCGATCTCAGCACACTCAAAAGTGATGATGAGCGCCGCGATAACAAAATTCGTGGAGAATGGCTCGAATCGAGCCGCTTCCCAATCGCCGAATTTACCTCAACAGAAATCATTGACGGGCCAGCAAGCTATACCGAAGGCCAGGAAGTCTCGTTCAAACTTACTGGCAACCTCAAGATCCGCGAAACCACCAAGCCAGTCACCTTCGATGTGAAAGGCACACTGGTTGGCGATACAGTCACAGGTACTGCCACAACCCAGATTCTGATGAAGGAATTTGGCTTCGATCCGCCATCGGTTGGTGGATTTGTTACTGTGACCGATGGCGTCACGGTGACAATTAATTTCACCGCCAAAGAAGGGTGATCGGCAAGCGAGGTAACGATAAAACCTTTAGTTGCCCTCACCCCTGCCCCTCTCCCACGCCGGGGAGAGGGGCTTTCACTATTGCGAGACCTTCGCGTCCTCCCCACCAGTGAGGGAAGGGTTGGGAGAGGGGATCAGATCCCGCCACCAATTTCATCGCGCTGTTCGGCTAAGAAAGCCCTGGCTGCCGCAACATCCTGTGTGATTTGAGCAACCAGTGCGGTAATGCCATCGAATTTCTGCTCGCCACGCAATCGCTGCAAGAAACTGAGCCGTACTGTTTCGCCATAGATGTCGTCATTAAAATCGAGGATATACACCTCGACTCGCCGTGCAACGCCATCAAATGTCGGGCGCACACCAATATTCGCAACTGCCCCATAGCGCTGGCCATTCAACTCAACCGAGCAGACGTATACGCCATTGCTTGGTAGCAGATGATGCTGATCAATAGCGAGATTGGCAGTCGGGAAACCAATCGTTCGCCCACGTTTATCGCCCTCAACGACGATACCACGCAGTTCGAATGGCCTGCCCAATAGTTCTGCTGCTACATCAGCTTCGCCATGTTCCAACGCCATACGAATTCGCGTTGAGCGTACCTGATCACCCTGCTGATGGTATGGTTCAACCGGATGCACAGTATAGCCAAGTGTATGTCCAATCTCGGCTAATCGCGAGAGTGTGCCTTCGCGCCGATGACCAACTGCCAGATCTGGCCCAGCCCAGAGTTCACGCAGCGCCACAGCACCACACAAACGGCGCATGAAATCCGCTGCACTCTGCGCCATCACCTCACGGGTGAAGGGCAAAACAATCAGCAGATCCAGCCCAAGCGCATTGATCTGATCGATCCGCTCTTGAAGCGATGTCAGATACAATCGGCCTGTATCCGGCCTGATCACCAAATCCGGATGCGGATCGAAGGTGAGGGCTGCGCTCTGGCATCCCAGATCACGAGCACGCCGCGCAACAAGGCTCAACAGATGCTGATGGCCGCGATGAACGCCATCGAACACACCAATCGTGAGTATCGTCGGCAGTTCGTTAATTGGTTGCGGTAGACCGTGTACCAGTTCCATGCGAGATCCAGTCAAATACTTTATCTGGCTTCCAACTTCCCTCATGGTGCACGAGCAACGCCAGGAGTGTTCCATCGGTAAGGTGGGCGCGTACACGCTCCCCAACCACAATCCCAGCTTCCATCGGCATTCCATTGCGCACAAGCCGCGCTGCCCGTTCGTCCAGGGTGACAATTGGCCAATCTGCTACGGCAATCTCTGGCGCAAGCACGATATCTGCGAGAGAGCCTTCAGTGCCATTCGGCTGCCCACACGCGCTCGCCAACTGCTCCAACGAAATTGCTGTATTGATGGTAAAGGAACCAACCGCTGTGCGCCGCAATGCTGCCAGATGCGCCCCACATCCAATTGCCGCACCAATATCGCGGGCCAGTGACCGAATATAGGTTCCTTTGCCACACACAATATCGAGTTCCAGCAGCGGGCTGTGCCAATCCAGCAGATCGATTCGTTCGACCCGTACAGGGCGTGGTGCCAATTCAACCACTTCACCAGCGCGAGCCAATTCGTGCAGACGCCGCCCCTGATGGTGCAATGCCGAATACATCGGCGGCACCTGTTCGATATCGCCAATAAAACGGTTGATCACATCCCGAATGCCTGCCTCGTCCAACTGCGGCACCAGAGCAGTTGTCAGAATCTCGCCCTCGGCATCCTCTGTTGTGGTGGTGGCACCAAGCCGAACAACTGCCCGATAGCGCTTGCTTGTCTCTTCCTGAACATATTCGATCAGCCGAGTTGCCATGCCGAGTGCCACAACCAGAACCCCAGTTGCGGCTGGATCGAGGGTTCCGGCATGGCCAACTCGTTTTTCCTTTGCCAACCGCCGCACCAGCGCAACAACATCATGCGATGTCATGCCAGATGGTTTATCAATCACCAGAAAGCCGTGTATCATCGTTGACGTACCAGATCCTTCAACAGCGGCACAACTTCTGCTTCCGCCTGTTGATACGGACGTGGAACAGTTGCTCCAGCAGCCTGGGTATGCCCACCGCCGCCCCAGCGTTGGGCAAATGCTGCAACATTCAGTGGCGGGCGTGATCGTAGGCTGATCTTGGTCGTGCCATCGCGGTTTTCCTTGAACAACACCAGTGCCTGTGCCTCACCAATCCGGCGCATCACCTGAATCACCTCATCAACTGCATCATCGGGTGCCCCAGTCTGCTCAATCATTGCCCGTGTGATCGTCGCCCACGCAACTCCATCCTCATAGCGCAACCCCGAAAGCGTTTGCCCGACTAACAGCGCAGCACTGGTTGGCAGCGCATTATAGATTTTATCAACCACCATGCGATGAGCAGCGCCTGCATCCAGCAAGCCAGCGCCTGCCCGTAGCGAATCACCAGAGGTTGCGCTTGTCTGATAACTCAGCGTATCTGTGGTTAAACCGAGCAACAGGCAGGTTGCCAGATCGGCATCAATCGATAGGCCCATCGCTAAAAAGAGCTGATAGAGCAATTCACATGTTGATGCAGCAGTTGGCTGGATCAGATCAAGGTCGCCAGCTCCATCATTGGTTGCATGGTGATCGATAATAACCAATGGTAGCGCTCGCAGAGCCGCACCATGTTCCTGTGCAATCGGGCCAGCCCGTTCAAACGTTGCTGTATCGACCATAATCACAAGATCGCAGGATGGCAGCGTATCACCACGCCGGTAGCGCTGCATCTGATCCGCACCCGGCAGCCAGGCCGTATATTCTGGGATTGGTGGCATCACCATGGCTATTGCCGGTTTCCCCAACAGGCGCATGGCATGCCACATGCCCAAAAGTGAACCGATCGCATCGCCATCAGGATTCAGATGAGTCAGAATGAGGGGGTGCTGTGCAGCAGCCAGGTGCTTTGTGAAGTATGGGGCGAAATCGACTGGGTTAGTATATATCATGGTGTTCAAATCCACAATGAATCATGTTGTTGGTTTGGAGAGCCGGTAGACAGCATGGCCAGCCCGCTTCCGCATCTCCTTCAGGCGCAGATTATGTTGACGACCAACCGATGGAATCAGGCGATTGAGGCCACTAACGACTACAAACCAGTACTCACCAGCGGGCTGAACCAGCGCAAGCGGCCCAAGTATGAATTCCTGCTCAATCGCGTCATCACCGATTTTTGCCGGAATATTCGAAACAATCAGATCATATGGCGCATCGGGCACATGTTCAAGGCCAACACTGCCCACTGCTTCAACATTCGTTACACCATTGAGGGCGGCATTATGGCGAGCATACCGGATTGCTAGCAGATCACGGTCGGCCAGCACAACGCGGGCACTTGGAAACCAGCGCGCCAACACAATCCCAATTACGCCACAGCCACAGCCAATATCAAGAATAGCACGGGGCGGCTGAGGAGGAGCAATCGTTCGCAGAAAAACGTCGGTGCCATCATCAACCTGAAACGACGAGAACAGGGTATGCGCGATATCAAACGCGAACGTTTCGCCGCGGCAGGTGTATTCAATCCGCTTCTTATAATAGACATCGGCAGGCGGCGCGGCGGCGCGCATGATCACTCCTCGTTTCCATCTGCTGCCCGGCGATCAGCTTCGGTGCGTTCTTCAGCAGCTTGGCGCAATAATCGATCAATATGAACGCTATAATCGAGCGATGTATCCAGAATCAGATGCAATTCAGGGACAGAGCGCATATGGCGCAGTTCCTGGGCAACTCGCCGCCGAAGAAAACCCTTGGCCCGTTCCAGAACTACCATCGTCTCAGCACGTTCTGCTTCGTCCATGATCGAAATACGCACATGGGCATGCTGGAGATCAGAGCTGAGATCAACTCCAATAACCGTCGCAAAACCAACCCTTGGATCCTTCAGTTCATACTGAATGGCCTCGCCAAGGATGCGCTGCATTTCATCGCCAACTTGTTCGGTGCGTTTACTCATTATTATTCAGTATTCAGGAGTCAGCATTCAGGAATATTCTGACTCCTGAATGCTGACTCCTGACTTCTCGATTACCCCGTCCGCTCGACCTTTTCCTTGCGGTAGAACTCCATATTATCGCCAACCTGAATGTCGGTGAAGCCCTCAACGACGATACCACATTCATAGCCCGATTGCACTTCGCGCACATCATCCTTGAAGCGCTTTAGGCTACCAATCCGGCCATCGTGAACCACCACACCACTTCGCAGCACACGCACCGTAAACTGGCGCGTAATCTTGCCATCGGTGACAAACAACCCGGCAACGATCTCGCGGCTCGGCAGGCGGAAGGTGTTGCGAACCTCAGCAAAGCCCTCGGTCACCTCACGGTATTCCGGATCCAGCATACCGATCATGGCCTTTTTCAGGTCTTCGGTCAGCTGATAGATAATATTGTAGAAGCGAATGTCGATACCATGCTGCTCGGCCTGTCGGCGTGCCGCTGGGTCGGGGCGTGCATTGAAGCCAATGATGATTGCGTGTGAGGCAATCGCCAGATTGACATCGCTCTCGCTAATCGTGCCCGTCCCGTGATGAATAACCTTGATCTGCACTTCCGATGTATTGAGCTGACCAAGCGCGTGTTCAATCGCACCAATCGAGCCCTGCACATCGACCTTGAGAATAATATTCAGCTCCTTGATCTTGCCCTGCTGAATACTACTAAACAGGCTATCCAGGCTCACACCACGGATGGAGGCCATGGCCTCCATCTTCAACTGACGCTGGCGCCCAATCGCAATCTCACGTGCAACTGTCAGATCATCCATAACCTGTAGAATATCACCGGCCTGTGGAACCTCATTCAGGCCCAAAATGACGACTGGCGTTGCTGGTTCTGCATAGCGCAGGCGCTTGCCAGCATCATTGACCATCGTTCGGATGGTGCCGGTTGCACTCCCAACCAGCACATTATCGTCCAAACGCAGTGTGCCATTCTGAATAAGAACCGTTGCGATTGCACCGCGCGTTCGATCCATCTCGGCTTCGATGATCGTACCAAGCGCTGAAGCATTCGGGTTGGCTTTAAACTCATTCAGATCGGCAACCAGCAGCACCATCTCAAGCAAGCCATCGATATTGGTCTTCGCCCGAGCAGAAACCTCGACCGATGGAATATCACCGCCATACTGCTCAACCAACACATTATTATTGGCCAGTTGCTGGCGCACGCGATCCGGGTTCGCATTCGGCGAATCCATCTTGTTGACCGCAACGATCATTGGAACATTGGCGGCCTTCACATGCGCAATTGCCTCGATTGTCTGCGGCATCACGCCATCATCGGCTGCGACCACCAGCACCACAATATCCGTCACCGACGCACCACGGGCGCGCATGGCAGTGAATGCCTCGTGGCCAGGCGTATCCAAGAAGGTAATCTTGCGGCCATGGATTTCGACCTGGTAGGCACCAACATGCTGGGTGATTCCACCAGCCTCACTCTCCGCCACACGCGTTGAGCGAATCGCATCGAGCAGCTTCGTCTTTCCATGATCAACATGGCCCATGATTGTGACAACCGGCGGGCGAGCCTTCAGGTTATCAGCAGGTTCAGCGGCCAGGACATCCTTCACATTATCGACAACGCCGATCAGGCCTTCGGGAATATGCTCGACGGTCTCAATCCCGAAATCGGTTGCGATCAATGCAGCAGTCTCATAATCGATCTGCTGGTTGATATTCGCCAACACACCGCCTTTAAGCAGCGCCTTGAGAATTTCCGAAGCGCCAACGCCGGTTGCCTCCGAAAACTCACGCACCGACATCATGGTTGAAAGTTCGACTGGCCCACGTGGGCGAGCAGGCGCACGAACCGCAGTAGCCGCCCTTCCACCAGGGCCTCGGCCCATGCCAGTGCCTGGGCCACCACGACCGCCACTCATGCCGCCGCGACCGGTATTGCGACCACCACGACCACCAGCTGGCCCATCCATCTCCGATGGACCATCACGTCGATCCCGATTTGGGCCACCACGGCCACGGCTACTTCCGGGTGCTCCACTACTGCCAGGGCGACCGCCGCCCATACTGCCACCAGCAGGGCCACCGCCACCAGGACCACTTGGGCCGCGCCCACCGCCACCGCCACTACGACCACCGCCGCCGCCACCAGGGCCACTTGGCCCACGACCGCCGCTAGGGCCACCGCCGCCACCACCAGGGCCACTTGGCCCACGACCACCGCCGCCGCCACCAGGGCCACTTGGCCCACGACCACCGCCGCCGCCACCAGGGCCACTTGGCCCACGACCACCGCCGCCACCACCAGGGCCACTTGGCCCACGACCACCGCCGCCACCACCAGGGCCACTTGGCCCACGACCACCGCCGCCACCATATCCGCCAAATAGTACCGTTGGCACAACACTCATCCCAGTGTATCCCGCGGGCATCGGTAACCCCTGAAGATTCATTAATCCCCTCACTTCCATACCGCCGCTGCGAGGGCACCACAGAGCTTGTGTGTACCAGAGCTGAAAGCCACATTCGGCGGAGATAGTTTGTTCAATAATCTAGCAAGCCTTATATTTCAGATGAAACAGACGCATCGAGTTCTGCAGGATCGAGCGACTCTGCATAGCGTTCGAGCGCAGTTCGGTCTTCCACAGGGAGCGAATCGATTCGCAATGCCCGCTCCAGGCCACGGCGGCGAATAGCAAGATCCCAGCAAGCTGGGGTGTGGCACAGATAAGCTCCCCGACCAGCGCGTTTGCCAGTCGTATCGATAGCAACCCGTCCCTCTGCATCCCGTACGACACGCACCAATGCCCGTTTCGGATCAACTCTACGGCAGGCAATACATGTGCGTTGTGGAATATGTTTGGGACGGGGTCCCTTCGACTTATTGGGAGCTTTGGTCATTACTCCTCGTCATCCTCGATTTCGTTATCATCCTCAACCAGGATGTAGGACGCAATTAGTCGGTCGTCACGATAGATATACAGCTTCTGCGGTGTTGCCCGCAGTTGGATCGTCTCGTTGATCAGATTATCGCCAAGCGGCCCATAGCGATGGTTCCGATAGACGACTGTGGCATCCGGGCGTACTTTGCGATGCTCAACTTTCGCATTCGAAAGTGCCGCCTCAGTCGCCAGAGCTTCTGCATCGGCAGCATCACGGGCTTCTGCAGCCGCCCGTTCCTCATCCAAGAGTGCCGAGGCGCTCTTAATATCGATCCGCCAGCCCGTTAGCTTTGCAGCCAAGCGAACATTCTGGCCCTCTTTGCCAATGGCCAACGAAAGCTGCTTATCCGGCACAATCACCGTCGCAGCGTGCTCCTCCTCACGGAGTTGCACTTCAACGACCTGGGCTGGTGAAAGCGCATTCGCAATAAATTCTTTCGGATCCGACGACCACTGAACCACATCGATCTTTTCGCCATTCAGCTCATTGACAATATTCTGAATGCGAATACCACGCATGCCAACACACGAGCCAACTGGATCGATCCCATCCTGGCGAGCAGCAACTGCCGCTTTGGTGCGCAGGCCCGATTCACGAGCGATCGACTTTATCTCGACCGTGCCATTATAGATCTCGGGCACCTCCATCTCGAAGAGGCGCTCAATCAACTTCTTATGAGTGCGCGAGGCGATCAGGCGTGGCCCACGATCCTCGCGGCGGATCTCCATCAGATAGACCTTCAGGCGCTGGCCATGATAGTAGCGATCACTATCGACCTGCTCCTTTGGTGGTAGTATCGCTTCGGCCTTACCAAGCTCCAGAATTACATTCCCTTTGGCCACTCGCTGAACCGTTGCGGTGACAAGTTCGCCCTCACGATCCATAAATTCGCTATAGATGTGTTCGCGCTCAACCTCTTTAATACCCTGCAGAATGACCTGTTTGGCTGTTTGGGCCGCGATCCGGCCAAAATCATTTGGCGTGCTTTCAACCAGAACCGTCTCGCCAAGCTCCACTTCCGCCTTGATCCGCTGGGCATCCTTTATATCAATCTCAAACCGATCATCGAGAACATCATCGACAACCTGTTTCTCTGCATAGACACGCGCCTGGCCGCTTTGCGGATCAAGCTTGACCGTCACCTCAATTGGTGGCGGGTTATTGCCCAACGTACGCCGATAGGCAGTCACGAGCGCTTTCTCCATGACCTCGATGATGGCTTCCTTTGGGATGCCACGCTCTGCCGCGATCTGGGAGATGGCTGCGTAGAAGTCGCTCTTCATAAATTTCTGGCACTATGCAACTACGTCGTACACGTAATCCCGTGCCACCTCCTCACAACAATAAGAAAAGTGGGTCACCCCCACTTCTCGTCCAGCGCCCGTCGCATCGGGAAATAGTATACCATCTTTCATGGGCGCACGCAAAGGATCGTATAAAGTAACAAAACATGTGCATACACATACGCCGCAGGCTTCAGCCTGCGGCTATTTATTCCAAAACCCGTCGCTATCTGCTACGAAGCCTTCGCTGCCCCAGCGGGTGCGTTCATGCAGACCACTTCTGCGACTGATTGCTGGATCAATTCACGCAATGCCGCCCGATCCACATTGCTCAGGCGCTTGATATACAAGCATGCCTTGCCAACCTTATGCTTCCCAAGGCGCTCCATCAATTCCGCATGCTGCTCAAACCCATATGAGAGATACAAGGTTAGGTTTTGTTTGCGTGGCGAGAATCCCGTGAGCGGCGCATCGCCCTCGCGCCCGGTTGCATACCGATAATGGTAGCTGCCAAAGCCGACAATACTGGTTCCCCACATCTTCGGTTCGGCACCCGTAACCTCACGCATCAGATCGAGAATCGTGTGACAATCCTGGCGCTGTTGTGCATCCTCAATACCCTGTAAAAAGGTCTCAACATCCTGATCGGTTGGCCGTGTCTTTGCCTCACTCATGTGTTACTCCTTTCCAGATATTATTGTGGGCGAACAGAGCCTGTCGCAGCATCGCCAACAACTGTCGTCCATGGGCGAACCCGCCATTGTGTCACCAGGCCATGTTGAACATAGGGATCATTACGCGCAAATTGTTCGGCAACTGCTGGTGAATCACCCTGAAACAGGAGCAATGCGCCATCAACCGGATCGGCAAGTGCGCCAGCCAGGATAAGTTCGCCACGTGCTTGTGCCTGCCATGCCAGCGTCAGATGTTCATCCCGAAACATGGCTCTGCGTTCGAGATAGTCCGCAGTCAGATCATAAAAGAGCACATAGTGCATATGAACTGCCCTCCTTATGTTTCATAGGCATCGCGCAGCCAGCCAATAATCTCTGCATCAACATCATCTGGCTGTTCGAGCTTGACTTCATTGTGGTAGCGATTCCTAGAAACCTGTTCTGTCTTGGTAATTCGTGCATGTTGAATTGGCTGGGCTGTGCGAAGGTTGAGGATGAGTGAGCGTTTACGTGGATGCACGCCAGCAAATCCCGTTTCCCGAACAATATGAATCGAGGTCTTCTTCGGTTCTACACGAAACGGTCCGATCTCCTCCAATACAGCCAGCAGCCGTTCGTAGGTTGCCTGGACATCCGGATCGCCGCCAGCAAACAGGGCCATTGTTGCATCCGCTGCGTCGCTCATGGCATCTCCTTTGGCCGACCAAATAGAACATGTGTTGCTATTATACACGGGCGATCAAGATGCTGTCGAGTGTCATCAAACCCGAGCCATACGGCGGTAGGAGGCAGGAGCAACACCAAGGTGACGGGTAAAGACCCGCGAGAAGTAGAAGCGATTGCCAAAGCCGGTTGACACCGCAATCGCCTCAATGCTTTCTGCACTGAACAGCAGCCGCTGTGCTGCACGGCGCACACGTTGGGCTTGGATGTACTGAATTGGACTCTGGCCGACACTGGCGCGAAACAGCCGAATGAAATAATCCTCGCTCAGATGGCATAATCCCGCCAGATATCCATTGCTCAGGCGCGCCTCAAGCCGCCCTTCGATTTCTTGCAGAGCTGGCTGGATTGGAGCTTGGGCCTGAGCAAGCTGCTGGTAGCGTTCGTGCAGCGCCGCAGGGAGTTGTGACAGATAGGCAGCCAGTGCGCCATACAGCAGAGATTTGACCCGACATTGGGTCAATAATCCTGGCCGCGCTTCATTGCTCACATCCACAGCAAGCGCTCGCGCCTCCTGCTGCAGATATTCGTGGGAAGGAACGCAAACCGGCCCACCAAACAGTGCCTGCATCGCCGCCTGTGGCACTCCAAGAATATCCAGATGGACATAGAAATGCTCGATCGGCAGCCGTGTACTGGTATTAAAGCGAACACCCGCTGGCACAAAATAGAGCCGTTGCGCTGCGAGCTCATACTGAACATTCACAGCGCCATCCTCACCCACCAATTCCAATGCTGCACCATCAGTAGCATTCATATAAAAGCGCCAGAATGAATCCTGCATGCTCCGAAGCGTCCAACTCCGTGCATCAATTGCTGTGCGGCGTATGGCAAATAAGCGCAGATGGATCTGATCGATTGCCAGAGTGGGAGGTGGTAACGGCATCAGCGCTCCATATGTGTCTATCGGAATTAGATACAAAGCGTGCGGTATTGACTATAGCATACTTTATTCTGCTGCTCTATCATCGGCCTACACCCACGAGTGAGGAATGGCAGAATAGATACAAGGGCATACCTGTATGGGCGTATAGTTACGCCTCAACCCTTCAGAGTACGGGCGTATACTATACGCTTCAGCCCTTCAGAGAGGAAGCAATCAATGTCGAAGCTAAGGCAACAGGTTCTGGTTTTGTACCTGGCCGATTCAGCGCTGGACAGTGGCGTGGTCGGGTGGTCACTGTACGACGGAACCGGCGGTACAGCGCCGATCACTGGTGATGACAACACGCCACCGTATCCGACCGGCCTGGATGCGTTGAAAGATGGCTGGCGGGTATTCCAGTTCCCACAGCTCATTCCGCCCTATCCTGGCCTCGAATACAGTACATCGTTTCTGAAGCATGAGTTTATTTTTGAGCGATTGGGGGAGATCAATGCTTGATCGTGCAAACCTGCTGACATCGAAGCAGATGGCGTCCTTCGTGACCGACGGTTTTCTGCGCTTCGATGCCCTCGTGCCGGATGAACTGAATCAGGCCGCGATGCGCGAGCTTGATGGTGGGCTACGGGGAGCACCATATGGCACGCCATTTAGCAAACTGTACCCCAGCCCATCGGTGATGGGCCAGATTTTGCGTTCGCCCGCTATTCAGGGCATTATTACCAGCTTGGTCGGGCCTGATCCACTGTTTGATCATCATGCCGTTCATACGCGGGCTGCCAACGAAACCCAATCGCAGCATTTGCATGGCGATGCGGTGATCGACACACGTATGCATTTCGATATTCAGCTCATGTATTACCCACACGATATTCCACTCGAAATGGGTGGAACGGTGCTGGTGCCAGGCAGCCACTTCCGGCGGATCAACGAGAGCGATATTGGCCGCTACCAGAATATGCGCGGCCAGATCGCCATGGTTTGCAAAGCCGGCACCATCCTCGCATTGCACCATGGAATCTGGCATTGTGGTAGGCGCAACCAGACCGACCGAATCCGTTATATGTACAAGATCCGCCTGAACCCGACGGTGCGCCAGCTGAAACTGTGGAATACCGATGATCTGCACGATCCAGAGATCGGCCAGATCCTGAGCCAACGCCAGCCCTGGTATGAATGGGCGACTGGCCGCCTTGAGATCATGAACCGCTCCAAGATGTGGCGCTTCCTGACTGGCGATGAGAGCTACGATACCGATTACTGGCTGAAGCGGGTCGAGAATACACCAGAGCATGTTCTGGCCAGCGCGGAGTAGGAGTCACCTCCTGCCCCTGCTCTTTCAAGTGGAGAGTTTTCCCCCTCTCCCCCAATCCCTCCCCACAGGTGGGAGGGGCGCGAAGGGTTTGCAATGGGCATTTCCCCTCTCCCGGCGTGGGAGAGGGGCCAGGGGTGAGGGAAGAATACCGTTACATCCGTGTGATACAAGAACAGGAATACGTGCAATGCAGCACCCCGAGCTTCGCTTCCGCCAGGTTCACCTCGATTTCCATACCAGTGAGAGTATCGCTGGAATTGGCATGGCTTTCGATCCCGAAGACTTCGCCGATACCCTGGTTCGCGCCAATGTCGATTCGATTACCTGTTTTGCGCGCTGCCATCACGGCTGGCTGTATTATGATTCGCAGCTTAACCCAGAGCGACGCCACCCGCATCTGACGACCGATCTGCTCCGTCGGCAGATTGAGGTCTGCCATGATCACGATATTCGGGTGCCGATCTATATTACAGTTCAGTGGGATCACTACACAGCCAATCAACATCCCGAATGGCTGGCGATTGATGACCAGGGCAAACCGTTTGGTACACCACCATTCGAGGCTGGTTTTTATCGCAGATTATGCGTCAACTCACCATACCGTGATTTCCTCAAGGCCCACACCCAGGAAGTGCTCGAAAGCCTGCCAACCGATGGGCTATTCTTCGATATTGTTGGTGTGCTGCCATGCGCCTGCCAGCACTGCCGCGCCGGAATGGTCGCACAGGGCCTCGATCCAGCTAAACTCGCCGATCGCCAACTCTACGCCCAGCACATGATCGATGAGTTCAAGCGCGATATGACTGCCTTTGTGCGCCGGTTTAATGCAGATTGTACGATCTTCTATAATGCTGGCCATGTTGGCACCCGTGATCGGGCGACAACCGACGCCTACACACACTGGGAATTGGAAAGCCTGCCGAGTGGTGGATGGGGCTATTTGCACTTCCCAATTGCTCAGCGCTATGCGCGCACGCTTGGGCCGGATTGCCTTGGCATGACGGGTAAGTTCCATACATCGTGGGGCGATTTTCATTCATTCAAGAACCAGGCAGCGCTGGAGTATGAATGCTTTCGGATGCTGGCATTGGGGGCCAAATGCAGTGTCGGCGATCAGTTGCCACCATCTGGCGCAATCGAGCCGCATGTCTATAATCTGATCGGCGCTGTGTATGGCAGTGTGGCACAGAAGGAACCATGGTGCCGTGGCGCTCGCCCACTCAATGATATTGCCGTTCTCTCGCCGGAAGAGTTTGCAGGCGCAGATGCAGGCAGGTTGCTCCAGGCAACCATGGGCATTGAACGCATGCTCGATGAGGGCAGCCATCAGTTCGATATTATCGATAGCATGGCGGATTTTAGCGCCTACAAGCTGTTGGTATTACCTGATAGTATCCCGGTTGATGCGAAATTAGCCACCAGGCTCGAACAGTATGTTGCACAGGGCGGCGCGATCATTGCTTCGTTCGAATCTGGGCTAACACCAGCGCAAGATGGCTTCGCACTCACGCTCTTGGGTGTTGAACTAGCAGGCGAGGGGCCACGCGATGCCAATGGCCAATTGGTGCGCGGCCGCCATTTCCCAAGTAACGATTACACCGAGTATCTGCGGCCAGGCACAGCCATCGGTACAGGGCTACCACCAACCGAGCACGCTATGTACATGCGTGGACTGGAAGTACATGCTACAGGAACGACCCAAGTGCTGGCAGATACCGTCGCTTCATTCTTTGATCGAACCTACCAGCATTTTTCATCGCATCGGCAGACACCATCATCGGGTGAGGTGCGCGGGCCAGCTATTGTGCGCAATGGGCAGGTAATCTATTTCGCACAGCCGATTTTCAGCCAATATGCCCAGAATGCGCCACGCTGGTGTAAGCAACTGTTCTTGAATGCTGTTGCACTGCTGTTACCACAGCCATTGTTGCGCCATAACGGGCCAAGCAGCGTGTTTGCCAGCCTGCTCGATCAATCATCACACAAGCGTTGGGTTGCTCACCTGCTACATTATATTCCAGAGCGGCGCGGAAGCGATTTCGATGTGATCGAAGAGGCCATTCCGCTCCATGATCTGGAGGTTTCTGTTCGGGCGCCACTCGGCGTGCAACGGGTTGTCACTGCACCAGATGGTAATGAACTGCCATTTCGCGTTGAGGGCCAGCGGCTGATCTTTACCCTGCCGCGCCTGAATGGGCACCAGATGATAGCGCTAGAGTGGTAAGAGTCGCTGGAGTCAAGAGAAGCAACGTTTCTCTTGACTCCAGTAGCTTTATTGAATATATGGGCGAACCGTCAGTTCCAGCATGTCGTTTTTTCCGCGAAACCCCGCCCGCTGATAGAATGTCACACTCTCCTCGCTCGGCCACACAACCAGCATTTCCAGGTTTTCGGCCTGTGCCCAGGCGGCCACATGCGCCATTAAACGGCTGCCAATACCCTGGTTGCGATAGGCGTGCCGTGTGTAGACATTGGTAACATAGCCGAAGTATTCTTCCAGGATGTTTGGTTTCGGGACTTTACTGACCTTCTGCACAAATATCTGCGCTACAATCTGGGTGTCGGTTGTCGCAATCCAGTAGGCCCATTGCTGTGTTTGCAGGCCACGCTGAAGAAACGCAACACACGCATCCCGAAATGTCGGGAACTCATGATGTGGTGCACTGGTTGCTTCTTCCATACGCCAATCCCACCGAATCTGAGCCAACTCCTCAAGATCGCCTTCTCCTGCAGGGCGATAGGTGATTGCTGTGACATCCATCCTGGTTCTCCTTAAAAGCGTACTATCATGCGCCTGTACGGCGCTGCGGCTATACTGTACGAGCACCAGAATCATATATGTCATACAAACGAAGGAGCAATTTAGATGCGACGAGCATTGCTGATCATTGGCATCATCCTGGTATTCTTGGGGACACTATGGGTATTTCAGGGCGTCGGGATTGTGCCTGGTTCATTTATGAGTGGAGATCCAACCTGGGCGCGAAATGGTACGCTCACCGCAATAGTTGGCGCAGTGCTGTGTTTCTTTGGGGCACGGCGTGGCAGATTAAGTAAGTAAACCAAGTATTCAGGAGTCAGGAGTCTGAATACTGAACCGAGAACCGCTAACTGGAGGACCACGGAACTATGGAACCCACGCTTACCCCTAAACCTACTGAGAGCGGGATTAGGGTGAGGGTGTGAGCAGGAAAGAGTGTTGTTTCATTGTTCACTTGTTCTTTTGTTCCTTCGCTCCTTTGCTCCCTAATCACGATATTCCCTTGTTTCTACAGTGTTCCTTCGCTTCTGACTCCTGACTCCTGACTCCTGAATTCTGACTCCTGGCCTAAAACTCTGCGACTGCTGGAATAATCTCGCGGGCGAATGTTTCGAGCGGCGTTATTTCGTGGACATTCGGCATATTGAAGATCGCATGCTGAATGCCAAGGCTGGCCAGATTGCGGCAGTGGGCAATGATATCGGCAGCCGATTGTGCCCCTGGTGCCAGGATTGCCGTACCAAGCGTTGTTTTCTCGATCTGCTCATATGGGCGGCCAACGGCTTCGCAATGGCGCTTAAGCACATCGAGCTTCTGGCGCAGAATATCATCGCCAAGTCGATCAAACAGGTTGCATGCATCGCCATACTGCGCCACCATCCGCAGTGTCTTCTGCTCGCCGGTTCCACCAATCATGATTGGCGGGTGTGGCCGAGCCAATGGCTGTGGGTGGTTAATCGGCTGGGCCAACTGGTAGTGCTTGCCAGCATAGGGGCTCACATCATCGCGCCACATCTGGTGAACAATCTGCAGTGTCTCTTCTAACTGCTCGAAGCGATCCTTGAGCGCCGGAAAGGGAATACCAAGGCCACGCGCCTCCTGTTCATACCAGGCCGCACCAATACCAAGCACCGCTCGCCCACTTGAGAGCACATCCAGTGTTGTGACGGTTTTGGCCAGAATTCCTGGGTGGCGATAGATCACGCCAGTGACTAACGTGCCAAGGGTTGCGCGCTTCGTGACTGCCGCCAAGTAATTGAGGACGCTATAGCCCTCCAGCATGGGATCCTCGGGTGGCCCTGCAAAATGAATCTGAAAGAAATGATCCATCACCCACAGGCTTGAAAATCCACCCTCATCGGCAGTGCTACCGATTTTGGCCAATAACGGGCCAATCGATGCTGTCCCTTCCGGCCATTTGAAGAAGGGAAGCTGAAGACCAATTCGCATTAGGAGTTCCTTTCACGTTTAGTACCAAGGATTCAGAAGCCAGGATTGAAGCATACTACAATTCCACGCCAGCCGCATGCAGATCTGCTTCGAGCTGACTTGCATCGGTGAACGGGATCGCCTGCATGCCAAGAATGCGGGCAACCTCAACATTCATTGGTCGGTCGTCGATATAGATACACTCATCTGGCGAGCATTGGGTGATCTGTAGCGCTCGCCGATAGTGATCCGGTTGGGGCTTAAGCAGCCCAAAATAGCACGAGCTAAAGAAGGCACTAAAATAGCGGCGTAGCTCAAACTTCGCAATCCGGTATTCATTGAGTTCACGCGATTCATTATTGATCGTCGCCAGCACATAGTTACCGGTTTTATGCAATGCAGCAACAAGTTTCAGGGTTTCGGGGAAGGGTGCCGAGAGTTCAAAAATATCCTTAACAATCATGTCGATAGTGAATGGGTGCGCTTCATAGAACATAGTCCATTGCAGATACTCATGCAATGTCAGTTGGCCGCGCTCAAGCGTATCGACCACCTGGCGGTGCCGCCGGTCGAAGCTCTCATAGTCCAGCCCGTATCGATCCGTAACCACCCGACGCTGCTCACGATCCCAGCCATTGCTGAGACACACGCCACCAAGATCGAAAAAGATCGTGCTGATTGTGGCCATGGCTACCTCCTAGCGAGAACCAGAACCACCCTCACCCCCGGCCCCTCTCCCAGTGGGAGAGGGGAGCGCAGCAGGGGTGAGGGAAGAACTGAGTACCGGATGTGCTGTTCAACCGATGTTACGCACTATTCTGACTTCAGACGCTCCACCGGAGCGTCTCTACCCGATGCTCGAACTCCTGAAAGCTGACGGCTGATGGCTGAAAGCTTACTGCCGCCTTTGACGGTCAATCTCATAGAGCATGATCGATGCGGCGCAGGCCACATTCAGGGATGTTGCCGATCCAGCAATCGGAATGCGGACGGTTGTATCGCAATGTTCGCGGAAGTAGGCGCTCATGCCCCATGTCTCATTGCCAAGCACCAGAACGGTTGGCTTGCTCCATTGCTGGGTATCAATATCGGTATCGGCGCGTTCATCGCTGCCCACCACCTGTAGATCGCCTAGCTGTGCCCGAATCTGATCGAACCACGGCTCCAGTTCACGTGGCGATCCAACGCGTACTGCTGGCAGGGCGAACAGTGAGCCAGTACTGGCACTGATCGTTTCGGGATCGTACAGATCGGCGGCGTGGCCAGTAATGATCAAACCATCGGCACGCAGCGCATCGCCAGAGCGGATCAGGGTACCCAGGTTCCCAGGGCTGTTTGGCCTGTCGAAGATTAACACCAGCAGGCCGGGCCGGATCGGAATACGTTCAAGCGCATCGGGTGGGGTTGCGGCAACCGCCAGCAGTTCGGATGGTTCGCTCTTGCCGCTGAGTTGGGCAAATAGCTCTGGTGGCAGTTCATAATGAACACGCGCATTCGAGCGTGCGAGAATACCTGTCGCCCAATCGGAGAGCGCCCGCTCACGCGCATAGACAAACGCCTCAACCACCCAGCCAAATGCAAGCATCTGATTGATTGGCCGGACGCCCTCGACAATAAATGCACGCAGCTTCTGGCGCTTCTCACGATTACGCCGCAGTGCTTCAAGCTGCTGAAAATCGGCATTTGGGCTGTGGATACGAATTAATCTTGGCATACCCTAATGGTAACACACGATGACGATTGAGATGCTGGCAAGATGATAGGCGTCGCTATACTTCTGATGCACATGGCTTCTAATCTGGCGTGCATGGCGGGCGTATGCGATACGGTTATATGGGCGTATGCGATACGCCCCTACGGGCGTTGGTTGCGATGCCATCGTTACAATAGCGTGGTGTTCGTTCGACCGCAGCCGTGGCATGACCTATTAACATTGGGGTGTCACCAAGATACATTCCGGGTCCAGGGCGAAGCGCCTGGCCGTGGGAGAGTTCCGGGAACCGATCGGAACGGTTCCTGGACGCGGGCGCGGGGCGCGTAGCCCAGCAGCCACGCACATGGTACAATAAGATGTCTCTGCATTTGGAAAGGTAAAATACCGTGAGTGATAGCGTCTACGATGTGGTTGTGATCGGTGCTGGCCCTGGCGGCTATGTGGCGGCTATTCGGGCCTCACAACTTGGGCTGAAGGTCGCCATCGTCGAGCGCCAATATATGGGCGGAGTGTGTTTGAATATCGGCTGCATTCCAACCAAAGCAATGCTGCATAGCGCCGATCTGCTTGAGGAGGTTCGTGAGGGCAAGCGCTTCGGCGTGGTCACGACCGGCGTATCGCTTGATTGGGCGGCAGTGCTGAAAAATAAAGATACTGTCGTCAAAACGATGACCGGCGGCGTCAATTTTCTGATGAAGAAAAACAAGGTCGATGTCTTCTCTGGCAGCGCCCATGTGACCGGGCGTGGCCAGGTGCGTGTGACCGATGATGCTGGCAAAGTGACTGAAGTTGCTGGCAAGAATCTAATCATCGCAACCGGCGCACGGCCACGCGAGATTCCGCAGATTGGTGCTTCCTTCGATGGCGAGTTGATCATTTCCTCAAAGGATGGGCTGGCGCTTCCAGCGGTGCCAAAATCGCTGCTTGTGATTGGCGCGAGTGCGATTGGCTGTGAGTTCGCTTCCATGTACCGCACCTTTGGCAGCGAAGTGACGTTGGTTGAAGCATTACCACGCGTCGTTCCAGTCGAAGATGAAGAGGTCAGCGCCGAACTGACGCGAGCCTTCACCCGGCGCGGGATTAAGATCATGGCCGGTGCCAAGCTCAGCGGAGTCGAGAAGGGTACCGGCCAGGTCACTGCCCGCATTGTCGATGCCGATGGCAAAGAGCAGCTCGTCACTGCCGAGCGCATGCTGCTTGGCATTGGGATCGTCGCTAACTCAAAGGGCTTTGGTTTGGAAGAAGTTGGCGTTGCCATCGATCAGCGTGGCTTCGTTACCGTCAATGAGAAGCTGCAAACAAACATCGAGGGCATCTACGCGATCGGCGATTGTGCCAGCACCAGCCCATGGCTGGCCCACAAAGCCTCAGCAGAAGGCATTCTGGCCGCAGAAGTGATTGCTGGCCATGCGGCCCATCCAATCGATTATGGCAAGATCCCAGGGTGTACCTATTGCAGCCCGGAGATCGCCAGTGTTGGCCTAACAGAGGCCAAGGCTCGTGAGCAGGGTTATGATGTCAAGATCGGCAAGTTCCCCTTCACTGGCAATGGGAAGGCCACCGTTCTTGGCGAGCGCAATGGCTTCATCAAGATCGTTGCGGAAAAGAAATATGATGAGGTGCTTGGCATTCATATCATCGGCCCAGGTGCAACCGAACTGATTGCCGAAGGTGGGATGGCACTCTCCCACGAGGCCACCGCCGAATCACTCATGCGAACAATTCACGCCCACCCGACGCTGTATGAGGCGTTTGGTGAGGCGGCCCACGCTGCGGCTGAGGGTGCAGCGATTCATATGTAGCCGCCGACGTGACAGGGTGACAGGGTGAGGGGGGGACGATGAAGCGTACGGGCGCAGCAGCTCACGTCTTGAGGCGCGTTTGCATATGCTAGGGTTCTGCTGCGCCCCTACCCCATCAATCACCATATCACAGACGCAAGATATTGCATCTCTACCCATCAATGTAATGGATTAAGGACGCTCAATGCCTGTAATGATCAACCTGACCACTGCTGAACACGGCGGCAAGATCTCCGCCTGTGGAACCCATGGCGATTGTGGCGTCAACTGTACCTGTGGCTGCCCATATACCGGAATGGAGGCGCGTGGGCTTGTTGAAGCAATCGCGCTGGTTGAGCAACGCTACCCCAACGAGTGGCTGGCGTTTGTCATCCCGCCCGGTGAGGACGAGTATGCTCCCGAACAGGGCATGCTGGTCGTCCATAGCACCGATGAACACGAGGTCTTCGAGGCCGTTACTAAAATCACCCATAACCAGGTCGTCCATACCTACTATAATGGCACCCTGGATGAATATCTGGTATGGGCTGATACGGTTGACTACGTGGCAGGGTGAGGGGTGACTGACCCTTGACGTGGTGACTTGGTGAGGGGGTGACATGGTGATAGATGTTTGATCGAAGCTGTATCACATCTATTTAAGCGTTGTCACCTCGTCACCTTGTCAGGGTTTATCCGGTCACCTGGTCAGGGTTCACCTTATCAGGGCTCTCACACATCCAGATCGCCCTTGTGCCCCTCAGTATGCGCCTTCAGGATTGCCTCCGCAATCGATTGCGGGGTATGCGCGCCACGCGGAAGCCGGAATGGTGCCTTTGCCCATAAGGGGGTATCGACTGCGCCCATTCGCACCAGTGTGACCCGCTTATCGCGCAGTTCTTTGCCCAACACCCGAACATAACTATCCAACGCAGCCTTCGCAGCGGCATAGGCTCCCAGCTTCGGCAGCAGGATTTTATCGGCGTAGGCACCGGTAAACACCAGATGGCCACCCGCATCAATCAGTGCCAGTGAATGACGAACTGCCAAATGAGCCGCAGTTACATTTGCGCCAAAGATGCGTTCCCAATCGCTCAGGCTCGTTTCTGCCAATGGCGCACCCAGCATGTCGCCAACAGCAAACACCCATAACTGTACAGAACCTGCCTGCTGGGCCGCCCATAGTGCAGCGGCAGCAACATCCGCCTCGCGAGTCATGTCTGCGGCAAATGTATCCTCGGCTTCATCGTCAACCCGTGGCCGCCGTGCAATCCCCAACACCCGCCATCCATTCGCACGCAGTTTATCGGCAATTGCTGCGCCAATCCCGCCCGAAGAACCCCAGATCAAGGCTGTCTGCATCGTATGCTTTTCTAGCTTTCAGCCGTCAGCTTTCAGCTATTTTGTTAGGCGGGTGTTTGGGCAGTTTCGCTGCTCGAACACCCGCCCATGCCAGAATTTCGGAGGACTGTGCCCTCCGGGGTGTGACGTAAACTTCTGCGGCCTGCGCTACGTCCACGCGTATGGGCCGACACGTGGGTCGGCCCGCGCTGTTCCGCACTGGTTGGCGGACACATGGGTCCGCACCCGACCATTCCAAAAGAATACGTCGCACCTTGCCCTCCGAACCTCCTAAAAGCTGACGGCTAATGGCTGTATGCTTATTCGCTTCCACGCATACTACGCAATGCGATTGCATCTGGCTTCATGAGTCCGTATTGTTTCTGTGGAGTGCGCAAGCCATGCTTGCGCGGCAGCAGCGAGCAATGAGGGCGGCCAATTCAGACAAACACCCGCAAGCCATGCTTGCACGGCGGCAGCATGGCTGCCGCACTCCATAAAACGTGCGCTATTATCGACTTTGCTTGTCAACCCTTCAGTGCCGCAACAATCGTGGTGACGTTATAGCGCATCATGTCGATATAGGTCGCACCGGTACTTCCAGGATCGCCCAATGCGTCGGTATAGAGCGTTGGCGCGAGTTTCACACCCGCCTCATCGGCGATGGTCTGCATCAATTTCGGGTTACTGATATTTTCGGCGAAGATTGCCGGCACACCAGCCGCTTTAATCTGCTTAATCAGATCGGCAAGCACTGCTGGCGATGGATCGCTCGCTTCGGTTGAGGCCGAAGCCAGGGCCGTTCCAACAATCTGGAAGCCATAGCGCTTGGCAAAATAGCCAAAGGTATCGTGTGAAGTCACGAGTTTGCGGCGCTCAACAGGCAATTGAGCAACCTGCTGCTGAATAAAGCTATCGAGCTCTTTTAGTGCCGCTGTATACTTGGCTCCGTTGGCCTGATAGATCGCCGCATTGGCTGGATCGGCTGTTGCCAGGCCAGCAGTGATATGTTCGGCCATGATGATCGCATTATTGATATCATGCCAGATGTGCGGATCATTTTCGCTACTAGCTGGCGAATTTGAAGCAGCACTATTGCCATGATCAGCTGCGGAAATTGGCTGGAGCGCGACACCATTGGAAACAACAACGCGTGTTGCCTGCGATGCCGATGCGCTATACAGATCATTCAGAAATGCTTCAAACTCAACCCCATTCTCGAAGATCACTTTTGCGCCAGCCAGTGCCTTGCCGTCCTCGGGGGTCGGCTCGAATGTGTGTGCATCGCCGCCTGGCCCGACGAGCGTTGTGATCGAAACCAAATCCCCGCCAATCGTGCGCGCCATATCGGCAATCACGCTGAATGTTGCCACGACTGGTAGCTTGTTGGCACCAACCTGCTCGGTGGTTGTGGTTCCATTCGAATCTGCAACAGCTGTGGGAGCCTGAGCAGTTGGCGTTGTACCACAGGCGCTCAGTAACGCCAGGGTTATCACCATCGGTGCAATGATGGTGAGCATCGATCCATGAGGTCGCATTCTCGCATCTCCGTCGTAATTGATTTCCATTATCATTTAGATAATAGCGCAATTGCGAGTGACTGTCAAAAATGGCGCTGCAGGTTGATAAAGATTGAGAACATTATCGGAGAGAAAAATAGATGCCCCTCCATCCGCAGGCTGAAGCCTGCGGCAAGGGGTCGATCCGGCAAGGGGTCGATCCGGCAAGGGGTCGGTACACGGATAGCCGCGTGGCTTCAGCCCGCGGCGTGAGGAGCGCGTTCTCCTGATGGCTGATGGCTGATGGCTGATGGCTGATGGCTGATGGCTGATGGCTGATGGCTGATGGCTAATTCGTGGCAATATGTTGGTTGAAGCAGCGCGGGCATTTGCCAAAAAACTCAAGCAAGTGCGTCTGAATGCGGTAGCCCGTCTGTTGTTCGAGTTGAAGCGCCAAGTGGGCAAGTTCGCAACCATCAAACTCAACCAGATCGCCACATGCGGTACAGACAACACGATGGGCATGGCCACTGCTGAGGGTATAGCGATGGCATTCTTCAATGCCGTGAATGCGCTGCAACAGGCCAAGCTCTGCTAATAGTTTGAGCGTCCGAAAGATACTGGCGGCACCAGGCGAGCGCTCACGGATAGCCAGCCAGCGCTCAATATCGGCAGCGGTGAATGAGCCGCGCTGATCGGATGCTGCGTCAAGCACACTCAGGCGCGGGCTGGTTACTTTATAGCCAGATTCGACCAGACGTTCGGCTAGGTTTTGTGCAGCGGGCGATATGGTTGCTGTGCGCTGCTTATATAATCGTGGCATACATCTATTCCTCTCGTGCGGCAACACTGCGCGCAAATGTTGAACGCATGATAGCCGTTTGGCCGAGATGATGCAACCACCAACGAACAGCCTTCGTCATACAGTAGTGAGTACGAACAATACCAACATACAGAAGCTAATCAGATGTTGGCCACATATGAGGAGGATAGCATGAGCGATTCATCGAAACAGCCCGCGGGTGAGCCAGAGAAGGATGTTGTTGTTGAGCTGCAGAACGAGCTACGTGAGATGGCAAAACAGGTTGAGGCTGCCTTCCGAGCAACCATCGAAAGCGAGCGGACAAAGCGTGTGCAGGCCGATCTTGCGGCTGGCGTGCGCGAACTCTCGTTCCAGGTTGGCAAGGCCGTTGAGAATCTCCAGAAGGATCCACGGGTTCAGGAGGCAGAGGAGCGTGGCCGTCAGGCGATCAACCAGGCTCGCGACAGCAAGGTTGTTCAGGAAATGCAGGATCTGCTGGTTTCTGGTATTTCCCAGATCAACGTGCAGCTCCGCAAGGTCGTTGAGCGCCTTGAACAAGAGGCCAAGCCTGCCACCGAAACCCAACATGTGCCGATTGACCACAACCCAACCACGGGCGAGACAACCAAGCTCGATCAGTAACCCTCACCCCCAGCCCCTCTCCCAATGGGAGAGGGGTGCCCGCAGGGCGGTGAGGGCGGTTCACCCCAGCAATTCCTCCAGTTCCTGCCGATGCGCTCGGCTGTGATCCACAATCCGATTAAGCCACATGCCCTTGGTGTGTACCGATCCATATGGGCCATCTGCCGCAAGATCAGCGCTGGCCTCTATTGCCCGGCGTGCGTGGACGAAGCTGGATGCCAGCCGAGCGGCTACTTTTTCCTTTGTGAGACTCGCGTTTTTCTCGCGGCGCTGCTGGTTATAATCATCAACCTCCATCCAGCCTGCATTGTTGAGTGGCATTGTTGGCTTGACTTCCCCCAAAACCATGAGTGCCAATCCATAGTTGGCATCGGCCAGATGTGCGGTGATATCGTGTGCATTCCAGCCATCGGCACGGGTGACGGCCCGCCATTGTTCTTCGCTATAGCGCGGTAGCACTGCCTCAAAGCCAAGCCGCTCGGTCTCCAATGCAGCAAGTAATTCGGTTGTGGTTGTTAGATCAGCCATGATGCTTCTGCTCCTACTCTTTCTCCTCGTTGAGAAATGCAATCAACCAGCGATTCACCAATTCTGGGCGTTCCTGCTGCACCCAGTGCGAACAACGCTCAATATACTTGATTCGCAGATCGGGAACGAACTGGTTCGTTCGATAGGTGAGTTCCTTGCCAAGGTAGCGATCTCCTTCGGCCCAGATCAGCAGCGTTGGTGCCGAAACACGTAACCCAGTACCCTTAAAGATACCACCACTATGCAGCAACCCGCGCCGATAATAATTGATCGCTGCCGTTAGCGCACCAGGGCGAGCAATCGCCTGGCGAAAGAAGTGCATATCCTGATCGCTAAACTGTGAGCGATCATAAGCATTCCCCCGAATAGAGCGTTCGATAAAAGAAAAATCGCCAGCACGCAGCAATATTTCGGGTAATATCGGAATCTGAAAAAACAGCATATACCAGGAACGCAGCATCTGGCGCATACTCATGCCCGTGCCTGGCCCAAAACAGCCAAGATGTGGCGCATTCAGTACCGTGAGGCGATCAACCAGAGCTGGCTGGCTGATCGCCAAGGCCCAGGCAATCGCACCGCCCCAATCGTGCCCAACGACATGCGCCCGCTCACGGCCCAGATGGCGGATCAGCGCGGCAATATCTGCCACCAACACGTTCAGCTCATAGCCATGCTTGGGCTTCTCAGTCTCGTTATAGCCGCGCATATCTGGAGCAATAACCGTATAGTGATCGGCCAGCACCGGGATCTGATTGCGCCAGGAATACCAGCATTCTGGGAAGCCATGCAGCAATACTACCAGTTGATCGCCGCTGCCAGCCTGCACATAGTGCATCCGAATGCCATTCACTTGTGCATAGCGATGCTCAAAATCGTCAGGGCGCAGACTAGAAATAGCCATACACGCTCCAGCCGCCATCGATCACCATCTGCTCACCAACCATAAACGATGATTCGTCTGAGGCCAGAAAGATCGCTGGGCCGACGATATCTTCGACTTCGCCAATCCGGCGAACTGGTGTACGGGCAATGATCGGTGCTCGATCAAGCTTTCCAGCAGCAACAAGCTGATCCTGGAGTGGCGTGCGTATCCAACCAGGTGAGATACAATTGACCCGTACGCCCATTGGTGCCCATTCAACAGCCAGAGAACGGGTAAACTGCAAAACGCCGCCCTTGGATGCTGCATAGGCTGCCCGCATTGGAATGCCCTGAAACGAATGCAGCGAGCCAATATTGATGATCGAACCGCTGCCCTGTGCAATCATGACCTTACCCGCCGCTTGGGCAAACAGAAACGAGCCAGTCAGGTTGATATCAAGCGCCCGCCGCCAATCGTCAATCGATAGTTCGGTTGTTGGGGAAACCATTGGAATACCGGCGGCATTCACAAGAATATCGATATGCCCAAATTGGGCCAGTGCCGCATCAATCACCGATTGCACCGAATCTGGCTCACGGACATCAGCTGGCGCAATCAGTGCCTTACGGCCCTGTTCACGCACCCCAGCAGCAACCTCCTCCAGATCCGTGGCGGTACGGCTGACCAGCACGAGATCGGCACCTTCACGAGCATAACCAAGGGCGATGCCGCGCCCAATTCCTCGCCCAGCACCCGTGACAATCGCAACCCGCCCTGCTAGTCGCATCACGTACTCCTTTGCTGCCCTGTTTATCCCACCTGTATGTATAGCCAGTATACTACACCCAAGGATGGGGGCAGCATGCCCGTGCTTGCGGTACAATACAGTCAGTAAACAGCTATCGGCAGGTAGATAAGAGTTTGTAAAAGAATCATCAGCCTGCGGAGCCTGGTGCGGATGATCCATAGCCGTACCGCCCCTCTCCCGTTGGGAGAGGGGCCGGAGGTGAGGGAAATAAAGTGATAAGGAACTATTCTGCATGTTGCGAGAGTTGTATCTGATTCGTCATGCCCAACCAGATCGCGCCAGTTCAATCAAATATGATATCGAACCAGGCCCACCGCTGACAGAAACCGGTCGCAGAGAGGCGATTCAGGCTGCCCAATGGCTAGCAACCCGTGGCCTTGAGTATCTGTTCTCATCGCCCTTTGCGCGAACAGTTGAGACTGCCGATACGATTGTTGATCAGCTTGGCCTGCCAATTACCTATGTGAAAGCCCTGGCCGAGGGTGGCCCAGGCGAAAACCGAGATCGAATCCGTGCGCGCGTTGCCGAATTACTGGTGCAAATCGATGACGGGCCGTTGCAATCGGTCGGATTCGTGACGCATGGCATTTGCCTGAAATCACTGCTCCAACATACCACCAACGATAAGATCGATCTTTCCAAACATAACTATGATTATGGCAACTGCTCGCCAACCGCTGGGATCTGGCATGGTGTACGGAATGATGGTGGTTGGCGCTGGGAATTGGTGTTTCGGCCGGTATCCTGACTCCTGACTTCCGAGGTACTCATGCGCGAGATCATTGATCTACTGCACAACCGAATGGTTCAGGTCATCGTCGTAACCCTGGCGATTCTGGTGCTGTATTTCAGCTATGGATCACCGCAGCAGCTTGTGTTCAGCCGTTGGAACATGAATGCAGTCAGGCAGGCGGTTCAGGAAACGCTGCATCTTGAACAACCAGCTCCGATTGCTGCCCCACCAGCAGTAACTGGCCAGGCCTATGCGATTCTTACGCCAAATACGCCTGGTTCTAGCGCTCTCGAATCCTACAACCAATCCAGCACACTGGTTGAGACAGCCGCCAATGGCTCGGTACGCTTGTTTAAGCGCGATCTAGCGGGTGGCTCTATCGCCTATATTGTTGTGCTGCTTGATGGACAGACTCATCTGGAAGTGCTGACTGCCGATGGCGCAACGCTTGGTAGTGATGCGACTGGTGATACAATCTGGACTGATCATGCACAGCATCTGCGCAGCGTGGAAGAAATGGTACAGGCCCCAACTGCTACCCGCACTGGCATGACTCTGCTTGGCGCGATGGCATTTGGGTTTCATGGTGCCGAACGCACCTCGGATGAAGGCACCGTCGTGATCAACAACCAGATTCAGCGCATCAACCCTGGCCGCGCAGCGATCTGCATTCGCCCAGATGGCAAAACGGCGATCAGTGTATTCAATGCACGCCAGGCAAAGGGATGCGCCCAGGCTGCTGGTGCAGGGCCAGTGGTGCTGGCGCGTGGCAAGATCGCCAATCCTGCTATTTTGTCAGAAACAGCCGAATTCGTGCCATTTAATCCGCTACGCGAGGATTTCACTCAGCTCGATTGGCGCAAAACCGTCTTTACTGGCGATTATCCAAAGACCATGGTTGGTATTGGGCGGCACACGAACGGCCATGATTATGTGGTGCTGATGGTCTCGTACAACCTGAATGGCATTGAGGCAACCAAACAGCTTCAGGCAATGGGCTGTAGTGAGGCAATCGGTGGCGACGACGACACATCGACCCAGCTTGTGTGGCGTGGATCACAGGTTGTGCCACGCACGGTTCGCAAAGTTCCAACGGCGATTGCTGTCTACACCAAGGCCCCATAGGTCGCACAGGTTGCACTCAGCGGGCAGGCCTGGCATTCCCGGCAGTGCGCGGCACACTTACGATCATCAACGAAGGTCGGGCGTAGCCCAGGGCTCACGCAGCGCTGGCGTGTAGCGGTGCAGTGGTGAATACTGGCCTCAACGATCAGTGCGTGGAAATCCCAGTGGAATGCGGTAAGCACAGAGCGAGGCGTGATAAACTGCGGCAGAATCCGCCGCTCAGGCGGGAGTTCTGGTGGCGGGCCAGATACTAGGGCTTGCTCAACCAGATTCTTGAGCGTGTCATAGGCTGCCCGCTCAATATTCAGGCTCGTCGGCAGGCCAGCGCGGCCAAGGATGCGGCGGGCATAGGCATCAACAATAAAACTGGCATGGCCACCACCATATAGCATAATCGTATCGGCTGTTTCACGCCCGATCCGCGGGAGTGCTAATAATTCCGCCCGCAATGGTTCGGGTGGTTGCTCCAAGAGTGCCGCCGTATTGCCAGCATAGCCATCCACAATATGGCGGGCAATCGCCTGCAGGCCAGGGGCCTTCTGGGTGTGAAACGCACACGGACGGATCAGCAGCGCCAGTTCTGCCGGATCTGCGGTTGCCAACCCAATTGGCGACATCCAATCGCGCTCGATCAGGCGACGAATCGCTGCCTCAACCATCTGCCAACGCGTCTGCTGAACCAACACCATCCCCACAATCACCTCAAATGGCGGATCGTTGGTCAGGATCGGCCACCAATGCGGTTCGTGGGCGAAATGTGATGCAAGCGCGCCATGCAGGGCGATCAGTCGTTCGCGGAGTGCGGTGAGGTTGTGTTGGTTCATAGGATTGTTTTGACCTGGGGACAAGATGAGGGTAGGGGCGCAGCAGCAGCCCAGAATATGCAAGCACCTTTCAATTGCTAAGCTGCTGCTGCGCCCGTACGGTTCAAATCAAACACATTCACCGTGTCAGAGCATCAGGGTCACCCATGGAATTCGCCCTTTGCCACTGGTGGAATATAATCCGTCAGATCTTCATCTGCCAGCATAACCGTTCGATTCGTCTCTGCCGAGCGATAGAGTGCCATCAGCATTTCGACAACAGCAACGCCATCATGAAATGTCAGCAGTGGCGTCTGTCCAGAACGGAAGCATTCGACCATATGGCGATTTTCGTCGGTATAGCCATAGATCCCGGCTTCATCTTCCAGCACCGGCATGAGGCCCTGCTCTGCATTCTGTTTCTCGACAAGATCCTCACCTGAGTTGCCCTGTACCGCTCGCGAGAGGAAGACCTTGAGTGGTGTGTTGAGTGTGTTGATTTCGAGCGCATATTCCGGCCCAAGCAACTCAATCTGAATACGCAGCCCTGGCCCAACATAGGCCCACGATGTCGAACATTCGATCATCAGCTTGAGGCCCTGCTCATCTTCCAGAACCAGCGTGCCGCGAGCGAAATCCTCGGCTGGGCGCTGGCTATAATCGACTTCCTGGCCCATTGATTGTTTCAGGCGTTCAACATATTCTGGCCGATTCCATTTGAGCGTCGCAATGGTTGCATTGGCGCTGATTAACTTCAGGCTGGAACGCGGCGCATCAGGAGCCGTCAGCAGGAAGCGGGCCACCTCCACACTATGGCACATCATGTCGGAAAGCACACCGCCGCCCTGCCTCTCACCCTGCCAGAACCAGGGCTTGTGCGGGCCACTATGCTCCTCCGATGCGCGCGCCAGATAGGGCCGGCCAGCATTGGCAGCACCACGCCGCCAGATGATATCCTTGCCGCGCCGTACTGCCGTCGAGAACACCTGATTTTCCAGGTAGCCATGGTTCAGGCCAGCATCCTCAACCAGCCGCAGCAATTCCTTGGCCTCGGCCAGATTGCGGGCCAATGGCTTCTCGCAGGCAATCCCCTTCAGCGTTGCCCGACCAGATGTGACCGATGCATGGATCGTTTGCATCGCATCGACGCGGGTATCGTTTGGGCCCATCATCCAGATTGCATCGATCTCGCCAGATTCAACCATGGCCGCTAATGAATCGAACGCCCGACACGGCCCCAGTTCCAGCGCATTGGCCTGCGCCGCAAGTTGCTCCCGATGAGTAGGGGTTGGGCTATACACGCCAGCGACCTGGACATTTCGAACACCGAGCAGCGCCTGCATATGGAAGTGGGCAATAAAGCCGCTCCCCAGCATCCCAATGCGCAGGGGGGAAGTCATGAATCATCCTTTCAGCTCTCAGCTTTCAGCTTGCGTACTTGAACTCTCAGCTTGTAACGAACGGCGCTCTATCAATGAATGTTCGTACCAGCAACAGCCTTTACCGTCGTGGTATGAGTATCCATCCACATCAAAAAAGCTGATGGCTGATCAATAGAGTTATTCCCAGGTCGCATCGCCATAGAAGTCGCCATGATCGCGTGCTATAAACGCAACGACCTGTGATCGCAGATCGCCAAGCCGAAACGATGGCCCATGGCCAGCATAGCAGATTGTTTCATCTGGCCAGGGCAGCACAACATCGCGCAATGTGTTGAGGGTGGTACGAAACGCCTCAGCCGAGCGGGTTTTGCCAGGGCCACCAGCAAACATGGTATCGCCAACAATCGCAACACCTGCTTGTGCCGAATGCAAACAGATCATGTCATCGATATGGCCAGGCGCATACTGGGCCAGCAATTGCTGTGCCCCGAGCTGTAGTGTCTGGCCATGCGCGATTGATGTTGTTGTACCGAGATCGAGCCCTTGGAAATGTGGGCCAGGGTGTGCCAGCAAGGGGACATTCAATCGGCGCTGCATCTCGGCCAGCGCGCCAACATGATCAGGGTGCGTGTGGGTCAGGAAGATTGCCATTGGCTGCGTTCCATCCAGCATTTGCTCCAGTATTTCTGGATCGGCACCTGGATCAATCAGCAGGCTGATCTTCGTCTCACCGCACACAAGCACATAGGTATTCATTGGCCAGGGGCCAACCGAACGGGAACGAACCTCAAGGGTACTCATAGAATCCTTCATCTTCATAGCACGCCGCAGGCTTCAGCCTGCGGATAGAGGGGTAATTCCGGCTTCAATCTACGTCAAGCTGAAGGCTGAGAGCTAAACACTACTTACCCATCTTCCGTAATGCCTGCAGGCAGCGATCAACCGATTCGAGCGGCGGGTAGGCATCGCTCTCATATTCAACAATGTACCATTCCGTTGCGCCAACAGTTTCGCACAGCTGGAAGATCTCTGGCCAGGGCACATCACCCTCGCCAATCAGCGCGGCCTCATTGGCGGCTGCGTATTCCTTGAGATGCACGGTTGTGGCGCGGCCTGGATAGCGATTGATAAATGGGCCAGCCTGCGCGCCGCCATGCAGCGCGTTGCCAGTATCAAACTGCATTACAACATCTGGCGTCGTGTTCCCGAAGAAGGTATCCCAGGGCAGTTCACCATCAAGTGGCTGAAACTCAATATGGTGGTTATGGTAGCCGGTTCGCATCGCATGTGGCTTGAGTTGCTCGGCAATATCGTTGATCAGGCCAGCCGTTGCTAGCCAAGCAGCCTTTGAATTGCGGCGCTGTTCGGCCAGGCCAGGCACGATCAGGAAGCGGTTGCCAAGTATCTGATGAAACTCAATACTGCGCTCAAGTTCATCGCCAAGCAGCGTATCGATGCCAACATGGGCACCAGCAACCTGCAATCCCAGAGTATCCAGCAGGCCACGCAATGTTTTGGCAGCATAGCCATGATACCCAGCAAACTCAACGCCAACATAGCCCATCTTGGAAACTGCCTCAAGCACATGCGGCAGATCGCGGGCGCAATCTTCACGAACCGAATAGAGTTGTAGTGCAATCGGAATGGCGACCATGGCACGCTCCTATTCTTCACTAAATCAAGGATGCTGCCATTGTAGCATTCTTTCTATGGCCGATGAATAAGATCCGAAAGCACAGCAATTGCCTCTGGCATATGCAGGCCAAAGCGCATGAGCAGCCGCCCACTACACATATGGATCGAGCGGTGCTGCACGGCATGCACATCACCGAAACGCCAGAAGGCATTACAATCCGCAAGTTCAAAGGGATATGGTTCAGATGCCAACAGAATCACATGCGGATTATGGCGGAGGAAGGCTTCTAGTCCAGCTCGAGGGTTGCGTCCAGGCAAACGCAAGGCCAGATTCTCGGCCCCACACAGGCGTAAGAGATCATCGGCGTAGCAATCACCACCAACGGCCAGCCAGGGATCGCGCCAGGTAAATGCCAGCACCCGGCGCATGCGCCGCTGATATTGGCGTTCATAGGCAACATCAATGGCAACTTGAAGATTGGCGAGCAATGGAGCCGCCGCCGCCGTTGCACCGACGACGCGAGCCAGATCGGCCAGTTGCTCCAACGCTCCAGCAACACTTCGGACTGCCATCACATAGCTTGGCACATGCAGATCAAGCGCTGCCGCAGCAGTTGGCCCGCCAAGCGAGCGATCAACAAGCACGAGATCCGGATTGATCGATTGGAGCAAGGCCAGATCAGGATTACTCATACCACCAAGGCGTGGCAGGATCATACCAGCCGGCAATTGGCAGTAATCGGATACGGCCACAAGCCGATCTCCAGCCCCAATCACCAACAAGAATTCGGTGAGGCCGGGTGCAAGTGAAGCAATCCGCCGTAGTGCCACGGTATGTCCAATCATATGCGCTCCTGATGCAATACTCGAGGCATATTCTACGCCGCTGTCGTATTCAGGGCAACATGAACAATTCTGGAACCATATGGTTGTTGAGCTGAATCAATCCAGTAGCG